>JAEDKA010000035.1 GCA_016296065.1 Kiritimatiellia bacterium
AAGATCTACTTCAACTGGATGGAGAACATCCAGGACTGGTGCATCTCCCGTCAGCTCTGGTGGGGCCACAGGATTCCCGCGTACTACCTCGGCGACGACGTCTTCGTTGCGGAGACCGCCGAGGAGGCGCTCGCGCAGGCGAAGGCGAAGACAGGCAACGCCGCGCTTACGCTCGCCGACCTCGAGCAGGATCCCGACGTTCTCGACACGTGGTTCTCGTCGTGGCTCTGGCCTTTTTCGACCCTCGGCTGGCCCGAGAAGACGAAGGACCTCGAGTACTACTATCCGACGAGCGACCTCGTGACGGCGCAGGACATCATCTTCTTCTGGGTTGCCCGCATGATGATGGCCGGCATCCACTTCATGAAGAAGCCGCCGTTCAGGAACATCGTCATCCACGGCATCGTCCGCGCGGCGGACGGCTCGAAGATGTCGAAGTCGAAGGGCAACTCGCTCGATCCGCTCGAGCTCATCGACCAGTACTCCGCGGACGCTCTGCGCTTCTCCATCGCGCTCATCACGTCGCTCGAGTGCGACACGAAGGTGAACAAGGAGAAGTTCGAGATCGGACGCAACTTCACGACGAAGATCTGGAACGCGGCGAAGTTCCTGCAAATGCAGATGGAGGCCTTTCCGCAGGAGGGGTTCGGGGACGCCGGAGTCCCCGTCCTTTCCAATCTCTCCGCCGACGACCGCCACATCCTCTACGCCGCCGACCTCGCCTGCCGCAAGGTCAACGAGATCCTCGAGGCGTACCGCATCCAGGACGGGGCGCTCGCCGTCTACGACTTCTTCTGGACGCAGATTTGCGACGGCTACGTGGAGTACGTGAAGGATTCGCCGAACAAGGCCGCGTCGGTCGCGATTCTCCGCGACGTCTTCTGGAAGGCTCTCAGGCTCCTCCATCCGTACATGCCGTTCGTCACCGAGGAGGTCGCGCACCAGCTCGGGTTCCTCAAGGACGACGAGACGATCATGCTGCAGAAGTTCCCCGAGGGCTACACGGACGCCGAGAAGGCGGCGTGGGGCGTGACCGAGGAGAACTACGAGTTCGTCAACGCGAAGCGCGAGGCGATCACGGCGATCCGCGCGCTGCGGGCCGAGTACAAGGTCCCGCCGGCGACGTTCGTGAAGGCGACCGTCGCGACCGACGACCCGAAGGCAAAGGCCGAAGTCGAGTCGCTGAAGAAGGCGATGCGCGCCGAGTCGGTCGAGTTCGTGCCTGCGGGGAGCGATCTCGCGATGCCGTCGAAGATCACGAAGTTCGGCACTGTCTACCTTTCGCTCGAAGGTCTTGTCGACAAGGCTGCCGAGTCGAAGCGCATCGCGGGAGAGCTCGCGAAGCTCGCCGGGTTCATCAAGTCGAGCGAGGCGAAGCTCGCTAACGAGAACTTCGTCGCGCACGCGCCGGAGGCGGTTGTCGCCGAGGCGCGCCGCAAGCTCGCCGAGAACAAGGAGAAGGTCGCGCAGCTCGAGAAGCTCGCGAAGCTCTTCGCGTAATCGATTGCCCATAGTCTCAACTCAGCTCGCGAGGTGCATGTAGTTCACCTCGCGAGCTGCTATATACCCACCTCGCGAGGTACCCCATACCCACCTCGCGAGGTACCCTATGCCCAACTCGCGAGGTACCCCATGCCCACCTCGCGAGGTGGCGTGTCTCTACTTCACGAGTATATTTCCCATCTTTCTTGCGTCGTTGTTTCGTAAAACAGACGGAGAAAAATTTTTTAAACAGACGGCGGTCGCTTGTCAATTCGCGTTGGATATGGTAATATTGACTTATGAAAGTCTGTAAAACTTTCATGGAGGTAAAATGAAAAAAACAATTGTTGTCTTTGCCGCGCTATGCGCGTCTATTGCGTTCGCCAACGAGATACCTGCCACCGATGTTCCGATGTCGGGCAGTTTCTCGGCAGGGGTTCCGATAAGGGCGTTCCTGCATCTTGGTGCCACCTACAACAACGACGATCTGGCGAAGAAGGTCGGGGATGACGTGTACGGTCTTCATCACGACTACCTCGCCCAGCACGGAGGGGAGGCGAACCAGCGTCCGTACCCCGGGCTTTCGTACAATGGACTCCTGACTCATGGCGACGCTGCCAACCAGGGATATCTTGTCTGGAGCGTTGTCGCGTCCGGTGACGATACGTGGACTACCGGCGGCAGTGGCAAGGACAGGGACAACTACGACAAGTATCTCTGCATATACCTCCAGGTTCCTGGCACGGCGGACCTTCCGGTCCAGTACCAGACGCGCCATGACGACGGACTGTGGGTGTGGAACAACGGTGTGGTCGTAGTGCAGAGGGACGCATACGACGGCGGCAATTTCGACAATTTCAACGGCGTTTTACATCCGGGCGAGAACTGCATACTCCTCAAGTTCCAGGAGGATGGTGGCGGCGACGGACTCCAGGTCCGCATCGGACCTCGCGCGGGATCGGACTTAACCGGCGTCACCTATTCGCTCTACCCGACGGAATTCAAGATGCAGAATTCAGTGACTGGCTCTGCTTCGTTCTTCTCCACGCCGACTTTGAGCATCTGCCACGTCCCGTATTCCGCTTCAGCCATCTTTTACCAGATTACGGAGTCGCCCGACGAGGACTCGCTCGATCCGGGCGGGTGGCAGGACTACTCTCCGCAGCTGGCAGGCGCGTATTCCGTCCAGTCCGATCTGACTTCCGATCATGCCGTGACGCCTTATTTCTGGATGCTGAGCAACGACGATACCACGAATTGCGTCGCAGGAAATACTCTTCTCTTTTCGACCAGTGTTCCGACCGTGCTTACGAGGAACGCGGCCTTCGACATCGACGAGACTAACGGAACGGCAATACCGGTTGCGGCGATAGACAACGGCTCCTATGACAACGTTTCCGGAATCGAGTCCATGTGGGTTACGCCGGAAAAGATATACGGATCCGGAACGGTCACGCTCCACGCCCGCAACAACGCGGGAATCGTTTCGACGGCCACCGCAAACATCTCCGTCGTCCATACTGACGCCATCTATGTCGATGACGACGGCAGCGACACTGCAGGCGACGGAACATCCGCAAATCCGATCAAGACGCTGGAGAAGGCTTTTGCCGTCATCGCGGCCATGCCCAAGCCGATCATCATCAAGGCTGGTAGATACGACGCGGCGGATGGGTGGTCGTTCCCGATTTCCGTTCCGTCCGGCGCCGACATTTCCGCCGCCGACCTCGCCGAGGTCATCTTCGACGCCGGCAACGCGGCGGAGAGCGCAGTCGTGTTCGACGGAGTTTCCGATTCGTCGATCGCGGGCGTCACGTTCATGAACACGACTCATGAGGCCGTGTCCGTGAAGGGCGGCTCGAGCGGAATCGTCGTTGAAAACTGCTCGTTCACCCAGTCCGCCGACAACGCCTACGGCTACGCGCTCGCGGCCAACGTCGGCGCCGCGAGTTCCGTGACTTTCGAAGGATGCGAATTCTCCAACCTCTCTGGACGCAGGTTCGTCGTCAAGGTCGACGACACTAACTCGACGCTTGTTTTCAACGACTGCGTTTTTTCGCGCAACACTCTCGTTCATACCGTTGGCGAAGATTATTTCAACCGCTGCGGCACGATATTCTCAACTGATGCAAACACCATCACGCTGAACCGCTGCACGTTCGAAGGCAATACCGCGCCGGAGGGGGTTCCACACGACAGCGCGCACAGCGCGGCAATCTACTGCGGTGGCTGCACGGTCACGATTGACGGATGCCGCTTCATCGGCAACCACGGAGCCGGACTCTTCGGCTTCAGCGGCGGCGGAGAGAACTTCAACTACAACGTCAGGAACTCTCTTTTCGCCGACAACGACGTAACCGCGTCCATGCAGTGCGGCTACAACTGCCAGGTACTCTGGTCGAACTGCACGTTCGTCCGCAACAGCGGAGGATACGCGGGGTATGTCACACACGTCTCGGAGTTCGACAACTGCATCTTCTACAAGGACGGTCCGGCATCGCGCAAGGCCAAGGAAGGCTGGAGCTCCGGCGCGGCGAACATCAGATTCGTCAACACTGTCCGCTACCTGTCCGAAGACGGCGATGGATATGATTCATCGCACAGCAGCGGCATCTTCACTCAGGATCCTTCCCTTGCAAACGCCGACGCCTCCTCGTCCAACGCTGCGTTCGACGTGCGTCCGCGTCCGCAGAGCTATGTAATCGACGCCTCCAGCGATTCGCTCGTCCACGGGTCGTTCGATGTCGACGGCAACGCGCGTGTCGCGGACAATAACCTTGACGGTATCGCCGCCGCCGATCTAGGCTGCTACGAGTCGCTTTTCCATGCGACGACGGTGCCGACGTTCGAGCTTGACGTTCCCGGCTTCGTCGGCGCGATTCTGGGGTCGAGCGCAAGGCTTCACATAACCGTGTCCCACCGCACGGACGTGGAAGGGGCGATTGTGGCTTCCGTCACCTACGGTGAAGGCATCACGGGCCCGGCGCAGATAACTTTTGCGGAGGGAGTCTCCGAGGCGTACATTGAAGTCGAGGTTGCGGCCACCGCGCCGGAGCATTCGAGCATCGTGATCTCCGACGCAGGCTCGACCGGGGTTGTCGGCAGCCTCATCGATGTGTTTACCTCCGAGCTTGAGTTCACGATCGGGGGAAGTTCTGACTTCTATGTTTCCAAGGATGAGATTCTTGAGATTCCGGTCTCGTTTGGACTTGAGGGAGGTGTTACGCCCGTCCGCGTAACGTTCTCGGCGTCCTCGCAGGAGGGCGAAGGATCGTCTCGTCTCGAGCTTGTCGGAGATCCCGTCGTCGAAGTGGGCACGGGCTCGTCGCTCGGCCGGCTCAGCATCGTCGGCGGAACGGGAATCAACTCGATCACGCTCACACTCTCCGCGGGCACGTTCAAGGAGAGCGGAGGCAAGACGCTCACCGTGCGCGTCGCCGCCTATGACGGATACATTGTTGTGCGTCCGGGATCGGGCTACGACGAGTTCGGCGCGGGACTCACGGCTTCGCATCCGCTCGGGTCAATACCGTACGCTGTCTCGCTTACGGATGCGGGCGATGAAATACGCATCCTGCCCGGCGTCTACGGGGCGGATGTCGTCTCCTTCCCCGTTAGGACGGCCGGCAGGATTCTGCGCGGATGGAATCCGTCTTCCGAAACGAAGCCTGAGGACGTCGTTTTCGATGCGGAGAATTCCGCCGCGAACGCGTTTGCCTTCGAGGGCCGGGATGCGTCTTCCGTGTCGTTCATCTCCCTGCGCAACACCTCGGCCGGCATCGTCTCCGCCAACGGAACGACGGTTTCGCTCACAAACTGCGTGTTTGCCCAGGACACGGCGAACTACGACGCGGGCGGAGCCGTTGAGCTCATGAACGCCGCGTCCGTGACGGCCGTCGACTGCGTCTTCACCGGAATGGTCCGACGCGCCGTCGCCTACTGCCGCAACATGGGCGAGAAAAACTCCTCCTTCACCGCCAAGAAATGCCTCTTCGAGAATAACGACGTCGCGTTCTCGGTTCTCGCCGGCGACGTTACGAGGGAAGGCTCAAACGAGGGCGGCGGTGGCGTCGCGGCGACATTCGACATCGAGGACTGCCGGTTCGTCTCCAACAACGCTGGCGCGGTGTACGATGCGGAATACCTTTCCGACTACTACCGCTCGTCCATTCTCACAATACGCCAAGAGGGCAACGCGAGGTTCAATCGGTGCAGCTTCATCGCGAACACCGCGTTCAACATGTTCGGCATCAGCGGCGGAACGTCTGTCCGCATCCGCAACTCCCTCTTCGCGGGCAACGTCGCGACGCAGGGCATGTTCCACGGCTACAATACCACCGTCGCCATGAACAACTGCACGATGGTGGGCAACTCCGGTGGATACGCCGCGATGCATATCAAAAACGATATCTACGATTCTATCATCGTCAACGACACGAAGCTTCACTTCGGTTCCGCTGCTAAAGGAATCTGGGATGGTGCCTATGTCAAGCTCCACAACTCCATCCTCTGGAACACGCCCGTCGACGATGAGCATCCGTACGACGCCGACAGCACGCCGATTCTCGAGGACCCGAAGCTGAAGAACATAACCGCCGACGTCCTTTCTAAGTCGTTCTTGCCCATGCCCCTTAAGGGCGGCCCGGCAATTGACGCTTCGCTATCGTACAACGCCGAGTCGTGGGGCGACAAAGACGCATACGGCAAGCCGCGCTTCACAGGCTCCGGCGCGTCGCCTGCCGCAGACCTCGGTGCGCTTGAGTACGACAGCAGCCTCAACCAGTTCATCATTAGAGTCCGCTGACGCGGAGTCATCTCAATACAATGACATTCAGCATACTTCTCGCCGCCACTGTCGCCGCCGCTGCGGTTGACCCGGTGGAGTTCGTAGACCCGTTCATAGGCACGTCCGGCAACGGACACACCACGCCGGCCGCGGCGTATCCGTTCGGAATGCTCCAGCCCGGGCCCGACACCGGTCTGGAGGGCTGGGAGCACTGCTCCGGATACCAGTTCGGGGACAAGCGTATCAAGCGCTTCTCGCAGACGCACCTCAGCGGAACAGGTGGAGGCGATCTGTGCGACCTCGGAATACTTCCGTTCACCGGCGACGCCGCGCCAGTGGAAGACGGACTCGCCTTTGAGCCCTCGAGCGAAAAGGCTACGCCAGGATACTACTCCGTCGAGCTTGAAGGCGGCGTCACTGCCGAGATGACTGCGTCCGAGCACGCTGCCATGTTCCGCTTCCGGTTCGCGAAGGGCACTCCGCGCGTGCTGCTCGACCCCATGTGGGCGCTCGGACGCGTCACCGGCAGCAAGGTGCGTCCGCGCGAGAAAGGGCTCCTCGTCGGACACCTCCAGCGCGACGGATGGGTGCGGCGCGACGTGTTCTTCGCCGTCGAGCTTTCGCGCGAGCCGTCGGCCGAGGAGGTGATTCCCACTCCCGGGTACGGGCTACCCCCGCGATTCGTCTGGACGTTCGACGGCGCCGAGGAAGTCCTCGTCAAGGTGTCGCTCTCGCGCTCCTCTATCGCCGGGGCCGTCGGCAACATCGCGGCGGATATGCCGCGCTGGGATTTCGACGCCGCGAAGGCGTCCGCCGAGTCGCGCTGGCGCGAGATGCTCTCGCGCGTCGCGGCGGATGGTCCGCGCGACAGGCTCGTTGCGCTCTATACCTCGCTCTACCACCTCTTCTTCCAGCCGAATCTCATTTCCGACGCCGGGGAGAAGCCGTTCTACTCGACGATGTCGCTCTGGGACACGTTCCGCGCTGCGCATCCGCTGTACACGCTGCTGTGCCCGGAATACGTCGTGCCGTTTATCGAGTCGATGTCGCGCCACTGCGACAAGAACGGATACATGCCGATCTGGACGCTTTGGGACTCCGACAACCAGTGCATGATCGGGACGCACTCGGTTCCCGTTGTGGTCGACGCGTTCCTGAAGGGCTTTCCGGGCGACTGGGAGGCGATGTACGCCCGCGTCAGGCAGACCCTCACCGCGCCGCATGTGAGGTGGAAGGAGGACTGGGATCTCCTCGACATCTACGGATACTATCCCTTCGACGTCATCCGCGGAGAGTCTGTCTCGCGCACGATGGAGTGCGCGTACGACGACTGGTGCGCGGCGCAGATGGCGGAGCGCCTCGGCAAGGCGGATGATGCGGCGTTCTTCCTGCGCCGCTCGCGCAGCTGGCGTAACGTCTTCGACGTCGAGAGCGGATATGTGCGCGGGAAGGACAGGTCCGGCCGCTGGCGCGAGCCGTTCAATCCGTTTGCCCTCGGGCACGGCTCCGAAGCGGAGAACGACTTCACCGAAGGGAACGCCTTCCAGTACACCTGGCACGTCATGCAGGATCCGAAGGGGCTCGAGGAGGCGATGGGCGGTCGCGACGCCATGCTCGAGAAGCTAGACGCGCTCTTCCGCGCGCCCGAGAAGATCGAGGGCAGCGACTGCCCGGTGGACATATCTGGCCTCATCGGACAGTACGTGCACGGCAACGAGCCGAGCCACCACGTGATCTACTTCTATTCGCTCCTCGGAAGGCCCGACAAGGCCGCTGAGCGCGTGGCCGAGGTGTTCGAGCGCTTCTACGGCACGACGCGCGACGGGCTCTGCGGGAACGACGACTGCGGGCAGATGAGCGCGTGGTATGTCTTCTCGGCGCTCGGGTTCTATCCTTTCAATCCGTGCGGAGGCGAATACGTCACCGCGTCGCCGCAATTCGACAGGCTCGTTGTGCGCATCGGAGACAGGAAGCTCGTCGTCACGCGCGACGCGCCGGGGGCGACTGATGCGTCGTTCCGTGGCCGCCCCGTCGAGGGATGCGTCCTTCGCCATGCGGACGTGCTGAAAGGCGGCGAACTCGTCTTCTCCGCCAAGTCGAAGTAGCGTCCGCAAGGACGGGGCAGTTTTTGGTATAATATACAGAATATGGATCGAATTATACCTATAGCTGCCTGGATAGCCGCCGCATACCTCGTCGGCGGCATCCCGTTCGGCTTTCTCATCGGCAAGGCGCGCGGCGTTGACGTGCGCACCGTCGGCTCGAAGAACATCGGGGCGACCAATGTGTTCCGCACCGTCGGGAAGAAGTGGGGGCTCGTCGCTTTCGCGTGCGACGTGCTCAAGGGCCTCGTCCCCACTCTCCTCGCCAAGCGCTTCGCGGCCGATCCCTCGTGGCTTCCGCTCGCCGTCGGCGTCGCGTGCGTCGTAGGGCACATGCTCACGCCATACATGAAGTTCAAGGGCGGGAAGGGCGTCGCGACGGCGTTCGGAATGCTCATCGGGCTCGTTCCCGCGCTCGTCGGCGTTGCGTTCGCGCTCTTCGCGCTCGTCTTCGCCTGCTCCAACTACATCTCGCTCGGCAGCATCTCCGCGGCGGCGTTCCTCATGGTCGCCGTGTGGTTCCCGATACTCGGCACCGAGGGGCGCGCGAACCTGCCGCAGTGCATCCTCGTCTCGGCGATCGCCGCGTTCGTGATCTTCAAGCACCGCGCAAACATCGGCCGCCTCCTCTCCGGCACCGAGAGCAAAATCTACCTCTTCAAGAAATGACTACTGGCAACAAATTCAAAGCGGTTGAGACTCATGTCCCTCGCGACACCCATGCCCCTCATGTCTCGAAAGGCGTGAGGGGCGAGAGGGGCGCGAAAGACGTGGGCCGCATCTAACCAAATAACCTTAAACCTTCAACTTGAAACTTATGAAGAAGCAGACGATCATCCGTATCACCGACACCACTCTCCGCGACGCGCACCAGTCCCTCTGGGCGACGCGCATGCGCACGGACGACATCCTCAAGATCGCCGAGACCATCGACAACGCGGGCTACTACTCGCTTGAATGCTGGGGCGGCGCGACGTTCGACGTGTGCATGAGGTTCCTCAGGGAGAACCCCTGGGAGCGTCTCCGCCAGATCAAGAAGGTCTGCAAAAAGACCCCCCTGCAGATGCTCCTGCGCGGCCAGAACATCCTCGGCTACAAGCACTATCCCGACGACGTCGTTGACCGCTTCGTCGCGCTCGCGTGCGAGAACGGGATGGACATCTTCCGCGTGTTCGACGCGCTCAACGACCCCCGCAACCTCGAGACTGCCATCAAGGCCGTCAAGAAGTACGGCGGGCACGCCCAGGGCACGCTCTGCTACACGACCTCGCCCGTCCACACCGTCGAGAAGTACGTCGAGCTCGCGAAGCAGCAGGAGGCGATGGGCATCGACACGCTCGCGATCAAGGACATGGCCGGAATCCTCACGCCCGGCGCGGCGCGCGAGCTCGTCACGGCGCTTAGGAAGGCGCTGCCCGACATGCCGATCCAGATCCACTCCCACATGACGAGCGGAATGGCCGCGGCGATGTACCTCGCCGCCGCGGAGGCGGGCGCAGGGTGCTTCGACTGCGCGATATCGACGCTCTCGTCGTTCTCCTCGCAGCCGCCGGTCGAGTCCGTGAAGGTGATTCTCGAGTCCGAGGGCTTCCAGACCAACCTCGACACCGCGGCGCTCACGAAGATCAACGCGTATTTCAAGGACCTCAAGGCGAAGCGCCAGCCGGCGTCGACCGCGAAGGTCGAGCCGGTGGACGCCGGGGTGCTCGTTCACGCGATCCCCGGCGGGATGATCTCCAACCTCCGCTCGCAGCTCGCGCAGCAGGATGCTCTCGACCGCCTTCCCGAGGTGCTCGAGGAGCTGCCGAAGACGCGCGCGGACCTCGGCTATCCGCCCCTCGTCACCCCGACCTCGCAGATCGTCGGCGTGCAGTCCGTCCTCAACGTCCTCAGCGGAAAGCGCTACTCGATGGTGACGGACGAGACGAAGCGCTATGCGGCCGGCTACTACGGACGCACCCCGGCGCCCATCGCGCCTAAGCTCCGCAAGCAGCTCTGCGGCACCCTCAAGCCGATCACGTGCCGTCCTGCGGACCTCCTCGAGCCCGGTCTCGCGAAGGCCGCGTCGGAGCTTCCACCGAACACGATCAAGGCCGAGGAGGACATCCTTTCCTATGCGCTCTTCCCGGAGGTCGCGCTCGGATACTTCAAGTGGCGCAAGGAGGGCGGGCCGATCCCCGCCGACCAGGAGGCGACGGCTGGGAAGGCTGAAAGTGTGAAAGTTGAAAGCTCGGGCGCACAGGCGACCGGCGGACAGCAGACGGCTGTCAAGGGAACGCCTGTGCTCGCTCCGCTTAACGGAACGTTCTACAGGAGCGACGCGCCCGGCAAGCCGCAGATGGCGGCGGACGGCGCGGCGGTGAAGTCCGGCGAAGCGGTGTGCGTTGTCGAGGCGATGAAGCTCTTCAATCCGATCAAGGCGCCCGCCGCCGGAAAGATCACCTTCCTCGTGGAGCACGGCAAGGCCGTCACCAAGGGACAGGTCCTCGCGACGATCGAGTGACTGATGCAGTAATTTCAAAATGGAGCAGAGAAATGTTTAAGCCGGTATCAAACAAGGTGGCCTTTCCGCAGATGGAAGAGGCCATTCTGAAGGTGTGGGAAGAGCGCGGGACGTTCAAGAAGTCCCTGGAGAAGAACGCGGGCGGAGAGCGCTACAAGTTCTACGACGGACCTCCTTTCGCGACGGGTCTGCCGCATTACGGGCATCTCCTCGCTGGCACTATCAAGGACATCGTGCCGCGCTACCAGACGATGCGCGGCAAGTATGTCGAGCGCCGCTTCGGATGGGACACGCACGGCCTTCCGATCGAGGCGCTCGCGCAGGACGCGCTCGGCGTATCGGGCGCGCACGAGATCAAGGCGCTCGGCATCGACAAGTTCAACGAGCAGTGCCGCTCGATGGTGCTCAAGTACGTCTCCGAGTGGCGCAAGACGGTGACGCGCATGGGCCGCTGGGTTGACTTCGACAACGACTACAAGACGATGGACTTCGGCTTCATGGAGTCCGTGTGGTGGGTGTTCAAGCAGCTCTGGAACCAGGGCCGCGTCTACCGCTCGCACCGCATCATGCCCTACAGCTGGAAGCTCTCGACGCCGCTGTCGAACTTCGAGGCCGGCAGCAACTACAAGGATGTCCAGGACCCGACGGTGACGGTGAGGGCGAAGGCGCTCTCCGGCGCGAGCGAAGAGCTCAAGGCGCTTTTGGCGAAGGAGCCCACCGTCTATCTCCTGATCTGGACGACTACTCCATGGACCCTCCCCGAGAACCTCGCGATCTGCGCGGGCGCGAACATCGACTACGTCGCAGTGCGCGACGTGACTGACGACGCGCGGCCCGTCTACGTCATGGCGAAGGCGAGGCTTCCGCACATCTTCAAGAAGGAGGAGCAGTACGAAGTCGTCGCGGAGTTCAAGGGCACGGCGCTCAAGGGCGTCGAATACGAGCCTATTTTCCCGTACTTCGCCGACAAGAGGGCGGAGGGCGCTTTCCGCGTCCTCAACGACGACTACGTTACGACGGACGACGGCGTTGGTCTTGTCCATATCGCGCCGGCGTACGGCGAGGACGACTTCCGCGTCTGCCGCGAGGCGGGAATGAACGCGTTTGTCGATCCGCTCGACGAGTCCTGCGCCTTCACGGCCGCTGTTCCCGAGTTCAAGGGACGCTTCTGCAAGGACTGCGACAAGGACATCATCAAGATGCTCAAGGCGAGCGGGAAGCTCGTCCATCAGGCGACGATCGTCCACTCGTATCCGTTCTGCGACCGCACCGACACCCCGCTCATCTACCGCGCGATCGACGCGTGGTACGTGCGCGTGGAGGATCTCCACGAGCGTCTCGCGAAGAACAATGCGGGTGTGCACTGGACGCCCGACTACGTCGGCGAGAAGCGCTTCGGCAACTGGCTTGAGGAGGCGCGCGACTGGAACATCTCCCGCAACCGCTTCTGGGGCAGCTGCATCCCGGTGTGGGTGAACGACGACGATCCGTCCGACATGATCTGCGTCGGCTCGGCGAAGGAGCTCGAGGAGCTCTCCGGCGAGAAGGTGACCGACCTCCACAAGCACTTCATCGACAAGATCGTCATCAAGAAGGACGGCAAGACATACCACCGCACGCCCGAAGTGCTCGACTGCTGGTTCGAGTCGGGCTCGATGCCGTATGCGCAGCAGCACTACATGGGCGAGGCCGCCGCAGGCGGCGACCATGGGCGGGGCGCGGGGACGCCCTGTCCTGATGGTCGATCTCTGATCGACCAGTTTTTCCCCGCCGACTTCATCGCCGAGGGGCTTGACCAGACGCGCGGCTGGTTCTACACGCTCATGGTGCTCGGCACGTGCCTCTTCGACAAGAGCCCGTACAGGAACGTCATCGTCAACGGACTCGTCCTCGCCGAGGACGGCAAGAAGATGTCGAAGCGCCTCAAGAACTACCCCGACCCGACGAAGATGCTCGACACCTACGGGGCGGACGCGATTCGCCTCTACATGATCTACTCGCCCGTCGTGCGCGCGGAGAACCTCAAGTTCTCCGAGAACGGCGTGAAGCAGCTCATGCGCGACCTGCTCATTCCGTGGTGGAACGCATACTCGTTCTTCGTCACCTACGCGAACGTCGACGGGTTCAACGACGCTGAAGTCGTTTATCCCGAATCGGACAACGTTCTCGACCGCTGGATCGTCTCCTCGATGGAGACGCTCATCGCCGACGTTACCGCGGCGATGGACGTCTACGACCTGCAGCGCTCGGTGAGGCCGTTCGTGAAGTTCGTCGAGGATCTCACGAACTGGTACATCCGCCGCTCTCGCCGCCGCTTCTGGAAGTCGACGAACGACGGCGACAAGCTCTGCGCCTACAGGACGCTTCGCTACGTGCTCGTCCAGCTCTCGAAGGTCGCGGCTCCGTTCACGCCTTTCATGGCCGAGGAAATCTACACCAACCTCAAGGGCGCGAACGACCCTGAATCCGTGCATCTCTGCGACTTCCCGACGGCGAACGCCGCGGCGCGCGACCTTCCGCTCGAAAAGCGCATGGCCGCAGTGCAGACGGTTGTCGAGCTTGGACGCCGCCTGAGAGCCGACAACGACCTCAAGGTGCGCCAGCCGCTCAGCGCAATCCGCATCGCCGGTGCCGACGTGAAGGGGCTTGAAGATCTCATCATGGACGAGCTCAACGTCAAGTCGGTGCAGTTCGTCGCCGACGAGACGGAGCTCTGCGAGGTCAGCTACAAGGCGAACTTCAAGACTCTCGGCAAGAAGTGCGGACCGAAGATGAAGGCTGTTGCAGCGGCTATCGCGAAGGGCGGGTTTGGCGAAGACAAACTCTTCGGGCGGGGTTCGGGGACGCCGGAGTCCCCGTCCGTTCCGGTTGAGGGCGTCGAGATCACCGCCGATGACGTGCTTGTCACACGCTCGCCCAAGGCGGGGCTCGTCGTCGCCTCCGAAGGCGCGACGGTTGTTGCGCTTGAGACGGCGCTCACGCCTGAGCTCGTCGCGGAGGGACTTGCACGCGAGTTCGTGAGCCACGTGCAGTCGATGCGCAAGGAGGCGGACTTCGAAGTCACGCAGCGCATCGTCGTGAAGGTCGAGACGGATGCCGAGATGCGCGCCGCGCTCGAGGCGCACGCGGACTACGTGAAGGGCGAGACGCTTGCCGTCGAGCTTTCCTTCGGTGAAGTCTCCGCGGACGCGACCGACCTCAACGGCCACGCCGCGAAGATCTCCGTTGCGTGCGTCTAGCGCTCCAGCGGGGAGCGCCCGAAGTAGGCGCGGAAGGAACGGCAGAAATACTGCGGAGAGTTGAAGCCCGTGCGGGCGGCAACCTCCTTTACGCTGAGGCGGCCCTCCGAAAGGAGCCTGGCCGCCTCCTTCATCTTCATCGAGAGGATGTACTTCCCGACGCTCATCCCGAAAGCCGCGCGGAAGCGCTTCTCGACGGCGGTTGACGACTTCCCCGCGGCGTCGACGACATCTGCGGCGGAAATCGGACGCGAGATGTTCCGATCGATGTGAACGAGCGACTCCGCAAACCACGCGGGGGTCACCGGATGGTGCTCCGTCGACGCGCGCTCTATCAGTTCGCCCGGCGCGACGCGGAAGGGCGGCCGCGACTTCTTGCGCGGCGGATCGTCCATCGCCGCCTGCAGAAGCCTCGCCGCGGCGCGTCCCACGCCGAACGCGTTCGGGTCGATGCTCGAGAGCGGCGGAGTGGAGAACGTGCAGAGGAGAGCGTCGTTGTCCACGCCGAGAATCGCGGCGTCCCTCGGGACGTCTATCCCCGATTCGTTCGCAATCTGGAGGAGCTGCAGCGCGCGCAGGTCGTTCGCGCAGAAGACGGCTGTCGGGAATTTGAGCGTGCGGAACCAGCGCGTAAGCGCGCGGGGGTCCTTTGGACTGTCCGGAGTCTCGTTGAAGACGACCGAATCGTCCGGCGGCTCGTCCAGTCCGTACACCGCGCAGTCGCGTCCCTCCTGTGCGAGCCGCGCGACGAACGCGTCGCGGCGCGTGTCGGAGTACGCGGTTCCCGAAAAGCCGCAGTAGGCGAAGGACTCGTATCCTTTGGTGAGGAAGTATTCCGCCGCGAGCCGACCAACGCGCGTGTGGTCTGTCTCCACGCGAACGAAGCCAGTGCCTTCGAAATGGCTGAATACATCGACGACGGGCTTGCGGCATCTCGCGAGCGCCTGGCACGTGCGCGTGTCGGCGATTCGGGCGATTACGCCGTCGTATCCGTCCAGCGAGCACGCGCCCTCGATGTCGGCCGGGGTGATGAGCCGGAGCAGCCAGTCGCGGCGCTCCTGTCCGAACGCGGCGATGCCACGGACCAGTCCGCGTCCGTATTCGCGCGAATTCTCGATTACGAGGGCAATCTTCTTCATATTTCCGGTTGTGTTTCGTGCAATTTTCAGTTGAATATATTATAACAATTATTTTTCTTATGCGCAATGTCGCCCTCTACGCTGAAACTGCGCGGAATTTTTGGTATAATATACGGCAATTAGCCGCCGGGGTGGCACAGTGGTTGACTGCGCCTGATTTGTAATCAGGATCCGCAAGGACGCGTCGGTTCGAATCCGACCCTCGGCTCCATTTCACAAAAGGAAGTTCTGACGATGGTTCTGCTGCTTGGCACGGAGGCGTACTCGCCTTTCAGGATGGATGCGATCAGGGAAGCGATCGCGAAGATTGACCCGGAGCTTGGTCCCCTAAACATTGACGCGCGTTGGGTGTATGCTCTTGAACTTACGGACGAGGCGTTCGACGTAGTAGAGCTTGAGCGCGCGGCGTCGCTCCTCAATGCGGACGGGAACTGCGACGGCGCGGACTTCTACGTGACACCCCGCAAGGGCACGATCAGCCCGTGGAGCTCCAAGGCGACGGATATCTTCCGCAACTGCGGCATCAAGTCCGTCAAGCGCGTCGAGCGCGGCATCCGCTTCCTCGTCTCGCTTGCGGCGGCGCGTTCCGACGCGGAGCAGGAGGCGTTCAAGGCGTCGCTCTCTGGCGCGAAGTGGATGTCCGCCCTCTACGACAAGATGACCGAGGGCGTATACGACGATCTTTCCGATCTCTTCGACGTCGCAGACCCGAAGCCGGGCCGCACCTATGACGTGATGACGAAGGGCGTCGACGCCATCCGCGAGGCGAACGTCGAGATCGGCCTTGCGATTTCCGAGCCCGAGATGGAGTACCTCGCGAAGAGCTTCAAGGCCGCAGGGCGCAATCCGACCGACACGGAGCTCGTGATGTTCGGTCAGGTCAACTCCGAGCACTGCCGCCACAAGATCTTCGGCGCCGAGTTCATCATCAACGGGAAGAAGCAGCCCAAATCGCTCTTCGAGATGATCAAGAACACGCACAAGAAGCGTCCGCAGGACACCTTGAGCGCGTACAAGGACAACTCCGCCGTCGTCACCGGCTTCAAGACCGACATCTTCGCGATCGATCCCAAGACCAACGCGTACAGCTTCAAGAAGGACCAGCTCGACCAGCTCATGAAGGTCGAGACCCACAACCATCCGACGGCGATCTCCCCGTTCCCCGGCGCCGCGACGGGCGTGGGCGGAGAGATCCGCGACGAGGCCGCGACCGGACAGGGCTCTCGCACCGTCGCCGGCATCTGCGGCTTCATGGTCTCGAACCTCCGCATCCCCGGCTTTCCCCAGCCCTGGGAGCGCGAGTTCGCGTCCTTCCCGACGCGCCTTGCTACGCCGCTGCAGATCATGGTCGACGGACCTATCGGCGGCGCGGCGTTCGGAAACGAATTCGGCCGTCCGCAGCTCTGCGGCTTCTTCCGCACGTACGAAGGCGAAATCGCGGGCGAGCTCCGCGGCTACCACAAGCCGATCATGCTCGCGGGCGGCATGGGAGTGATCCGCCGCAGCCAGGTCGAGAAGAAGCCCGTCAAGGTCGGCGCGCTGATCGTCCAGATCGGCGGTCCCGCCATGCGCATCGGCCTCGGCGGAGGCGCCGCGTCCTCGATGATGACGGGCACCAACTCCGAAGCTCTCGACTTCAACTCCGTCCAGCGCGGAAACGCCGAGATGCAGCGCCGCTGCCAGGGCGTGATCGACGCGTGCTCCTACCTCGGCAAGGCGAACCCGATAATGTCGATCCACGACATCGGCGCGGGTGGGCTCTCCAACGGATGCCCCGAGCTAGTCGAGGCGACGGGCGGAAAGTTCGAGCTCCGCGAGGTGCACAACGAAGAGCGCTCGATGAATCCTATGGAGATCTGGTGCTGCGAGGCGCAGGAGCGCTACGTTCTCGCGCTCAAGCCTGAGGCTCGCTTCTTCTTCGAGGAGCTCTGCCGCCGCGAGCGCTGCCCGGTCGCGTTCATCGGCGTCGCGACTGGTGACGGACAGCTCGTCCTCAACGACTCTCACTTCGGCGACTCTCCGATCGACATGGACATCAAGGTCCTCCTCGGCAAGCCTCCGCGCATGGTCCGCAAGGTGAAGCGCGTCAAGAAGGCGCACCCCGGGCTCAACTTCGAGGGCGTGAAGCCGATGGACGCGTTTGCGCGTGTTCTGCATCTCCCGGCAGTCGCGGACAAGACGTTCCTCATCACGATCACCGACCGCACCGTCACCGGACGTGTCGCGCGCGACCAGATGGTCGGCAGGTATCAGCTGCCAGCCGCCGACTGCGCCGTCACGACGATGGGCTACAAGACGTTCGAAGGCCAGGCGATGGCGACAGGCGAACGCTCGCCCGTCGCGCTTCTGGACGGCCCGGCCTCCGGACGCATGGCGGTCGCAGAGGCGATCACCAACCTCGCGGCGGCTGATGTCGGCGACATTTCGCAGATTCGCCTCTCCGCGAACTGGATGGCACCCTGCGGCGAGCCTGGCGAAGACGCGATTCTCTACGACACCGTTCAGGAAGTCGGGCTCAACTTCTGCCCGAAGCTCGGCGTCTCGATTCCCGTTGGCAAGGACAGCTGCTCGATGCACACCGTCTGGAACGATCCGGACGGCACGCCGAGAAAGCAGGTTGCTCCGCTCTCGCTCGTCGTGAGCTCGTTCGCTCCGGTCAAGGACGTTCGCCTCACGCTCACGCCCGACCTTAAGCCCGATCCGAAGGGCGAGGCGACGTTCCTCGTGTACGTCGATCTCTCGAACGGAGAGGCCCCGCTCGGCGCGACTGCGCTCGCGCAGGTGTACGGACAGCTCGGCAACACGCACGCGGATGTAGACCCGTCGCTCCTGAAGCGCTTCTTCAACGCCATGCAGAAGGTCGTCGCGTCCGGCAAGGCGCTCGCGTACCACGACCGTTCCGACGGCGGTATCGCCGTCACGCTCGCCGAGATGGCGATCACGGGCGGACGCGGCATCATCGCGAAGCTCCCCGACGGCGACGCGCTTGCGCAGCTCTTCAACGAGCAGCCCGGAGCGGTGCTGCAGGTCGCGGAGTCGAACGTCTCCGAAGTCCTCGCGCTCTTCAAGACGGCGCGCGTCCCCGCGTCCATCATCGGCGCGGTCACGCACAACTCCCGCGTGTTCGAGGTTTTCGTCGGATACCGCCAGGCGATCAAGACGGACCTCACGTTCATCCGCCGCGCATGGAGCGAGACGACGTACCGCATGCAGGCTCTCCGCGACAATCCCGTCTCCGCCCGCGAGGAATACGACAACGGACTCGACGAGACCGATCCCGGGATGACGTTCAAGCTGACTTTCGATCCTGACGAGAAGACGCCCCGCGCCAGCGGCGCCGCCGCGAAGCGCCCCCGCATGGCGATCCTGCGCGAGCAGGGCGTCAACGGACACATCGAGATGGCCGCGGCGTTCGCGCTCGCAGGCTTCGATTGCGTCGACGTCCACATGAGCGACCTCATCGCGGGACGCGTGGACCTCGTGGACTTCAACGGACTCGTCGCGTGCGGTGGCTTCTCCTACGGCGACGTCCTCGGTGCGGGCTCCGGCTGGGCGCGCTCGGTCCTCTACAACGACCGCCTCCGGGAGATGTTCAGGAAGTTCTTCCACAGGCCCGATACTTTCTCGCTCGGCGTGTGCAACGGATGCCAGATGCTCTCGCAGCTCAAGGACATCATCCCGGGCGCGGAGCTTTGGCCGAAGTTCGTGAAGAACGTCTCGGAGCAGTTCGAGGCGCGCTATGCGACCGTGGAGATCGAGGACAGCCCGTCCATCTTCTTCAAGGGAATGGCCGGCTCGCGCCTTCCGATCGCCGTCGCGCACGGAGAGGGCAGGGTGTGGACGGACGGCTTTGCGCCGTCGATCTGCGCGGCCCACTACGTCGACGGACGCGGACAGGCGACGATGAGGTATCCGTACAACCCGAACGGCTCCCTCGGCGGACAGACCGCGTTCACGAGCGCCGACGGACGCGCGACGATCATGATGCCGCACCCCGAGCGCGGGTTCCGTGCGTGCCAGCTCTCGTACAACGACGGCTCGTTCAAGAAGAACGGACCGTGGATGCGCATGTTCCAGAACGCATACGCCTTCGCGGTCTCGCGCATGTGATGCGTTCCACGCCAAAGGACTTCTCTATGCAGAAGGAAAGAATAGGCGCCGCACTTGCCTGCGGCGCCCTCTTTTTCGCGGCGCTTGCGCCGCGCTTCGCCGTCGCGTCTTTCAGTGCGGAGCTTCTTCTCGTTCCGGAGGAGTCGCGCGACGCGGTGGTTCAGTCGCTGCGGCGCGAAGGGAGGGCTCGCGAGGCGTCTGTTCTCGCGGCCGCCTGGAGAGACGACGCGGAGCTCTTCGAGCGCGCGGCAAGGGAGGCTCTCGCCGAAGAGTGGGATTCTAATCTCGCGCTTCTTCTCGCGTCGAGCCTCGCACGCAGAGGCGAGGTCTCGGCCGCGGAATCCGTCCGCGGCAAATGTGCCGCGCTCCGTCCGAAGCAGTTTCTCCTCGGCGCGTCCGCAAGATCGCTCGACATGTCGGGAAAGCGTCCGGTCGTGTTCCTCCACGGATACATGGGCGACGCGGATACATGGTCTGACTTCACCAAGTACTTCAAGGCTTCCGGATACGGCTCGGACGATCTACTCGTCTTCCAGTACTACGAAGACAGCGACAGTCCGTCTGGCGCAGACGCGGGCCTCACGGCGCTTGGATGCGACACAGACACGCCGATAGAGGCGATTGCGGCGCGCGTTGCCGCGAACGTCCGGATATGGCTTCGCAGGAGGGCGGGAATTCCCGAAGCGGACTCCTCACGCGACAGCGAGCTGCCTGCGCCTGACTACATCTGCCATTCCATGGGCGGACTCGTGTTTCGCGTACTCTATGCGGAGACGCCGGAGCTCGCGCATCGCTGTGTCACCCTCGGAACGCCGCACTTCGGACAGAGCATTGCGCTTACTGCGGCGGGATACCAGACAAAGCAGATGAAATTCGGCTCGTCGTTTCTCTGGAAACTCGCCGAGGACTGGCGCTGGCGCGGAAAGGATTTTCCCGACATGATATTTGTCGCCGGCACGGCCGAGAGCAAGGACTACGGCTACTGGGACGGACTCGTCTACGCGTGTTCTGCTTCCCCGCTGAACCTCTCCGACTCCGATTTCTGGAACCGCGTTTTCTACGTCAACCGCATACACTCCACCGTGCTGTCTGTGCTGCATTCCGGCAAGAAGGCCCTGACTGAAATCAGCGGCGCGCAGGATGTCATGCTGAAAATCGCATACGGATATCTCAACGACGCATTCTATTTCAAGGACGGCAAGCGACCAGAGGAAATGCAGACTCTCGTGGACGACGGGGCGAGTGCAAGCAACGCCGTCGCGGTCAGAACATCCGTCGGACACTACGGCGGCATGTTCGCGCAGGTGAGGCATCCGATTGCAAACACCGTCGACTCCGTGCAGCCGCCTGTGAGGTATTCGTCCAGCGCGACCGTTGTCGGACTTCTCAACGACGGGAGTACCGCGTACACTCCGGGGAAGAGCGGCGTAAGCTGGGAACACGGCGCGGATGGGGAGGGTCTGACGAACGGACTCGTCATGGTGTTCGGGAAGCTCCCCGCTGCGGAGTACGCAGTCCAGGTGAACGCTCCGTCCTACCAGGACAAATATGTTCTTGCAACGATCGCGGCAGGAGGCGTCTCCGTGATGCGTTTCCGCGCGGGCTCGAATGCCGCGCCTGTCTCGTCGTTCGACCTTGTCGACGACACCGGCTCGCCGTTTACCGTGACGGTCTCCAACTCGTGGTTCGCGGCAAATGCGCTCTCGCACGGCGTCGAAGACCTGGAAGGGTGCGTCGCGGCCGGAACGAACAAGTGCGCAAACGGCTTCACCGCCGCGGAGGCGTGGTGGCTCGGACTCGATCCGCGCGACGAGGAGTCGTCCTTCGCTGTTTCCGCGATCGATGTTTCGGACGGCGTAGCGCTTCGCGTGCGGACGGGTTCGGCAGATGTCCTGCCCGAGGACGCATCCGCATCCAGCGCGGCGCGCTCCACTCGCGCGGCATTCGTCGTGCAGCGAGCGGACGCCCCGAGCGGCGAGTGGCGCGACGTCGAAGTGAACTGGACGCAGGGCGACGGATGGTGGCGGCTTGCCGCGCCGCATGCCGAGTCGCCGTCGGGGCTGTTCCGCGTCGTCGCGCGTCCGCACTGAGCTTTGAATCGCCGCGTATAAATTAGCTGCGTAAAATAGACGGATTAAAAAAGACGCAAAAAAATCTGCAAAACAGACGCCAATTTCTTGCGCTTCTGGTTTGTTTTTGCTATGATTGTCTCAGAAGCGGGGGAGCAAGGGGATATCCTCCGCTCACTAGGGGAACGAACAGGGAGACAATCGTATGGCAAAAATGCCAATGTCGCGTGTTCTCGGCGCCGTAGCAGCCGTTGCACTTTCGTTCATTTCATACGCCGCCGCTGGCGACGTGTGGAAGTCCGTCGCGGACGCCTCGCAGCCGCCGGTCTTGATGTCGTCCGACGGCATGCGAATAACGCTGAGGGCGGAACCACTCGACGGCGCTGCGCCGACGGCGAGGCTGGTCGCGGCGCGTTCCAGGATACGGGCGAAGTCGATATCCTCCTTCCCCGACGCCGTTGACGTCTCGACGGAGTCTCTGGGCGAGGGCGAATTGAGGCTCTACCTGCGCGTGACGTGGGAGAAGGACGGTAACGTGCGTCGGAGCGAGACGTACTTCTCGCCAGCGCTCGGCGACAGGGAGCCGTCGCGTCCGGAGGGCATGTCCGTGTTCGACCTCGACGCCTTCGTCGCCGAGTGCGAGGCGGAGACTCAGCGCGTGAAGCTGTCGTTCGACATGCCGTACGACGGACGCGCGACGGTGATTCTCGACGACGGCGACGGACGGCGCGTCAGGAACCTCGTCAACGCCGGACGCTTCGCGGCGGGGCGCAACGAGGTGGAGTGGGACGGACGGCACGAGGACGGCACAGTGGCCTCTGCGGGAACGTACCGTGTCCGCGTCGTCACGCACCGCGGCGTCAACTACGAATACAAAGGCCAGTTCGCGAACGGAGGCGAGAAGCTGTGGAGGCCGTACGGACCGAACCACGAGCCTTTCCGCTCGCTTGTCGCAGGTCCCGACGGGAAAATCAGCGCGTCGTCCCTGTTCACCGAAGGCGGCGATTCCACCGTCGTCATGAACACTGCATCCGGAAAGAAGCTCCACGGATGGGGCGAGAGCTGGAACTACGGCAACGAGGCGCTCTTCCACGTAAACGGATCCGGAAGCTACTTCTATTCCGTCCGCGAAGGAAAAATCGAAAACGGCACCAAGAGCATGTTCCAGGTGTTCGCGTACAACTGGAACGGCACTTGGCGCCCGGAGGTCAAGGTCAACGTCCCCGATGCGTCGTACGTCGACCAGCCCAACGTCATAAAGCTCGCAGACTTCGCGGGTGACGGCAGGCCCGCGCTCGCCGGCGCCGTGTTCAAGGACGGCAATCTGTTCGTTGCCGACAGGCGAGACGGACGCGTCTACGTCTATTCGTGCACGGAGGGGAGCACGTTCACGGTCAGGTCCCTCGACCGCTCGATCGAGATGAACGACGCCGGCGCGATGTGCATGGCGAACGGAGAGGTGTTCGCGTCGTCCGGCGGCGATATATATTCGATCCGCGCCGACGGATACAGGTACCGCCTGTACACTCTCGGCACGGGAGCCAAGCCCGTCGCCATGGCCGCGAACTCAAGCCATCTCTTCTGCCTCCACGAAGGCCATCACGTCGTCTACGTCTACCGCATCGACAACGGCGGATTCGTCAAGACGATCGGCTCAAGCAACGACGGCGACTATGTCGGGCCCTGGGACAAAAACCGTCTCGTCAACCCGACTGCGCTCTGCATGGACGGGAACGGCAAGCTCTGGATCACCGAGCGCCGCCAGAGCCCGAAGCGGCTCTCGCGCTGGAACGTCGACAGCGGCGAGTGCGAGTACGAGAAGCTGGGCAGCGAGCAGTACGGCTCGCCCGGCGCGGGCATGGACGGGGCTGATTCGCATCACTGGATCGCGGAAAACGCCGAGTGGTACGTCAATCTGCAGAACGGCGAGGAGCAGATCGCCGGCAAGCTCCTTCCCGAATCCCGCTCGAACGGCGGCGCGTGGAACGTTCCGCAGAACATGAACCGCACGTACAGATGGGTCCGCCGCGCAGGCCGCACGTTCGTCCTCGCCAACAACGAGTCGACGACACTCTACGAACTGAAGGACCACAGACTCGTCCCTCTCGCACTCGTCTCGACGCCCGGCATCTACTCCGCCTTTCTCGGGCGAGAGCACCTCTGCAGGCCTATGTACAATGCGTACAAGAAGAAGTTCTGGTGGGCCAATGAGGAGTCGTTCCAGTACGACGAGTACACGCCGATGCTGTGGAAGGACCTTAACCGCAACGGTCTCATAGACGAGGATGAGGTCGAGTTCGGCGAGCGCGACACATCTGCCGCGTTCGCGTACTGGGGCGAGGTCATAGTGTCCCTTGACTTTCTCATGGCTGTCCATGAGGGCGACCATGTTTCGATTCTCCGCTTCGACGCAGGGTCTATGGAAGGGGATTCGCTTCCCAACTGGTCCATCGGGAACGCATGGAACTCGCGCAGGCATTGCCGCGACGGAGTGCCCGACGGCGGCACGCTCCCTACGCACCACGAGAGCTACTCGGACGGGAATTACGTGATATCTCCGACGACATCGCCCTACATGCTCGGCTACAACGCCGATGGACGGCTCCAGTGGTACATGGACTCGATCTATCCTTCCGTCCACGGTTCGCACGACGCGCCGCTTCCGGTTTACGGACAGGTCCAGTCGCTCCTGTTCGCGCTGGGTTCCGTTGTCGTGAACGGGCGCACCGTCGTCGCGTGGCAGAACAACCACGGCGTCATCTACCTGATCACGAGCGACGGAGTCTTCATCGACCAGCTCTTCTCCGACTGCCGCGTCGCGGGACTCGCCGACGAGTCGTTCATCGGCGGAGAGCCGTTTGGAGGCTCCCTCTCGCAGGGGCCGGACGGCACGCCATATCTCCAGGCCGGCGGAGGCGGATGCCGAGTGTACACGATCGCCGGACTCGACGGGATCGACGAGCAGCAGCAGACGACGCTCACCGTCACGGATGCGCAGATCGCCGCGGCCGTGCGCCTCAACCCGACGGCCGACGAGACCGCGTGGGCCGCTCCGTCCGTCGTCGTGCCCTATCGCTCCGAAGGCTCGTCGCAGGGCCTCAAGCGCGTCGCAGAGTGGAGTTCGGGGTCGAACAACATCAAGCTCGACGCGGCGTGGAACGAGCAGAACCTGAAGCTCCGCTACACCGTAACGGAGTCGTCGCCCTGGGTCAACAACGGCAACGACCCGTACCTCATGTTCAAGACCGGCGACTGCGTGGACTTCCAGCTTGGCGTCCCCGGACTCATGCGTATCCAGGTCTCGCGGCAGGCGGGCGGCGGAAACGGCCAGACCGTGGTGCGCTATCGGTTCACGACGGACGACGCCGGGGCGAATCCGCGAAACTACAACAGCCCCACGCGGACCTTCCACGTTGACGACGTGTCGTTCAGGAACGACGTAGGCGTCTCGGTGAGCGTCGAGAACGGACGCTACGTCGCCAACATCACGATACCTCATTCCGTCACCGGACTCGACGGCGGCAATCTCCTCGGGACGTCGATCCCCGCGGACTTTGGCGTGATCTTCGGCGATGCCGCAGGTGAAGTGGATCTCTCGCGCATCTACTGGAGCAACAAGTCGACTGCGATCGTAAACGACATACCCGAGGAGATCATTCCCCAGCCCGCGAAGTGGGGTTCGCTGGTGTTCGGCTCGGACGACGGCGGCTCGGGGTCCGGCGGCTCCCTCGCCAACGCCCAGCGCCACGCCGTCTTCGCCGGCTACATCGGAAACCCCGGCAACTTCCGCGCGATCAGGAACGAGCAGGATCCGCTCTTCTACAACCATATCTTCACCGTCAACCCAGTCTACGACTCCGTGCGCGGAGTCCTCTGGGCCGGAACGGGCACGGGACGCGTCTCGAAGTTCCGTCCGGACGGAACGCTCCTCGCGACGTACATTCTTCCCGACGCGCCGCCTTTCTCGCGACTCGACAAGCTGACGCTCATGGGCGACGGATCGGTAGTGACGATCGCCGGCGGCTCGATTTCGGCATATCCCAACGACACTCGCTCCGGCAAGCTCTACCGCATTCCGGCTGACGCGCGCGACGGAGACCGCGCCGAGCAGCTCGATCCGCACATCCCGGTGAACGGCATTTCTGCCTCGTCCCGCGACGGAAAGATACTTCTGCACGGCTGGAGCGGCAAAGTCCATGAATATGCCCCAGGAGGGTGGCCGCGGGAGATCGGCTCATTCCCGATGGGCGCCGGATTCTACACCGTCGGCCTCATGGACTGGGATTCGAACGGCACTCTGCGCTTCTACGACGGAGACCGCTGGATGCACACGTTCGCCTACAGGGACGACGGGACGATATACGAAACGGGCGATCCGCAGAACCTCTTCGGCGACTGGGAACTCACGTGCGGCAATGCGACGTTCGCCGGCGACGCCATGTGGTGTTTCAGCGGAGACACCGTCAAGCGCATGAACGGCACGACCTTCAAACCTGAGCCGGGCGTCGTTCACGGCGGCGCCTCGGGATACTTTATCGGAACCGTCGAGCGCAACGGCGAGATGGGCACTACGGGCATGGCGCACATCGGCGGAAATCTATATGCGCTCTCTGCAAGCGTCGGCAGCGCGACATACCTCATGAACTGGAACGCTGCCGACAGCGCGCTTGAGGAGGTCGGGCGTATCGGCGTCGTCATGGAAGGGCGCAGCATCGCGCTCGACGATGCGGGATACGTCTACGTCGACGGACTCATCTGGAAGATCGGCGACAGCGCCAAGTCCGCCCCGCGGCTCGCGATGGACCAGCGCACGGAGTACGGCGCGGCGACGATGCCGAACGGAAGGGTCGTTGCGCTCGGACGCAACGGCGAGGTGCGCTACGGCTTCCTCTCGGAGGGGCTCTCGACGTTCGACCAGAGGTTCGACATGAGCGGCGTCTCCGAGGAGGCGGAGGAGGTAGGGTCCTATTTCCGCACGCGGAACGACGGAACGTACGAACTCGTCCGCTTCGACTCCTATGCGCGCGCATATGTCTTCCGCTTCAAGGAGGACGGCACTCCCGTCGTCGACGCCGGATGGTCCAACTTCTTCGAATGGCCTGTCCCCGGAAACATCTCCGTCGGCGGGCTTTCCATCGACGCGGGACGCATCGCGATCACCGATCCGCAATCCGGCACGCTCAAGGTCCTCAACCTCTCCACAGGCGCGGAGCTTGCGCGCGTGGATGGGCTCGTCCAGCCGACGCGCTGCGCGCTGCGCGGCGAGAACGTCGTCGTCTACGAAAGCGGCGCGCAGCGCCTCTCGGTGTTCAGGCTCGCCGTGCCGGCGCAGTACACCGTCGAGGAATATTCCGATCCGACGATACAGCCTGGCGACTACTACTGGGACCGCGGCTGCGAGTCCGGCTACTGGGGCGAGGCGTCGAAGTGGCGCGTCGGGTCGGTGGACGGTCCAGGCTCGGCATTCGCTCCTGACGGAACGAAGGACGTCGTCGCCGTCTTCAGCGGAGCGGACGCGCGCATCGACCTCGGTTCCGGCGAGTTCTTCAACATCGTGCTCAAGGACAACTCGACCCTCCGCATCGCGCTAAACGAGGGGGCGGTCCTTCGCGCGGCGGACATCTCGCGCAATCGCTGGAACGGAAGCGCCATAGACACCGACTACGGAAACAACAACATCTTCGTCAGCGGCGGAACGCTCGACCTCAACGGCTCGGGATTCTACTTCTGGCACGACGGCAACACTATCGAGGCGATCTACGGCGGAAGAATCGAGGGCTTCTCTGTTCGCAACAACTACCATGACGAAGGATTCCGCAATGTCTTCCGCGCCCGCGACGGCGGCGCGATTAGCGGATCGGGTACGATTCTATATGCCCCGTCGGGTGATTTGCTTGAAGCATCGAATGGCACTGTCGTCTTCACCGGCGACATCTACGCGCAGGGCTCCGGTACCGCTCGGATTGCCGCAGGCGGTGCGTCTGGATCCATTACTGCAGGGCGCATTACGCGTGACGGTGATGCGTCCGTCGCGCTGACCTTCTCGCCGTCTTCATCGGGGCGTACGTCGCAGGGCGCATACCTTACGCTGACAGGCGACAACGCGCTTCCGGGATCTGGCGTCACTGTCGCAGTCTCCGCTCCCGCGGAGTGGGACTCGTCGTTCCCCGAGGATGGCGCCGTTGCGCTTGTCGAGATTAGGAACGGCGACGCGTCCGCACTCTCCGCCATCGCGGCAAATACGCCGCGCGACGCAGTTGCCGGCGGCGAGCTGCGCGTCTCGTCCGACGGACGCACGCTCTACTACGTGCGCACCAGGCAGCTTGTCGACGAACTCGGCTATGAAGGCGCGGAGGTGTCGCAGTCTGGAGAATGGACGGTCCTCAAGTGGTCCGGAGAGGGCACTGTGACCGTTCCGTCCGACTGCCGCATCGACGTCCTTCTCGTCGGCGGTGGCGGCGGCGGCGGAACGCTCGCCGGCGGCGGCGGTGGCGGCGGCGGAGTCGTCTACGAGCAGGGGCTCCTCGTCCGCGCTGGCGAATACTCCATCCGCGTCGGAGCAGGCGGCGCGGGCGCCACGTACGAAGGCGGCGCGTCGGGCCGCGGAGGCGACACGACGGCGTTCGGACTCGTCGCGCTCGGCGGAGGCGCCGGCGGAGGGTACGGCTTCGGCAACAACGGATACTGGGACGGCAGCGTCGCAGGCGGCAGCGGCGGCAGCGGCGGAGGTGCTGGCGGACACCGCGTCGACCTCGGCGCCGGAACGCCGACTCCCGGAAGCGGCACGTCCGGTCAGGGACGCGACGGTGGTGCTGCAATCTCGCAGCATAGTCACGACATGAAGCCCGAACTTGGTGCCGGCGGCGGAGGAGGCGGCGCGTGGACGCAGGGCGGCGCGGCGTTCTGGAATGACGAGCTCGGGCTCATCGAAGGAGGAAAGGGCGGCGATGGTGCTCTATGCGACATCACGGGCGAGGCCGTGCGCTACGGCGGCGGTGGCGGCGGCGGAACGAGCTCGAACTACCACACGCTCTACGCGGCCGGCGGACTTGGCGGCGGCGGCGCCGGCGGATTCAACAACACCTCGAACAACACCGCCGTGCCGGGAGGGGACGGAACGGACGGACTCGGCGGAGGAGGTGGTGGCGCTGGATGCTACACGACGCGCTACGATTTCGACGAGAACAAGGGTGCCACGGGTGGACGCGGAGGAAGCGGCATCGTGATCGTCAGATACTCGAAGCTTTCGTTCTCCGACGTCGTCAACGTGGCGGAGGCTGCTAGTTACGAAATCAACCAGTCGACGTCAAAGCCGTATTTCGGGTCGGACGCCTCCGAAAGCGCTGCCCTTGATCCGCTGCGCAACGCAATCTACGGACGCGTGCCTTCGTTCACGCCCGGCACGATTCGCTCCGGAATGGGCAACGGCGGGGCTTTCTGGGAGACGCAGACATCCAACTGGGGCTGCCTTACGGACGGACTCATCCCGCAGCATCCGAAGGAGTACGACGACGGAAAGGGCTATGACGAGCAGCACAATGCCAGGTATCTCGTGCCTGACAACTCGGTGCTTGAATGGTCGTTCCCCGAGACGGACCTTGCGAGCGTGAGGTTCTGGACGCAGTGGCCTGACGGCAACCGCAACGACATCGCGGTCAAGTCGATACAGGTGCGCGTCGGCGGAGAGTGGGTGACGCTTGCGAACTCCGAGTTCTGCTCGGGGAAGAACGTCAACGCCACAGTGAAGAACGACATAGAGCCCTACATGGACGCGTCCGTGAAGAAGCGCTGCGTGTTCTTCGGGCCGGTCTGGGGCGATGTCCTCGCGGCTGGCGCGACGGGACTCAGAATCACGTTCCCCGAGCAGGAGCTTGGCTACACGTGCTTCTGGGAGATCGAGGCGGAGAGGGCCGTCCCGCTTCTCCGCGAGACGCCGAACCTGAGCGGAATCTCCGCCGCAGGCGGGAAGGTCGTGCTGTCCGTCGACAACGCGCAGAAGGGCATCCGCTACGGCTACAGGTTCGCCGAGCGGCTCGAGGACCTCGCGACCGCGCCGATCATTTGGCTAGACGGTCCGGCGGCGGCGGACGGACTCCTTCCGCTCGAGCACGACCGCACCTCTCCGTCAGGCTTCTACCGCATCGTCGCGGAGTAATCACCATTCGGCGGGCCGATGGACCTTGAAGCCGGAATTTACCGCCTTGTGCTTCTTGAGGATCTTCTTTCCGCTCTCCGGGTCGATCTGGATCTGCGGCTCGCGCTTCTTGTGCTTGCGGCCGGTGAACAGGTGCATCACACGCTGCTTGGGCTGCGGGACGGAGGACTTCGACTCATGCGCGGGCTTTCCGTCGCTCTTTGCGTCCGTAGCCGCAACGGGGGCGGGAATGTCCGCCACGGCAGATGCAGGCTTTTCGGTCGGGGGAAGAAGCTCCATGGAGGAGTTCGTGCCCTTGCGCGGCTTGAAGGCGACGCCCTGTTCGATTGCGAGGCACATCGTGCACACGTCCTTCCACGACGAGAGCCTGTAGTCGCGGTTCTTGACGAGCATGGCCTCAAGGAGCTGGCAGAAGCCTTCGGAGAGGTCCGGGCGGTACACGCGCGGGTCCGGCGCCTGGAAAAGCTCGCTGCAGTGGGCGCGCATCATGTCCTCGGACGTCATGCCGGGGAACAGCATGCGGCCCGTCGCGAGGTGGTATAGCGACGCGGCGAGCGAGTAGATGTCGACGCGGCAGTCGGGCTCGACGTCTCCGTAGACCTGCTCGGGGGAGATGTACGCCGGCGTTCCCATGACGTGCTCTGGAATGTCGCGCATTCCGTCCTTGATGTACTGGAACGTATGGCAGAGCCCGAGGTCGGTGAGCTTGACGACTCCGTCCGTGTTGATCATGATGTTGTCGGGCTTGATGTCGCAGTGAACGACGCCGAAGTCGTTCCACGCGTAGTCGAGCGCGACGGCGATTGACTCGCAGATGAGCAGGCAGTCCGCCTCGCAGAGGTGCTGCTTGCGGTCGAGAAGGGCGCTGAAGTTATAGCCGTCGACGTATTCCATGGTGTAGTACCAGTAGCCGTCGTGGCAGTTGAGCTCGTAGCTCCTCACGATGCCGATGTGGTGGATGTCGCTCATCGTGCGCGCCTCGGCGCGGAAGAGCTCGATGTCCTCTTCGTTCGCCGTGAGGTCGCGGTTCATGATCTTGACGGCGACGATCTCGTCGCGCCTTGTGTCATGGGCTTTCCAGACAGAGGACATACCGCCCTCGCCGAGCTTGCCTATGAATTCAAGAAATGGTAGCGGTGGAGGCGTGTTCACAGCGATCCTTTCGTCTTGATTCCGAGTCCACTGCACTTTGAGCAGGGATGGGCGCGGCGTCCGCCGCATTCTGGGCACGGCAGGAACTTCGCACCGCCGCAGATCGGGCAGGGCGATACGTTCACTTTCGTTTCCTTACGGGTGGTGCGGCGCGATCCGCCGCTGGAGCGGAAGCCGCCCGACGAGCGGATTCCGCCGGATGAGGAGCCGGACTTGGAGACGGAGGATTCCGTCGTCGTCTTGACGACCTGCCATCCGCCCTTGCAGTCGGTGTTGGTGCAGCGAACTGTTCCGCTGCCGTGGCACTTCTTGCAGGCCTCGATGCCGGTCCAGTTGCATTTTTTGCAGGGATGCCCGAACGCATCCTCGACGAGCTTGCGCTGTTCCTTGCTCAGCTCCTTGTACGTCGCGTTGGGGACAAACGCCTCGCCGACGGCGATCTCGCCCTTGCCCTGGTGCTCCGCGGCGAACTCAGCGCGGTCTGCCGCGACCTGGCGCGAGAGTTCGGCGGGGTTCATGTACGCCTGGAGCCTGCCCTTGCCGTCGCAGAGCGGACACTGCTTTTTCACCTTGCGGGCCGGACCGATGCGGCCCTTGGACTGTCCGTAGTCCGGCTCCTCCAGGACGAGGTTGCCCTTGCCTTCGCATCCGGGACACTCGTCGCGCACTACGAGGTCCGGAAGTTCCGGCTTGACGCTTGTCCCCTCGGGTGGCGGTGATATGACGAAGTTGGCGACCTGGTTCCTCGCTTCGAAGAACTGCAGGAACGACACTGCAAGGACTGCTGCTAGAATGCTCATTTCATCCCCCATTCATTGAGTTTTCTGTGTAGTGTTCTGCGTGAAATCCCGAGAGTCTCGGCGGCTTTTGTCTTGTTTCCGCCGCTTGCCTCGAGAACCGAAAGTATCTTCGCCTTTTCCGTCTCCTCGAGCGTGCGTGCGGAGGAGGCCGCCGCAGGCGAGGCAGGCGGCTGGAGTATCTCTGCGGGAACGTCGGCGAGCGTGAGCTTGCCGCCGGACGAAAGGACGCACATCTTCTCCACGACGTTCCTGAGCTGGCGCACGTTGCCGGGCCACGGATAGTCCTCCAGCGCCTTTATTGCGTCGGCGTCGATTCCGGTAGTTTCGCTGCCGTTCTTCTCGGAGAACTCCTTCATGAACCTCTCGACGAGAAGGGGAATGTCCTCCTTGTGGTCCTTCAGCGCCGGAGTCTTGAGGTCGATAACGTTGAGCCGGTAGTAGAGATCCTCCCTGAACGACCCATCGGCTACCATCTTCGCGAGATTGCGGTTGGTCGCCGCGACTAGGCGAAAGTCCACCGGACGCTCCACGGCGTCTCCGAGGCGACGCACCTTGCGCGACTCGAGCGTGCGCAGAAGGGCGATCTGCGTCGCCATGTCGATTTCGCCGATCTCGTCGAGGAAGAGCGTTCCGCCGTCCGCCGCCTCGAAGCATCCGGCCTTGCCTTCCTTCAGCGCGCCGGTGAAGGTTCCGGCGACATAGCCGAACAGCTCGGACTTCAGCAGCTCGCCCTCGAAGGCGGAGCATTCGAGCGCGATGAAGGGACCAGCCGCCCGCTTCGAAAGATTGTGTATCGCCCGCGCTGCGAGCTCCTTGCCGGATCCGCTCGGGCCTTCTATCAGCACAGTCGCGTTTGTCGGCGCGACCTTGCGTATCATCTCGTAGACCTTCTGCATCGCGGGCGAGGAGCCCGTGAAGCTCTCGAGTTCGCCTTTGAAATCGCCGGCTGTCGGGGCGGTAGCCCGGGCAGGGCCTGCGGACTTGATGGCGTTCGCCACGCGTTGCTCGAGCTGGGCGAGGTCCGTAATCGGCTTCGTCATGAAGTCGTCCGCTCCGTCCTTCATCGCCTCCACGGCGAGATCAACGGTTCCGTATGCGGTTAGAAGCATACACGCGAGCGACGGATTGACCTTCTTCGCCTTCTTCACCAGCTCAACGCCGCTTTCGCCCGGCATGCGCACGTCGGATATCAGCAGCGCGAGTTCCGGCGTCGCCTCGATGACGGCTAGCGCCTGCTCGGCGTCCGGAGCCGTCATGCAGTCGTACGTCGCGCCCAAGGCGCGCGCCATGACATCGCGCGTCGGCTTCTCGTCGTCGACTATGAGTATCTTGCGCTTCGTCATTTCAAGGTCCTTATTCTCCGCTCGAGTCGCGGAATCCTCACCGTGAAAGTTGTCCCCTCGCCGGGCGAGGACTCCGCGGCGATGGTGCCGCCATGCGCGCGCACGATGCGGTCCGTCACCATCAGCCCCAGACCGGTTCCCTTGGCCTTCGTCGTCCGATAGGGTTCGAAGAGGTGGGCGAGCTGTTCGGAATTCATTCCGGCGCCGTTGTCGCAGAACGCCACCGTCACATCGTCGTCGTCCGAGCCGATCGCGATCTCGATGCGTCCGCCGTCCTTCATCGCCTCGAGCGCGTTCTTGAGGAGGTTGAAGTAGACCTGTTCCATCTGGTCCGGATCGAGCGCCACGGCGGGAAGGGCGGACGGAATGTCGAGCGTCACCGTGATGCGGCGTTCCTCGAACTGGTGCTTGAGCGTCGCGAGGCAGGACTTCAGCGGATCCGCCACCGAGCCCGGCCTCAGGTTCGGCTTCTGCGGCCTCAGCGCCTGCAGGAAGCCGCGGATGATTCCGTCCAGCCTCGCCACCTGGGCAAGGCACTCCGCTATCGACGGATCGTCCTTGTAGGAGCGCTGGAGGAGCTGGAGGTTCAGCGAAAGGGCGTTCAGCGGATTGCCGATCTCGTGCGCAACGCCGGCCGCGAGGTCCATGACGGCGCGCGACGCGCCGGCGCGAAGCTCCTCCTCGGTGCGGGCCTTTTCCGCAGTTATGTCGCGCACATAGACTATCGTCTCGTCCTCGAAGGGGATGGTCTGGATTTCAAGTGACCGCTTTTCTGGATACGTCACCGTGATTTCGCGCTTCGACGACTTGCCGAGCGGAAGACCGAGCGTCGGCAGCATCTCCTCCGGCGCGAGGCCGAGAAGTTCGCGCGCCGCCGGATTGCTCTGCACGACCTGTCCGTCCTGGTCGATTCTTACGAGTCCTTCCTTGAGCGCGCTGAAGAGCGTTTCGGAGCGTTCGAGCGCATCGGCAACATGTCCGAACTGCTCCCTGAGCCGTTCGGCGTCCATCTTGCCGATGTGCTTTCGCACGCCTTTGAAGAACTCTTTCATTTCTTCCTGTTGTCGACTACGCGCTTGATCTTGCCCTCGCTGCGCGGAAGCGTCCCGGGAGCGACGAGCGTGATTTTCGGACTCAGCCCCACGATTTCCTTGATCGACGCGGCGACGCGCTTCCTGATCGCCTCCATTGCGGAGATCGTGTCGGAGAACGCCTCGGCCGTGACCTCGACCTTGATCTCGAAGCGGTCCATCGTGTCGGTGGACGAAAGCTCGATCATGTAGTGAGGCGCGACTTCGGGCACCTTCATGAGGCACGCCTCGATCTGGCTCGGGAACACGTTGACGCCGTGGATGATGAGCATGTCGTCGCTTCTCGCATGGACGCGGTCCATGACGCGCATGGTGCGTCCGCACTTGCACGTCCCTGTCTGCAGACGGGAAAGGTCGCGCGTTCTGTAGCGCACCATCGGCGTTCCGCGGCGGTCGAGCGTCGTGAAGACGAGTTCGCCTTCCTCGCCGTCGGGCAGGACCTCGAGCGTGTCTGGGTCGATGATCTCCGGATAGAAATGGTCCTCCCAGACGTGGAGTCCGTGGCAGTAGGGGCAGTTGCCCGCTACGCCCGGACCTGCGATCTCGGTGAGTCCGTAGATGTCGTGCGCTGTGATGCCGGAGATCGCCTCGATTCTCTGGCGTATCTCGTCCGTCCACGGCTCCGCGCCGAAGACGCCGTGCTTGAGCTTCGTGTCGCGCCGGAAGTCAACGCCCATCTTCTCCGCGACGGTCGCGAGGTGGAGGAAGTAGCTCGGGGTGCAGCAGATGACCGTCACGCCCAGGTCGCGCATGAGCATGATCTGCTTCTCGGTGTTGCCGGCGCTCGTGGGGAGCACCGCGCACCCGAGGCCCTCAGCGCCGTAGTGCGCGCCGAGTCCGCCGGTGAAGAGTCCGTATCCGTACGAGACCTGCACCACGTCGTCCTTGGTGATGCCGTACATCGCCATGCAGCGCATCACGCCGTCCGTCCAGATCTTCACGTCCTCGGCCGTCTGCGGAATGCAGATCGGCTTGCCGGTCGTGCCGGAAGAGCAGTGGAAGCGGTTGATCTCCGACATCGGCGCGGCGGTGAGTCCGAGCGGATATTCGTCGCGAAGATCGGTCTTCTTCATGAAGGGGAACTTGCCGAGGTCGGCGAGAGTGACGAGGTCGCGCGGCTTGACACCTTTTTCGTCGCAGCGACGGCGGAAAAGCGCTACGTGTTCATATTCGTACGGAATCAGCTCCTGCAGCTTCGAAAGCTGCAGTTTTCTGAGTTCCTCGACAGGCATGTAGTCAGGTTTTGAAATCGGATTCATTGACGTATCCCCATTGTGGATGCTTTTAACTATATATTATACCAAATTAATCGCCCGCGTGGGGGCGGTGCGTTAACGCAAGGTTTACAAATGATCCGCCCGCCCGGCAGACGCATAAGTCGAATGGCGTTTCCGAAAGACATCCCCCTGGTAAAACGCGCATCCTGCGCGTTTCCGAAAGACACCCCCTCTGGTAAAACGCGCATCCTGCGCGTTTCCGAAAGACACCCCCTGGTAAAACGCGCATCCTGCGCGTTTCCGGGGTGCAAAGAGATATTTATTCAGAGACAACAGTCGCTGTATTGCCTCTGCTGGGGTGTTTGGCGCTACGCGCGACCACGAACCACGGCGGCTTGCCGAGTGGTGCGACCTTCGCCGCGCGCCTCCGCGAACTTTCTGACTTCGGCTCTCGGCAAGCCCCGTGGCACGAAAGCCCGCCTTCGCGGTGCACGAAAACGCCCACTACGTGGGCTTCACCAAAGGGGGGAGTGCACCTTTTCGTGTCTTTTCGTGTCCTGCGTAGGCAGGTTTTCGTGACGCGGTGCAACTGGCGCTGACCGAAGGTCGAGACGACGCGTGGACGACGGGCGAAGGTCGCATGGGCAGAGCTGTCCCCATTAAATAAAACCGACGGAACCTCCGAGCGACCTTCAAGCCCCGGCGGCGACGCGTCGTCTCAAGCGGCGAGGCCGCGCGTCAGATGCACTGCGCTTCGTGGTCGCGCGTCAGCGCCAAACACACATATACTCCAATATATGCGCAATGCGCAAATCCTGGCAATTTGCCACGCTCTCGCATAAATCTCTCGGTGCACCCGCGTTCCCGAAAGCCTCCCTCCCGCCCTTGACAGCCGTTAACTAATAGGTCAAAATATCCACCATAAATGTTGATGCACCATGCACCGGCATTCCCTATATAAGCCCTTGAGGGCGAAAGTGAAGTATTCGGCTGCATACTCCACGGGGCGAGAGCGTATCGCCAAGAGCCATGATAGGCGGGTTAGGCAGTTGCGCGCGGAACGGCTGGACAGCGGAAATGGAAGGGCTTGACAGAGTCGGATCGGCGTTCCTGCGTCGCATTCTGCTGCGCATGAAGGAGCTGGGCATGTCGCAGACGGAACTTGCGAAGCGGATGCACGTGTCGCGTCCGTACATCACGAAAGTGCTGCATCAGGACGTGAACTTCTCCTTCCGCACGGCCGCCCGGCTGGCGTCCGCGCTAAGGATGGATTTCTTCCCCGACCTGCGCGAGCGGGAGGAGCGAAATTTTTTTGACGGTGAAGATAACCAAAGAGTTAATAATGCCCACGCGGCAGGCGCGGACGCGAACCTCGCCGATGGCGCTCCCGGGCGATGCGAACTGCTTGCCTAAGCCGCTGAGAATTGTTTGATTGTTTGATTGTTTGATTGTCGGATTGATAGGCTAGTGTCGTGGTTGTTTTAGACAGAATTAACAGAATTTACAGAATTAAGAAGTGGCTTGTAGCGAATGACATGGAGACGCGGCTTCCAGCCGCGTCAGCAAAGTGAACCACGGAATACACAGAAAACCCGAGAAAGCCGCCTCTGGTAAAACGCGCATCCTGCGCGTTTCCACCCACAACGCAATGGATAGCCACCCCTGGTAAAACGCGCATCCTGCGCGTTTGAAGCAGTTATTCAGCTGTGTAGAGCGTGGAGGAATTGTTTGATTGACGGATTGATGGATTGACGGATTGATAGGCTGGTGTCGCGTTTGTTTTAGACAGAATTAACAGAATTTACAGAATTAAGAAGTTGCCGAGCAGATTGACATGGAGACGCGGCTTCCAGCCGCGTCAAAAGAGTGAACCACGAAATACACAGAAAACCCGAGAAAGCCTCCCCTGGTAAAACGCGCATCCTGCGCGTTCCCAACCGCTGAGCAATGGGTAGCCGCCCCTGGTAAAACGCGGATCCTGCGCGTTTGAAGCAGTTATTCAGCTGTGTAGAGTGTGGAGGAATTGTTTGATTGTTCGAGTGATGGATTGGTATGCTGGTGCCGTGGTTGTTTTAGACAGAATTAACAGAATTGACAGAATTAAGAAGTGGCTTGTAGCGAATGACATGGAGACGCGGCTTCCAGCCGCGTCAAAAGAGTGAACCACGAAATACACAGAAAACCCGAGAACGTCGCCCTGGTAAAACGCGCATCTTGCGCGTTTCCATCTGACGAATGAAGAAATACGCGAAAGTTTTTCAGTCGTATAGAACACGTAGAGCGTGGAGAGGTTTAAGCAAGATTAATAGGATTGAGAATAGCTGTTTGAGGTCCCCCATTTTTCCAGGCCCGCAAATCGGCATGCCCATGGAAATAAAAGATGAAGTGTCATTTTCAGTTTTGCGATAAGTGAAAACTCCTTTGCCGATTATCTAAGCAAACTCCGACCGTTCAGGCTCTCGCTACCGCTCCGCAGCTTCGCGATGCTTCAACGGCTGTATATGTGCCGGATGGAAGGTTGGAGTATTGGAGATGCGACTGCTGCGCATAAATCGGCCGAAGGCCGCTATAAACACTATGAATGGAGTCACTTGATCGTGGTTGAAAAGCGCGAAGCCGTGGAGCGGTAGCGAGAACATCAACCGTCGGAGTTTTTCCAAAACCGCGCAGGGGTCGCAAAGGTTCGGCAGCCCAAAGTAAAATTGGGGAACCTCCAAGAATAGCTGCTGGAATATCCCCAGTTTTTGACCCACGAAATGAGTCGCATGCCTGATTTTATTG
>JAEDKA010000036.1 GCA_016296065.1 Kiritimatiellia bacterium
CAATGTTTTCAAGGGTGTGCTTTACACAGCCATCCGAAAACTGGGGATATTTCAGGGCCCCGAGACCATTCTAAACCTGGTGGCGCGGAAGCGCAGTCTGTGGTATAATTTCCACTATGAGCGACAACCAGAGCAACACAAGTGCCGTCAGCATATACGGACAGGAAGGCCTCGACGACTTCCCCGTGCTGAAGGCTTTCCAGCAGTACATCGACGCGGAGCAGAACAAAGCGCGCAAACGCATGCTTATGCTGTGCGTATTTTTCGGGTTCCTAATGACCGTCATGATTACGGTCTTCCTCCTCGTGCTCAAGGACGTCAGCGGCAAGAACCAGTCGCTGAACGACCGCCTCATCGAATACGTAATGAAGAGCAACGACAGGCACAACGTGATCGTCCAACAGCCCGCGCCAGCTCCAGCAAACGACGCCGCGCTCAAGGCGATGACAGACACGCTGGTCGAACTGCAGAAGCAGATGTCCGACCAGCGCGAGAAGGCCGCAGCCGCGCAGCTCGCTGCGGCACAGGCGGCCGCGCGGACCGAAGTCCCGGCGGAGCCCTCCAAGGCACAGGCGGCGCTTCAGCGCAAAATCGATTCGGAAGCGCTGCGGCTGGAGAAGGAGAGCGCCCGCCTCAAAGCCGAAAAGGAAAAGCTCGCCGCAGAGAAGGAGAAACTCCGCCAGCAGGAGATCGAACTCCACCGCCGCAGGCTCTATCCAGAATACTACGAGAAGCTTGAAGGCGGCGCTGCAGCCGTCGATGCGGCCCCGGCGGCACAGACCGCCAAGATGCCGACCCGCGCCTCAAAACCGGCGAAGCCTTTGCCACAGGCAAAGGCACCCGGCGGCGCCATAAGCTACTTCGGCGCATATGACGATGACGGCGACGACGACTCCAAGGACGACGACATCGACGCTCTCCTCGACTCTCTGCCTCCCGCAGAGGCCGAAGCTCCAATCCTCGCCCAGCCCCAGGTCCGGCATCCTGCCGAAAAACCGCGTGCAGAAAAGCCAAAGACTGACGCCGCGCCAAAGGCCGACGCTACACCGAAGGCCGACGCCGTGCCCAAGGCCCCGACGACACCGCTCGCAGCAGACCATTTCAACGTCCCCCTAGAGATCAACGGCGAGACGTCCGACTGGCTCATCCCTGCACAGCAGTAGCAAGAGCCTTACATAGAAAAGCAACAAAAGGCACGGTCCCAACCGTGCCTTTTCTGCTACAAGATTGCCTTTCGGTGGCCTGCTCTGTAATTTATCGGGAATTATGATGGTTGCCTCGCAGGGACTCGAACCCCAACAAGCAGAATCAGAATCTGCGGTGCTACCATTACACCACGAGGCAATCGCCTTTCTTTTCAGATTGGCGGGGTCGACGGGGCTCGAACCCGCAACCCCCGGATCGACAGTCCAGTGCGCTAACCAATTGCGCCACAACCCCGTTGCTCCGAAAAGTGATACATAGTATATCATATTTTCGTTCAGCCGCGCAAGGGGGTATTTTAACTTTTTTGAAAAAAGTTTATTTACCCACGCGTTCGATCCTGACAGACCACTCGACGGGAGCATTCGGGTCGAAGCGGTACTTCTCCATCGGACCCGGCCCGCAGCTCGCTCCACCGAGACCAGTCTGCCGGACATCGAGGTTCAGGACGACATCCTCACGCGGCACAAGTGGCGAATGCATACGGCGTTGTCCGTTCTGATGCCTGGAGAACAGGAGGTCCTCCCATCCGTAGTGCAGCGCCTGCACAAACATCGGCTCGCTGGCGGAGAACCTCACGCCCCTTCCGTGCGCGTCGGTGAACTCCGCCCAGCGGACGTCGCACTTCATTCCGCAGTCCTGCGGGCGCACGTACGGCGTGAACTGCTCCGTCACCGTAGAGCGCCAGATTCCAATGAAACTCGCGGTCTTGCGGTCGATGTAGTTCTCCCACGGACCGCGTCCGTACCACGCCATGTTCTCAAATCCGGGCGCAAGGTTGACAGTGAGGCCAAGTCTCGGCAGGGCCTCCGGCATGCGTCCGAAGGGAGTCACCTTGTTCTTGAGGGCTAAAGATCCGTCGGACGCAAACGTCCACTCGCACTCATGCAGGAATCCCGCACCCTTCGCGCCGTCTACAGACACCTTCGTGCGGACGGTGCATCCGTCTACTGTCAGTCCGCACGGATGGTACGCAATCTGCGTCAGGCCGGCGCGCTCGAAGCTCTTTGCGCGGTTCTCTCCCCAGCTGTCGCCGAAATACATCCAGCGGTCGTTGTCGGTGAAGGCGCGCGCGCAGGTGACGCGCGGTCCCGCGACGATGCCGTCAAAGTCCTCTAGCACCTTTGCGCCTTTCATTACGAGGAGCTTGAGCGTACCCGTCCTCTTGCTGAACACGGCGAAGGTCTTGCCGCGCTCCACCGTCACCTCGTCACCTTCCTCGTCAACGCCAAAGTCCGCGCCGGCGTCTACCTTCTCTTCGGCCACCGGCTTCTCGTTGAGAAGCAGCTGGTCGCGTGCAATGACGTGACCCTTCTTCGCCCAGGGCGCGTCCGCCTTCGTGAGGAACTCGAAGTTGACGAATATCTCCTTTTCAGCCCCGATGGTCGCCAGCGCGGCGTCAAGCGCGGGAACCGCGAGAGCCCCCTTCGCGAGCGGCGCGACATGCGGAACCTCGAAGGCACCCTCGGCCGCCTTCTCGCCATCGGCGAGAAGCGTCCAGCGTCCGTCAAACGCATCCGCATCCGTGAAGCAGAACCGGTTCTCGATTTCGAACGCGGCACCCTTCCTCGCGACGAGGAGGTTCTGGTAGACATGTCCGACCTCGACGAGCTTGGGGCTAATGTTCCTGAACGGATCGACCACGCCGTTGTCGCAGAACGGGCCGTCGTTCGGGAAGTCGTCGAAGTCTCCGCCATAGGCGAGATAGCGCTCGCGGCGTCCGGTCTTCGGATCGGTCCTGTCCGTGTACTTCCAAATCGCCTGGTCCACCCAGTCCCAGATGCAGCCGCCGATCAGCGACGCATGGGAGTATATCACGTCCCAGTACTCCTTCAGATTCCCTACGGCGTTGCCCATCGCATGCGCATACTCGCACATAATGTGGGGCTTCCCGGCGGTGTGTCCTTCGAGGAGATCGCCGTACTTCTCGGCGAGGCCCTTCGCGTCCGGCTTCTCGTCGCCGAGGCAGCCGCGCCTCTCAAGCCATTCCACGGCAGGATACATCGTGGAGTCGACGTCGACGTCCTTGTTGCCCTGCTCCCAGTGGACGGGGCGCGTGGGATCGGCGGACTTGACGGCCCTGGCGGCCGCGCGGAAGCAGTCGCCGTGTCCCGTCTCGTTGCCGAGCGACCACATCGTCACCGAGGGATGGTTGCGGTAGAACTCGACATGGCGGCGGTTGCGCTCCACAATCGACGGCTCCCACTCCTTGAAGCGCCCGAGCCCCTTGTCGCCGTACCCCGCCTCATGGCCTTCCACGTTCGCCTCGGCGATCACGTAGATTCCGTATCGGTCGCACAGGTCGTACCAGAGATGGTGGTCGGGATAGTGGCACGTGCGGACCGTGTTGATGTTGAACTGCTTGAAGAGCGTCACGTCCTTCACCATGTCCTCGAGCGTGACTGCGCGTCCGTTGTCCGGATTCGTCTCGTGGCGGTTGACTCCCTTGAGCTTGACCGGCATCCCGTTGACGTAGAACGTGTTGCCGACGATCTTCTGCTCCTTGAAGCCGACCTTCCTCGCGCGGATGTCGTCGCCCTTCTTGACGACGAGGGTGTAGAGATACGGATCCTCCGCGCTCCAAAGGCGCGCGTTCGCCACCTTTGCCGCCGCCCGGCGGCTGTCGAACGCCGCGACGGGCTTCTTCGACGCGTCGTACAGCTTCGCCGACCACTCGCCGTCAATCCCCTCGACAGAGAGCACCGCCTCCTGGCATTTTCCGTTTTCGATTTTGCACTTTGCATTCGCCCTGAAGTCCCAGATTCCGCCCTTCGGCATCGCCCACAACTTGACGTCGCGGAAGATGCCCGAGAAGCGGAACATATCCTGGTCCTCGAGATAGCTTCCATCACACCAGCGGAACACCTGGACAGCAAGGAGGTTCGCGGCTTCGCTCCCTCCGCTGCGCTCGCTCGCTGTGCCGCTCACTGCCGTCTTGTTCAGGTACGGCGTGATGTTGAATTCGGAGGGGAGCTTGGAGTCCTCGGCATAGCCGACGCGCTGCCCGTTGACCCAGACGTAGTACGCGGAATACACGCCGTCGAAGCGCAGGATCACCTCGCGGTCCTTCCACGCCTCGGGAACGACGAACGTGCGGCGGTAGCTGGACACGGGATTGTAGTCTGGCGTGCCGGAGTCGCGGTCGAGGATCTTCGGCCACTCGAACTTGTGCGGATAGCGGATGTTCGTGTAGATCGGAATGCCGTATCCGCGCATCTCCACGCAGCTCGGCACGTCGATCGTCGCCCAGGCGGAGTCGTCGAAGTCCGTCTTCCAGAAGTCGAGCGGACGCCGCGCGGGGTCGCCTACCCAGCGGAACTTCCAGTCGCCGTTCAGCGACATGACGAACGGCGTGTCCGGCTCAAGCGCACCCGTGAGCGCCGCCGCCTCGTCCGCGAGCGGCATCGCGTACGCCCTCGCGGGAAGCCTGCCGATCGAGTTTACGGCCGGGTTCTCCCAGTCGTTGACCTCCGCAGCATATGCGCCGCAGGACACAGCCATTGCCAGCAATGCGATTTTCTTCATGAATCCTCCTTCTAGCCCATTTGAAATTTGGAGGATATTCTATCAAAAAATCCGCCTCGCCGCTACGCCGACGGGAACATTAAATGCGGCGACCGCCCCGGAGACAGGTGCCGTCGATGCCTTCGCGACGCGCCTCAGCGCGCAAAAGAGTAGGACGCGAACTCGACGCCCTCTGCCGCGCCCGTGAACACGAAGTAGAGGTCGCACGTCTCCGCGCCAATGCCCTTCACCTTGGCCGAGACTTCAGCGAAAGCGCCCTTCGTGTCCCCGATGTCGAGCGTCGCCGCGACCAGTCCGTCCACCGCGCCCTTGCGCACCTCAAGCCTCGCGCCGCCCTTGGCGCGGACAAGCGCCTTGACCGAACGCGGGGCGGACTTGAACGCGAAGCCCGCGTATCTGACCCACGCGCCGTCCGCACTCGCCCTGACGACGCTCGTGGACTTGCCCTTCACGTCCGCCATCACGACCTTCACCTTCTCGTCCTGGCAGATCGTCACGGACCGGTTCGCGGCGAATGGGTCGAGCGGCTTGAGCTGCTTCGGTCCCTCTTGCGTCGGGACGACCTTCACGATCGTTCCGTCGTCGTTGTACTTAAGCTCGTCGATGCACACCGAACGCTCGAAGACGTTGTTGTGCCCCTGCCTGTTCGAGAGAAGGCGCGAATGGTAGAGGATGTACGTCTTTCCGCGGAAGTCGACGATGGAGTGGTGGTTGTTGTTCCACGAGTTGTCCGCCCAGTTCGGGAGGATCGCGCCCTTCCACTCGAACGGACCGAGCGGAGAGTCGCCTATCGCGTAGTCGATCGATGCGCCGCGGTCGGGAAAGTTCGCGGAATAGGAGAAGTAGTACTTTCCGTTGTGCTTGTGCATGTACGACGCCTCGAAGAAGAACGGCATCGCCGTCGCCTCCTTGCCGTCCTTCGACGCCTTCATCATGACGCCCGGGAACTGCGCGCTCGTCATGTCGTCGTTCAGCCTCACCGCGCGCGCCATCGTGTCGCCGTTGCCGCCGAAATAGAGATACGCCTTGCCGTCGTCGTCAACGAAGGCCGCGGGATCGAACACCCAGCACGAGTCGCAGCCGGGCATCTCGCGTCCGATGAGGTGCTTCCCGAGCGGATCGACGTACGGGCCCTCCGGACGGTCCGCAACCGCGACGCCGATGGGGCCGCCCGAGTTGGGATAGTAGAGGTATACCTTGCCGTCCTTCACCGCCGCGCCCGGGGCGTAGAGGTTCCAGCACCACTTGACGTCCTTTCCGCCGGTGAAGACGTCGCCGTGGTCCGTCCAGTTCACGAGGTCGTCAGTGGAAAGGAGCACGTAGTCGTTCATCTCGAAGCCCTTCTGTCCGTCGAGGTCGTGGCTGCACACGACGTACAGGCGGTCGTTCCAGACGAACGCGTTCGGGTCCGCCGAGTACTTGTGCGTGACGATGGGGTTTACCGCGAGCGCCGACGCCGTCGTCGCCGCGAATGCCGCTGCCGCAAATAGCTTCTTCATGTTCTGGTTCCTTTCTCGCTTTCGGTCGGAAATTTCCGACTTCACGCCCAGAATTATACAGTAATTTGCAGAAGGCAACAATAACCCGTTCGGGCTATTTTTGAGGCGCAATACCGACTCTGGCTTGCGCGATACAAAAAACCGGCCGCACCCGACACGGGCACCAGGCACCCAGGAACAGGCTTGTCGCGTCAGGCGGAAACTTCGCGGCGGAACGGAACGGAGCTCTGCGCGCCCGGACGCGTCACGGAGATGGCCGAAGCCTTCTGCGCGAACGCGATCGCCTCCGCGCAGGAACGTCCCTCTGCGAGCGCAACGACGAACGCGCCGTTGAACGTGTCGCCTGCGGCCACGCAGTCGACGGCCTTCACCTTGCGGCACGGGAAGAGCCTGTCGCAGTCCCCGCAGTACGCGCCCTTCGAGCCCATCGTGATCACGACATGTCCGACGCCCTTGGCCTTCAGCTTCGCCGCCGCCTTGCGCGCGCTCGCGCCGTCCGTCACCTTCACGCCAGTCAGCAGCTCCGCCTCGCTCTCGTTCGGCGTGATCCAGTCCACTAGCTTCAGGAGCCGCTGCGGAAGCTTGCGAGCCGGCGCGGGGTTCAGGATCACCGGAACCCCCGCCGCGTGCGCGACCTCCGCAGCACGCGCCACGGTCTCGAGCGGAGTCTCCAACTGCATGAGGAGCGCCGACGCCGACTTGATGTCCTTCTCAAACGGCTTTATGTCGGCGGGAGAGAGCGTCGCATTCGCGCCGAGCGCGACGGAGATGACGTTCTGGCCCTTCGCGTCGACGAGGATGAGCGCCGTTCCGGACGCATTCTCGCGGTCGACGACGAGCTTCGCGTCGATGGTATCCTTCCTGAAGCGCGCCGCGCTCTCGCGTCCGAACAGGTCGTCGCCCACCTTCGCGATGAATACGCACGCTCCCTTCTTCGCGGAAAGCCGCGCGACGGCCACGGCCTGGTTCGCGCCCTTCCCGCCCGGATTCATGAGGAACGTTCCTCCCGAAACCGTCTCGCCCGGCACGGGGATCTTCTTCCCCGTGATGACCATGTCCGTGTTGGTGCTTCCAAGAACGACTATCTTCATATCAGTTGAAAGGTTGAAAGGTTGAAAGGTTGAAAAGTTGATCGGCATCAAGCACCGGCCATGATGAGGCAGGCGAGACCTGCTACGAAGAGGATGAACATGGCTGTGTTGAGCAGAGCGGACTTCTTAGGCGCGCCCGCGAACTCGCGCCACACGAGGATGCCCCAGAGCGCCGAGACGAGCGTCGCGCCCTGTCCGAGCGCATACGAGATCGCCGGACCCGCCGCTCCACCAGAGACGAACGCGAGGAGCGTGCCCATTCCCCAGATGCACCCGCCGAGAACGCCGACGAGATGTGTCGGAACAGACCCGCCGAAGTAGCGCTTCGCGCCGTCGAGAATCGGCTCGCCCTGCACGGGCTTGCGCATCGCGACGGTGTTGAAGACGAAGTTCGAGATGAAGATTCCTATGGCGAAGAGGAAGAAACCGGTGTACGGCGTCATCAGTCCGGCGTCAGGAGCCTCCTTCGCGAACGTGAGGTCTATCGCCCTGTTGACGAGCGGCGAGAACCACATCATGAGAAGGCCAGCGACCGCAGCGAGGATGAGTCCTTTCTTCGTCGCGGATGCGTCGCCCGTTCCGCCCGAGGCGGACTGCTTCGCGCGGAACGCCAGCGCGTTGCACGCGATGGACGAGACGATCAGGACGAGCCCGAGAGCTATCATCGCGGCGTTGCCCTGCCTCTTTACCGCGTAGTTGAGGAGCGTGCCGCCGACAAGTGCGAGCCCCACGCCGACCGGAAACGCCACGGACATTCCCGCTACAGCAATCGCCGCGGCGAGGAGGATGTTCGACAGGTTGAAGACGACTCCGGACGCGAGGGGCCACAGCCATGTCGTCCCGAAGCTCGCCTTCAGGTTGGCGACGAATCCCCACGCGGCGCCGTCTCCGCACGAGCCCATCGTCAGGCCCATCGCGAGCGAGAAGAGCAGAATGCCGATCACGTAGTCCCAGTAGAAGAGCTCGTAGCGCCAGGTCTTGCCGGCGAGCTTCTGGGTGTTGCCCCACGAGCCCCAGCAGAACATCGTGACGACGCACAGCAGGACGGCGACGGTATAGTTAGAACAGTAGTACATAAGAGCAGTTTAAAGTTTGAAGTTTAAAGTTTGAAGTTTGAAGTTGGGTGTTTGGTGCTGGAATCAGCGCTTGCCCCAGGGGGTCTTCGGCTTGCGGAGCATGAGCTCGTCGATGATCTTGCCGACTTCGATGCGGGGCGTCTTCTGGAGGACGCGGCAGCTCGGCGACTTCGGGTCGTAACGCCAGATGTCGTGCCCGTGGTCGTCAAGCATCTCGTAGAATCCGTTCTCGATCGCGAAGTACGACTCCTCGCCGCGGACCGCGATGAGCACTGCGCTCTCGTCCCAGGACGGATGACCCGCAAGCTGATCCCAGGAGCGCGGATTGATCGCCTCGCGAGGAGCGAGATCGGCCTTGAAGACGTCCTTGACCGGGCTGTTCTCGATGTCGGACTCCACAATCGCGCGTCCCGCGTAGAGGTGGCGTCCGTACTGGAAGTCGGTGATGACGATCGGCGTCGGCCAGTCGCGGAGCGCGATCTTCGAGGAGACGGCGTCTCCGTCGGAGTTGTACTCGTGCCCTTCCGGATAGAAGCAGGCCATCGCGACCCACTTCTTCACCTTCTTTGCGACGAGCGACTTTCCGTCGAGCGGGGAGTGCGCATCACCCTTCGACTCGAGGAGCGCGCGCATGTTGGAGAGGAAGCCGAGCGAGCAGATGACGACGCTTCCGTCCGGCTGCGCGGCAAGCACGCGGCGATAGACGTCGACCGCGTCCGGCGCCTGTTCGCTGTTCGCGTACTTGAACTTGCCGGGATACTTCTTCTGGAGATCGAGGAACTTGCGGTGTCCGCCGGGAGCACCCTTCACCGCCGACGGCAGCTTGGAGCATCCGACCGGAATGTCGGGCCGCCCGTAGTACGCGTTGCATATCTCTATCGCGGCGACCGATCCGTTGTCGCGCGTGCAGCTCACCGTCGCGAGGATCTCGCACTCACCGGCATCCGCAAGCGCATGGAGTATGGATATGGCCCCCATGTCGTCGTAGTCCTCGATCATGTCGGAGTCGAGTATGACCTTGACCGGAGCGTGGCGCGAAACATCCGCGGCTGCGCAACTCAGCGCGACCAATGCGGCGGAGACGAGTGCCGGTACGGCGATCTTCATTACAACAGTTCCTTTCCTTTGGTGGGATGAATTACAACGATATTCTCCCAAAACGCGGCGGAAAAATCAACGGCAACGACGGCAAAAGCTGAAAAAGCTGCTTTTGCAGGTTGCCCCACGACGAGCCCAATGGCTTCCAATCGGCATGTCCTATAGCCCCGAAGCACGCCGTTTTGCTATAATAACCGTCAATGACAGACGAAACGAGAGATGTTGGGGGCATCGGACGCGAGGAGGCGCTTGCGCTGCTCGCGCCCGAACGCCGCGGCGAGCTGCGCGAGCGCGCGCATGAGACGACGCTCCGCTGCGTGGAGCGCAGATTCGATTTCTGCGCAATCATCAACGCGCGGTCCGGACGCTGCACCGAGAACTGCAAGTGGTGCGCACAGTCCGCCCACTGGAAGACCGGATGCGAATCCTACGGCTGGGTCGGCGCAGAGGCGTGCGTGAAGGCCGCAAAGGAAGCGGAGGCGAACGGAGCGGACAGAATCGGCATAGTGACCTCCGGACGGGGACTGTCCCCGTCGGACGTCGACGACGTGTGCGCGGCGCTGCGCGCAATGAGGAACGCCGCCGACATCGGACTTTGCGCGTCGCTCGGGCTTCTCTCGGAGCCGGACCTGATCAAGCTCCGCGACGCGGGACTGCAACGCATCCACTGCAACCTCGAGACCTCGCCGTCGCTTTTCCCGTCCCTCTGCTCCACCCACTCCGTCGCGGAGAAACTCGCAACCCTCCGCGCCGCGAAGAAGCTCGGCTTCCAGATTTGCTGCGGAGGGATCATCGGCATGGGAGAGACGGACGAGCAGCTCGTCGAGTTCGCGTTCGCGCTCAAGGAGATAGCGCCGGACTCCATACCGGTAAACGTGCTGCATCCGATTCCGGGCACGCCACTCGCCGAACGCGGCATTCTCGACCCCGAGCGCGTTGTGGACTCCGTCGCCCTTCTGCGGCTCGTGAACCCATCTACTCCTCTGCGCTTCGCGGGCGGACGGCGCGACATGACGGACGAAACTGCCGCGAAATGCATCTATGTCGGAATGTCCGCCGGCATAGCGGGGCCGCTCCTCACCACTCCAGGCGCCGATTTCGACGACGACCGCGAACTCGCGGTCCGGGCCGGGTACACTGTGCGGAAAAGTCAGAATATGATATAATTGCGGGAGTTATGAACTCCGCGCTCGATTTGTTCGCGTCGCGTTTTGCGCCCCCCGCACTGGAAAAAGGCGGGGCTGTGGCGATTTCGTCGCTGACGGGTGCTTCGGACGCTTTTCTCGCCCTGACTCTCGCCATGCGGCCAAGCGCGAGTGCGCGTGACTGCGGAATCGTCCTCGCGGTCGCTCCGGGGCTTCCGGACGCAGACCGGCTCGTTGATGACCTGCGGCTGCTTTCGACACCTGAGAAAGGACTGAAATCAGGCGAACCCGGCAACGCAGCCGCTGCAGTGAGAATTCTTGAATTCCCGCCTTTGCTGGGGGGCGACAAGAACGCGCTCGGCATCCGACTCAAGACCATCTCTGCGATAAAAGCATGGGGACTGTCCCCATATCCATGCATCATCGTCGCCGCCTATTCCGCCCTCTCCACCCCCATTCCAACGGGGACAGTCCCCGCCATTTCACTGGGGACAGTCCCCAAAAATTCGGGGACTGTCCCCGCAAAAACAGCGAAATCGCCAGGGACTGTCCCCATCGGCTTTGGAGATATCTGCCAAAAACTCGCGAAAATCGGCTATAATCGCGTTCCGACGGTGGAACAGGCAGGCGACTACTCGGTCCGCGGCGGAATTGTCGACGCTTGGAGTCCTGGCGAGGAATTCCCCGTCCGCGCAGAATTCTTCGGCGATGACCTCGAGAGCCTGCGATATTTCGACGCCGCCACACAGCGCTCCATCGAACGCATTGACAACGCCACTCTCCTTCCGGTCGCGGAAGCGGTTCCCGAAGACTCCCCTACCTGCTCGCTTCTTCAGCTTCTCCCTCACGGATCCACCCTGCTGGCACTTGAACATAACGAGTACAGCATCTCGACTCTCACTTCGAACGACACGGACAATCACGGCGAAAGGCCCGAGGGACCGTCGAAATTCGTCTTCACGGGAGACCCCGCGCCTAGGGGCGTGCCGACATACTCGTTCCAGACCAGTCCCCTGCCCGGCTTCGCCGAGCTCGGAGCGGACGAGGCGCACCATCCGGAACTCTTCGACGCGGCGAGGAAACGCCTTGAGAAGCATGTCGAGGCCGCAGAGCGGAGAGGAGACGTCATCCTGCGCCTTGACGACCTTTCTGGCGGCTTCGAGCTAGTTGCGCAGGACGCAAAACGCAAAGGTCACGGACTCCTCGTCGTCACGAAGTCCGACAGGGTCTTCGCCAAGAAGAAGTTCCACATGCGCGGCACAAACGCCGCGCTCGCGCAGGGCGCGCGAATCCAGGACTTCGACGAACTCGAGCCGGGCGAATATGTCGTCCATGTCGACTACGGAGTCGGAAAGTTCATCGGTTCGTCGGAAATCCTGATCGGCGGGAAGCGAAGCGAGGTATTCACCATCGAGTATGCGGACGGCGCGAAACTCCATGTTCCCGCCGCGCACGCCCATCTGCTCTCGCGCTATGTCGGCGTGCGGGGCGAGGCGGTGCGGCTGCACAGACTCGACGGCAAACGGTGGGCCAAGGACAAGGCGGACGCCCAGAAGGCGGTGACGGACCTCGCTGCTGCACTTCTCGAGACCCAGGCGCGACGCGAGCTCGTGCCAGGCTTCGCCTACGACGTCGAATGCGAGGGCATCGACGCGTTCGAGGCCGCGTTCCCCTACGAGGAGACGCCGGACCAGGCAGCGGCCATCGCCGCGATCAAGAAGGACATGGCCGCGCACAAGCCGATGGACCGGCTGATATGCGGCGACGCCGGATACGGCAAGACCGAAGTCGCAATGCGCGCCGCATTCATAGCGGCAATGAACGGAAAGCAGACCGCCGTCCTCGCGCCGACGACGGTCCTCGCCGAGCAGCATTTCGAGACTTTCACGTCCAGGTTCGACGGTACGCCGATACGGATAGAGTCCGTCTCGCGATTCCAGACCGCCGGAACGCACTCCGGGACGTTCCGCCGCATCGCGACAGGTGCCTGCGACATCGTAATCGGAACCCATGCTATCCTGTCGTCAAAGGTGGCGTTCCGCGACCTCGGGCTAATAATCATCGACGAAGAGCAGCGCTTCGGCGTCCGCCAGAAGGAGTTCCTCAAGCGCCTGAGGGCGACGGCTGACGTGCTCACCCTTTCCGCAACGCCGATTCCGCGCACGCTGTATCTTTCGATGACCGGCGCGAGAGACCTGTCGCTTCTGCGCACGCCTCCGCGCGAACGCGTAGCCGTCGAGACGAAGATCGTCCGCGACTCGCCGGAGGTCATCCGTGCGGCAGTCGGCGCGGAACTCGCGCGGCAGGGCCAGGTGTTCTTCCTCCACAACCGCGTGACGACAATCGGCAAGGTGGAGAAGTACCTCGCGCAGATATGCCCGGAAGCCCGAGTGGTAGTGGCGCACGGACAGATGGACTCCCGCACGCTCGCGCGGAAGATGAGGGACTTCGAACGCGGGAAATACGATATTTTGCTGTCGACGACGATCGTGGAGTCCGGAATAGACATACCACGCGCCAACACCATTCTCGTCGACCACGCCGAGATGTTCGGACTTGCCGACCTCTACCAGCTGCGCGGACGCGTCGGACGCTCCGTGCGCGAAGGCCACGCCTATTTCCTCCTCCCTGCCGAAGGGCTCGTCGACTCCGATGCCCGCGAGCGCCTCGCCGCGCTCAAGCGGCACGGCGGACTGGGCTCCGGCTTCAACCTTGCCGTCCGTGACCTGGAGCTCCGAGGCGCGGGGAATCTCCTCGGCGCACAGCAGTCCGGCCACATAGCGGCGGTAGGCTTCGGCCTCTACTGCCAGCTGCTGCAACGCACAGTCGCGATGATGAAGGGAGAGAAAGTCGCCGAGATCGTCGAGGTTAAGCTGAATCTTGACTTCATCGATCCATCCCCTGCCAGTGACGACGAGGAATCCGCGGCATCGCTTCCCTATTCGTACGTCGAGGAAGACGCGCAGAGGATGAGCTTTCTCAAGCGCTTCGCCGAAGCGACGGACGAGCGAGTCATAAAGGCACTCGCCGAAGAGCTGGAGGACAGGTTCGGTCCGCTCCCGCCCGCCGCAAGCCGCCTCGTCACGCTTGCAAGGCTCCGCGTCAAATGTGCCGCGGCGAAGATAAGCAACATTGACGTCAGGAACGGTCGTGCAGTATTCTACCGCGTCGGAAACCGCGACATCGCCTTCGTGCGCGACCTCAAGGGAAAAACAACAGACCGCAAGCTCAAGGAGCTCACGGCCTGCGTTTCTGCGAAGCCGTAATCTCATACGGCCCGCCGACTTGATGTGATTCAGTCTTCGCTCTCAGCGCTGGAAGGATTGTAGAACGACTCGTCGTCCGGATCGTCGGGATTCTCGGCCTTCCAGCGGCGGGCGTCATCTGGAGTGCGGACATCTTCGTCAAGAATCATGCCCATCTGTTCAAGGAGCATCTGCTTCACCTGATCTGTACCCTCGGTGAGCATCGAAATAACGGTATCGGCCTTGACCGAATTGCGCATGTCGTTCAGGCTCGTGAGGAGCGAATCAATGCGATCAGGATCGGTAAGCGCCTTCGCCGTGGTCTTGACAATCGCCGCACGGTCGTAGTCGCTCATGTCGACATCCTGGAGCGCGAACTCGAACTGGTCGAACGCATCGGAGGAAATCTCCTCGTCGGCATCGGCCATGAAGTCGATGAGATCGACAGCGGCGTCCTTGCCGAACCAACCGAGAGCCTGAACCGCCGCCGAGCGGATGACACGCGGCACATTGGCGTAGCCACCGAGCCCGCCGGCCTTCACACTCGCCGTGAACCTGGAGAGCGCCTTCCTGAGCGCCTTGACATCGTCGGCGTCAAGAGCGGCCTGAATCTCGTCCAGAACCGACCTCTGTGTGTCGGAAAGCTGATCGAGATCGTCGATATCGGCATCCTCGATGACATTGGGGCGGAGCTCCTCGGACTCCACAATGCGGACGGACTTCTTGCCAGACTTGCGATTTACGCTGATTTCGGTGATTTTCTTGACATTACCGGAACGGCTGGACTTCGCAAGACGCTGCCCATGGACCGTTTCCTGAGACTCGACAGCGCCAGCAGGACGCCCGAAGAGGAACCACGAACCGACCGCTCCAATCGCGATGGACGCAAGAACAATTATGCAGATTTTAAATTCGCTTCTCATATCTATTACTAATGTATATGCGTAAAACTTTCTCCAATGACACAATCAGTAGTATGAAATTCTTCTAATCGGATATTTTATTGTCTTCTATCCATTTTCTTATAGTTTCTTCGTCAATAGCTGATTCTTCGGCACCAGCCCCAAACCAAAACTCATCATCTTCATCGTCTGGTGGAATTTGACCAATATCCCCATGATCTAGTATCACAATTTCACATCCATAATCGAAATTTTGATACCAATCTCCGGAATGAAAACCGCCCGCAAGGAAGAAAAGCGCTAATTTAACGGCAAATCCATCAAATTTGCCCGCTTTTGGTGGGAAATAAAGAAATACAGCATAGTTGATTGTGGACAACGAACCATCGTCTTCCGTAACTGGCAAAAGCACTGAAGAGCACGATGCCGAGTAGACGATGTCCTTTCCGCGGGAATCTACGCCTGTAACGAATTTGCCAACGGCCGTAACCGCCCCGGAACTTGCAAATTTTAGCGTCAAAACGCCATTTTCGACATCTATCTGTTCTGCGGGAGCCTTGGAGAACTGTTTTGCGGTAGTCTTCCACGGCTCGGTCTTCCAGAGGTTTTGCCAAGCGGTCCAGCTGCCGTCCAAGCTTGATGCGACGCCTCTGCCATTTTCATTGGCGAAGCTGACCTCATTTGTAAAGGCAAGTTTTCCGCTCTTTCCTACTACAGTGGCGTAGTAGCAATCCCCTTCGTATCTGTCGAACGAAGGCGCGGCGAGCGTATAGGCTTCGCCGCCGACAAGGAACTTGCCGCTTATCTTCCCGTTTGCCGACACGTTCAGCGACGGAATGAGTCCGCCAACTTCAACTTCGCCGTTGAACGTTCCGACAACCCACTCAGGCAGTGACTCTACATTAAGCGTTATCGTGGCGACCTGGTTTTTCTCGCCCTTCTTCGACGCGGTGAACGTGACGGTGTATGCGCCGGCCTTTGCAGTCGAGACTCCCGTAATGGCGCCGGTCTTCGCGTCAAACTTGAGGCCCGAGGGGAGCCCGGACGCCTTGACGGTCCACCCTTCCTCGACCATGCACCGGGCGAAATCAGGATGCACGGCGACTCCATCAAGGACATTGTATGCGTCCATATCCGGATCAAGGCCTCCAATGGCGTCGCAGACGAAGTTGGCGACACGGATCTCCAGCGAAACCGAACCCTTGGCCTTTGACTGGTTCTGCGCCGTCAGCGACGCGGCGTATTTGCCGCTCTTCACGGATGCCGTGGGCGTGTAGACGAGCCTGCCGCGCGCAAGATCGACAGCGACGCCCTTGGGAAGGTTCTTCGCCGTGATCTTCGGGAGGGACAGCGAATCGACGGAGAACGCAAATTCGGACTCGTCCTCCGGGAATATATTCCACACCGAATCCTCGAGATCGACCGCGACCGCAGAGTCGTCGACGGACGGGGCGAATGATGCGACAAGCGACTTTCCGTCGGCAAAATGCGCCGGACGGTACGGGAACGACACGGATGGAGTACGGTCGTCGATTCCATCGATGTCCTCCAGCGGAGCGAAGCGCTCCGCGCCTTCTCCAGCGTCCGTTGTCCAACCCGCAAACACGCACTTCGACTTTGGCTTCGCCGTTAGCTTGACGGTCGCGCCTGCGGCGTAGACGCCAGACCCCGACACGGTGCCGAGCGACTCGTCCGACGACGTGATGCCGACATAGCCTGATCCGCCGTCCGTCGTGGTGACGACCGCCTTCGACGTGCGCGTCGAGCGGTCGGCGTATGTGACCTTGAGCGCAAGCGCGAAGCGAGCGACCTTCGTCGGCGTGCCGATGAAGTCGACGGACAGTCCACCTTCCGTCTTTGCGACGGACGCCTTCAGTCCGTTTGGCACGCCCGAGACGGAAACCTTCTCCGGCTCCGCTCCCGTGTCAGGATTCGGTCCGATCTCGACGGTTACGGCCCCTTCTCCGTAGTATGTGCCTGTGACAAGTTCGTCCAGCGCCGAGAAGTCGACTTCCGCACCGTTCTCCGGCTCTGCGACAGCCGGCGCGTTGCCGTCCGCGTCGCGCACAGCTATGCGCAGGATCCTTGTGAACGTGTAGCCTCCGGCGTTCTTTGCGGACACGGTGACGTCGTAGATGCCGGGCTTGGTCGGCTTCCCAGAAAGAAGCAGAGTGGATGCCGAGAACTTGACGCCCGAGGGAAGTCCCGAGACCTTGACGATCGGATACGATCCGGAATCGACAATGCCGTATATGAAATCGCCGTAGCCACTTTCCGTAACATCCACGCCGAGATCCAGCTCGGCATCGAAATCCGTGCCGAAACTGACGGGCGCGAAAATTGTCAGCCAGTCGTCAGATACAGGCATAAACAGGGCCGTGACGTCAAGATCGGAATCTTCGGTCACGAGCGAAAGCGAAGGCCTGAGCGATTCCGGCCATTCGACATCCCAGATCCCGTCCCATCCGGCGAAGACCCATCCCTTCGCGCTCTTCGCCTTGAGGGTTACCTTGGTGCCTGGCTTGTAGTTGCCTCCGCCGGACACGGTGTTTCCGAATGCAGAGGCCTCATCGTCCACGGCGACAGAAAGGAGCGGATACGGAAGAACGGTGATAAAGGCCGTTGCCGTGGCAGACTCATAAATGTAGGAGATGCGTCCGCTGGAGTCTGTTCTCTCCGACGCGACGACCTTCGCCGTGAAAGTGAGCGTGTAGTAGCCGGGAACCGTCGGCGTGCCCGTTATGGTGTTGGCGGCTACACCGGCCGAGTCTTTTGCGGTCCTGTTGAAGACGAGTCCCCTGGGCAATCCCGAAACGGAGATTGTCTCGCCGCGCGAGAAGTCGACGGCATCCGACAGGTCTATCGGATCTATCTCCTCGCCGGGAGTGAACTCGCCGTAGTCGTCTTCGATGTCGATGCGTTCGTCGGAGATGTTGGAGACCGTCAGTAGAATCGTCGCCGAACCGGAAGCGCCGGATACGTTGCGCGCAGCCAGCTCGACGGTGTAGCGTCCGGGAGCCGGACGACGCGCCGCCGTCGCAGGGTCGTAGGCGAGCTGGTATGCGCCGTCCGCGCCCGAAATGACCGTGACGCCGTCCGGCAGCCCCTTCGCCGTAACCGACGGAAGCGAGACGGACACGACCGAGAAGGGAATGGACACCTCGGTGTCGGACGCAAAGTAGAACGAGTCGCCGTCCAGACCTTCGATCGAGACGGACACATCCTCCTCCGCAGGAGCGAACTCGGCGAAAAGTTCAATGAAATCCAGATCTTCGTCGGCCCCAAACGAAATCGACGGACTGCGGTAGTCGACTCCTTCTCCAACGTCGGCGATGTCGCCAATTGAGTTCAGCCATCCGGCAAAGACATAGCCTTTCGCAGGCGATGCCGTGACATTCGCGCCCGACGCAGACGACAGAACCCCTCCGCCAGAAACGGTTCCGCTCCCGGACGGCGACGAATCGGCGATGCCGACCCTGAGATACCGCCACGGCGTGTCCCTCACGGACACGTCGCGCCTCACCGTCACCACTGTCGTCGTGCCGCTCTCGCCGACATCCGCCACGCCGACGGAGACAGGGAATATCCCGGCGGTCCTGACAATCCCGACAACGCCGTATATCCGCATGTCGCCGTCGTTCCGTGCCTCTACAGAAAGACCCGGCGGAAGCCCGGACACTGAAACTATTCCCGATCCCCCGGAGTAGTATCCAAGCTCAACATCCCCCGTCGCCAGGACGTCGCCGACCGAAAGCTCCTCCAGCCCGACGAAATCGACTTCGTACCAATCGGGGTCCGGCGACTCCACCGTCAGCCTCACGCTCGCCGTCTCGCTGATGCCGTCGGCAAATCGCACCGTTGCGATTATGACATACGTCCCGACATCGGTCGGAGTGCCGAAGAGAAGCCCCCAGGACTCGTTCCACTCCAATCCAGGCGGAAGCCCGGCAAGCCTCGTCGTCATGCGTTCCGCAGTGCAGTTGAAAAGATCATCGAACGCTACGTGATAGTACGCCCCGACGGGTATCTCTGCGGAACTGCCGGACATCCTGTCGCTTGAGACGTCTCCGACCGACGAGTCGAACACCTGCACGAAGCGGTAGCCCGAGCCGTTCACGCCAGAAACGGTCACGCGGTTAAGGCACGGCGCGCGCGGTGTGCCGGACACGATATGCGTGCGCGCGTCGTACGAAAGCCCCACGGGCAGGTTGCGGAACGTCAGACTAGGATACGACACCGAGTCAATGTCAAGCGGAATGCTCACCGGCACCCCGTACTCGAATTCGGCGAAGTCATCGGCGAAGTCAAACGACAGCGTGTCCTCGGACACGTCGATGAACGTTGCGGAGACGACGGAGTTCGTCGGAACGGCAACGCCCGAGAGCGAGGGATTGCGCGGATCCGCGTCCCATTCAGGCGTCAGTCCGTCCACTAGCCATCCCGAAAAGGAGAATCCCGGCGCAGCCTTCGCCGAAAGCGAAAGCGTCGCAAGACCGTATGACGCGCCGGCCTGGGACCATGTGACGACCCCCATCTCGGCATTAGACTCGTCAACCTCGACGGTCACGCCGAAGACGAATTGCGCCGCAACGAAGGCAAATGCTGCAAGTACTCCCCTCATCCTAATGCTCCCTAGTCGTCCTTCAGGGCGTCGCTGCCCCCATATAGTTCCTTGTCAGACTCCGCAAGTTCTGGGTCGTCCTTGTACATTTGCCGGGCCGCTTCAAGATACTTCTCGAGACCGGCCTTGTCGCTTACATCAATGTCAAGATCGCCGAAATAGAAGCCCAATTCATCCATCAGCGCGTTGATGGCGACCTCGTTACCCGACTCGAAGATCGCGAGCGCCGTCTCGGCGCGAACCGTCGGACGCATGTTGTTCAGTTCGAACAGCATCGTCGAAATAGCGTCGGCGTCCTTTACGACCTTCAAGTATCCGAGCAGGAGGCTGCTGCGCTCCGAATCTCCTATGTCGAAGTCCGAAAGCGCATCCATCATCGCGTCGAGCGCATCCCCGTAGACTTCCGAATCCTCCGAGCCGAGAAAGCCCACGAGCTCCGGAGCCGTCTTTGACCCAAACCACCTCAGCGCCGCTATCGCAGCCTTCTGCAGCGCGTCAGGTATTCCGTCCGGCCACTCGTCCATGTCCTGGAGCTTCTGGACGAGTGCGACGGTCTTCTTCCAGTCGTCGGCGTCTAGCGCGGACTGTATCTCGGCAAGCAGGGCTCGGAACTTCGGGGACATCTTGACTTCATCGTCCGAAAGCGCGTCTGCAAGATCGGGGCGGGCCCTCTCCGCAGCCGAGGCCTCGCGGACGCGCGAGCGCTCGCGGACGCGAACCGACTTGTGGCGGCGAGCCTTCGCCGACGGGTCCCTGGCGGAATCCGCCTCGGCGCCGTCATCGCCATGCTCCGTCTCGACGGGCGCGCTCGCCCCGAGGGCAAACGCAAACCACAGCACGCCGCCAAGCGCGCAGAGACCGGCCGCTGCGACCAGAAGAATGTTCCTAAACCTGTGCATTTCCCGCTGCCGTCCCGGCGTTCTTCTTCGCCCAGATTGCCTGACGCGCCACCCCGAGCAGAAGCGCCGCGTCGTCCTTAGTCACGACACCGCGAGAGAACACGCGGTGGAAGCCCTGCATGAAATGGTCCGCCTGTTCGGGCTTCATGAAGCCGATCTCCTGGAGCATGGCGGACCAGTTCTTCATAAGCTGCATCTTCTGCGCCTGGGGGGCCGGCGGAGCCTTCTCGTGCGGCGGGACGTAGCGCCCGGTCGCGGTGAAGAACTCGTAGCACGTGATGAGCACGGCCTGCGACAGGTTTATCGACGTGTAGCCCTCGTCGACGGGGATGCGGATGAGGTGGGTGCACTGGGCAACCTCCTCGTTGAGAAGGCCCTTGTCTTCCCTTCCGAACACAAGCGCGACCGGGCCCGTCTCGGCTATGGACAGTATGTCCGCCGCGCAGTCGCGCGGCGCCTTGACGTGCTGTCGGTAGAGTCCCTCGCGCGCCGTAGTGCCGACAACCGCTACGCAGTCGGCGACGGCCTCCTCGAACGTCGCGAACTCCTCGCGCGCGTTCATGATGTCCGTCGCGTGCACGGCCAGCCTCTCGCCCTCCTCCCACGAGTTCTGAAGGTTCGGCGCAGCAAGGCGCAGATGGCGTATGCCCATGTTGGCCATGGCGCGGCAGCTGGAACCCACGTTGCCGGTGTAGAGCGTCCCCACGAGGACGACGCGTATGTTGTCTAGCGGATTCATCTTGGGCTACAGCCCCTCCTTCTTCGGCCCTTCGCAGATTATCCCTTCGAAAATAAGAAGATAGTCGTTTTTCCCCTCCGGATTTACGGAGGCGGTGAACACCTGGCAGGTTATGCCGTTGGCATGGTACATCCACTTCTCGTTGTCGGACTTGTACATGGTCCCGCTCGGAAGCGTGTTCATGCACTCCCAGGCCACGAAATCAGTCCCGTCCGGCAGCGTCACCTTGACCGCGAGCTTCGACTTCATCGTCATCACCTTGCCGTTCGGCGCGGTGAACTTCGACTCGTGATCCTTCTCGGCGCGCCCGTAGTCGACGCTTATGACATTGCCGTCCTCGTCGGTGAAGAGGCTGGTCTGCATCGGGGTGAACGAAGCACACCCCACCAGGACGAGCGCCGCGAACGCCGCCGCCGCCATTTTCGCTGTGAACCTTTTCATATGGGTATTATTATACCAAAAATGGAGGCGGCGTGCGCAGTCGCCGGGAGATCGTGAAGGGTGCTACTGGATGCGGCCCTTCGTCCCCTCACCGTACTGGACCCCAAGCGAGGCATCGAGCGAATTGCCCGTGTTGTAGTCCTGCTTCGGGTTCCTCCCGCCCTTGCCGACGCCCCTCTCCATGAGCCCCTTGAGCTCGGCCAGATGGGACTTGTACACGTCGCGCGGATCGCATCCGCGCTTCTTGCAGATGGACGCCGCCATGCCGACAACCTCGCCCATCATGCCGTGCGTGCGCATCAGACGGGTGGTACCGAGCGCGACGTGGGTCACGGAAATGTCTCGCCCCGCCATGAAAAGGTTCGGCACGTTGCGGGAATAGAGGCAGCGGTACGGAACCGGATACGGCCATATCTTCTCCTGGAACGAGTTCGCCTGGTATGGCTCGCCCTCGAACTTGGACTCGCGGACGCTCTTCGGCAAGTGTAGGTCGATCGTCCAGGTCGTAGCGCAGGTACCGTCCTCCTGGAAGTCCCTGTTGTGGAGATGGTTCTGGTCGAGGATGAAGTCGCCAAGGAGCCGACGCGACTCGCGGCGTCCGGCGTTGTACGCCACCCACTTGAGTTCCTTGTCCGCGAAGGCTTCCTTCTTGGAGTAGGAGTTCTTGACGAACGCCCAGTTCGAATATGCGACAAGAAGCCCGTAGTCGCGGATGTACTCGCCCTCGGCGATCTGGTCGCGTCCGAGGCCGGCCTCCCACCACCAGTCTCCCTTGAGGTGCGGCGAGCAGCTTGCCTCGCCTATAGCAGAGAGCATCCACGGCCTGAACGGGAACGAGGCGTCGCCCGACGCCTTCCCGGCGTTCCACTGAACCGACGCGCCCATGGTGATGGAGTCGGCGCTCGCAGGCGCCGACGGCTCGTTAGTCTCGCCTTTCGACTCGCGGCCGACGCGGAAGTCGGCGCCGGCAAGAAAGCCGAGGTTTCCGTCTCCTGTGCAGTCGACGAAGTTCGCCGCCTCGTACCAGGTGGCGACGCCCGTGCGCGTGTTGACGGAGCGGACGGAGACAATGCGTCCCGTCCCGTTCGTTCTGACGCCGTTCACATGCTCGTCGAGGAACAGGCTGATGTTCTTCTCTGCTTCCACGACGGCGAGCTTCTTCCCGTCCTCGTAGTTCGCCGCGCCCTCGGCGTTTCCGCCGCGCCTGGGGCCGAACTCGGCCAGCACATCGCCGAGCCTGGGATAGGGCGGAACGTTCTGCCACGCACCGAGATGGACGCGCACTTCGGACGAGTTGTTCCCGCCGAGCACCGGCCTGTCATGCACAAGCGCGACGGAGAGCCCGAGGCGCGCGGCCGAAACCGCCGCGCAGATTCCGGCAATTCCGCCGCCCACTACGCAGAGGTCGAACTTCGGCTGGGCCTTGGGATTGTCCGCATATGTCTGCCGGCGAAAACCGGTTTTCCTGGACTCGAACTCGTCGACAATCGGCTTCGGGCGCGCCTCTGTGGAGAAGCAGACCGCGTCGACGCGTCCGTCGAATCCGTCGAGGTCGTGGAGCGCAAGCGTGTTCTCGCCCGCCTTAAGCTCCACGTCGTCCGCCTTGACCCAGAGCCATTCCCCCTTCCCCTGGCAGCCGAGGAGATTCGGCAGCTTCGTTCCGTTCACAATCAGATTGAACGTTCCCGCGCCAACGCCGGGATGCCAGTGGCTTGTCCAGTTCTTCGTCCGCACCCACACGTTGTACTTCCCGCCCTTCGCGGTGAACGCCGTCTTCGCGTCGTCCACGGGCTTGCCGAGACCATGCGCCAGCAGATACGGCGAGCCCATCTGGTCCATGAACTGGGTGTCGTTGACCCATCCGCCCCAGTCCGCGAAGGACTCAGCCTCCACGGTGATCGTCTCGGCGCGCGCGCTCAGCGCGGCGGCGAGGGCGGCAAGCGCCATCAACTTCCTCGTAGCTTTCATCTTATGTCTCCTTTTTGTCGTTCCCCGTGCAAAGGCAAAAACGCAGCGCCAGCATGGCCGCGGCCACTGCCGGGCGGTGCCAGGACAGCGGAAATCTCCGTATCGCGCGGCGCACGAAGGCATCCGAAAGGTACTCGCGCAGGAACCGGAAACCTTCCCTGCGCGGAAGCCTCCCGCGCACGGTCGCCGCAAGCATCTCGAGCGCGGAAAAGGCGCATGTCGCCGCGTAAAGGGACCCGAGCGCGCCGCCTTCCCTCTCGTCGAGCGCGCGGCGCTTCGCGAGGAGCCGCAGCTTGTTGCGGCAGAGCCTCGCGCCGTCGCGCGGCACGGACCTCATCGCGCCGCTCTCGCGGTCCGTCACGCAATACACGTCGTCCTCGATGCTCGTCATCGACCGCGCCGAAAGAAGAGCCTCCGAGACGAACATCGCGTCCTCGTAGAGTTCGATCGTCTCGTCGAAGCGGATGTGGAGCCGCTCGACGAAATCGCGCCTGAACGCCATGCGCCAAACGGCCGCCATCTCTCGCTCCGCGAAGAGCGCCCGCCCCGCATACCACTCGCGCACATCTCCGAAGGAGTACCCGAAGACGCGCGGCAGATACGCCGCGCGAATCTCCGCGTTCGTCTTCAGGCGGTAGTCGCCCTTCAGCTTCGTGCCGGGATAAGGGCACACGCAGACGTCCGCGCCGTCCCTGTCGAGCGCCGCGGACATCGCGGAGAAGTAGTCCGGCGCGACGCTGTCGTCAGGATCGACGAAGAAGAGGAGCCGTCCGCGCGCGAGGTCAAGCGCGGCATTTCGTGCGGCGGATACGCCGCGGTGCGCGAGAGGGACGACGCGAAGACGCGGCTCGGACTCCGCTCGCCTTCTGAGAATCGCCAGCGTATCGTCGGTCGACCCGTCGTCGACGGCAACTGCCTCCGCGTTTTCGGGCAGCGCGGCGAAGACGGAATCGAGGCAGCGCGTCAGCCACGGGGAAACGTTCCAGCACGGAATGACGACGCTGATCTCGGGCGCACTCTCGCTCATTTCAGCTTCGCGTCGATCGCGCGCTCGCGTGTCCATTCGGCGACAACTCCCGGGTCGGACGCGATCCGTCCGAGCGGGACCCTGAAAAACGCCTCGTAGGTGTTCGCACCGTTGAGGCCCTTCAGCGAGAACGAAACCTCCTCGCTGCCCTTCGGGACGCGTCCCGTTATCGTCACCGCGTCGCCGCGGTAGAGGTTGCGCAGGAGCCTAGGATACGCCTCGGCGCGCGAGGTCGCGGCAAATATGACGCGCAGATCGGTGAGCACGGGATCGCGGAAGCGCTCCGAGAGCGACTCGATTCCAGAGCCCGCCTTCCAGCGCACACCTCCGTAGATAAAGCTCTCGCCGCGGTTGCCGTGCGTAAGGACGTCGATGAGCTCGCGGTTCGCGCTCTCCTTCACGCCGTACATGTAGACGGAGACAAGTCCGTCGTTGAGGTCGGTGAATTTCGAGAGAATCTGCGCCGTGTCGCTCACTCCCGCGTTCGCGTCGCCGTCCGTCACTACGAGGGCGATGAGCGGACGCTTCGGGTCGCGCGGCAGGGTAAGGAGCGACCGAATCGTGCCGAACACGTCGGTGCGTCCGTGCGCCGCCAGGTTCGCAAGCCACTTGTCCGCCGCCGTGAAGGACGTCTGGTTGCACTCCTGCCACCTGCGGAAGGCGTAGGTGAAGTTGTTGCGGAACGCGACGAGGTTGAACCTGTCCCCCGAATTTAGCGCCGAGCGCAGCAGCGACTTAGCCGCGACGCGGCAGCTGACCAGGCGTTCCGAACCGATAGACCCCGACGCGTCGATGAGGATTACCACGTCCTTCGGCACGACCTGAAGATCGGTGCGCGGCGTGACCATGAGCTTGAAATACGTCCACTGGTCGTCGTCGGCGCGCAGAGCGGAGAGGTTCACGAACTTCTCGAGCGGCGCGGCGTCCTCAACGTCCATCAACTCGCGCACCGCCTCCTTCTCCTTCTCGACGATCTTCTCGTCCACCTTCTCGTAGACCTCCTGGTCCGGGACGAACTCTGGGACGGCGGCCTTGATTTCGGCATTCTTCTCCGGACCCTCCGCCGCGATGCTTATCTTCTCCGCCGGCGCGACAGGGAACGCAGGCGCCTCGACAACGGGCTCGGGCGCGCCGAAGGCGACGGGCATCGCGAACGACGACGCGGCCGCGATCTCGGGCGCGGTGAGCGCACGGCTCTCGGGCGGGGTGTACTCGACAGTCGGTATCGGATCGGGCGCAAGCCCCTCGTCGAGCTGGATCGGCTTTACGTCGAACTCGTCCGGCGCGACTGGCACCGCGTCAGACTCCGGCGCCTCCGGGGCGGGAACGTCTCCGTCCCAGTGCTTGCGAGCGCTGTCGGGGAGCTGCTCGGTGACAGGCGCTGGGGCGTCCGTCGCCTCGGCCTCCGGCGCCTCACGCGCGGACATGATGTCCTTGATTCGCTCGATGGCGACGGGGTCGTCTATCGGACGGTAGTCCTCGACGTGCATCGCCTCGCGGTGCCGGTCGCGCAGCGTCGAACGGTCGACGTGCGTCATCACCTTAGTGCGGGCGTAGAACATGAGTCCGACATGAAACGCGACCGAAAGGACGATCGTGACGAAAGCCAGGTCCTGTCCGCGCTCCTTCGTCATTTCGCGGCCTCCGGGTTCTCGGCAAGTATCTTCTCCGCCTCGGCGCAGAGCTCCTTGTCCGCAAAGAGCGAGGTGACTACGGTCGCGTACTTGCGAGCGCTCTCCGCGTCGCCCGACGCGGCGGCGTTCTTCGCGAGCGCGACGTAGGCCTCGGCGCGCGCGCGCGGCGAGTCGCCGTTCAGCTCGACAGCGCGCCTCAGCGCCTTGTCGGCCCTATCGTGGTCGCCCGCCTGGAGCTCGAGCTTTCCGAGCGCGAGCGACGCCCTGGCGAGATCGGCGACGCACGCCTTCTCCTCCATAGCCTTCCTGTAGGACTCTATCGCGAGCGAGAAGTTGCCCGCCTTCTCGGCCGTAGAGCCTAGGAGTGCGTATCCGGTCTGGCGCCACTCGGCGGAGTCGGACTTCGCGACAAGCGCCTCGGCGCACGTCTTCGCCCCGTCTCCGTCGAGAAGCTTTCCTACGGCATAGATCTTGGACGCCGGCATGCGCTCGCATGCGCCTTCCGCGACGAGCTTCGCGTACTCCGCCTTGGCTTCGTCAACGCGTCCCTCCGACAACGTAACGTCCGCTACGAGCAGCCGCGCCTCGCGCTGCTCGTCGAGGGAGATTCCGAGCGAAAGCGCCTCCTTGAGGAATGCCGCGCCCTCCGCGGCGTGTCCGAGCTGGATCGCCGAGACTCCGCGCCAGTAGAGCGACTGGGGCCTGCGCTTCAGGTTCTTGCCGGACGCGAGGGCCTCCGACAGCGCGAGGTCGCAGGCGGACCACTTCTTCGCGCGCGCATCTGCCATCGCCTTGCGGTAGAGGGCCTCCGCGGCCTCGTCGGTGTTGGGGAACTTCTGCGCCGTCTCTACGTACTGCGCCTCTGCCTCCGCGGCCTTGCCGCACGATTCGTAGGCCCAGGCGAGCCTGAGCGAGTCGCCAGGAAGCCCCGAGAGAGCGTAGGCTCGCTTCGCGTTCTCGATGACGCCGGACGAGTTGCCGCCCGAGGAGGCGGAGTCGAAGTCCATGCGGGCGAGCGGAAGCTCCGCGTTCGCGCGGTACTTGCCCTGCGGGAAGCGGTCGAGGTAGTCCTTGAGGAGCTTCTTCGCAGTTTCGTTGTCGCCGGTCGCATACGCGCACGCCCCGCGCAGGTACGCGAAGTCGTCCGTAGCGCCTTCTCCGCACAGAGCGGCCGCGTCGGCGAACTTTCCGTTGAGGTAGTTGCTCCACGCCGTCATGGTCCGCACTCCGGCGGCGTGCTTGCCCTCGGGGTAGCGCTTCATGTAGCGCGTGAAGATGCTCGCGGCCTCGCCGTACTTCTTCTCGTTGTAGCTCTGCACGGCGGCAAGGTATAGCGCCTCCTCGGAGAACTGCGACTCCTTGCCGAACGCAAGTCCGAGGAGAAGCTCGACGGCCTTGCGGCGCTCGGCGGAGTCCGCCGACTTCACGAGTATCGACGCGCGGTGGAACTCGGCGTAGGCGGCGTACTTGCCCTTGGGGTCGAGCCTGACGCACCGCGCAAGCGTCTCGGGGTCGTTTGCCGCGGATCCGAGATAGTATAGCGCAGCGGCCCGGACGTCGTTAGCGACGCGGTCCGAGTCGAGGACGCGCAGCTCGGCGCTGCGCTCCTGGTCGTTTCCGGCGAGGGCTCGCATGAGGCGCGCGCGGTCCGCCCGCTTCGACGTCGGATACTTCTCGAGGAGCTCCCCGTACGCGCGGCGCGCGTCCGCGGAGCGTCCGAGCGCACGGTCGCATTCGGCAAGGCGGTAGAGGACCTCCTCCGCGGAGAGCGACTTCTCGCCGGAGAGCGCGGCGTACTCTGCGCGCGCCGCGGCGTATTCGCCGCGGTTGAAGAGCCTGTCGGCCATCGCGAGACGATCGGCGGGAAGGACGGACACCGCGGCGACGAGAAGCGCGAGCGCAGTCATTTCGCCTCACCCTCCCCTTCGCCGCCTTCGGTCGCGAGCGAGAAGTTCCAGATGTCGGAAGCGCGGCAGGTGTCGATGAGCTTGACGAGCGTCTCGTAGCGGACTTCCTTGTCCGCGCGGATTATCACGGGCTGGCCCGGATAGAACTTCGCGACCTTGGCGAGCCTCGCGCCTAGCTCCTCGAGCGAAAGCTTCACGGAGTTGACGGAGACCCCGCCGTCCTTGGCGAGGTTGACGATGATCTCGCCCGGAAGCCTCTCCGGCGCCTCGGCGGTCTTGGCGTTCGGGAGCTTGATCGATATCTCGCTCTCCCACTGCGAGAAGACGCTCACCGTGACAAAGAAGCAAAGGAGCAGGAATATCACGTCAAGCATCGAAGTAAGCGCGAGGGTAGGCGCCTTCGAGCGGTTTCTCTGGCTAAATCTCATCGGAACTCCTTTCAACCAGCGGTCTGCGCCAGCTTCAGCAGTTCCTCGGCGGCCTTCTCCTGCATCTCGTCGATGCGGCGCTGCGCTCGGCGGCGGAAGAACGCGTAGGCGACGAGCGCGGGGATGGCGACGGCCAGGCCGAAGATCGTGGTGACGATGGCCTGCGAGACGCCCTGCGCGAGCACCATCGGCTTCGCGCCGGCGGAGACGTCGGAGGCGATGCCGCCGAAGGCCTGGAACATGCCGAGCACCGTGCCGAGGAGTCCGACGAGCGGAGCGATCGCCGCAATGTCGGCGAGCCATTCGGCCTGGGACACGAGCCGGTCGGCGATGCGCCCGCCCTCCGCCTCGGGATCATTGGAGGCGCAGATGCGCGAAACCGCCTCGGGAACTACAAGACCAGTGCGCTGCGAGTAAAGGAGATAGAGCATGAGAGCAAGCTCCCACACCGAGAAAAAAGCGAGAACCCACATGAGAGGTCCGCCATAGTTCCATGCCTGTCCAAAGGTTATTTCGTTCATCTTGCCTTTCCCTTTCAGCTTGTCTGGATATTATACCAAAAAAGGAACTGGCACGGGCCTATTGCCCGTTTTTTTTGTTTGCGGGCCGGCGTTATGCCTTTCACCAGGCTTAACAAGATCTACGGGATTTTCTGGGGCGGACTACTCGTACCTGAGGGCGATGATCGGGTCGAGCTTCGAGGCGCGCATCGCGGGGTAGATTCCGAAGCCGATTCCCACGCCCACGGAGATGCCGAACGAAAGGACCAGCGACCACGGCGTGACGACCGTGGGCATTCCCGCGAAGGCCGTCACGAGAAGCGGGATGGCGAGTCCGAGCGCCATGCCTATCGCGCCTCCGAAGACGGAAAGCACGAGGGCCTCGATGAGGAACTGCATGACGATCTGCGAGCGGCGGGCGCCGATCGCGCGGCGGATTCCGATCTCGCGCGTGCGCTCCGTCACGGACGCGAGCATGATATTCATGATGCCGATTCCGCCGACGAGGAGCGAGATTCCCGCTATCGCGCCGAGCACTATCGAGAAGGTGCGCTTCGTCGCCTCCGCCTGCTTGAGCAGCTGAAGCGGGACGTTGATCGCGTAGTCCTTCGACTTGTGGGAGGTCTCGAGGATACGCTCCACCGCCTTCGCCGTCGGCTCCACGTCGCGCTCGTCGCGGACGCGCGCGATGATTCCGTGCAGCTCGACCTTCTCGCGTATCGACGCGCCGTTGGTGCGGCGGAAGAAGACGTCTCCGTAGCGCTGGCGCGCGGCGGCGATCGGGATGTAGACGTCCGACCGGCTGTCCGGCGTGTCGCCCGAATCGGAGTCGCCGCCCTCGCTCTTGACGATGCCGATGACGCGGTACGTGTTGCCGTCGATGGTGAGCGTCTCGCCGAGCGCGTGCTCGTTCGCGAGCATCTTGCGCGCGCCCCATTCCGTGAGGACAGCGACGGACGCGAACTCGCGGATGTCGTCGGACGTCATGACGCGCCCCGCGACGACGTCGCGCTTCACGAGCTCGAACCACTCGTCCGTCGTGCAGATCACGCGCAGGTCCTCCGCCCTTCCGCGGTAGCGCGCGGGCTTCACGAGCGACTTGAACGGAACGACCCTGTCGACGGACGGAACCGTCGCCGCGATGCGCTCCGCGTCGGAGTAGAGGAGTCCGTAGATCGAGAACCACGCGCGCTTCTGGCTCGAGTTGCGCTCCTCGGGCGGCTTCTTAGAGAGAAGCATTATGTTGTGGCTGCCGAGCTTGCGGATGCGCTCCAGCGCGTCGCGCGACGCGCCCTCTCCGATCGCGAGCATCGCAATCACGCTGCCCACGCCGAAGACGAGCCCGAGCATGGTGAGGAAGCTCCTGAGCTTGTGGAGAAGCAGGTTCTTCACACCGAGCGCGAAGTCGCGCCTGAGCCTCGCGAACGGAAGCGTCACCGCACCTCCTTGACGAGCCCGTCGCGCATCACGAGCCTGTGCTCCGCATACGCCGCGATGTCGTCCTCGTGCGTGACCATCACTATCGTCTTGCCGCGCCTGTGGAGGTCGGTGAAGAGGTTCATTATCTCGATGCTCATCGCCGTGTCGAGATTGCCCGTCGGCTCGTCGGCGAGTATCACGACGGGGTCCGTCGCGAGGGCGCGCGCGATCGCGACGCGCTGTTGCTGTCCGCCGGAGAGCTGGTTCGGACGGTGCCGAAGGCGCTCCGAGAGCCCCACGTACGCGGCGTACTCCGCCGCGCGGCGGCGGCTCGTCGCGTCGTCCACGCCCTGGTAGTAGAGCGGAAGCGCGATGTTCTCCTCGACGGTGAGCTGCGGGATCAGGTTGAAGCTCTGGAACACGAAGCCGAGGTACTTGAGGCGCACGTCGCTCAGCTCGTCGTCGCCGAGGTTCGACACCTCGCGCCCGTTGAGGACGTACCGCCCGGAGGTCGGACGGTCCAGGCAGCCGAGTATCTGGAGCATCGTCGACTTGCCGGACCCCGAATGCCCCATGATCGCCCAGAACGACCCCTTCTCGAAGCGCGCTGTCACTCCGCGCAGCGCGTGCACCTTCTCCTCGCCCATGTCGTAGACCTTGGCGAGGTTCTCGATCTCGATTGCGTACTCGGCGGACATCGGCGCGTCACTCCTCCGCGACCGTCTTGAGGTCGTCGCCCGAAACGGACTCCCCGAGCGGGGGCGAGAGAGACACCTCCTCGCCCGGGACGACGCCGGAGAGGATGCGCACGAAGCGGCTGTTGTCCAGCCCCGTCTCGACCTTGCGCCGCTCGTCGCCCCCGGCGCGGCGCACCCAAACGTACGACTGCCCCGCGACGCGCACGACGCACTGCACAGGGACGTACACCGCCTTCTCGTACTGCTCGATGATGATCTCCGCCTTGCAGCCCATGCCGTTCCGGAGCTCGCCCTGTCCGTCGGGAATAAGCACCCGCGTCGGATACTCCTTGAGGTCGGGGTTCATCCACTTGCGCTCGTTGTCCGGCATCGGCGCGATCTTCGAGATCGTCCCGCTGAAGACGCGGTCGGGGAGCGCATCGCACCTGACACGGACAGGCATTCCCGTCGAGATCGACTTCAGGTTCGCCTCGTGGATGTTGATCTTGGCCGAGAACGCGTCCGCCGTCGGAAGGATTATGAGCTCCTGCCGCTCCCAGACCTCCTGCCCCTCCTGCAGCGGCTCGCGGCCCATGCGCGAGGAGGCGTACACGACCTGTCCGCCGCGCGGCGCGCGAATCGTCGCCTTGTCGATCTGGTTCGTGATCTTGTCGTAGCGCTGCTGCTGCTTCCTGAACTCGCTCTCGCGGGCTCGCAGGTTGCTCTCCGCCTGCGCGACGGCCGACGACGCGCGCTTGCGCGTGCGCTCCAGGGCCATGCCCTTCTGCTTCACGTCGCTCCTGTACTTCGCGAGCTCGCGCTTGTGCGTGAACGTCTCGAGGAGGTCGAGCTCGCGCTTCGCTGACTCGAACGACAGCTGGCTCGACCGCCAGCTCAGCTCGTCGCCCTCGAGCTCCGTTTCGGATATGAAGTCCTCCGCGAAGAGCTTCTTCGACCACTCGTACTTGTCCTTCGCCTGCTTCACCTGCTGCTCGCTGATCGCGAGGTGCCCCTTCTGGGCTATGAGCTTCGTAGGGTAGTCTCCGTTCTCGTACTTGTCGAGGTCCTCCTTGGCGAACTCGTATTCCTGCTCGGCGAGCTCTACGTCGCTCGCCGACTGGTTCTTCTGGATGTCGAGCGCCTCGCGCGCGACCTCGAGCGCGCTCTCGGCGTTGCGCAGCGTTATCTCCTGGCTGTCCTTCTCGTCGATCTTGGACGAGACGTCCAGCTGCACGAGCACCTCTCCCTCCTGGACGATCTTTCCCTCGGGGACGAGCGTTATGATCGACGTGCGGCCCTGCACCTCGTTCTTGAGCGTAATCTGCTCGCTGGGCGCGATCTCGCCGTACTCCTCGACGTTTATGACGAGAGGCCCCTCCTGCACAGTCGCATACAGCGACTGCGCCTCCCCTTCTTTACCGTCACGCCGTGAAAGCAACACCAGCGTCCCCAACACCGCAGTTCCTGCAACACACATCAGTGCGATTGTCTTCTTCTTCATTTGCGGATATTATATCAAAATATCAGGCCACCCATCAAAGTCCGAACCCGAAAAACGCGTGCAGTCGCCATTGACAGGAACGGCGTGTTTGCTGTATTATTTGCGGCATGAAGGCATTGGTGCAGCGAGTAACGGAGGCGAGCGTCGACATCGGCGGCGAAAGAGTCGCGGAGATCGGCGCCGGGTATCTCGTCCTCTTCGGGGTGACCCACGGCGACACGGAGGCGGACGCGGCGCGGCTCGCCGAACGGCTTTTCAAGCTGCGCATCTTCGAGGACGATGCAGGCAAGACGAACCGTTCCATAGTCGACATCGGCGGATCGGTGATAGTCGTCTCGCAGTTCACGCTGTACGCCGACACGGCGCACGGGAACCGCCCCGGATTCTCCGCCGCCGCCCGCCCCGAGCTCGCCGTCCCGCTCTACGAAAGCTTCGTCGCGCACCTAAGGGAGCTTCTAGGCGCGGAGAGAGTGCAGACCGGACGCTTCGGCGCGGACATGAAGGTGAGGCTTCTCAACGACGGACCATTCACCGTCGAGCTCGCCAGCTGACGCGGCGATCAGAGTCCGAGCTCGCCCTGCCTCGCGGCGGGCTTCAGCCCGAGCGTATCCCACGCGAGCTTCGTCGCGACGCGCCCCTTCGGCGTGCGCTCGAGGTATCCCTCCATGATGAGGAACGGCTCGTAGGCCTCCTCGATCGTGTCCGGCTCCTCGCCGACGGATACGGCGATCGTCGAGAGCCCCACCGGTCCGCCGCCGAACTTCACGCAGATCGTCTCGAGGACGCGGCGGTCCATTTCGTCGAGTCCGTGCGGGTCGATCTCAAGAAGCGACAGCGACTCCTTCGCGACGCCGAGCGTTATGAAGTTGCCGGCCTTCACCTGGGCGTAGTCCCTGACGCGCCTCAGGAGGTTGTTCGCAATTCGCGGCGTGCCGCGCGCGCGGCGGGCGATTTCGAGCGCGCCCTCGGAGTCGATGTCGACGCCGAGCTTCGCGGCGCTGCGCGTCACGATCTCCGCGAGCTCAGGTGGCTCGTAGTAGTCGAGCCTGTTGACAAAGCCGAAGCGCGCGCGGAGCGGCGCCGCTATGAGCCCGATGCGCGTCGTAGCGCCGACGAGGGTGAAGCGCGGAAGCTCCAGCCGCACCGAGCGCGCGTTCGGGCCCTGGTCGAGCATGATGTCGATCGCGTAGTCCTCCATCGCGCTGTAGAGATACTCCTCGACCGTCTTCGCCATGCGGTGTATCTCGTCGATGAAGACAATGTCGCCCGGCTCGAGGGAGGTGAGCAGCCCCGCGAGGTCGCCAGGCTTGGTGATGACGGGACCCGACGTCGTCTTGACGTTCACTCCCATCGCCTGGCCGAGGATGTACGAAAGCGTAGTCTTGCCGAGGCCGGGCGGACCCGAGAACAGCACATGGTCCAGCGACTCGCCGCGCTCCTTCGCGGCGCGGACGGCAAGAAGCATCCTGTCGCGGACCTTCGCCTGGCCCACGAATCCGTCGAAGTCCGTCGGACGCAGCCTGTTGTCAAACGCCGTGGACCTGTTCAGCTCTTCGCTCTTGCGCTCTGCCTGCATATGCCGTATATTTTACCAAATTCCGACGGCGCGCGCGGACGCATCCGTCACTCGAGCCCCCACTTCCGCTCAAGGCGTCGTCTTGCCGCGCTCCGCGCGGCGCGCGTGAGGTGCGGCCACGTGAGGCAGCGGATGAGCAGCCTCAGCCGCGCCGTGCGCCGGCGCATGGCGGCCGCGAGGGGGCTTTTTATCTTCGAGAAGTCTTCGTCCGAGCGGACGGCGAGGAGCCGCACGTCGCGTCCGGGGAACGCCGCGCGAAGGCGCCCCTCGGCGGACGCGCGCGCCCCCTCGGAGAGCGGACGCGCGTAGTCGCACCAGACGAAGAGCGTGCGCTTCGCCTTGCCGACGTTGTCGTACAGCCGCGCGATGCGGCGCTTGTACTTTGCGGAGACCTGCGCGTAGGACTCGTCGAAGGGAAGCGTCTCGCGGAAGTCGTGGAAGAACCTTAGTCCCGTCGCGGAGTCCTCGTAGTGGTCGTTTCCCTTCCCGGGCGCGTCCGGCTCCTTCTCGAGCCTGCGCATGTTCGCCTTCTCGAGGAATCCGGCGAAGCGCGTCTCCACGAGCCTGAGCCTCGTTTCGAGGGGGGCCGCCGTAAGCCAGTCGAGGGGAGATGAGCACGACCTGAGGCCAAGCTTCCTGAGCATGGTGGCGCAGTGGCAGTCGTAGCCGATGCTCGCCACGAAGTCGTATTCCTCGGCCAGCGGGTCTGTCGCGCGACTAGTCATGTCATCTGCTGCATCTCGCACAGACGGCGGTAGACGCCGTTCTTCGCGATGAGCTCGTCGTGCGTGCCGCGCTCCACTATGCGGCCGTGGTCCATGACAAGGATCATGTCCGCATCACGTATCGTCGACAGACGGTGCGCGATGGCGAACGTCGTGCGGTTGGCCATAAGGTTGTTGAGCGCGTCCTGCACGAGGCGCTCCGTCACCGTGTCGAGCGCGCTCGTGGCCTCGTCGAGAATGAGGATCGGCGGATTCTTCAGTATCGCGCGCGCGATCGCGATGCGCTGCCGCTCGCCGCCGGAGAGCGAGAAGCCCTTTTCGCCGACGATGCGCGAATAGCCCTCGGGCTGCGCCATTATGAACTCGTGCGCGTTGGCGAGCTTCGCCGCTGCGACGACCTGTTCGTGCGTCGCGCCAGGAGTGCCGTAGCGGATGTTGTTCTCGATCGTGTCGTTGAAGAGTATCGTCTCCTGCATGACCGCGCCGAGAAGCCGCCTGAGATCGCCTACGTCCACATCCTTGAGGTCGACTCCGTCGATGGTGATGCGCCCGGACTGCGGATCGTAGAAGCGCGCGAGAAGCCCAGAGGTCGTCGACTTGCCGGACCCCGTCCCTCCCACTACCGCCACGACCTTCCCGCGCGGAATCTCGAACGTGGCGTGCGACACCGCGTCGACCTCCGCGGACTCGTAGCGGAACGTTACGTCCTCGAACGAGATGCGGTCGTCGAAGGTTGCCTTGCGCACGGGGTTCGGGTTCACCGGAAGCTCCATGTGGCAGTCGAGCAGCGAGTAGATTCGGTTCAGCGAAGCCATCGACACCTCGACCTGCACCTGCAGCTTCGAGAGCTGCTTTATGGGCTTGTAGATGATGAGCAAAGGCGCGAGCATCGGCGCGACGTCCGACACCTTCACGTTCATCAAGTAGCACCAGACGAGGAATCCGCACAGGAGCAGCACGCCGACGGTCTCGACGGTCGGCGGCACGAGAAGCCCGAAGCGCAGTCCGCGCATCGTGGACTTGAGCAGGTACTTGTTCGTCGCCTCGTACTGCTGCCTCTCGTACTCCTCGGTGTTGTAGCTCTTCACGACGCGGATGCACGTGAGTATCTCGTGTATCTTCGCGCCGATCATCGATCCGCGCTCCATCGAGCGTCGGGACCACTTCTTGATCACGCTGCCTAGCATCTGTATCGGAAGGACGAAGAGCGGGAAGCCGATGAATATGAGGAACAGCGTCGGAAGCATGTGGTTCGACACGGCAAACCATATGATGAAGCCGAACGAAACGAGTATCTCGAACGGCGCAAGCGCGACCTCGGACAGTATAGTGGCGAGAATAGTCTGTATCTGCGTCGGATCCGCGCAGACGCGCATCATTATCTGCCCGACGTCCACCCTGCCGAAGAACTCAAGAGACTGCTTAGTCACGTGCTCGAGCATCTCCTGGCGGAGATCCGCCACCGCGTGCGCCCCCGACCAGCTGAGGCAGTAGTGGTTGAGATACATTAGCAGCAGCCGCACGAACGCGAGCGCGGGCACTATGACGCATGCTATGAGGAGCAGCGCGCCGCCCATTCCGCCCTGGTCGTTCTGAAGCTTTATGCCGCACTTGGCGGCGAGCTTCTCGACCTGCGGATACCAGCTCGGAAGCTTCGAGTTGCGCGCGATCTCGCGCTCCATCGCGCTGCGGTGGCGCTTCGGCGCGGCAGACATGCCGTCCGCACCCGCCGCCGTCTCAACTTCGGCGGCAACAGCCCTGTTGTCCATTGCCTCGGCATGGCGTAGCGCCGGCTGCACGAGCTGGAACAACGGCACGAGGGTGCCCGCCGTGATCATTCCGCACAGGACGCCGATCGCAAGCCTCAGTTTGTACTTGCGCGCGTACTTCCAAACCCTGCGGTATGCCTCCCACAGGGTGTAGTCGCGGTCGAAGAACTCCTTGCGGTACTGTATCTTCTGCGCCATCTCGGTGCGGTGCGGCCTGTCAGGCCAGCGCTGCGGCGCGCCCGAGGGCGAACGCCTTCTTGTTGACTTCGAGGAGCTTGGCCTTCGGACCCGAGAGCATCTCGGCCATCGCCTGGAGCCAGAGCTCTTCCTTGAACGGACAGAGCGCCGAGAGTGCGCCCGCGAGCACCATGTTCATCGTGCGTGCGTTGCCGACCTCATCGGTCGCAACCTTCATCGCGTCTACGAGGATGAGGCTCTTTCCGAAGGTCTTCTTGACCTTGCCGTCGAGGTCCTCGGGCGTCTTCTGCTGTCCGGACGAGACGGTGACGGGAACGAGATAGAGGTCGTTGACGAGCGCCGTACCGCCCTTCGCGAGGATGCCCGAATTCCTGAGCGCCTCGACCTTGTCGAAGGACACGAGGATGTCCGCCGTGCCCTCCTGGATGATCGGCGAGGCTACAGACGAGCCAAAGCGCACCTGGCTCGTCACCGAGCCGCCGCGCTGGGCCATGCCGTGTATCTCGGACTTCTTTACGTCCATTCCCGCTATCGCCGCGGTCTTGGCAAGGATGTCCGCCGTGAGGATGATGCCCTGCCCGCCGACGCCGACGAGCGAAACGTTTACCGTCTTCATGCTCACGCCACACGCTCCACGGTTATCTCCGGGTCAATCTCCTGAAGCCCCGCCTCGATGCCCTGCTTGAGCGTCATCATCGCGAACGGACAGCTCCCGCAGTGCCCGACGAGCTTGAGATACACGACCTTGCCCTCGATCTTGACGAGCTCGAGGTCGCCGCCGTCCGCCTGAAGCCCGACTCGAAGCTCGTCCAGCTTAGCCTTGATTTTTTCTTCCATTGTTTCAGATCCTGTCACTTTCTTGTGTGATACACCGCCTTATGCGGCCTTGTTTGACTATTATACCACATTTTCGCCGTTCGATGGGGCGTGAGTTCAGGGTTTACGCATTTGAACTTACGCGCGTCAGGCGGCATGGTCTCTGGCTGTCC
>JAEDKA010000079.1 GCA_016296065.1 Kiritimatiellia bacterium
GGAGCGTGTGAGGCGGGGAAGCGCACGAGAGGAAATTGGCGGCCCGACGTGGCTGCGGCGTATTTCATAAACGGCGGAGAACTTGTAAGCGTAAGCGACAGGCGGCGTATAGAATTGATGGTCGCAGAGCCATGTCGGCGGGGTGCCGCCAATTGACGGTTCGGGCGCTGCCCCGACGAGCGCGCGGAGAGTCCGAAGCGCCGGGACGGCGCTTCCCCCAGTCAGAGCTCGCCTTGCAATCGCATGAACAACGAAGAGCTGTCGGTCATGGTTGATTCACAAGTGAGCAAAGCCATGAATCCAAGCGGAGCGTGTGAGGCGGGGAAGCGCACGAGAGGAAATTGGCGGCCCGACGTGGCTGGGAAATAGTGGTGAAATTAAGCGGAGGGGTGTGGAGGCGAAGGTCTCACAAGAGGAGTGGTCTTGGCTCGCAGGCGTAGGAGGCGTATCATACGCAACCAGTGATAGACGCCGAGGCATGGCAGGCTAAGCGCAGCTTGTTGTTGGAAGTGCGGAAGCCGTCGCGACGCCAAGATCCGACGGTTTGGGAGACCTTCGCGAAACACCCCGGAGCGTTCCGGTCGGCGGGGTGCCGCCAATTGACGGTTCGGGCGCTGCCCCGACGAACGCGCGTAGCGCACAGGGTCTGGGTGAGCGACGCGCCGATGGAGGCGGAGTAACGCCGCTATAACGAGCGGATGGATTCGATAAGAAAACGGCAATGGCGCACGGAGATGACTTCGGGCGTTCTGCGCTTTACGCGGTAGATCACGCGATAGTCACCGACGATGACCTGCCGGATGTCGGCGCGGTTGAGTTCGCGGACGATGGAGCCGGACTCGGGGAAGTCGGTGAGTTGTTCGACTGCGGCATATACGCTATTGCGCCATTTTATGACCGTCGGCCAGTCCTGGCTTTCTTCGGCGATATACCGCATGCATCCAAGAAGCCTGGCCTTGGCGCGCGGAGACCATTTGATCATAGGCCAAGTTCCTTGCGCATTAGTTCGCCTTCAGCTTCGACCTGCCGCTTCAGTTCCGCGTGCGGGATTCCTTCGCCGCGATCGAGCTCGGCTTCGGCAACGCGAACGTCTTCCCTGAGCTCCTGCGTCTCGACGAAAGCATCCCAGTCCTCGATGTTGCCGATGAAGGATGTGGGGCGTCCGTTCTGCGTGATGAAGATGAGCCGGTGCGTCTCGCTGGTGCGCTTCAGGCATGCGGCGAGGTTGTTGCGGCACTCGGAGAAGGATATGACGTCCTCGGAGAGCCGGGGCGTGGGGAATGCGCGGTGCACGCGGGGCCGCGAGCGGGTGGTTGTTTTCTCGGTGACTTTAGGCATGTCAGACACTCCTTGCTTTTCGGCGAATATTGTACATGATTATGTCCATGCGGTCAAGGGGGAATCCTTGCCGGCATGGCCATGGTGCACATGAGCGGGGCTGATTATGGTATAATCTTTGCATGGAAAGACATGATCGGGCTGTAGTCGATGAGTAAGAAGAAATATCCTGTCCGCATACCGCGGTATGCCGCGGGGATTCGCGCGCAGGAGTCGCGCTCCGGCGGCGCGCGCACATGGTGGGCGCGCCGCTGGGTCGAGGTGCTGGAGCGGATGGGGCTCGGCGCTCGGCTCGGCAGGGGAAAGCACTATGCGGTTTCTGGACAGGTCACCGGAATGCGCCTGGAGGGTCCGCACGTAGAGGCGCAGGTCGTCGGCACGCGCGAGAATCCCTACAGGGTCACGATAGACTTCCGCGTACCGGATGGCGCGGCGCGCGAGGCGATAGTCTCGCGCATCAAGGGCGAGCCGATGCTCGCCGCACGGCTTCTCGCGGACGATCTTCCGACCGAGGTCGAGCAGGCGTTCCGCGACGCGGGGCTCGACTTCTTCCCGGGCGGCAAGCTCGCACCCGGAGTGTACGACATGACGACGGCGTGCTCGTGTCCGGACTACGCGAACCCCTGCAAGCACGTCTCCGCCGTGCTGCTCATCCTCGGGGAGGAGATCGCGCGGCGTCCGATGACGCTTCTGGAACTCCGCGGAATCGGCGAGGAGGATCTTTATGAGGGGTGAGTGCGCGAAGAAGGAGAGCGCGGTCCTGAAGCGCCTCGGCCCCGTACCTTTCTGGCGCGGAGAGCGCAAGTGCCTCGATGCCCTCGGCGAGATGTACTCGCGTGCGATGGAGAACGCCGGCAGACGCCTTCTGACGCTTGAAAAACGCACTCGGTCCAGCGACGGAAACAGGTAACGGCGCTGCGTCGGAAGGGCAGGGTTTACGCATTTGAACTTACGCGCGTCAGGCGGCATGGTCTCTGGCTGTGCGAGCCGAAACTTCCCTTAGTGTGCAAATGTGCAAGTGTGCAAACGGTCGGTGCCCAGCGGTCAGCACCAGCACCAGTTTCCGCAGGCGGAGGTTTGCGCTGGAAACTGGTGCTGACCGTTGATGCATTTGCACATTTGCACACTCGAAAGAAAGCCCCGCAGGGGCGGCGGGTCTTCCCCCGTCTGTGGGAAGAGCGGCATCGTTTTCCATAATTATTTCTTGGACGAAAAAGCAGTTTCGTCGAATAGCATTTTGATACAATATAGGCAAACTCAGTCAAGGGTATGCCCTTGCCGAGCACAAAATGGAGGTAACGAAATGAGCAAGAGTCCGTCGCTGTTAACAAAGGCCGCCGCGTGCGTGATATTCGCGCCGTCGCTCGCCGCATTCGCCGCCGTCCCGGCGGTTACGGTTGATCACAGTTTCAACCAGTACGACTACACGGCCCAGGCAGATATAGACGCCTACATAGACGGTGGACATGACGGCTCCCCCCGCATTACATGGACGGCGGACGGAAGCGACTACACCATTCAGCGCAGTTCCAACAACGGCTCATCGTGGGAGGATGTCGCAGTGGTCACGGGATCGGACAGTTCCTACGTCGATTCTTCCGCAAAGATTGCAAAGACATATATCTACCGTCTCGCGAGTGTGTCTCAGGGCGGAGACCAGCCTGAGCCGGATCCTATCGAGACTGGTTCAGTGAGCGGATCGATCACCGTCATGCGCTATCTCGGTCCAAAGAATGCTGACGCGACTTTCTCCGACGGCGAAGGCGGACTGAGCTGGGCTTGGGGTGGTAAATCGGTCTGCCTGGTATTTGACGGCGGACTCAATCAAAAGGATTTCATTGCGCGGGGAAGGTCGGCGGAATACTATGTAAAAGATACTACACAGTATCCGATTCTGGGCATAGATTACGGTGAAACCGTCTATGTTTCATATTGCAGGACCGTGCCTCGTTATGACGATGCCAATCGCGAGCACAGGGTCAACACAATGGTTGTCTACGGAGCGGGTCAGGACTGGGCGAATACCGGAGTGGCCATTTCGGGTGAACTGCAGGCTTCTCTCGATCATGCCATTGCCTCTGGTTCTGGTTTTGGCTGGTACGGAATGCCTGTTGACAGCAGCACAGGATACCGTTGCATTTACGTTACAGGCATTAAAGATGCAAACGTTACCGAGGTCGAGTTCTGGGGCTGGACGGCGGCAGACCTCGCCGAGGCCGCGAAGATAGACGATGTCACATTCTCTGTCGATCGTACCGACTTCATCAATTCCTATGCTGTGCTGACGTTTGAAGGTTCGGCAAACGGCTTGACTGTTCAGCGCCGCTTTGGTGAAGACGGCGAGTGGACCGATGTCGGTACTGTGTCCGGCAGCACGTTCACGGACGAGACGGTTCCCTACGGCGGCAAGGTCTACTACCGCCTTTCCAACGGTACGTCCGTCACGTCCGAGCAGAGCTTCGTAAGAATGCACAGGATTACCACTGACAGCGTCACATTTTTCACAGATGCGCCGATGACGGCGACGGATTGGGTAAAACCCGTTTCCAATTCGTTCGACGGCGATACCTCCACTTTTGCGGACTTGGACAAGGATACTGCAAAACTTGGCGTCGATTTCGGATCGCGCAGCGTCGCCGTTGCGGTGGTCCGCGCAATGCCTAGGGGTGGCACATTGACGTACAGGATGAAGAATGCCATTCTTTACGGAAGTGTTAAAGGTGCCGAAGAAGAGGGGGCAACCTCGGATAAGGCAACTGCATTGACCGAGCCCTTCCCCGACACTGCGGAAGGTGAGTGGTGTGAGCTTCAGGTGCAGACGCCAAACTACTACCGCAGTTATTATGTCTCTAAAAACGGTTCATTCCATGGAAATATAGCTGAAGTCGAGTTCTATGGCTGGACTTTGTCCGATATTGACAATCCCCCGCTGGACTTTACGGTCGTTTGGAACAATCTGGATGACTTCAAGCCTCTTCTCTCGTGGAACGCGATCGGTCGTGCCGTCGAGATTCAGCGCGCTGACAATGCAGAGGGGCCGTGGGGTACGCTCGCGACTGCCGCCGCAAATGAATCCTCTTATGTCGATACAACTGTAAAGCGTTACGGTTTAAAATATTTCTATCGTCTGAAGTTCGGCAGCACAACGAGCGAAGTGCTGTCGTTCGTGAGACTTCGCCGATTGGTTGGAACTGCTTTTACCAATTCTGAGGGACCGAATGATGACAAGCCTGAACATGCGCTTGACAAGGCGTTTGACGGATTGACGGAAGGTTATGTGGAGCTTAAGAAGTTCAATGGCGCCGATCCCAAGGTCGGAATGGAATTCGCCGACGGGGAGACAGCGGTTGCGCTTGTGCGATTCTATCCGCGCCACGAGTGGGAGGGCAATCTCGACAAGTCGAATGTCAGAGTGTTTGCGTCGAATCGTACGGTTGCGGAAGAATCCGCAGATACAGTGAATGGAGAAGCTATCACGGAGGCTACGACATTTGTAAACTATACGCCTCCAGCATGGCAGGAGCGCTGGGTTGAGTCGCCTGGCTATTATCGCTGCTATTACTATCAGGGCAACTACCTCGCGAGTATGTCCGAAATCGAGTTCTACGGCTACTTGATGAGCGACATCGTGCGTCCGTTCAGAATTTATATTCGCTGATCTGGGGTTAGGCAAGACCGGAGGGGAAGTTATTGGAACCGGTCGTCACATATGCCGCTGCCTACCTGGGCGCGCTTTTGGCGGGGCTAGTCCTCGTCAAAAGCGCGCTCACGGCAAGAAAAATGTAATCAATCTTCGTGCGGTAATGGCGCAGGTCTGTATGCGATTGACTTAAACAAGGGATATGCACAATCAAATGAAAAAGGCGGAAATGTTGAACGGAATGTTCATCGGGGCGGCGCTCGCCGCGGCGGTTGCCGCGCCGGCGCTCGCGAACGAGGCGGCCTTCGAGCCGACGTGGGAGAGTCTTGCGGAGCACGGAACGCCCGCTTGGTTCGAGGACTCGCGCCTCGGGATATTCTGCCACTGGGGCGTCCAGTGCGTGCCCGAGTGCGGCGACTGGTACGCGCGGCGCATGTACTTCGACGAGAACGCAGCCGATGTGTATATGGACGGCAAGGAGCAGCGCCAGGGGAAGTTCCACCGCGAGCGCTACGGCGACCCCAAGGAGTTCGGCTTCAAGGACTTAATCCCGCTCTGGAAGGCCGAGAAGTGGGATCCCGCGAAGCTCTGCGCCCTCTACCGCGAAATGGGCGCGAGCTACATCGTCGCCATGGCTAACCACCACGACAACTTCGACAACTGGGACAGCGCCTTCCAGCCGTGGAACTCCGTAAACATGGGCCCGAAGCGCGACATCATCGGCGAATGGTCCAGGGCCGCTCGCGCAGAGGGGCTGAAGTTCGGCGTGAGCGTCCACGCGATGCACGTCATGGGCTGGATGGAGCCGTCGAGGAAGTACGACGGAATGCTCACGCGCGCCGACGGAAAGGGCAAGTGGTGGGAAGGGTACGATCCGCAGGACCTCTACGAGCAGGCCACGCACGGCGCGACCAACCAGAAGGACGATCTCCACTTCTGGTGGTGGGACCACTGCATCGAGGACATCCCCGCGTCGTTCGTCAGCAGGTTCTACCTCCGCACGATGGACCTCGTCGGAAAGTACCGCCCCGACCTCATCTACTTCGACAACTGCTACCTTCCGCTCTGGCCGAGGAGCGACGTGGGGCTGCGCCTCGTCGCGGACTACTACAACGCCGGACGCGCCTGGCACCAGGGCAGGGACGAGGTGGTCGTCACCTCGAAGAACCTCACCGACAAGATGCGCAAGTGCGTCACGCTCGACGTCGAGAGAAGCGCCATCCCAGGTCCGCTCTACCCCCACTGGCAGACCGACACCTGCATCGGCGAGTGGCACTACGACCGCGCGGTGTACGACCGCGACGGATACAAGAGCGCTGCGGAGGTGCTGCGCGTCCTCGCCGACGCCGTGTCCAAGAACGGCAACCTCCTCCTGTCGATTCCGATCCGCGCGGACGGCTCGATCGACGAGAAGGAACTCGCGGTGTGCCGCGAGATCGCCGCGTGGATGAAGGCGTGCGGCGAGTGCGTGCGCGGCGTGACCGTCGCCGACCCGTGCGCGGAAGGTCCGCTCACGGACGCGATCATAAAGCACAAGGACGATGCCTTCAACGAAAGGTTCCTCCCGAAGCCGACGGATGAGGACATCCGCTACACGAAGAAGGGGGATGTCGTTTATGCGATTGCGCTCGTTCCTCCGGAAGAGGGGAAGACGCCGGCGTTCAAGGCGCTCGGCTCCCGCAAGCCGAAGGGCGTCGAGCGCCTGCCGCAGGTAGGCGCCTGCCCCGCGGTCTGGAAGATTTCCTTTGGCGCAATCCCGGCGGTTGCCGAAATAGGCCAGGCGCGCCGCGCCGAGGCCGCGCGCCAGGCGGCGTCGATAATCGAAAAGATGACGCCCGAGGAGCGCCTCGCCGAGCTCATGATGGACGCGCCCGGCGTCGATCGCCTCGGCGTGAAGCCGTACCACTGGTGGAACGAGGCCCTGCACGGCCTCGCCCGCGCCGGGCTCGCCACCGTGTTCCCGCAGACCATGGCCGCGGCCGCGACGTTCGACGCCGAGCTGTACGGACGCGTCGGCGATGCCGTCTCGACCGAGGCGCGCGCAAAGTACAACATGTTCTCCGCCAAGGGCGACAGGCGCATCTACCGCGGCCTCACGCTCTGGAGCCCCAACGTCAACATGTTCCGCGATCCCCGCTGGGGGCGCGGTCAGGAGACGTACGGCGAGGATCCGTTCCTCGCCGGCGCAATGGGCGGCGCGTACGTGCGCGGACTGCAGGGAAGCGACCCCAAGTACCTCAAGACAGCCGCGTGCGCAAAGCACTTCGCGGTCCACTCCGGACCCGAGGCGCTCCGCCACGGCTTCAGCGCAAAGGTGTCGCAGCGCGACCTCGCCGAATACTACCTCCCCGCTTTCCGCACACTCGTCGTCGACTGCGGCGTCGAGAGCGTGATGGGCGCCTACAGCGCGATCAACGGCGTCCCGTGCTGCGCCAGCAAATGGCTCCTCACGGACCTCCTGCGCGGCGAATGGGGCTTTGCCGGACACATCGTCAGCGACGTCGGAGCGGTTGGAGACATCGCGACCGGACACAAGGTGGCTGCCGATCTTGCGTCCGCCTCCAAGGCCGCGATGGCAGCCGGGCTCGACCTCTGCTCCGAGGGAACCTACGCGTCCCTCTCCAACGAGGTCGCATCCGGAGCGGTGACTGCCGACGAACTCGCCGTCCCGCTGCGCAGGCTCTACACGACGCGCGCGCTGCTCGGACAGTTCGACGCGCCCGGCTCGACGCCGTGGGACTCGCTTGGCGCTGCCGACGTCGCGACGGAAGCGCACCGCGCGCTTGCGCTCAGGCTCGCGGAGGAGTCGCTTGTGCTCGTTCACAACAACGGAACGCTTCCTCTCGACGCGGCGAAGACAGTCTGCGTCGGCGTGGCTGGTCCGCGCGCGCAGGACGAAGTCGCGCTCCTCGGCAACTACTGCGGCTACACCGACAGGCCTTCTTCGGTTCTCGCGGGCATAACTGGCGTGGCGGGTCCGGGACTCCGCGTGACCGCCGAGCCCGAGCTTTGGGGCAGCGACGTGCTCGTCGTGTGCCTAGGCATCACTGCGGACGACGAAGGCGAGGAGGGATGCTCCGTCAACAATGCAGGAGGCGACCGCGCGTCCTACGGAATCCCCGAGCCGCAGCTCAAGGCGCTCGAGGGCTACAGGAAGGGCTACAAGGACGCGAAGATCGTGTCCGTCGTGTTCGGATGCAGCCCCTTCGATCTCGCGCCCGTCGCCGCGCTTTCCGACGCCGTCATCGTCGCATGGTATCCGGGCGAGCGCGGAGGCGAGGCGATCGCGCGCACGCTGTTCGGACTCAACAATCCCTCGGGACGCCTGCCGATCACGTATCCGAAGTCCTACGACGACCTTCCCGACTTTGCGGACTACTCGCTCGCCGGACGAACCTACAGGTATTCCGACAAGGCGCCTCTGTATCCGTTCGGCTACGGACTATCCTACACGACGTTCGCCTACTCGAACGCGAAGGCGGGCGCAGTGGGATCCGATGGATCCGTGCGCGTTTCCGTCGTTGTCGAGAACACAGGATCGCGCAAGGGCGACGAGGTTGTTCAGGCCTATGTCCGTGCGCCTTCGGACGCAGGCGACCGCCGCCGTCACCATCTCGAGGGTTTTGCGCGCGTGACGCTCGAGCCGGGTGAGCGCAGGACGGTTGAGATGACGCTTCCCGCGTCCGCCTTCGCCGTGTACGGCGAGGACGGCAAGTCGTTCGTCCCGTCCGGCGAGTCGCTCGTCTTCCTCGGCGGCGGACAGCCCGGCTTCGCCCAGACCGCCGAGCTGAGCATAAACCGCTGACGTCCCCATTAGGGAGGGCCGACCTCCGTGTCGGCCGCGTCGGCGTGACGCACCGGGACGGTGCGTCTCCTTGGGGTGCGATGCTAGG
>JAEDKA010000037.1 GCA_016296065.1 Kiritimatiellia bacterium
TCGACATCGCGGCCGTTAATTAGGCGGCGAGAGCGTAATCGTTGTTCGCAATTACTTTTTTTCCTCGTTTTTTACGTGGCCAACGAGGATCCACGACGCGCAACCCGACCTCAACGCGTCCCGTCGAAACCGGATCACCCCCAGCGGGGAAAAAACTTTGGAGAAATGGCTCGGGCGGCTGGATTCGAACCAGCGACCAATTGATTAACAGTCAACTGCGCTACCACTGCGCCACGCCCGAACAATCAAGTGACGCATAGTATATCATATTTGCCGTTCGGCGCGCAAGGGGGGTCTTGAAAATATTTTAAGCCCCGCCACGCAGCGTTTTCATCTTCCACTCGTGCATCGACATGCCCTCGGCCTCGTGGAAGAACACGCGGAGTCTCGCGGAAGAGCGCCAGCCGCACTTTCGGGCAATCGCCTCGAGGGGAACGTCCCCTTGCAGCACGAGTTCCTTCACGCGCGCGAGCCTTACGGACAGAATCTCTTCCAGCACGGTGTGTCCGGTAAGCTCCTTGAAGCGAAGCTCAAGCGTCCGGCGGGACCCCGGGAATGCCTTCAGAACGTCGCGCGCCTTGATTCCCGTGCAGGCCTTGAGGCGTATCAACTCCAGCGCCGCGGATATCGACGCGTTGGCGTGCGGAAGCCGCAGCGTCGACGCGCGGTGCACGACATCGGACGCGGGGAACACGCGCTGCGCCCCGTTCTTTCCGAAAGAATGCGCAAGCGCCTCCGAGAGCAGCTCCGCACTGATGTAGCCGGCGTCGTCGAAGTTGGGCTGCATGCTGGACAGCGTCGGCGAAGAGTTTTCGCACGCCGGCTCGTCGTTGTCGATGCCGAGGACTGAAATGTCGTCAGGAACCGAAATCCCCTCGGAGCGACATGTGTTGATCGCCTCGATCGCCAGCGCGTCGTTTGCGACGAGGAGTCCGCACGGCTTCGGAAGCGACGCAAGCCATTTCGCGAGCCTGCGGTTGTATTCCGATCCGCTCCGATTCGGATGCAGCTCAAAAAGCGGCTGCGAGAACTCGTTGCATTCATAGCCGTTCATCGCAATCGCCTCGGAGAAGGCACGCCCGCGCTCGATGCTCCAGAAGACCTTGGAATACCCCAGGTACGCAAAGGACTTTAGGCCGGAGGAAAGAAATGTCTTCGCGGCAAGTCTACCGAAGGAATTGGAGTCGTGGTTCACCCTGAGGGAGCTGGGCTTTAGGCGCCTGGGGTCGCTCACCAGGTAGACGACGGGGATGCGTCCGAACGCCTTTGGAACGAACACGCCCTTCTCGTCCACTGCGCACTCGGCGATGATTCCGTCGGGATGCCAGAACTTCAGCAGCTCGGCAAGTGCCTTGCGGTCCGGCATGTACTCGATTACCTGGAGCCGCCACTTCTGCGTCCGCGCGAAGCGCCCTATGCCCTGGATGGTTGCCTGCCACGACGCGCGCGTCGACGAATGGAACACAAGTATCGTCTTTTCCTTGATTCTTATTCTCGGCATCTGACACCTCCATCCTCTTCGGCGGACCTTGTCTCGAGCACCTTGCGCGCGCGCCATCCGCCCCACACGAACGCACGCCACGGCCGTATGCCGCGGACGGTCTTGACTATCCGTCCCTCGGAATCGACGAACGTCGCGTCGATCGGGAAGGGCATGAAGAAAGTGTGTATCGCGTTGCAGCGCTCTATGAGCAGCCCTTCGCCCGGCGGCAGGTCTTTCGTCCCGATGAGCCCCCTCGCCCGCTCCGCGAACGTGCGGGCTACCTTCGCCCTGACTCCGAGTATCTCGACGGTGTCCATGCCTTAGATCATCGCAAGAACAACTGCGCACACGACCATCATGAACGCGGCCAGGCGTCTCCAGGCCGGCACGCGCTCCTCGCCCCCTTCCGTCGCCGCGCGCGCGGCGCATTCGCCGCGGTCGGCGCGCATCACCTTGAGCACGCCCCTCAGGGCCAGGGGCAGACGGCCCTTCGGAGTGGCAAGCGCGGCCGCCGCGCAGAGAAGCGCGACGACCGCGACTAGCCTGGCGATCTGCAGCGTCACGCAAGTGCCCTGTAGAGGCGCTCGATGTCCTTGACCGTGCAGTCGCGCGGGTTGCCCGGGCGGCACGCGTCGGCGTAGGCGCTCTTCGCGAGGAACGGGATGTCCTCCTTCTTGAGAACGCCCTTCAGGTTCGCCGGGATGCCGACATCCTGCGAGAGCTTCTCGACAGCCGCGATGGCGGCCTTGCGCGCCTTGCCGATGGACATCTTGTCGGCGCCCTTCACGCCCATGGCAGTCGCGATGGCCACGTAGCGCTTTCCGGTCTTCGGCGCGTTGAACTTCATCGCCGTCGGCAGGAGAATCGCGCACGCCATTCCGTGCGGCATGTTGTAGAGCGCGCTGAGGCCGTGCGCCATCGAGTGGTCGATGCCGAGGCCGACGTTGGAGAAGCCCATACCGGCGATGTACTGCCCGAGGGCCATGCCCTCGCGTCCGGACGGCTTGTTGGCGACTGCGTCGCGCAGGTTCGCGGAGATGAGGCGGATCGCCTCGAGGTGCATCATGTCCGTCATAGGGCATGCCGCCTTGGTGATGTAGCCCTCGATCGCGTGCGTGAGCGCGTCCATGCCCGTGAACGCCGTCAGGCCCTTGGGCATCGTCGACATCATCTCGGGATCGACGAACGCAACGACAGGGATGTCGTGCGGGTCTACGCAGACGAACTTGCGCTTCTTCTCGACGTCGGTGATGACGTAGTTGATCGTAACTTCGGCCGCAGTGCCGGCGGTCGTCGGAACAGCGAGGATCGGGAGGCTCGGCTTCTTCGTCGGAGCCACGCCCTCAAGGGAGCGGACATCGGCGAACTTCGGATTCGCGATGATGATGCCGACGGCCTTCGCCGTGTCCATCGAGCTTCCGCCGCCAATCGCGACGATGCAGTCGGCCTTCGCCTTCTTCGCCGCCTTGACGCCGTTCTTGACGTTCTCGATCGTGGGATTCGGCTTGATGTCGGAATACAGATCGAACTTCACCTTCGCCTTCGCGAGAATATCCGTGACCTTCTTCGTGACCCCGAATTTCACAAGATCCGGATCAGAGAAGACGATCGGCTTCTTGAGTCCGCGCGCGGCGAGCTCTGCGACGATCGACTTGACCGCCCCTGCGCCGTGGTAGGAGGTTTCGTTCAGTATGATGCGTGTGACCATTTGGTGGTTTCCTTTCTGACTGCCAAAATTATATCAAAATATCCGTGCGAATGAAAGAGCGAAGCCGCGGCGAATCGCAGGGGCGATTCACGCGGCAGGCCTTCGCTCATATCATCTTTGCCGCGACTGCAATGGCGATCGACGCGGCGAGGACTGCAAGCCCAAGCGCAAGCGCGCCCTTCGTCTTCGCGCCAGTCCCCTTCCATTCCCCTAGCGCCACGCCGAGGAGCGAGGAGAAGAGAACGCAGCTGCCCATCACGATGGCGAACGAGATGTAGCGCATGTCGCCCATCGCCGGCTCGCCGATCTTCTGGCACGCGAACTGCATGGCCCATATGACGCCGGCGAGCCCGGCGAGCGCCCAGCCGAGGCCGGGCTTCGCATAATCGCCGAACGACTTGTTCTTCGCGTTCTGCCAGAGGCACCAGACGACGTTGACGGCGAAGCCGCCCCACAAGACGACGACGAGAACGGGCATGCCGATCCACTTCGAGTCGACGCCTGCGGAGGCCGCGGCCAACTCGAGCGGCTTGCCGCCCTGGAGGCCGAAGTTCATTCCCGCGGAAGCGATTCCCGAGAACACGGCGACGATCATTCCCTTCTTGAAGTCGAACTCTGCGACGGCCTTCTTCTTAGCCTCCTCGTCGAGCTCGCCCTCCTTGAGCTTACCGGCAAGGCCGACCAGCACTATGCCGGCGAGCGAGACAACGACGGAGACGAAAGTGACAACTGCGGCCGTGTCCTTGAAGAGGTCGCCCGCGTGGCCTGTCGCGATCGGCGGTATGAGCGTTCCGGTCGCGGAGCAGAGCCCGCACCCGATCGCGAGGCCGAGCCCGATGCCGAGGTAGCGGATCATAAGCCCCCATGTGAGCCCGCCGAGCCCCCACAGCGCGCCGAAGCCGATGCAGCGCAGTATGACGGACCTGTCGGCGCCGCCGATGAGCCCAAAGAAGTTCGGACACGTCGCGAGGCCGAGCGCCAGAGGGAAGAGGACGAGCCCGAAGACGGCGTACACCATCCAGTAGGACTCGTACTTCATGCCCTTGATGCCGCGGAAAGGCAGCGCGAACGTCGCGCCGGCGATTCCGCCGAGCGCGCAGATTATGGTTCCCATCGTCTCGTTCATGTCGTCAGTCCTCTTGAGGTTGCGGAAGCTGGAAGGAGCAGTCGGTCACCCTGACGTCTATCGGCGTGAAGTTTCCGTTGTTGTTCGTGGCCTTGAACCAAACCCATTCCTGTCCAGTCACCTTGACTCGGTCGAACCAGACGTTCTCCATCTCCCACGCATAGCGCGAGACGAAGCGGCGCTCGGGCCCGATCGTGTCTAGGGTGATGTTAGAGAACGCGGAGTCGCGGAGCTTGAGGCCGATGAAACCGTTGCATCCGCACTGCGAGGCGGTTATGTTCGCGAGGATGACGTCGTGCGTCCACGCGCCCTGGATGCCCTGCGAGCGGTGGAACGCCGGCTCGTCCATCACGCCGGTGCAGTCGACGTCGTCGAGCTTGCAGTTGATCGCCAGGCAGTCCTCGCCGGTGAACGCGTCCCCGGAGATGTTCTTTATGAGATGCCCCCTCACGATCTTGCCGCGAGGTCCGTCGCCCATTTCCATCGTGACGCCGCCCGTGACATACCCGGTCATCTTGTTTCCGAAGGTATAGCTGCGCCCTGCCGAGCGTCCGCCCTTGTCCCTCACGAGGCACCCCTCGAGCCAGCAGACGGAATTCTCGTCCACTCCGCCAAGTGCATAGCTGACGCCAGAGGTGATGTCGCTGAAAATCGTGACGTCCTTGAAGTGCAGCTTGTCGCATCCGGTGCGCCCGCCCTTGATGTGGATGTCCTTGCGCTTGAGCCCCTCGGCCGGGATGATGGTGGTCCAGTACTTGCGGTTGTTTCCGCCTCCGATGCGCTCGGCCGTATACACGCCGGGGCGGAGCAAGCAGACAGTCCCGCCGTCACCTGCGACCTTCACGGCCTGGCGCAGCGTCTTCACCGGCTTCTCCTTCGTGCCGACGGAGTAGTCGATGCCGTCCTTGGGGTCGACCCAGGCGATCTTCTTCGAACCGGTCTTGCCGTCCCCGTCCCAGTACAGGACGATTTCGGGGAGCTTGTAGCTGGTCCCGTCGTCCGCAAGCGCCTTCGCCCCCAGCCTTAGGACCCTGTCCTTGAGATCCTCGGCGCCGAACTTGGCAGGATCGAGCACAAACCAGTGTTCCTCGGTCTTGGTGCGGTCGTTCACCGACTTTTTGTCCGCGCTGGCGGCTTTTTTGCCGTTGACGGTGAACTCGATGCGGAACGGCTTGTCGTAGAACGCGACGACACCGGCCTTGAAGGGCTCCGCAATGCGCTGATACGGTATGACGTTCCACTGCGCAACCGGCCGCGCCGCCGCGAGCGCTTCTGCGGCGACGCCCGAGACGAGCGCTAATGCAAGAAAATACCTCGGCATGTCGTTCAAAGCCCCTTCCTGGCGTACTTGAGTCCAATTTCCAGCCCACGCAGCTCGGCAAGGCCGATGAGCCTGCCGCCGTAGCTGTAGCCGCAGTAGCAGTCCTTGCCCTTCAGCTTCGCAAGCTCGCGGTCGATCTCGAGGTAGCGTCCGTGGTCGGGCCTCACGACGATTCCGCTTCCGCGGCGCTTCTCCTCCTTGAGGAACTCCTCGAAGAGCTTCGGGATGTTCGTCTGGCCGCAGAGATGGCACTGGGACTCGTGGAACACCTTGTCGTCCGTGTACTCGAGGTTGCGGAAGTGGCAGAAGAAGACGCGCTTTCCGAACTTCTTCATGATCTCGACGGCGTCGTTCTCCGGATCGCCGCCGAGGCTGCCGGTGCAGAGCGTGAGGCCGACGTGCTTCGAGGGGCACCTCCTGTACATCTCGGCGATGTCCTTCGCGTTCGAGAGGATGCGCGGGAGGCCGAAGATCGGATGCGGCGGATCGTCCGGATGAATGCACATGTCGACGCCCGTCTCCTCGAGGACCGGCGATATCTCGTTGAGGAACCAGTACATGTTCTCGCGGAGCTTCGCGTCGTCGATGCCGTCATATGTCTTGAGCTGCGCGAGGAACTCCTTCGGCGTCAGGTCGTCGACCGTGCCGGGAAGTCCGCAGAGGACGGAATCCGCAACGCGCTTGCGCCCCTTCGCGTCGAGCTTCGCCCAGACCTTCTTGGCGCGCGACTTTGTCTTCGCGTCGTATTCCTTCTCCGCGCCGGGGCGCTTCAGGTAGAACATGTCGAAGCCCGCGAGCTCGTACTCGTTGTACTCAAGGCAAGTCGAGCCGTCGGCAAGCGCGTATGCGAGGTTCGAGCGAGTCCAGTCGAGGACGGGCATGAAGTTGTAGCACACCGTCTTGATGCCGCACTTCGCGAGGTTGCGGAGAGTCTTCTTGTAGTTCTCGACGTACTTGAGGTAGTTCCCCGTGCGCTTCTTGACATCCTCGTGAATCGGAACAGACTCAACCACGCTCCAAGTCATGCCGGCGTCCTTCACCTTCTTCGCGCGCGCCTTGATCTCCGCGACCGGCCACACCTCGCCGGGCTTCCTCTCGTAGAGCGCGGCGACGATGTCGGTCACCCCGGCCTGCCTAATCTCCTTCAGAGTGATCGCATCCGCGTCACCGTACCAGCGCCATCCCTGCTTCATCGCATCTGCCTCCTGTTTGACTTGTTGTGAAATTGCGTCAGATCTCAAGGTCGAGCGTCGGCTTGAGCTCCTTGAGCATCATGTTGACCAAATCGTCGGACGTCACGCCCGCAGCCTCCGCGGCGAACGTCGTGATCACGCGGTGACGCAGCACGGGCATCGCCACGGCCTCCACGTCCTTCATCGTGCAGTGGTGGCGTCCGTGCAGGATCGCCCACGCCTTCGCCGCCGTGATGAGCGAGATGCCCGCGCGCGGACCCGCGCCCCAGCCGACGAGCTCCTTCACGAAGTCGGGCGCGCCCGGCTCTTTCGGACGCGACATCCTGGCGAGCGTCGCCGCATACTGGATGACGTGCGGTGCGACGGGAACGCGCTTCACGACGTCCTGCAGCTTCTGCACCGTTTCGCCGTCCAGGACCTTCTCGAGCTTCACCTTGCGGCTGGACGTCACGTTGCGGATGATCGTCTCCTCGTCCTCGGCAGAAGGATACTTCACGATGATGTTGAAGAGGAAACGGTCCATCTGCGCCTCGGGCAGCGGATAGGTCCCCTCCTGCTCGATGGGGTTCTGGGTCGCCATGACGAAGAACGGCTCCGGCAGCGCATACGTCTTCGTGCCGACGGTGATGTGGTGTTCCTGCATGGCCTCGAGCAGCGCGGCCTGCGTCTTCGGAGGCGTGCGGTTGATCTCGTCGGCAAGCAGCATGTTCGTGAAGACCGGACCCTCGACGAATCGGAACCTGCGCGTGCCGGATTCCCTGTCCTCCTCGAGGACGTCCGTTCCCGTTATGTCGGACGGCATGAGGTCCGGAGTGAACTGCACGCGCTTGAACTTCAGGTCCAAGACCTGCGAGAGCGTCGAGATGAGGAGCGTCTTCGCGAGCCCGGGAACGCCCATGAGCAGCACATGCCCGCGCGCGAAGATCGCGGTGAGGACGAGTTCGATGACGTCCATCTGCCCGATGACGACCTGCGAGAGGTTCTCCTTGGCGAGCGTGAACTTCTCGTTGAGCAGCCTGATGAGCTCCACGTCGTCCGCGCTCATCTCCGGCGGCGGCGTGTTGTCGACCTTGATTTCGCGCTTCTCCGCGACCGGAGCGGACGCCTCCTTCGGCGGCGCGACGACCTCCCTCTTCGGCTCCTCTAGCTCGATCTTGGCGTTGACGCTCTCCCCGAAGCGAATGCGGTCTCCGCTCTTGAGGCCGACGGTGGTGATCCTGTCTCCGTTCACGAAAGTGCCGTTCGTGGAACCGAGGTCCTGCAGCATCCACGTCCCGCCCTTGCAGCAGATGAACGCATGGAGCGACGAAACATCTGGGTCCTTCAGCGCCAGCTGACACTGCCCCGGATCTCGCCCTATCTTCACGCCCTGCTCGGGCAGCGCATACGCCTTGGTCTGTTCATTCACCGTTACCGTCAGTTTCGCTTTCATCCATTCTCCCTTAGGATTACTACTGGTGACTGTTTAATTCTTTTCGGATATTATACCAAATCGCGCCGAAACGAGAAAGCCCGGCCAGCCGCAGGTCTACTTCGTCGACTTGTCCACGACGGCGCAGATGCAGCAGTCGCTCCAGACGTTCTCCGCCGTCTCGATCATGTCGATGATCGTGTATATCGGGAGAATCACGCCGAGGATCATGAGATTGCCGCCGACGCCAGCCATGAGCGAGAGCGTTAGGAAGTAGCATCCCATCGGGACGCCCGCGTTGCCGATGGCGCAGAGCGTCGCGATGACGCACCACGTGAGCATCACGGGGAGCGTGAGGACGATGCCGCACTCGGGCGAGTTGCGGATCACGAAGAGCGATGTCACCAAAATGAACGCCGCGCATCCATTCATGTTGATCGTGCAGCAGAGCGGAAGTATGAAGCGCGCTATCCACGGCTTCGCCTTCATGTTGTTCTCTGCCGTCGCAACCGTGACGGGGAGCGTCGCGGCGGAGGACTTCGTGAAGAGCGCCATCAGGAGCGCCGGCGTCATCTGCCGCATCACCTTGTAGCCGTTGACGCCGCGAAGGTAGCAGAAGAGCGGAAGAATGACGAAGAACTGGATGACGTTGCCTCCGATCACGACGAGGACGTACTTGCCGATAGAGCCGACGACGACACCTGCGGACATCTGGGCGGCGAGCTGCGAGGCAAACGCGACGATGCCGACGGGAAGCGCCCAGATAAGGCCCTTGATAAGACCGAAGAAGACCTCCTGCAGACCCGAAAGCGCCTTGTGCAGCGTCTTCACGTTCTCGCTCTTCTTGCCGAGGACGGCGATCGCGATGCCGATTCCGGCCGAGATAAGGACGATCGCGAGGACGTTTCCGCTGAGGAACGGATTCACCAGGTTGTTTGGTATCGCGTTGAGGATGTGTCCGTACACCGTCTCCGGCGCGCGCTGGATCTGCGCCATCGCGTCCGCGTTCTCCGCGACCGCCTGGACCACTCCCTGGTCGATTGTGCCGGGATCGACGAGGATGAAGAGCCCGAGTCCGACTAGCGCCGCGACGAACGAGGTCAGCACGGTGCATGCGAACGTCTTCGCGAACACCCTGCCCATCGCGTTGCCTTCGCCAAGCGACGCCATCGCCGTCAGGATCGCGAGCGCGACCGTCGGCACGGCGACGAACTGGAACGCGCGCGTGTAGGCGGACGCGACGAAGTCCATGAAGTCATTGAGCGGCGCGATGCCGAGAGTGCCGAGAACAGCGCCTACCACGAGCGCGAAAGTCCAGATTATTGCCTGCCTGAATTTCATTTCCGTCTTTTCCTGTTTGCCTGATTAGATTTCGTTAACACCCGTCTTCAGCTCGACTGTGCGCCCTCCGAACTCGAACGTCCCGGGGACGGGTGTGCGGACGGTTCCGGACGCCTTGTCTCCCTCAAACGAGAGGTCGACCTCGATCCACCCCTTCGGATGCGGATGCGTCGCCTTGAGCGACTTGAGTCCGCCCGGGCAAGGAGCGACGCGCACCTTCGCGAAGAACGGCGCGGCGGAGCGGATTCCGGCGAGGCCCGTCTGCATGAACCAGATCGGATGCGAGCCCCACGCATGGCAGTCGCTCCTGGACTCTCCGTTCGCGCCGACGTCCGGCGCCTCCTGGGTCGTGGCGAGGCCCTTCTTCACATAATCGCGCCAGAGGTCGAGGCGCTTGAGGAAGATGTCGCCGCGCCCGAACTTGAAGTACGTCTCGAAGAGATAGTACGAGAAGTACACCGTACAGCGCTTGAGGTCATCATCCTCGATCAAGTGGCCGAACACCGCCTCAGCCTTGTCCGCCGGCAGGACGTCGCCAAGGAGCGCCAGCGCCTGCGAGTGCTCCGAGAAATCCTTCCTTGCGGGCGTGTCCGCGAACAGGCCGCGCTTCTCGTCCCAGAACTTCTCGACGATCTTCTTCTTCAGCTTCTCGGACTTCGCCTCCCAGTACTTGGCCTGCAGCTCGTTGCCGAGGGCGCGCTCGGTCACCGCGGCAGAGCGCATCGCGAGGTTCCAGTAGAGGTTCAGCTCGGCGTTGACGCCATCGCCGGCGCGGCATCCCGGCGCGGTGCCGTCTCCGTCCCAGCCAACCGTCCAGTCCATGAAGTTCCATCCGGGGAGGTTCTCGAGCAGTCCGTCCGAGTTCTCGTAGTACTCCATCCCGGCCATCGACTTGCGCATCCCGGGTATCCTCGCGCGCAGCCATTCGCGGTCCGTGTGGTACATCGCGTAGTCTCCGTACATGAGCAGGTAGCACAGCGTGTAGCTCGCGCCTTCCTGGAGTCCGCGCGTCGGCCAGTTGAACGGACACTGCCCGTCGTCCCGCGTGCCGAGGTCGTACAGCTCGATCGCGCGCTTGATGATGCGGTCGTCGCGCGACATCGCGGAGAGGACGTTGAGCTGGACGCGCGTGTCGCCAGGATACATCTGCTGCTCGTAGAACGGACAGTCGAAGAGCATCTCGTGGCAGCACATCTGCATCGCGCGAGCGGAGATGCGGCGGATGCCGCCGAGCGACGCGTCGTCGGCGGACTCGAACACGCTCTCCAGCTCGAGGGGATAGCGGGAGTCGATGAAAGAGATGGAGTCGACGGTCAGCGGCTCCTCGGCCGTCTCGACGTCGATGCGGCACCACTTGCCGCAGCGGAACCAGGGCGACGAGAAGACCGCGCCCTTGCGCCCGTCGCTCACGAACGTGTCGCCAAAGGCCGGCAGGTAGCGTCCGACGATCATTCCGCGCGAGCCGGGCTCGCCGGTCTTCAGGTGGTTGTCGGCGCGCTTCGCCGCCTCGCCGAAGCGGACCGCGAACTTCGCGCCCTTTCCGCCCGAGAGAACGACCTCGGGGTAGACGCAGTAGTAGTCGTCGAGATCCCACGCGATCTGCATCTTCGTGTTGGCAGGGATTGTGAAAGGCTTCGTCACGTCGATCGTCTCGCGCGCCTCCTCTTCCGTGAAGACGTGGCGGTCCTTGAACTCGACGCCCTTCGCGACGGCCTTGACGCGTCCGGGGAGAACGCGCGTTTCCGTCTGGTCGGGAAGCTGCGTCGGGAACAGCATCCATCCGTTCGTGCGTCCGCCCCAGTTCTTCACCGTGGGGGCGCCAGCCGGACCGCGGACGACCTCCGCCGCTTTCCATTCCGAGGGCTCGCCAGAGTACGGGCCAGTCCCTACGATCTCGAACTGCGAGCCGGTCCCCCACGTTCCGGCGTCCTTGTCCTTGCCGATCGGCTTGATTCCAGGCAGTAGCCCCGCCTGCCAGTCGACCTTGCCCGTAGTCAGCTTCGCGTCATACGCGCCGGATGCCTTGAAGACGAATCCTCCGCGGTGGGAGAGCTGGGCGAGCGGACCGAAGTCGCCGATGCGCCAGACCACCGCCTCTACGACGTGCCTTCCCGGCTCGAGGTCCGCGACATAAGTCTGGTACTGCCAGTTCTCCGTGGTCGCGCGGTTCGGTCCGCGCGCGACGAACTTTCCATCGACAGTGAGATAGAACCTCTCGTCTCCGGACACGTCGAACACCAGCGTACCGTCGCCCGGAGCAACGTCGAACTCCCTGCGGAACTTCACGAACGCGACGTCACCCTCAACCGAGAGTCCCTTGCGGTCTCCCTCCCAGAAGTCGACCTTGCCCTCGCTGCGGCCAGCATCGCCAGGAAGCCATATCCACGACGCCTCGTCGATAGGCTGGCAGCGGACGACGTTCGTGCTGCCGCGCGTGACTCGCGCGTCGCGGAAGGCGCGGCGGATGCGCCGCGTCCCCTCGATGGCGTCCATCACCGCGGACTTGATCTCCTCGGCGCGCGCGGCGTCCATCCAAGACGGACGGTAGGCGCACTTCCTGACGTCGACGCCAAAGAGCTTCGCGGCGAACGCGAGGCCCTGGAGGTACTCGCCGTCGCGGTTGAAGTGGAAATCCGGCTTCGTGAAGAGCGAATTGCGGTCCGGAACGAACTCCGCCGCCGTCCCGACGGGGATCACGTCGAAGCCGTACTTTCCGGCAAACGCGGCATATGCGTCGCGCAGACGCGCGTACATCTCGACCTGGTCGAAGCCGAAGTTCTTCAGCCGCTTGTCCCATGGCGGATAGCTCCACGTCTCCTGGACGACGATCTTCGCCTGCGGCGCGAGCTCGCGGACCTTCGCTATAAGGCTGCCGCCGAACGGCTCAAAGGTATCAGGCTGCCAGCTGAAGTGGCTCGCCTGCTGGAGCGTCACGACGTCCCACTTGTCGAGGACAAGGGCGTCTGGGATGTTGGCCTTGCCCTTCTCGACTACCTTCTTACCGTCCGTCGTGCGGTCGAAGCGGTATGGACGGAACTCGGCGTTCGTCGCCGCGACGACGTTCTGCCAGTGGCGCTCCAGCGAGCATCCGCCGATGTACAGCGAGGCGAGGTCGAGCCTGCGGCCCATGGACTCCGCCACCTGCGGCATCTGCTTCAGCGCGCAAATCGAGAAACTGTTCCCGATCATGAGCACCTTGAGCGGCTTTTCCGACTGCACCTCACCCTGCGCCGCATATCCGAGCGACGCCGCGGCAAGCGCCGCGAACAGCAACATAGATTTCTTCATGTGCGTGATTATACCATAAATTTACCTTCCGCGGGGCAGAACACCACGGAAGGCGGTCAGTGCGCCTCGAGCCAGTTATCGCCCACGCCTATGCCGACTTCGAGCGGAACGCCGAAGTCGAGAGCCGTCGTCATCTCGCGCGTCACGATCTCCTTCACCCTCTCCACCTCCTCGCGCGGCACGTCGAAGACGAGTTCGTCGTGTATCTGGAGGACCATCTTCGTGCGCAGCCCCTCGGCCTTGAGCGCGCGGTCGACCCTGACCATCGCGACCTTGATGAGGTCCGCGGCGGAGCCCTGTATCGGCGTGTTCATCGCGTCGCGCTCCGCCGCCTGGCGGGCCGTCGCGTTGCGGGAGTTGATGTCCCGCAGCGTGCGCCGCCTGCCGAGCACAGTCTCCGCATAGCCCTTCTCGCGGGCCTTCGCGACGGACGACTCCATGTAGTCCCGCACCTTCGGATACAGCTTGAAGTACGCCTCGATGAGGTCCGCCGCCTCCTTGCGCGGAACCTTCAGCCGCTGGGAGAGTCCGAACGCCGAGATTCCGTAGATGATGCCGAAGTTGACCATCTTGCACTTCGCGCGCTGCTCGGGCGTCACGAACGCGGGCATCACGTCGTAGACGCGGCTCGCCGTGTCGCGGTGGATGTCCTCCCCGCGGCGGAACGCCTCGAGCATCGCCGCGTCGCCGGACATCGCAGCCATGAGCCGAAGCTCGATCTGCGAGTAGTCGGCGGAGATGAGAACGTGCTTCGCGTCGCGCGCCACGAACGCCTTGCGGATGAGCTTGCCGCGCTCGGTGCGGATCGGGATGTTCTGCAGGTTCGGGTCGGACGAGCTCAGGCGCCCCGTCTCGGTGAACGCCTGCGCGTAGGTCGTGTGGACGCGTCCGTTCTCGTCGATGAGCGTCGGCAGCTTGTCGACGTACGTGGACTTCAGCTTCGTGCAGGCGCGGTACTCGAGGATCAGCGGTATTATCGGATGCTCCCCCGCGAGCTTCGAAAGCGTCTTCTCGTCCGTCGAGTACTGTCCGCTCGCCGTCTTCTTCCCGCCCGCGAGGCCGAGTTTTCCGAAGAGAAGCTCGCCGAGCTGCTTCGGGCTGTCCGGGTTGAAGTCGGGTCCCGAGTGGGAAAGTATCTGCTGCGTGATGCCGAGTATCTCGCGGTCAAGTTCGCGTCCATACGCCTTCAGCGCCTCGACGTCTATCCTCACGCCCTCGCGCTCCATGTCGATGAGTATCTTGACGAGCGGCTCCTCGACGTCCGCAAGCGCATTGGGAAGCGGCGGCGCGGCGACGGGCACCTTCGGACGTAGCGCGTCCTCCAGCCGTAGCGTGACGTCGGCGTCTTCCGCAGCGTAGTCGGTGACAAGCTTCTCGTCCTTCCCCTCGAGCGTGGGCTCGGGCTTGCCGCGCTCCTGCTCGCCCGCGACGTCCTCGAAGCGGATCATCCTGTAGCCGAGGATCTGCTCGGAGAGCTCCTTGAGTCCGTGCCGCGCGGCGGCGTCCATGCAGTAGTGCGCGAGCATCGTGTCGTGCGGGACGGACGCGAAGCCGATTCCGTAGCGGTGCAGGACGGTGCGGTCGAACTTGACGTTGTGTCCGACGAGCGTCTTCGAAGGGTCGGCGAAGAGCGGACGGAAGATGTCTACGAGTCCGGCGTCGATGTACCACGCCTTCCCGGACTCGGCGCAGAGCGAGAAGCCGAGAAGCCGGCACGTCTTCGCGTCCGTCGCGCTCATCCCCGGCTCGCGCGCGGCGGTCTCGGTGTCGAAGGCGATGCGCTCGCGCTTCATCAGCTCGGCGAAGAGCTCCTGCGCCTCCGCCTCGGTCGTGACGTGGCGGTATTCGTGGGGAACGTCCGCTATGGACGAGAGACTCGAGACGGAAGACGCGGTGCCTTCCTGCGCGCTCTTCGCCGCAGAGCCGGCGTCATCTCCGAGCAGCTCCTTCGCGAGGCGGTTGAGCTCGAACTTAGCGCACACCGCGGCAAGTTTGCCGCGGTCGATTCCGTCGAGACGGTACGCGTCCCAGTCTGGCTCGATCGGGACGTCCGTGCGGATCGTCGTGAGGAACTTCGAAATCGTCGCGTCGTCCTTTCCGTTCGCGACCTTCTCCGCGAGCTTGCCCTTGAGGGAGGCCGCGTTCGCGATGATTCCCTCGACGTCGCCGAAGCGCGAGAGGAGGTCCGCGGCCGTCTTCTCGCCGACGCCGCGGATTCCGGGGATGTTGTCGGACGCGTCGCCGGCGAGCGCGAGGTAGTCGATCATCTGGCGGGGCTCGCGCAGGTGCCAGTGCTCGCACACCTTCGCCTCGTCGTATATCTCCGCGGCGTCGCCAGCGTGCGCGGGGCGGTAAAGCTTCACGCCGGGGCGCACCAGCTGCGCGGCGTCCTTGTCGGGCGTCGCCATGTATACGTCGAAGCCCGCCGCCGCGCCCTTCACCGCGAGCGTGCCCATCACGTCGTCCGCCTCGAAGTCGTCCACGCGCACCACGGGGATCCTCAGGGCCTCGGCGAGCTCGAAGGCGTACGGGATGGACGCCGCGAGATCCTCGGGCATCTTCTGCCGCTGCGCCTTGTAGGGCGCGTACGCGCGGTGGCGAAACGTCGGGCCGCCGGGGTCCATCCCGAGGACGGCGTGCGTCGGCTTCTCACGCTTCAGGATCGACTGGAGCCCCGAGGCGAGCCCGAGCAGCGCGGAGGTGTTGATCCCCGTCGACGTCATGCGCGGGTTGCGGAGGAAAACGAAATGCCCTTTGTAGAGAAAGGGCATCATGTCGATGATGAATAGCTTGCCCATACAGGGCTATAGTATAGCAAAAATCCGCCGGTCGGTCAGAAGAACCACTTGGCGCAGGCGAGGAGGCCCTGCTTCCAGGGGACTCGGTGCGAGACGCCGGACTTGCCCTTGAACTCGTCGAGGTGCGCGACATACCAGTCGTAGTTCCTCACGAGCGCCTGCTTGTTGGAGTACTGCGGCCTGTAGTCGAGTATCTTCTCCGCCTTCTCGATGGAGACGAACGAGTCGGTGGAGGCCGTCTCGTAGACCCACGGATAGAGCGGCGAGAGGTGGAGCTTCTCGAGGATGCGCAGGATGAAGATGAGGGGCTTCACCGGCATGCCGCGGATCTTTTTGCCGTGGCCCGCGCGGTCGAGCACCGCCTGGTAGTCCTCCTTCATCGTCGTGAACTCCTTCGCGCCGATGTTGAACTCGGTCGCGACCTTGTCCTTCGGATACGTCATCGCGTTCCAGATGGCGTGGTCGAGATCGTCGACGTCCATGAGCTGGTAGCGGTTGTTGCCGCTGCCGATCATCGGGAAGCCGTGCCCCGTGTACGCCCAGTCGTAGAAAAGCGCGAAGACGCCGAGGCGCTCGGGGCCTATGAAGCTCTTCGGACGGATGATCGAGACGCAGTACCCTTCCTTGATCGCCTCGCGGCAGATGTTCTCCGCGTCGATCTTCGCGTGGCCGTAGGGCCCCACGCCGATGAGCGGATCGGTCTCGTAGATCGGATGCTTCTTCGGGACTCCGTAGACCGCAGTCGAGGAAATCTGCACCATGCGGTCGCAGCCGAACTTGCGGCACGCGGCGAGCACGTTGCGGCATCCGTCGACCTCGGTCGTGTAGATGTCGTGTTCGGAATAAAGCGGAAGCGCCGCCGCGCAGTGCACGACGACGTCGCATCCCTCGACGCACTTCTCGACAGCCGCGACGTCGCGGACATCACCGAGCGTGAACTTGAGCCAGCTTTCGCCCTTCTCGGGATACTCGAAGTCGGCTATGTCAAGAACACGAATTTCCTCCACGCCCTTGGCGCGGAGGAAACGGATGAGGTTTATGCCGAGAAAGCCCGAACCGCCTGTGACGAGGACCTTCATCAGAATCCTCACTTGGCTTCAGGAGCAGGAGCTTCGGGAGCGGGAGCCGCAGGCGCGGCAGGCGCTTCGGCGGCGGGAGCCGCGGGAAGCTCGGGGGCCTCGGGGAGCGCAGGCGCCTCGGCGGCGGGAGCGGCCTCAGCAACGGGCTCCGCCTCGCGGGCCATAAGGCTGCGGGAGTGGACCGTCGAGGTGAGACGCGCGAGAACAAGCGTATTGAGGAGGAAGATCGCGCCGAGGATGGCCGTCGTGCGGATGAGCACGTTGCCCGCGTCAGCGCCGAGAGCGGCCTCCATCATGCCGCCGCCGATGGCACCGCCAAGCCCGCCCTCCTTCGGCTTCTGGATCATCACGACCATGCCGAGCAGAATGCAGACGACGACTTCTACCACGTAGAGAAAACCGATGAAAATAGACATTTACTTTTCCTTTCGTTATTAGTTGGATATTATAGCGAATTTATGCGCCGCTCGTCAATGCCCCGCGGCGCCTAATCTTCATATCCAGCTCCGCGGACTATTTGCCGCGCTTGTAGAAGTCGTCCGCGATGTCCGCCTTGCCGTCGCCGTAGCTGAAGACGCGCTGGACGGCGTACCCGCCGCCGGAATCCTTTCCGGTGCGGATGCCGAAGCCCTTTCCGTTGACGATGCGGTTGATGCCGACCTTCGGCCCCTCCCCCGCCGCGAGCTCGACGATGCACGCGTTCTCGATCACGACGCCGGGCGTGTCCGGAACCTCGATTGCGTCGTCAAGAAACACGCTGTTCCCGTTCGTGTGGATGAAGACGTCATAGACTCCGAGTCCGACCGCATAGTGGCGCTTCACGCCGTCCGCCACCTTGTACGCCGCATAGCCCTTCTTCTTGCCGCCGTGCGACATCCACCGCGCGTTGCCCGGCGGATCGTAGCACTTCTCGTTCTGCAGGAAGTACGTCGTGCCGTCCTCGCCGTTCCAGAGCACGTCGTGCTCCTGGAAGTGTTCGACGAAGAGTCCGTAGCACGACACCCTGTCCCCGTTCACGACGATGCCGTTCCGCGACGTGTTCGCGTCCCAACCCGTGTGTTCGCCGTGGTCGGCGCGCCAGATCCACGTGTGGTCAACGACCGCGTCGTTCGAGTTGATCTCGAGGCAGACATCGGTCTTGCCGGGCTTGCCGGTCCCGCCGACGCGGTACACGAGGTCGATGAGGAACGACGGAGACTTCGCGTGCGACGCCGCGCCCTTCTTCGCGCCGAGCACGACAAAGCGCTTCGACGCGCGCTCCGCGTCAAAGACGAGGCCCGCTATGACGAGTCCGTCGACATCGGAGCACACCATCGCCGCATCGCCGTTCTCCGGCACGATCGTCGCCTCGCCGATGCCGAGGACGACTGTTCCCGGACGCGTCACCTTGATCGGTTCCGCGACATGGAAAACGCCCGGCGCGAAAAGGACGTTCTTGCCCGCGGCGAGCGCCGCGTTGATCGACTTCGCGTCGTCCTTCCCCTCGATTGCGACATGGAAGTCCTTCGCGAGGTCGAGCGTCACGCCATCGCCCATTCCGCCGTTGGCCTTCCCCGCGCCCCAGCTGACGCCCTTGGCGCCGCGGCGCACCGCGGGGACGAACACCTTGAGCGCGTCGCCTTCGGCAAACAGGAAAGGCTTCTCGCGCGCCACGGCCGTCGCGTCCACGAGCGTGGAGCATCCGCCCGCGCGCCAGTTGGACCTGACGCCCTTGCCCGCAATCGGCTCGCAGCGCGAAAGCTGCGTGCCGGTGTTGTCCTTCGCATCGCCTCCTTCCGCTCCGGAGCATCCGACAACGACCTGGTTCCAGTTGATTCCGAACACGCCTGCGCCGAACGTGTTGTTGCGGTAGAAGTACTGCTGCTGCGAATAGGAGCCCGCCGGCTTGTCGAAAAGCGTGTCGGCGACGTATCCGCCCGACGCCCATCCGTAGTACCAGTCGAAGAACGACTTGCGCGCGACGTGGAGCCTGCGCGCGGGCGCGGCCTGCGAGACCGCCCACTGGAAGCCGAAGTACGGATCGGCGTTGTTGTCGGAGTCCATGATCGCGACGTTCTCGATTCCGACCCAGAAGTTGCACGTCGCGTTGTTGTTCTCAAGCGCGGCCGGGGTCTTCACGTTGGCGAGCTTCACGTCGTCCGGCAGACGCCCGAGGCCGAGAATCTGCGTGTAGTAGCCGACGTTGAGCGTGCCCGCCGCAGTGTAGTCGCCCGGAAGAAACAGGAACGCCTGGCGCTCCGGACCGAACTGGCGGTGGTGCTGGCGCCTGAACACGTCCTCCACCGCGCGCTGCACCTCGGCGGGATCGTCGGACGGGGAGAAGACGCGGACGTTGGGACCGAGAACGGACTGGAAGGCCGCCGCCGCAAGAAGAACTGCTGCTGTCATTTGGACTCCTTACTGATTCACGTATTCAATGTCGTCGAGGTAGAAGGCGAACGGACGTCCCTGTCCGCCGAAGTTGAAGCCGAAGCCGGTCTTGATGTACGAGAGGTCCTCGCCGTCAAGCGGAATGCGGTAGCGCGTCCACTCCTTCTTCAGCGTCACGTTCTCGAGCTTGCGGTTCGCGGTGTCCGAAAACGCCTTGTCCTTGAGTCCGCCCATGAAGAAGCTGACCTTCTCGCCGCCCTTCTCTCCGCGCGCCCAGAAGACGAGCATGCTCGACTTCGAGAGGTTCGCGCCGCCGGCCTGGTCGCCCCAGTCGTTCGCCGGACTCTGCCAGAACACTCCCGCCCAGTTGTCGTTCGCGGAATACTCGACCTTGAGGCAGGTCTCACCGGAATGCGGCTTCTCCTCGCACTTCTCGTCCAGCCTCAGAGCTCCGTTGTTGCCCATGTATCCGGATGCATACCAGACGCCATGCGCGCCGTCGCGGTATACCGGAAACGGCGTCGGCGCGGGAGGAAGCGCCTTCTTCGGCTTCGGACCCGACCCGAGGAGCGGGGAGTTCGCGTAAGCCGCATTGCCCTTTCCGTCGAAGCAGTATGCGTAGAGACGGTACTTGCCGCCGCCCGGAAGCTTCACCTTGACGCTTGTCGTTCCCTGTCCGGCGACGATTGCCTCGTCCCAGCCTTCTGGCATGGCAAGCCCCAGGCCCGCCTCGCCGTAGTACGACGCCTCGTCGACAAGCGTCCACTTCCAAGTGAGCTTGTCGCCTTCGGGATCCTTCGCCGAGACCGACGCCTCGATCGTCTCGCCTTCCGCGGGCGCGCCCTTCGAGACCTTCACCTCCTCGATCCTCGGGCACCTGTTCGCGACGTCCTTCCCCCAAATCTTCGCCAGCGTCGCCACAACCTCGAGCTTGGTGCCGTCCGGAAGCATCGTGCCGAACCACGTCGGCGAGACCTCGTTCTTGTGGCCCCAGGTGAAGACGTATCCGCCCAGGCACCACTTGCCCCTCTCGGCGAGAATCGTCTTCTCGTACACTTCGCGGTACCAGTCCGCCTTGCGCGTGGAGGTCCACTCTATCGGCAGGCCGTTCGGCGCGACCCCGCATTCGTTCGCGCCCATCGGACCATACTCCGTGAGGATGTAGGGCACCTTGCCGCCGAGCTCCTGCCAACGCTTGCCGACAGTGAGCGCGCCGCCGTAGGAGTTGATGCCGATGTACTGGAGGTCCGGGGCGTAGGCGTTGATTGCGTCCGCCTTGTCCTTCCACATGTCCGCGACGACAGTTCCCACGGGATGGTTCGGGTCGGCCTCCCTCACCTTCTTTGCAAGGGAGTTGATGAACGTCCACATTTCCTTCGGATGCGGCTCGCCAAGCTCCATCTCGTTGCCGAGCGCGTAGCACAGAAGCGCCGGATGGTCCTTGATCTTCGCGACCGTAGCGAGGACGTCGCGCTCCGTGCGCTCGAGAGCCGCCTTCTCGAGGTAGCTGAAGCCGTGGTTGTGGTGTCCGAGCCAGAACCCGAGCATCACGGTGTGTCCGAACTTGGCCGCCTCGTCGAGCTCCGCCTTCGCGCGGTCAGCGCCCCAGGTGCGGAACGAGTTGCCGCCGATCTCCTTAAGCAGCGCCTTCGAGCCGCCGCCTCCGCCGCCGCGGATGAAATACGGCTTCCCGTTGCGCACTAGACGCCACGCGCCCTCGGTGCCTTCGATCGTCACTACGGACCCTGCCGCAAACGCCGATGCGGAGACGGCGCACATGGCAACAGCTAGAAGTGTCTTTTTCATGCCGCTATTCTACCAAAAAAGGCGGCATTGCGGAAGCCCGCTTATGCATCAAAAATGTGCCCGATTGCGCACAGCCGCGCGCCGACTACCGGACGCACAGCACGGTATGCGCGCGCGTGATGCGCAGGCGCGGCAGCGTAAGCGCGCCGTGCGAGTCGCGCTCCGCCGTGCCCGAGGCGTCGCCGAAGCGCCACGAGACGCGCGCCGCGGCGCGCAGGCGCGGAGACTGGATGCGCCGCAGCGTGACATCCGCCACGGCGGACTCCGGAGGCACGAACTGGCGCGTCGAAAGCTCCTCCGCCGACGCGACCCATAGCTCCATGCGCAGTTCCTCGTCGGTGTCCGAAACGACGCGCCATCTGAAAAACGCATTGACCTGTCCGCTCGCCTTCGCGCCTTCGGCGATCTTCATCTCCGCGGACGTTATGTCTCCGCTCCAACCGCTGAACCACGCCCGGTTCGGCTTCCACACCGAGAACGGCCACGGCAGGACGTCGTCGCAGTCCGCATTCGTGAACGCCGGATAAGCCTCGTCCCTCTTCACGGACAGCCAGTCGAACCTCTCCACGAGGTCGTTCCTCTCCCGCGCGGCAAGGACGTCTCCGCAGTGGCCGTAGTCGCCCCATAGCCCTATCATCGCCCACTTCCGCTTCGCGACGTTGCGATACACGACCTCGCGTCCGCGGCTCCACGTGTCGTCCACTCCGCTCCAGTCGACGAGCGGCGGCGGATCGGGGAAGCGCCCAACAGACCACTCCTCGTCGTCCGTCCCGTCCGCCTTGACGAATCCGAGCCTCGCGGCCGCGAACCAGCACGTCGCGGGGACGTTCGCGTTCAGCGCGGCGAACACCTCGCCGTGTGCGAGCCCTATCGCCTCCGTGGCCTGTCCGCCCATTGAGTTTCCGCACAGGTACACGCGGTTCCTGTCGCATCCGAAGCGGCGCACCGTCCACTCCACGCAGTCGAGGACGCGCTTCTCGCACGACGTTTCGCCCTTCATGAGGCGCGGCACATCCGCCGCGGTGGGACCCGCGTAGGACGGCGTTGCGCCCCACCAGTACTCGTCATGCGTGCGGTTGAAGAGGACGTGGTAGTCGCGCATGTCGTCGAGAGTGAGGATGTAGAAGTCGTCCGGCGCGGAGTAGACGCGGTTCTTCTCGTCCACGACGCTCGTCTGCAGGTCGACGCCCTTCCCCGGCCAGCCCGCGCCACGCCAGTGAAGAACGACGAGCAGCGGCGCGCCCTCGCGCGATCCCGAGACGGGACGCGCGACGGAGAACCTGTCGCGGTAGTCGCGTCCGCCCCACGCCGGGCTCGCGTCGTGCGCGTACCACTCGACGGCGCGGCGTCCGACGGTCTCGACCCTCTCGAGCTCCGGATACAGATCAAGCGGACGCGAAGCCCAGCACGCCTGGTCGAGCGCGCCGGCGAAGGCACCGCACGCCACGCCCTCCGGTGGAACGTCCGGTCGAGGCGCGGACAGAGCGGAGAGAATCGGGAAACAACATAGACAACAGAAAACAACTATTCTTTTCATGTTTTGTTTTAGCCGTGTAGATCGTGTAGAACTTTTGAGAACTCCGGCGAGGTTTTCGAGCGACGTGCGCTTGCCCTGTTCGTTGTATTTCATGCGATTGCGGGCAATAGTATACCAAATTCCGTCGATGAACGCCTCGGTCTCCTGCTTGCTGTTGCGTTCGAGCAAGATTGGTAGGGCCGCGTTCATCGCACCATTGCAAGCAGCTTGGCGATCTCCTTCGCGTCGCGGGTGGCGTAGGAGGTGACGCGGCGGCCGAGGCATTTGGAGAATTTATTGCTTTGGCGCTATCTAACCGGTCCAACTTCCCCTGGAGGCATCAGAATAGCACGTGCAAAGAAAGGGTCGCCTATTCGATATCCAGATTCGTCAGACTCGACGATTCCCGCGTCGACGAGACGCAAAAGCGCCGTGTGCACCGTCGACGAGACGCCAAGCGCGTGACGCTCTCGATATTCAGCAGGAAACTCACGCACGGGTTCCGCAGCCAGCGCCCTCGCCAAAACCCGCTGCGATGGAGGGAGTCCCTTGAGCTGCTCGAAATACCAGTCTGCATTCTCCGCAAGCAAATCCTTGATCGCCGCATCAACATCCGCCGGCTCGACCCAGTCTCTTTCTGCGGACACGACTTGGTCGAACACCTGCGAAGAAAGTTCTTGAAGATAGTACGGGATGTTCTCGGATATCTCCACGATGCGAGAGACCTCCGCTTCATCAACGCCGATTCCGCAGGAAGCCAACCTCTCGGCGACAAACGCACGACTCTGGTCCTCCGGCGGCTTGCCAAGCTTTATCGTGGCGGCAGACTTGTAAAAGGGACGAGACTTTTCGCCGAACATGCGCTTAAGCATGTGCGTCTTCGAGCCGAAAAACACATACCGGACGTTCTGCTGCTCTTGAATGACCCCTCGGAATATCCCCTCAAGCGGAAGATCGTGGGACAGTCCCTTTATCTCCTGAAACTCATCGAACGCGACTATGATGGATCCATGTACATGCTCGACGGCGATCTTCTCTGCCATGCCAAGAACCTCGGCAAGCGACGTAGAGCTCATCTTATCGCCATAGTCGAACTTGACGGAAACCGGGAACTCTCCGCCAAACGAGAATGTCGGATGCAGATGCGACAGATATTCCGCAAGAGTGTGAGCAATGCCCTTCGCACCTCCGACAAGAGAATAGAGTGCAGACGCATACGCCTCGCAGAACCGTTCGAGCGATTCAACCCTGTTCAAATCAAAATAGACACAAGGAACGCCTTCCTCTGAAAAGCGTGACAGCACTTTCTTGACGAGCGAGGTCTTGCCATACCTTCGCGGTGCATACATCACCACATTGGCCGATCCACCAGCAAGTTTTGAATATAGATTATTAAACGCCTCTTGGCGGTCATAAAACTGACGGCCTGAGACCTCTCGCCCATACTTAAACGGATTCACCATATTGCTTCTCCATGCTTATGTGACTATATTGTAACAAAAACCTGCAACTAATGCAATATGAAGCTTGCGCAGATTTGCGTAATGCAAGTTTGCGTAATCAACTGCGCGATTCTCTATGCAGTGCTCATGGCATCACGTTCATGGCACCATTGCCAGCAGCTTAGCGATCTCCTTCGCGTCGCGGGTGGCGTAGGAGGTGACGCGGCGGTCGGAGATTTCAATGCGTTCAGCGCCTTGACTCGGCCTCCCCCTCAAAAGCTTCGCTTTTTCGGCGGTTACCCGGCATGAGTCGCCCGCGATTAAAGCGGCGGTTCCGACTGGCGGCGGTTGCGCGATGCGACGGCAACGGCAACCGCCGCCGCAATCAGCAACGCAGTTCCACAGACAATCACTATCATCCGTCTATTCTTCATGACCTCACCCTGTTCCGTCTGGGCTCCTGTTCCAGAGTCGTGCACCTGTTTGCGCGCACTTCGGCGAGGTTCCCACTGAACGGCATTCGCAATTCTGCGATGCATACTCGCGCGGACTGTCGGTCTAGCCACATATCGGGTTCTTTCTGACTCAAGCCCCTTTCATCACGATAATTCAAGCATGCTTGTCTTAGCGCACAAGTCCCTTATCGACACCGGAAATTTCCATGTCGCTCAGGAAACCCTTTCTATTCCTTATCATAAAAACTACAGCAAACAAGCCAGCAAAACTTCCTATACCAAACACGATTAGAGGGGTGCTTCCTACACAGCGTGACAAAGTAGCGCAAGAATAATCATGGAGATTAACCCATATTTCGATAACATCACCCTCTCTCAGACAACCAATTATCTCATTCTCTTCTCTGCTTGTTAACATTGAAGGCGAGATACGCGATCCTTCATAGGACACTCCATCAACCATATACCGATATTTACATGTCCGCTTGACGCCTCCAGACCTTCTCGCTTGATAAATCTCAGAATCAACTTTCAATATTGTCGCCGGGACCTTCATCCAGGACGCCTCATCTCTGGCCGCAAAAGCTCCAACAACAGCTCTTGAAAACATCCAACCAAACAGCAACATACATGTTAATGGCAATGTCCCTATTAGCAGCAAAGCCATTCTCTTCCTTGTATTCAAGCTCATTTCCCAACTCCACTAAGCGGAGATGGAAACTCCATCTCAGAAATTTTCTTACTGTCCACAAATTTATCTCCTGCCAAATTTGCAATCATTCTTGCGAATCCCCTTTTTCCAATCGGGCGCTCTACATGGCTCATTTTTTAGGATTACCTAAATAATTTAAAAGCTGGCTGAATTGCTTCCCTTGTGCCCGTCATCCGCTGAACGAAAACAGCGTCATTCGTGAAAGTGTCTGTATTTGAGATAAACACCCACGAATCATCCTGCAATTTATGAACAACTCCCGGCGAACGAGACGGAAATGTCGTCAGTTTCTTCGTCGTGCTAAAATCAGGGAACGACCACAGGAATGCCTTCTCTCCTTTGTGCGGGACTTCGACAATTCTTATTCGATACCGCGGCTTGCCGTCACAGGCCTGCTGTTCGTATTCAAATAAAAGCGCATAATACCAAGATTCCGCTCCTCTATGCAAAATCGACATCGGCACATAGTCTTTCGCTTGATGGATGTCATCGCCGAAAAACTCTTTTAGGTCAAAAACCTGCCAGTCCGAATCGTTCTTGCGAATTCGAAAGATTTTCCACTTAAAGAAATCATAAATAACCCCTTCCCCCTCCACGAATTCATGCCCAAGTTCACTATCTGAAAATTTCTCTTCCATCCCATGCAACTCGATCGACCAGTCATGCCTTCCCAAAACATCTTTGCCAAGCGATATAATCTTATTCGACAAAGCGCAATCCCAATCCGCATAAGCATTCTGCGTTACATTTGAATCACAACATGGCAACACCTGGCAACAGTGAGCCTTCATTTTCCAAAGCTCGCGAGATTCCGACACCCAAGCATTAGACGAGACCCGCACATCTTTCCCGTTATTCCGCGATGAGTGTAAACTATATCTCGTCCTGACGTCAGAAGTGTCTAGCTCGTCGAACAATACTCGCCCGCCAGAAAGACAAGTATACCCTTTAAGGCGTGATGGAACAGGCCATAGAGATCCGATCCCCTTATTCCAAAGCAACAGCCCCCAATTATTGGTCTTTCCAGTAGCACATTGAAAAGCAAAGCCTTCGCCGTCTGGGAAAACGGCCCGCTCAAAATCCGACAACGCCCCACGTAGAGTCATTCCATGCAAATCGCGAGTAATGTCCACAACCTTCTGCGTTGGATCGGAAATGCACATAAAAGCCGCCTTTGGATATGGCCTTTGATCATATGCGAACAGGAACGAACCCAAACCAACCATGCAGAATCCAGTCGGAATAACACTGCTGTAGCAAGTGTCAGCCCGGCGAATTGATTTTACAACCGGTTCATGAACGCCGTTAAAATCATATCTTGCGACTATCGGTCGAACCACAAAATTAGTCTCATCCTTTTCATATTTTATCTTCATTGCCACGGCCAAGCTATTCGACTCGAAAAAGTAATTCCAATCAAACGAAGTAAGAATCCAGGCGTTGGCTTCGCAATCTTGTGCGGACAGCAACTCGGATTCCGCAAGGTAATCTTGATACACGATCTCTCCTGAAAAACACATGGAGAAAAGCATCACGGCCAGCAGAAAAGACACCCACATAATAGTTCTCATAGTCGACCTTTCAGATTTATTTCTTTTTACAAGGACATAGCGAACAGCCGCTTATAATTTCACGTCCCACAGGACCACGAGATTTTATCTCATCATAATCAAAGCATCGCTCAGTTTTTGGGCCAGGGACCACGAAGGAATGTTGTTTTTCACCCATTATTGTCATAGTGACGGTATAGCACAGAATAACTCTTTATTTTGCGGGGCACGTCTTGACGAGCGTCTGATTGCCATCGTCGTCGAGCGACGTGCGCTTGCCTTCTGCGTTGTATGTCATGCGGTTTCTGGCAATAGTATACCAAATTCCGTCGATGTACGTCTCGGTTCTCTGCTCAAGAATTTCGGGACCTCACATTGTTCCGTCGCGGAGCGACGGAACCCCTATGGGCAGCGGAGCGGCTGGGACGCATAAAGGGGGTCCGTCGCTCCGCGACGGACATTCACAATCCTCGCAAGAAATCAAACAATCGGGAGCATGCGAGTGTGGCGAATGGAATGTGGCTTTGGGGTTAACCGCTCCACGCCCTTTCTACCCACTCTACCCGGCTAAGCCCCTCTGCGCTCTCAGCTTCTCTCGGCACTCGCTTCGCTCGGCTTGGTCGCTTCCCTATGGGTCGCGCCCACCCTCAAGGGGCGGTTACGCGCCTCTGCGTGAGATATCTTGAAGCGGCGAGACGCCGCTTCCCCCAGTCAAACGGCCACCATGACGGCCGAGCGACGGCGTCGATCTTCCCGCCGATGGCCTGGATCTTCCCGCCGAAAAACGACAGTATCTTCTCCAATATGTCTGTGCAATACCTGCACGCGCCCTCCCCCGAGTGCGCGGTTGTCTGTAGCAAATTCATCAACTCTCCGCATACTATTTCCCCCAATATCCCCTTTTGTTCCCCTTTTCGCCGCGCCCGGGGTCACCCCCCATGTTCCCGCGCACAACGGGCGGATATGATACCAAATTCAGGAGCAAAATTGAGACACGAGTTATTAACAGATATCAACAACGGGGATATGTGTGGTTTTAGTCGCAGACGCCGCAGAATTTGCGGCCGATTCCGATTGTCGTCGCCTCCCGCCTGGGACTAGACATTGGCGCATTACAGATTCCCAGACCATGCGGGCGACAATCGAAATCGTCCGCGAATCGACACATGGCGTTCAGTGTCCACCCCCACAGCTTGCACCGTATTTTAACGTGCGTGGTCGATCTTCGGTTCCAGGTTCGTATCGTTGGGGGTTGGGTTGAAAACTCCCGAAAGCCTAATTGTAGGATTACCATCCCAGCTTGCATCTACATCAAAAGCATGAATATAACCATAACATGCAGAGGAAAGCCTCTTGTCCGCATCAATAATTGCCCTAGTTCTCGTGACAAGAACCGTGTCACGGCCGAAAAGAACGCCTCCTGAAAATTGCCCAGTTTTTTGACGTTTGTCGGTAAATGCTTTCACGACAGAATATGAATTATCTTTGTTTGCTTCGTAGACATAAGGATATTCACTCTCATCAGCGCGCGCCGACAAATACGCCCCTTCAAATTGTCCATTGAACCGCATAACAGCCGTACACCGTCCAGAACTGATTGGCGGTTTCCCATCCCAATCCACAAGCAGTTCAAAATCTTTTCGCAATCCCGTTCCATACGGTCTTACAAAATCTCCTTGTTGCATGTCCACACCGACCCATATATTTGTATCAGGGATTTCTCTACCGTTGCCAAAACCAAATTTACACAATTCTGAAGGATTATGAATTTTCCTGAGCAAAAGATGTCTCGTCTCCCCATATGGAAGCCATTTTCCGTCTTTCACATCATGTTCGTGCCCCATCGCAGCAAAACATAGCCTCTGAAAAGTTTTATAGTATCCATTCTTTGAAACAAAAATCTCAATCTCGTCACCGCAAGTCTTCCCCTCCAAGACAAACACGCCGTTGGTGTCGGTCGTTCCATCGATCCAAGTTCCCAGCGGACGGAAGTTCATGCCGAGATACGCCTTTATCTTTGCGTCTGGCACAGGCGTCCCGTCATCATCCTGGATGTGCAACTCGATCTTCATCTGCGCTCCATTGCGACGCGCGTCACGATAGACAGGATCTTTCTTCAATGTCACTAGGGCCGCAACCTGCAATGCATACAGCGAAATCAAAACAGCTGCACAGTACTTTTTCATTTCAGGTTTCCTTTCTCAACTGCTTTGTCGCAGAACTTGAAGTTATAGAAATACGCGACGTCCTTCATGTCGGAATGGCACCATCGTCCGGGGTATAGGGTACGAATTGGCCAACCATTTTGGCGTCCGACTTCATTTGCGGAGTTGCAATTAAACGAACGTCGGTCAACGTTGCCGCTTCGGCACCTTCGGCTCCAGGTTCGTGTCGTTGGGGGTTGGGTTGAAGACGCCTGTTACACAAAAGCCGCCATACCCGCCATTTTTGCACGTGAAAGCAATATCGCTAATCATCGAATAATTTGCTGAGGACAACATTCCACCAGGCGAAACCTTGCATCTGCTCCGAACTACCCAGCACTTTAAGCGATTAAAAGATATCCCCTTGTGCTCGCCCCCCGTCTGGACACTATCTGAAAACTCTGCACTTGTGAGAAAATCCGAAGCAACCAATGCATCATAGGGACCTTTAAAATCGCTCTCTGCATTGATATCACATGGGCAATATCCACTAAAAGGTTCTGTAAACCTGATTTTGACAACCATGCCCGAATAGCGGGGTAACCATTCGCCATTCCAGTCTATATAAACCTCAAAATCAGATTCTTTACCCTTGCCGTATGGAGCGACATAATCATTTTCCTTAATATCGTAGCCTATCCATTTATTGATTGACTTTGTGTAGTTAAATTTCAGAAAATCTTCATGTGGCATATCTATCGGGTTGCGAATATTCCTGAGAATGATTCGTATTCTTGATCCATAAGGCTGCCATTTCCCTTCAAACACTTCGTGTTCCGCTCCCATTGTGGCATACGAGAGATTCAGCCTAGAATCATAGTAGCCATTCTTAGAAACATGCACCTCAATCTCGTCGCCGCAGGTCTTCCCCTCCAAGACAAACACGCCGTTGGTGTCGGTCGTTCCATCGATCCAAGTTCCCAGCGGACGGAAGTTCATGCCGAGGTACGCCTTTATCTTTGCGTCCGGCACAGGCGTCCCGTCGTCATCAGCAATGTGCAGCTCAAACTTGGTCTGCGCACCATTGCGACGCGCGTCACGATAGACTGGGTCTTTCTTCAACGTCGCAAGGGCCGCAACCTGCAATGCAGACAGCGAAATTAAAACAGCTGCACAGTACCTTTTCATTTCAGGTTTCCTTTCTCTACTGACGGGCATGCCGAAACAGTACGTGACAACGACTTTCTGGCAGTCTCATTTTGATCCTGACGGTGTATATATCGGATTATTAAGGCTCTTACTTTCCAGGCACTTAGGCTCGAGGTTGAGATCGTTCGGAACGGAGTTGAATACCCCGCTATAGTCAATTCGAGCATGAGATGACTTTGATGGGTATACATCAAGCCTACGTATGTAGCCATAATGCGCAACGACAGTTTCTTCTTTTTCTTTCACGACACATCGCGTTTTAGTCACAAAATAACGATCTTCGGGGAACGGGGCGTGCGTTTCGAAGAAATCGCCGTCCCTGTTGATAGTCGCAAAAGATGCCAACAACAAAGCATTTGTGTCTGCTCTGTAGCTGAACTTATATGCACTTTCGGCAATCTTGTCTGAAAAATAACCACCACTTCCTTTTGCACTAAAACGAATCTCAGCCTTACACATGCTACAACTATCGGCAGACCGTCCATCCCATTCAACGAAAACCTCAAAATCGGGCACTTTCCCCATGCCAAGTGGCGCGACAAAATCCCCCAACTCCATGTCAAACCCAATCCAAGTGTTAGTACATGGTACATCCACCCACTTCTCTATATTGGCAAGGTGACATGGATTTACAATTTCCCGAAGAGGAATCTTCTCCGCCGCGCCGTACGGCTGCCACTTGCCGTCCTTCACGTCGCGCTCCTCGCCCATCTTGGCGTAGCGGTATATCACATGCGAACCATAGTATCCGTCTTTTGCAACAAAAACCTCAATCTCATCGCCACAGGTCTTCCCCTCCAAGACAAACACGCCGTTGGTGTCGGTCGTTCCATTGATCCAGGTTCCCAGCGGACGGAAGTTCATGCCGAGGTACGCCTTTATCTTTGCGTCCGGCACAGGCGTCCCGTCATCGTCATGAATGTGCAACTCGATTTTCGTCTGCGCACCATTGCGACGCGCGTCACGATAGGCAGGGTCCTTCTTCAACGTCGCAAGGGCCGAAACCTGCAATGCAGACAGCGAAATCAAAACAGCTGCACAGTACTTTTTCATTTCAGGTTTCCTTTCTCAACCGCTTTGTCGCAGAGTTAAAGTTGAAACAATACGCGACATCATTCATGTCAGTGTCCGGCCTCGGCCTTTACTGCCTCTGCGGCTCGCACTGACGAATGAACTGGCGCGATCGATTGGCTATTTCCTCGTCTTCAAGATTCGTGTCGTTGGGCGTGGGGTTGAATGCGCTCAAAAAACAAAAACCAGCCATGCCGTCACGACTCCCTGATATTCCTGTGAAGCGAACAACTGTATAGTTAGCGGCAATCAGCCGCCCATTGTCATCAATCCTGCACCTGCTCCTGACAACCCAGCATTTGGACTTGTCAAATGTTTGTCTAATACGTTTGCCGTCATATATATCATATAATTCCGCACTTTGAAAATATTCATTGCCTGGAGTCGCGTTATATGGCGTCGTCAGTTCACTTTCGCTGTTTATTGGGATTTCATAGTAGCCTGAATATGGCTGCGCGAACCTTATTTTCAGCCCAATTTTCTTGCAATCTGGAAATCGCTTGCCATCCCAGTCCAAATACACGTCAAAATCACTCTTTTCGCCTTTCCCATGGGGAGCGACAAAATCATGTTTCTCTACATCAAAGCCTATCCAAGCTCCAAGCTGCCTTGTGAACTTATATTCAATTGCACTTTCAGAAATCAACCTCAATGGAGCTTTTACAGGACGCAAAAGAATTTGCTGTTCACTTCCGTAGGGCTGCCATTTGCCATCACTGACATCATGTTCGGCATGCATCTGAATATACGTAATTCTCTTAGTGGAACCATAATAGCCCTTTTTGCCGACACGAAATTCAATGTAGTTTCCATTCGTCTTGCCTCTGACAACACACACTCCATTCGTGTCCGTCCTTCCATAAAACGAACGTGGTTCGGGCAAAATGTCGAATACCGCCCGCACGCTCGCATTCGTCACAGGCTCTCCGCTGTCATCCAAGACCTTTAGACACACTTCCGCCATCGCGCCGTTGTGCATCGCCTTCAAGACATCAGCCTTAATCTCCCTGGCAGACGCGACAAATGGAAGCGCCATCGCGCAGAGTGCGGACACCCTTGCAACGTTGTTCATTTCAAGTTTCCTTTCTCAGTTGCCTTTTCATAGAACTTGTAGTTATAGAAATATGCGACGTCCTTCATGTCGGAATGGCACCTTCGTCCGGGGTATAGGGTACGAATTAGCCAACCATTTTGGCGTCCGACTTCATTTGCGGAGTTGCAATTAAACGAACGCCGGTCAACGTTGCCGCTTCGGCACCTTCGGCTCCAGGTTCGTGTCGTTTGGTGTGGGGTTGAAAGCGCCTATCACACGGAATCCGCCGGTCCCATCTGAACTGCCTGAATAACCGATACGATGTACAATTGAATAATGGGATTCAAGCAATCGTCCGCTTTCATCAACCTTGCATCGACTTCTTACAACCCAGCATTTTTTCAAATCAAAGCGATGACATTCTACTTGTTGCCCATTTGTGATAACCTCGAAAAATCTCGCTTCTTGCAAAAACTCATTTTGCGGATTTGCCGCATAAGGGCCCTTAAAGTCACTCATCGAATTAGCATCACAGCTATAATATCCGGAATATGGCTCTTTAAAGCGCAAACGAACCCCCATCCCATTATAGTCTGGGAACCACTTACCATTCCACTCAATCAAAACATCGAAATCTACCACTATGCCGGCACCAAAAGGAGAAACGAAGTCACGTTTTTCCAAGTCATACCCTATCCATTCATTAAGCCTCCGTGTATGCACAAACTGGCCGCCTACCGAAGTTAATGCCGGATTTACAATCCGTCTCAATACGATCTTCTCCACTGCGCCGTACGGCTGCCACTTGCCGTCCTTCACGTCGCGCTCCTCGCCCATCTTGGCATAGCAGTACACCACGTGCGAACCATAGTATCCATCTTTTGCGACGAAAACCTCAATCTCGTCGCCGCAGGTCTTCCCCTCCAAGACAAACACGCCGTTGGTGTCGGTCGTTCCATCGATCCAAGTTCCCAGCGGACGGAAGTTCATGCCGAGGTACGCCTTTATCTTTGCGTCCGGCACAGGCGTCCCGTCATCGTCATGAATGTGCAACTCGATTTTCGTCTGCGCACCATTGCGACGCGCGTCACGATAGACTGGGTCTTTCTTAGCGGCAACGGCAAGCTGCAAAAAAACAAGAATCGACACAGTGGCCACCAAAATTTTATTCATTTCAGATTTCCTTTCTCGCACACTTTATCGTAGAACTTAAAGTTGAAGAAATATGCAATATCCTTCATATCCGAATGACACCAGCGTCCGGAATAATTCGAACGTATCGGCCACCCATTCGGACGCAGGATTCCTTCCTCACTAACAGAATTTACATTGACCATGTATTCTTCCATGGAATCACCACCAAAAACCGTCGCCCCCGCAGGCGCAGTCAACGCCGGGATTCCCTGAGTGAGATGCGCGTCAATGACCAGTCGCGGAATGACGCTGTTGGTCATACTGCCGGGATGAGGATCGAACACAGGATTTATCCGCAGCTCTGGCACCGATCTTGCATTTGCCACGGATTCGTTGCATCTTGCGTTCCACCCAGCCCAGTCCGTGCCGCCAATTCCGCCTTTCCCCTTGAAAAGCTCCTGCTTGTGCCAGCTATGATGGGCTAAGCCCCCGGAGGTTCCAGTAAAGAGATCAACATCGTTGTCACCGGCAAGCTCCAGCACCTCGTCGCCGGTGGAGTAGAAATTGACGGCATACTGCACCACTCCAGTGAATCTTCCAGGCCATCCAAGCTTCCTACGATCGTCGTTTGAGAATTCAGCGAATAGCTTGTGCCATTCTGACGCAAGCGTCCGCGCATAATAATTCTCCCACTCCGGATGCACAAGCTGCGGAAGCATCGTTGAACGCACAGACCCGTACGCCTCGGACGGGACAGACGAGTTGCACATAAGATACTTGTCGACCTGGAGATCGTAGTCCTGTATCATCGACGAGCACACCATGTTGCCGAGCGAATGGGCCATTAAAACCTTCGTCCCGGGAAGCGCCGCAACCTGGTTCGCGAGGACGCTCGCCGTGAAGAATGCGTTGGACGCGTTCTCCTGGTAGTTCGCGCTTGAGCCGATGTCGCTCCGCCACGAGACGGCCGTGAACTTCGCCGTCATGCCTGCCTGCCACATCCGCTTGAAAACCTCCGCCCCCCATGCGCGCGATCCCTGCTGCGAGACGTTTGCACCGTGGAGCAAAACAAGATGCCGCGAAGAAGTGTCGGCGTCTGGGCGGTTCGCCGGTTCGCCGGTCGAGCTCGGCCACGTGACGCCCTCTCCGGAGAGTCCTCGCGTGTTGACATGCCGGTACATGTCCTCCACGGAGGAAATGCACATTGCAAGGTTGTTGGAGCAGACAACCCTTTCGCCAAGCCAGGCCTCCAGCCAGAGCGGCTCCGTCGAGAGATGGCGTCCTTCGACAAGAAAAACGCCGTATCCGTCGGTGGCGGCAAGCGATGCGAAGCCGGCGGGGAGCTGAGTCCCTCCCTGTTCGATCCGCACTTTGTCGGCGCTCCTCGCCTCAAGACCCAGCGACACGCCGAAGCCTCCCGCTGTCGACGTCTGAAAGGCGTTCGCCGACTGCCTGCCTAGACTGGTCCAGACTGCGTTGACGGCTCCGTCCGCTTGCCTCAGCCTGAATGTCAGACCCGACCCGACAGACTGCGGAAGTCCCGCCACAACACCGGAGACATCTGCCAGAATAGGGGCGTAGTCGATCATATCCCTTCGCCCGTTGACATGACCGCTGTCCCAGTCCAGCCCTTCTCCCGGTATGTCATCGGTGCCGCCACGCGCTATATCTCCGTCGACGGACAACGCATCGCTGTCGTCATTGACCCAGAAGCGGAAGGTGGACATTCCTGACTGCGCCACTTCTTCATCGACGATCGCTCCGTCGCGATTCTCGTCGAATGCCAGCACCGGGTCGCGCAGGACGTACAGCGTCGCCGTCAGGCCCTGCGCGACGTTTCCCGCGCCCGGATTGCCGTTGCCGTCGTACGACGGTTCGTGAACATGGCTTGTGAGAAGGCCGTCCGCGTTCTCGGCGATCCACCCGTCGCCCGCAAGAATCTCGTTCCCGGGCAGACGGACGGAACTATACCCCCAGTAGCTCGGCGTCGTCGGGATCCCGTCGACCTGCGCGCGCCAGCAGTACCACGGCGCGCAGATGTCGTCGTGTCCGTCGCAGTTGAGCCAGCGCATCGACAGACGGTAGGCGCTGCCCTTCCGCAGCCTGAAAGACCTCGTTGCCGCCGCGTACGGCGCACCCATGGTAATCGTCCGCACGCGCGTGTCGCCCGGACCGAGCCCCGTCACCGTCATCTCCCACGCGGCGTAGTCGCCGAAGATGTTGAACGCGATCTCGCGGAAGTCCGACGCATCGGGAGGTGCGCCGTCGTCCGAGTCGTCGTTTGGGTCCGTCCCCTGCGCGGCCTCCGCGCCGTCGTCCGCGCCGCCTCCGTCCGTGTCGGGATTGCCCGGGTCGCTCCCGTTCTCGTACTCCTCCAGGTTCGAAAGCCCGTCGCCGTCTCCGTCATAGTCGCCGCCGTCTTCGCCTTCGGCGGAAAGCGGATCGAGCCCGTACGCGATCTCCCATGCGTCGGGCATCCCGTCCCGGTCCGTGTCTATGTAGTGCGGAGACGTCCCGGCCAGGCATTCCTCCCCGTCGGAGATCCCGTCCCCGTCGGAGTCCGCCGACGCCGCGTCGGTGTCGGTGCCGAAGCGGAGGACCACCAGTCGGAAGTTCTCGACGAACCCGGGGCGCATGTACGCGACGGACTTGAGCCGCCGCGACCAGAACGTCTGGAACCCGATGCCGACGTTGCGTCCGTCCATATCCTCCCCAACCACGTTGCGGTATGCCAGGTACGCGACGTCGTGGTCGGAATGTCGGACAATCACCTGGAAGGAGACGTTGTTCGTCTCCGAGCCGCCGCCCTGCCTGCCCATGTTCGAATAGCATATGCAGGTCGCGTAGCTCCCGGCCACCGTCGCAGTCCCTACCAGGACCGATGACCCCTCCTTGAGAACCAGCCCTCCGTCGGAGTACGGCGCTACAACGATCGCGCGGGAATCCACCGGACGGGTGAAGTCAAGGGCCTGCACGTCCATTCCGGGATTCTCGTACCCGGCCCGGTTGAAGAAGACCGCGCCCCTAGCGGAAACAGTCAGGTTGGACACGACCACGCCCTGCATTACAAGCGGCTGCGGGAGCTCCCAGCGCGCCGTGTGGCAGACGCCTGTCGTGAAGACGCCGGTGATGTCCGTAAATCCTTCCGTGCTGGCCCAGAGCGGCGCGGCGGCGACTAGAACGGAACCCGACTCCTCTGCGTCGCCGAGTCCGTCTCCGTCGGTGTCGGCCAAGAGCGGGCTGAACCCCATCGCGAGCTCCTCCCCGTCGTCGATCCCGTCGCCGTCCGTGTCGGGGTCCGACGGGTCCGTCCCGTGGACAAACCGCTCCGCGGCGTCGGGCCTGCCGTCGCCGTCGC
>JAEDKA010000004.1 GCA_016296065.1 Kiritimatiellia bacterium
GAGACCCCTCGGATCCATCTTCAGAAAATTGACTCACCTGACTTGCAATTCACGGACAAATATTTTACTAGTATTTGATTGTGAAGTCCAGCAGCAAATGCAAGATTCTCTTGCGTTTAGTCCTTGAGATTGCGGGACGTGATTGAAAGGCAGGATATTTCCCATCATTCCTTCCTAGGAAGGAAACCCGCGTTTACTTTTGGACTAGGTTTGTGTACCCTTGCGGTACCCGGACGGTCTGAATCGACCATCTCGCGCGAACTGCTGAACCGCAGGATCGACAGCGACAAGCACTGCGGATGCTCGAACAGGCTGTGCGCCCGCTTCGACGACTGCGCACGGACGGCATTCAAGGGCTTCCGCGACATCCGCAGGAGGAACTCCCCCGGATGCTTCGAGTCATGCCCCGACTTCCGCGAGGCAGTGTGCGTCCGCCTGGACAGGGCCCCCTACGTCTGCAACGGATGCGAGCGCGAGCACAACTGCCCGATGCGCAAGCGCTACTACATCGCCTCCGGCGCCCAGGCCAACTACAGGGGCATTCTCGTCAACTGCCGCAGCGGAGTTCATCCCGACGAGGCGACAGTCCGCAGGATGAGCGACGTCCTCACCCCTGCCGCGCGGCGTGAGGGTGTTCTACTGCGACCCATACTGCTCGTGCCAGAAGCCGCACATCGAGCGCTTCCACCTGGACCTGAGGCGCATTCTCCAGAAAGGCGCATCGTTCAACCCGCTCAGCCAGGAGCAGATCAACCTGATCATGTCGCACCTGAACAGCTATCCAAGGCCTTCTCTCGGAGGAAGGGCTCCGTACGACCTGTTCGTCGAAGAGTTCGGCGACGAGGGAAAGAGGTTCCTCGACAAGCTCGGCATCGTCCGCATCCCGCAGGACCGGGTGACGCTGCACCCCTTCCTGCTCGGACGCAAGTTCCAGAAGGCGGCAGACAAGGCGGTGCGCACGGAGCGGAGGGCGGAAGTCGCCTCGGGCATGTGAAGAGTGACGCTCAGCGCGGCCTGCACCATGCGGCGCGTCGCACAGTCGTCACTCTTCCCAAGCGACGAAAGCCCGAAGGGCGGAGTCGGAGCGGTGACCGTGGCGAGCTTCCGCACGCAGCGACAGAAGAATTTGCCAAAAGTTATCGGATAAACTTGCGTTTACTTCCAGAACTTGCATTCAGTTCTGAACACGACGATGCGCGCCGAGGGAACCTCGGCGCGCACTCGGCGATCGGCGTCTCAGCGCTTCGTCTTGAACGCCGCGGGGCCGGCGGCCCAGAGCTCCTTCGTCGCGGGGTTGTAGCGCACGACGAGGGGCTTCGAGTACGGATTGTCCCCGGTGATGTCCTTCCACGTCTTGCAGCCGTCGAGCGACTCGTAGATTCCGCCCGCCTTGTTCCCGTCCCAGGTCGAGGCCGAGATCCACACGCGGTTTTCGTCCGCGGGGTCGAACGTGATGCCGATTGCCGTCACGCCCTTGAGGCTGGTGACCGCGCGGAACGTCCTGCCGTGGTCGTCGGAGCGGTACAGCTGGTTGCCGCCGGCGTAGATCGTGCCCTTCGGCGTCACCGCGACGTTGAAGATCCAGTCGTTTAGTCCCTCCGCCTTCTTCCAGCTGTCGCCTGCGTCCTCCGAAACGTACACGCCGGCCGTGTTGCCGCACGCACCCCAGACGATGCGCTTCGGATTCGACGGATCGACCGCGATGCCGTACATCATGCGACGCGAGCCGGGCTGGTTGGGAAGCTGCTTCCAGTTGTGTCCGCCGTCCGTCGACTTGAAGACGCCGCCGCCGGCATTGCCCTTCTCCGGATCGCCGTCGATGCCGAGGTAGATGATGTCGGGATTCGTCGGATCAGCCGCGATGGCGCGCCCATGTCCCTCGCCCCACATCGTGTTGGCGTGCGTGCGGTAGTCGGGCAGTCCCTTCGCCTCCTCGAACGTCTTGAAGCCGTCCTCAGAAACGATCACCTTCACGTTGAAGTCATGGCCGTGCGCCCAGGGCGAGACGGTGCAGATGACGCGCGTGCGGCCGTCCGCAAGCTTCTGCGGAAGAACGCGCCAGTGGTGTCCGGAAAGTCCGGCCGTCCACTTCTTGGGCGCGAGCGCCTTCCAGGTCTTCCCTCCGTTGACCGTCGCGCACGTGCCCTCGTCCATCGCCGCGCCGAACGTAGCGCGTCCGAGGTGCTGGATGTCGTGGAAGCACGTGATGTCCGCGCCCTTCACGCTCTCGAACCACGTCTTCGCGCCGTCGTGGCTCATGCAGGGATCCCAGTTGCCCGCCATGTGGAGCCTGTCCGGATCCGCCGGGCTGATCGAGAGGTTCTCGAGTCCGCTCATGCCGATCGTCTCGCCCTGCTCCGGGAGCGTCGGATTGTACACGTGGTCGGCCTTCATGTCCCTGTTCTTCGTCCACGTCGCTCCGCCGTCGCGCGTCGAGGCGATGTATCCGCCGAAGCCCTGCGAGACGATCGCGTGCGCGACGTTGGGGTCCTTCGGGTTCACCACGATGTCGCGCGCGCCCATTCCCTTGTCGACCGGCGCGTTGAGGCTGCGCCACGTCGCGCCGTCGTCTGCGGAGACGAAGATTCCGCTCTTCCCGAACGCGCCGTACCAGGTCTTGGGGGCGTTCGGACCCGCCCAGCATACGACCGAGGCGTCAGCGGGTGCGTCCTTCATGTGCGTCCACGTCGCGCCCGCGTCGGCAGAGCGAAAGAGTCCGAACTTCCTCTGGCAGAGGAAGACGAGCTTCGGATTCGCCCCCGAAACCGCGACGCAGCTAACAGGATCGCCCGCGACGGGGACCTTCGGCTCCTTCGAGGAGGCGATCGACTTCGTCACCGACTTGGTGTTGTTGTCGGGGCTCACGCGCCAGCCCTCTGCGCCGACGCCATCCCACTCTCCGAGCACGATGCTTTTCCCTGCGCCAGTCGCGGCAAACGCATCAAGCCCGACCTCGCCCTTGTAGCCCTTTCCGTTCGTGCGGATGATGAAGTGGACCATCTGCACCTTCTTCGGATCAGCGTACGTAGACATCGGGTACTCGACGGTCGTCCACTTCCCGGGCTCGAGCGTCTTCATCGCACCTTCCTTCCACGCCCAGCTTCCGCTCTGCACGACGATCGTCGCGGCCATTCCGGCGGGCGCGTCCTTCGGAAGGAACACCTTCACGCCGATCTTGTCGCACTCGCCCCAGTCCGCGCCGTTCTGGTCGATCATCTTCTGGATGCGGATGTAGTTGTTCCAGTCCATGTTGTTCGTCGCGACCATCAGCCTGCCGTATCCAGAACCCGATGCCGGCTCGGCCGTCTCGCCCTCCTCCGGCTTGCGCGCCGCGAGGTAGTCGAGCACCGTCCAGTTCTCGCCGCCGTCCGTGGACTTGACGGCGCGTCCCGTCGCGCCGCCGGCATAGACGGTCTTCGGCGACCTGGGGTCGACCGCGACCGCCTTGACGCTTCCGCCGCGGCTCGCCGAAACCTTAAGCGCGCCGTTGCGCGTCTCCTTGCAGGGCTTCCACGTCTTCGCTCCGTCGAAGCTCGCCGCCACGCCGTCCTGCGTAAGCGCGTAGACGGTCTTCCTGTCGGAAGGCGCGACCGCGAGAGAGTAGACGCCGTAGTTCTGGAGTCCGTTGTTGACGAAGAACCAGCTCTTTCCGCCGTCCGTAGTCTTCCAGATTCCGTTGACGTCGCCGCCCATGTAGAAGACGTCGGGGTTCACCGGATCGGCCGCGCTCGACCAGAACCATCCGCCGCCGCCCCATCCGCACCACTCCCAGTGCACGGGCTTCTCCGCCTTTGCGTCCGCCCCGAAGGACTGCGCGCACGCAATTGCCGCAACCGCGGCGACTATCATCGTTTTAGCTTTCATGTTTTCTCCTTGTAAACTTCAAACATCAAACTTCGAACTTCAAACTTTCCCCCGGCTACTTCTTCACCTCGAACGGCTTGCCGTTCGGGATGACGTCGACGTAGACGAATCCGTCCTTTGCGTTCTTCCACGTCTTCGGCACCTCCACCTTGACGGTGAGGGGGAAGTCATAGAGCTTCGGGTCCGCGTCGCACGTCACCGAGAAGCGGTAGCCCTTCGCCGTCTTGCCGAGCTTCTTCACCTTCGCCGTCGCTCGCTCGGTCTCGTACTGATGCACGGAAATGTGGTCTGCAACCCATATGTCGCCTTTGTCGCGCATCGCGGCGACTTCGTCGAAGAACGGAATGTACTCCTTTATCGGCATTGCCCAGAAGTCCTGGTAGCCGCGCTTCGGGTCGTCAACCTCAACGCCGTGGAAGATGACGTACTCGGCGATCCCCTCGTCCGCAGCCTTCTTCGCCTTGGCGATCATGTCGTCCTTGTTCTTCAGGTGGTACGTCGCGCCGTGGTCGTGGAACGGAGGCCGCGCGACGAGCCCCTGCGACTTGCATATCTCGGCCTCCTGCTCCTTGTTGATGTTCCAGCGTCCAGCAGGCACGCCAGGCTGCGCGTAGGAGATGAGACGGTCCTTCTTCCCCGGCACGTTCTCGCGCAGATAGTCGGTGCACTTGCGGAACTCCTCAACGGCGCCTTCGTATCCGTCGAATCCACCATGGCTCCAGGTGTGGTTGCCGAAGCTGAAGAGCGGATTCGTGAACTTCTCCTTCCAAACCTTTTCGAAGACCTTGAACTCACCCTTGTTCGGGATGATGTAGAAGTCGGCGGGAAGCTTCCGCGCCTCCAGCGCAGGCATGGCGGCCTGGAATGCTGACGGCCATCCGTCGTCGAACATGAGCATGAACGCGCCCTTCGCGCCATGAGCCCACTTCGTGACCTCGGCGTCGCCAGGCGCAGCCAGCACCGCAAGCGGCGCAACCACCGCAAGCATTATCATTGTCGTTATTTTGGTTTTCATAGTGGTTGGTGTTTAGTTGTTAGTGGCTAGTGGTTAGCGGTTGGTTATTAGTGGCTAGTGGTTATAGACCTTTCAACTTTCAACTCCGTTCCTTCGCCATTCGATCGGGGAAACGCCTGTCGCCTTTGCGAAGACATACCTCAGCGAGCGTTCGTTCCCGTAACCGCACTTTTCCGCGACGAGCGAGACCGGCATGTCCGTGTCGGAAAGGAGGCGCTTCGCCTCGCGCACTCGGACGGCGAGTATCTCGTCGCGGATTGAATGCCCGCACGCCGCGAGAAAGCGGTTCTCGCCGGTGCGCGCCTTGAGCCCCATCGCCTTGACCGCCTCCGCGACGGAAGCCCCAGTGCATGCGTTCAGCCGTATGTACTCCAGGGCCTTCACCACGCGCGGATCATAAACCGTCACCGTTCGCGTCGACTGGCGGCGGACGAACGGTGCGCAGTCGTATGCGATCACCTCGGGCTTAGCGCCTCCTTCTCCGAGGCATTTCGCGAGCAGCTTCACCGCGAGCCTTCCGGAGAGCTCGAAGTCCGGCGCGACGCTCGAGAGCGTCGGCAGCGTGTTCTCGCAGAGGAGCTCGTCGTCGTCAATGCCCGCGACCGCGACATCCTCGGGAACGCGCAGCCCCGCCATCGTCGCCGCCTCTATCACATGCACGCCCATCTCGTCGTTCGCGGCGAGCACGGCGCAGGGACGCGGCAAGTCTGCGAGGAACCGCGAGAGGCTTGCGAAGAACGCCTTCGCGTCCGACTTCCTGTACGCCTCGCACGAATCGAAGACCTCGGCGCGGAGTCCCGCCGACCCTGTGCGGCGCAGGAACAGCCGCTCGCGGTCGTCCGACCAGTCCTGCGGAGTGAAGTAGTGGACGTAGCCGTACGACTCGCGGCGCAGCGAGATCAGCTCGTCGAGGGCGAGCCTCACGGCAGCGCGCGAGTCGTGGCGCACGCCGTAGTGCTCGCCTGCGACGACCTCCTCGTCGGCGTCGCAGTAAACTATCGGAATGTCCTTGAAGTCGGCGGGGCTGAATCCGCTTCTGCTAAGCGCCGCGCCGTCGGCGATCACTCCGTCCGGACGCCAGAAGCGCAGCACCGACTTCGATGTCATGCCTTCGTCGTCGGCGTTGACCGGCTCGACGTGCCAGCCGCGCTCTCGCGCCCCGGCGTAGACGCCCTTGAGGCGTCTGCGCCAGAGGTTGAACGCTCCTTCGAAGAGGTACAGTATGCTCGTGGTTCCCCGTGTCATCCGTGCATCCAGAAGCTTTTCTTCACCTCACCGAGATCATAAGGCCCTTGCGAGGAAGCGTAAGCGTGATGCTCTTGACGACATTCTCATCGCCGACCTGCTCGCTCACGTAGGTCACTTTCCACGAGTTCTTCGGCTTGATGACCGTCGCGAACTCGCCGGTGATGCCGTCGGTCGCGGACAGGATTGTGAACGTACCGCCGGAGACCGTGTCGAGTGCTGCGGTGTTGGACGAGAGGTCGAGGACACAGTTCTCGCCGATCGTGACGCCGCCGTTGACCGCAAGCCTGTCGACGTCGGACAGCAACGTGTGGGTATCCTTCGGTCCGACGCCGATCTTGACGCGGGTAAACGCGCCGAGGCTGACGGTATTCGTCTGCGTTTCGCTTCCGACTGTCAGCGTTCCGTAGACATGCGCACCAGTCGTTTCGTTGATTGAGCCAGGCGCGACCGTGGCTGGATTCGCCTCCGTCCCTACGACTTCGACATTGCCGCGCTCGGTGCCGCCGACGAAGCCAGTGCCGCCGAGGGTCGCACCGGCATTGACGTTGAGGAGCGTGTTGCCGATGGGCGTGCCCGACGCGTTGTCGCAGAGCAGGGTGCCGGCGTTGAGCTGGAACGGCTGCGACGACTTGCCGCCGGACGTGCCCGTCATGCGGAGCGTGCCCGCGCCGTTCTTGGAGATGGAATTCCAGCTGTCGGCGGACCAGGAGATGTTTCCCGCGATCGTGAGGTCGACGATCGCCTCGCCGTCCTCCACGGAGAGGACGGCACCACCGTACTGGCTGAAGGTGAACCCGGCCCGGAAGAAGGACGGAATCGCGGAGGCGTAGCTGTAGATCCCCTGGCCGCTGTAGGACCCGCAGTTCATGAACCCGCCCTGGAGCGTGCCGCCGCGGAGACGGATGACGTGGCCATAGGACCAGTCGTAGACCTGGATGGTTCCGCCGTCCTGCGCCGTCATCGTCTGCGCCATGTAGCCCCAGTTGGTCTGCCGGAGCAGGGCGGTTCCGTTGGTCAGGACCGTCACGTTGTCGATGTTGCCGATGGCCATGTTCACCGTGCAGTTCAGCCGGGCGGAAACGTCGCCGCCGCCGATCGTGGCGTTGCCGACGAGGGCACCCTGCCGTTCCGGCTGGAGGACGCCGGCGGTGACGAGGAAGTCGGGCTGCGGGGTGACACCGGCGGCGGCGAGGGCGACGGTGCCCGCGCCGGTCTGGAGAACCGGCTGGTGCGCGGTCACGGCCGTGACGGCGCCGCCGAAGCGGACGGTGCCGGCGGCGACGGTCAGGAGGTTGGTGCCGGACTCGGTGGAGGCGAAGCGGAAGGGCGTCGCGACGAGCAGCGTGACGTTGGCCTCGCCGCTGCGGACGTAGTCGCCGACGGAAAGGACGCGGGCCTCCGAAACGTCATCCGCCGAGCCGATCTGGAACGAGACGCCGGACTGGTCGAGAAGGACCGCCACCGACTGGTTCGCGTCCAGCGCGATGGTCGCGCCATCGCTGACAGAGCCTGCCGGGAAGACCGCGGTGTCCTCCAAACCGGGCACCGTGCCGGAGCTCCAGTTGCCCGGCGTGTTCCAAGAGAGGTCGCCGGCCGCGCCCGTCCAGCGGCATTCGCCGGAGACGGTGACGGAGATGACGTCGGATTCCGCCGCGAGTGCGGCGCCGCAGTCGGGGCAGGTTCCGGTTGCGCGGAATCCCGCCACATAGTTGTCGAGCCTTGGCGCGGTCGTCGTCGCTTCGAACGCGCGCGCCGAGTCAACTGCAGTCCACTGTCCGACGGCGGTCCAGTTCGCTGTGTCGGTTCCGAAATACGCCGTGACGTCGATCGGGACGGCACCGGCGTCGGCAAGGAATCCGCCAAGCGTTACCGAGAGATCGTCGAACGCTCCCGTCACGGGACCGAAGACGGGCTGCCCGGCCGTTTTGAAGGAGACGACCTCCGACTCGGAATTCTCGTCGAGACCGGTCGCGACGAGTTTCACGTACCAGGTCGTAGCGCATGTCAGTCCGGAAAGTGTCGACTCGTGGGCTCCCGTCGCGATGTCGGCGCCGGAGGCAAGCGTCTCCGAGGAGGCGAGTTCGTTCGGATCAGTGCCATAGTAGGCCGTCACCGTGGCGGACGCGTCCGAAGAGGCCGTGCGGAGCACCCAGGAGATCGTCGCCGAGTGACGCGCGACAGTCGGAACGGAAACGGCCCCGAGAAGCGCAACGTCGTGATCCGAGTCAAGAAGTTCCTTCGTACCAATCGCCGCGAAGGACGCATCGTTGACGGATGCGTATTCGGCGGCGATCCAGGCGTCGGTGGAGCGGCCCTGACGCAGGCGCATTTCGTCAATCGTTCCCTTGAACGAGTCTTCCCCGAATCCGACGTTGGCGCCGATTGTGAGGACGCGATCGCAGTCGACGAGGGCGGCCGTCGACCCGTATGTCTTGTAGGCGCCGTTCAGGAAGACGGCCACGTTGCCGCCGTTGAAGACGACGCCCAGATGCTGCCACGCCCCCATCCAATTGTTGGGGAAGAGGTCGTAGGAGTCGATCGCGGAGGCGGAACTGGAACCGCGGATGTCGATGCGCCGAGGCGAATATCGCTGGAAGGAAACCTCCCAGCCGGTCGTGTCCGTGTGGGCCGATTTCGAACTGATGAGACGATCCGTTCCGGGGTTCTGCCCCGATTTGTACTTGAGCCAGGACGTGAGCGTGAAGACATTCCCCTTGCCGGCATAGGCGGCCGTCGTGATTCCCTTTCCGCGGTCCGCGGCGTCGTTCCAGCCGCCATTGGAGATCAGGACGCCGCGCCCGACCTTGCCTTCCTGGCCGGGCGTCGTGCCGACGTGCGTGCCGTCGAAGGTTCCGCCGGCCGAGTCCGCCGTCGTCGTCGCGCCGTCGGCTTCGTCCATGTGCCACACGGCGAAATAGCCCGCGTCCGTCCAGACGGAGCCGTTAGTCTGGCTTGCGGGGAAATTGTGCGTCTTGCCCCAGTAGAGCCAGACCGAAGTGTCGGAGCTCAGCGAAGGAACGCCCACCCAGACGAGGGACTCGCCCTTCGTGTTCCAAAGCGCCACTTCGCTGGGAAGGACCGTGCCGTCCTCGAGTGCGAAGCGGATGTCGGATCCGTCTGTCGAGGAGTCGTCGTAGGAAAAGCCGCCGACTGTCTCCGTGAGACGGACAAGAACGGGAAAGTTGTCCAGCGTGCCCGAGGCGGTATAGCCGGGGAAGGTAACCGGGGCGCGATAGGTGAACTGCGACGGGTCGAGGATTTCGGCCGGCGCCTCGTATTCGTAGAACTTCACCTTGGAGAGGCCGCCGTAGCCGCCACCGGCCGACCAGTCGTCGCTTGATTCAAAGAGTTCGTCGATCCAGAACCCGACCCAGCGAGCCTCGACGCCTCCGAAATTGCAGGCGGTTTCGCCGGCATAATCCGCGGAACCCGGCGCCATGGACAGAACGAGATCCTCCTTGGAAAGCGTCCAGGTTGCGGTGTCCGTAAAGTCGGGCGTTCCGGAAAAGACGGCGTCCGTGTCGGCGACATAGACGTCGATCTTCTTCAGTCCACGTTTCGGATAGCCGGCCATGTTGAAGTTCCAGACCTTCATGTTGCCGAGAGGGCGAACGGATCCGAGATCGACCACGAACCATTTGGCGAACGAGGCTCCGCCGGTGTTGCCGGAATTGCTTCCCATCCACATCGTGGAGGCATCGGTTCCGTGGACGCCGGCGGCCAGGCCGGAATTCGAGATGACATTGGCGGCTGGACGCTCGCTCCATGCGCTTTCGGCGAAAGCGGCGAGCGGAGTGATTTCAGTCGCCGCATAAGTCGGCCATATCATAATGGTCGCAACTATGGCAACAATGCCAATCAGTGTTTTTTTCATTTGTGCTTCCTTTCGAGTTTAAGATTTGTGTTTTCCTGTCCTGCGCCGATCTACTTCTTCGGCGGGATGTAGCCGTGGCGCGAGCCCTGCACGTAGTCGATCTTGCGCGACTTCGCGTTGACGAGGTTGTTGTAGAATACCGTTATCCCGGACGGCGGCGAGGTGTAGTCGCCGAGCCCCGCCCGCTTTACATGCACGTCGCACTTGATGCGTCGCGCCATGTTCGCGCAGTCGAAGTACCTGAGCGCCGGAGTGTACTCGGGCTCGAACTCGCTCTTCATCCGCCCCTCGCCGCGCTTGCCGATGTCGCAGCACCACACGATGTCGACAGTCGCCTTCGTGACCCTGGGGTCGAGCGCCGCGCCCCACACGGACTGCAGCCCGCCCTGGCTGCCGCCCAATACCTCGAGATCCTTGCCGTTCCACTCGGGAAGCGACTCGACGTACTCGAGCGCGCGCATGACACGAAGCGCCATCCCGCGGAAGTACGCCTTCTCCGGGTCGGCGTTCTGCACCGGATCGAGCGCGTAGCCCTTCCCGTTCGACTTGATCGAGTCGAAGAACTTCTTGTAGTACGCGTCGTCCTTCTCGAGAAGGCAGCCGTGCGCGTTGATGTGGAGATTGATCTGCCACTCATACCAGCAGTGCTGCGGCGCACGCGGCGTCCCGGTGCCGTAGCCGTCGAAATCCACGATTGCGCCGAGTTTCTGTCCTCCGTCGCAGCGCTTCGGAATCGAAATATATCCCGTCACGGGATTTCCCCCCGCGCAGTCGATCTCGACGGCATAGAGGCGCACCTTGTCGTTGGGGCTCTTGACCTCCCAGCGCTTCGCCTTCACGGGAACCTTTGCGAGTTCCTTCCGCTGCCTCGCCCAGAACGCATCGAAGTCGGCGGGCTCCTTCTCGCCCTGCCTGATCTTTCCGACGTCCGCACCCGCACCCCCGTCGAAGAACACGCCCTTCTCCCCAAACCAGTTCTCGCCCGGAGCAGGCCTGTCGCGCTGCACGCGCTTTCCGTCCGCCCCAACGAGATGCGCCTCTACGCGCACGAAGCCCGGCTTTGCGATCGACGTGACGATCCTGCCGACCTCGCCGACCTTCGCAGGGAACTTCCCGTTCTTCTTCTTGCCGTCGTCGCCGCGGCACTGCCACTCCACCGTCCATTCGCCCGCGGGAAGCGCGTCGATCTTCTCGAGAGAAAGCGTGAAGGTCATCTTCTCGCCCACGCGGTACTCCGTGGGGGACTTGTCGGTACGCCCGACAAGCATGGCCGCGTCAAACGGGCCTGCGTTTGCCGCTAGTGAAATAATCGCCGCCAGAGCGGAAAGAATACGAATGTTCATGCTGGTTCCCCTAATGTCTGCCGACATTTTAGCATATATCGGCAATCATTGAAGGAAAAGTCGCGCAAAAACCTGCGGAAAAAATCCGCAGAGAACGGCGGATATTTTCCGCTCAGCGCACGGCGCGCGCGCGCCAGTCGGCGGGCGAAAGGCCCGTCGCCTTAGAGAAAAGATAGCGAAGCGAGCGCTCGTCGGTGTATCCGCACCGCTCGCAGACGATCGAGATCGGCAGGTCGGTATCGGAAAGAAGCCGCTTGGCGCGAGCAAGCCTTACCGCCATGATCTCGTCCTTGATGGAATGTCCGCAGACCTCCTTGAACCTCGCCTCCGCCGAACGCGGCTTCATCCCCATCGCCGCGATGACGTCCTTGACCGTCGCGCCGGAACACGAATCGCGGCGGATGAGCTCAAGTGCGCGCACGACGCGCGGATCCCTCGCGGCGTCAACGCGCGTTGAACGGCGGCGCACAAGCGGAGAAGCGCCGTAGAGCATCGTCGCGGGCGATTTGCCGCGGTCCGCGATGCAGCGCGCGAGCAGTTCGGCCGCAAGCCGCCCAGAGCGCTCGAAGTCGGGCGCGACGCTCGAGAGCGTCGGATGCGTGTTCTCGCATATCAGCTCGTCGTCGTCGATTCCCATCACGGCCAGATCGTCGGGAACCGATATTCCGGCGGCCTCCGCGGCCGAGAGGACATGCGCAGCCATCTCGTCGTTAGCCGCGAGTACTCCGGCAGGACGCGGCAGGGAGCGGAGAAAATCGGCAAGGCGGCCGAGGAACACGCTTATGTCCGCCCCCTCGCACGCCGCGGCCGAATCGAAGGAGAAGAACGGAACGCCCTCCTCTTCCGCCACCTTCTCGACGACGCGGCGCCGCGCGTCGGACCAGTCACGCGGCGTGTGGTACGAGACGAAGCCGAGCGACTCGCTGTTCAGCGAAACGAGTTCGGCGACAGCGGTGCGCGCAGTGTCGTCCGAGTCGTGGGCGAGCCTGTAGGCCGAGCCTCCTACGGCGGACTCGTCCGCGTCGCAGAAGACCGCGGGGATTCCGTCGTAGCTTTGCACGCCGAAACCCTCGCGCCCGAGCACTCCTCCGTCGACTATGACGCCGCCTGGCTTCCAGAAGTCGACGGCACCCTTGGCGTTCGTCGATAGACCGTCGGCGTTCACGGCGTGTATGCTCCAGCCGTGCCTGCGCGCCTCCGCGCAGATTCCGGTCATGCGCCTCCGCCAGAGGGTGAAGGCGCCTTCGTAGAAGTAGAGGACTGTCACGCGTCCTTGCCCTTGCCTGCGGCGTCGAGTATCTTCGCGCCGAAGGCACCGGCGAGAAGCGACTTGAGGTCGATTCCGAGGCCCTTGGAGAGTCCGTCAGAAAGCTGCACAGTCTTGTCGATGACCCCCGCCGCGATTGCGCCGGACTGGTCGCCGTACATCGTGATGTTTCCGACCTTGGTGTAAGCCTCGGCGATTCCCTTCGCGATCTCGGGCAGCTGCTCGCAATAGACCTTCGCGACCTGGAGCTGGAGGTCCATCTTCGCGGCCTCGCCGTACTTCGCCATCGCGTCCGCCTTCTTCTCGAGGCCCTCCGCCTCGGCGAGCGCCTTCATCTTGATCGCCTCGGCCTCGGCGTTGCCCTTCGCGGCGATGACAGCCGCCTCGTTCTCGCCCTTGATCCTCTCGGCCTCGGCAAGCGCCTTCTTCGCATCCGCCTCGGCGACTGCGAGCGCCTTCTTCGCGTCCGCCTCGCGCTCAGCCTCTGCGAGGCGCGCCTCGGCCTCCTTCGTGCGGCGGTAGAGATCGGCCTCGGCCAGCTTGGACTGCTGGAAGAGCGCGGCCTGCGCGTCCTGCTCGATGGAGTACTTCTTCGCGTCCGCCTCCTTGCGGACGTTCGCGTCGAGCTCCTTCTCCTTGATGGCGACGGCGCGCTCCTTGAGCTCGATCTCCTTCTCCTGGCGGGCGATGTTCGCGTCGCCGAACTTGACTTCCTTGATCTTGCGCTGCTCTTCGGCCATGATGCCCTTCGCGGCCTCGGCGATCGCGAGCTGGGTGTCGGCGGCCTTCTTGAGCTCGGCCTTCTTGATCTCGAGCTCGTTCTGCTTCTTGGCGATCTCGGTCTGGGACTCGACGTCGGCGTCGTTCGCCTCCTTGGCGGCCTGCGCGCGCGCAACCGCGACGTCGCGCTCCGCGTTCGCGCGGGCGATCGCGGCGTCCTTCGAGATCTGGGCGATGTTGTCGATACCGAGGTTCTCGATGGCCTTGTCGTTGTCAGAGAAGTTCTGGACGTTGAACGAGATGATCTCGAGGCCCATCCTCGCGAGGTCGGGGTCCGCGTTGGTCTTCACCATGTCCGCGAACTTCTGGCGGTCGAGCACCATCTCCTTCGTGTGCATCTGGCCGACGATCTCTCGCATGTTGCCCTCGAGCACCTCCTTGGCGACGCCGGCGATGTAGTTCGGCGCGGCGTTGAGGAAGTTCATCGCGGCGAGGTCGATCTTCTCCGGATCGCGCCCGACCTTGATGTTCACCACTGCGTCGACGTTAACGTTGATGAAGTCGGCGTTCGGCACCGGCTCGGACGTCTTGACGTCGACCTGGATGAGCTCGAGCGTCACCTTGTCGAGGCGCTCGAAGAACGGAATCCTGAAGTTCGCGCCGCCGATGACGGTCCTCCGCTTGAGGCCCGAGATGATGTACGCCATGTCCGGCGGAGCCTTCACGTAGGACACCACGAGGAGAATGACGACGAACAAGACCGCCGCAGCGGTGAGTATGAGCTGGATTTCGTTCATTTTGGTTTCCTTTCCTGCGATTGATGTTGCAATGGAAATTATACCATAAAATCACGCACCAAAACCGGCGAAAATCAAACGCCGCGCAGACCGCTCACAGCTCGACGGATTCGTCCTGGCACAGGACCTTCAGCGACACGTCCGGCCTGCCCATCTCGAGCAGCGTCGCGCGCATCGCCTCCTCCGCCATGCGCGGGACGTTGCAGTCGCGCGACAAGTGCGCAAGCGCAAGAGACTTGAGCTTCGGCGACGCAAAGCGCCGCACGAGTCCGCAGGCCTGGTCGTTCGAGAGATGCCCGCGCGGACCCGCAATGCGCTGGATAAGGCTCGGATGCCTCCCGCTCTGGCGCAGCAGCACCGGATCGTGGTTCGACTCGAGAGTCGCGAAGTCCGCCTCCGCAAGCTTGAGTCCGATCGAATCGAGCGGCGTGCCGATGTCAGTTCCGTGGAAATACGTCTCCCCAGCCGCGGACACGAGAAAGCCGACAGGGTCGCTCGTGTCGTGCGGAATCGAGAACGGCGACACCGCGAAAGGTCCGACATCGAAGGACTGTCCGTTCTCGAAGCACACGAACGCGTCCTCCGGAACCCCGAACTCGCAGGCCGTTGCCTCCGCCGTCATCGCGTTAGCGAACACCGGAACGTCCCGGTGCTTCAGAAGCGCCTTGAGTCCGCTCACGTGGTCGGAGTGCGAATGCGTGACAAGGACGGCGGAGAACTCGATTCCCTTGAGTTTCTTCAGGCATACCCCGCAGTCTATCAGAACCGCCTCCCCAGCGTGCTCCACGAGGTACGCGTTCCCCTTAGATCCGCTCGCGATCGAGACAATCTTCACTTCCGAGCCCTCCTGCCAGCCGCCCGCCGCGGCGCAAATTCCTCTTCTGAATGAACCATGCGGATATTATACCAAATCCGCCGAGTCGCGGATGAATGCCGCTGACTTGACAGGCGGGCGCAGGAAGATGTGCCAGTGCGATTTAGTCCACGTAGAACGCCAGGCTGCGCTTTGCGGGCGCGGCCTCGGGCGGAGCCTCGACGAAGAGCAACTGGTTGATGACCTTGCGCTCAGTTCCGACGGGATCTATGGTGATCGTTAATCCAAAGACCGTCTTCTGCGTACCGGAGAGATAGTTCATCGTGTAGTAGTCCGAGGAATCCGCAGACGTCTTCTGCGTGTCGCAGATGTCCGAGACCGTCATAAGGTCTTTCCTGATCGCCATCGTCGTCGAGCCTCCGCCGTCGCAGCAGACACCATAAGTGCAGCCAAGCTCTAGCTGTAGCGCGGCGACTTCGTGGTAAGCGAGACCTTCGGCGACACCCTCGCGCCGTCCGTCAACGGCGCACGCCCAGAGAACGCCGTCTGCGGTCGTGCCGAAAAAAGTGTAGTTGGCCTTGGTGAAATACGTCGCGCCAGCGCCCCATGTCGCAACGCCGTCATGGATCGTGTACGCCTCGTGCGTGACGACGTTGTCCCAGTCGTCGGCCTTCGCCTTGCCAGTCTCAGGATCGACAGCGGTCCAGTCTTTGTCGAACTTGTAGCTCTTGTCGTCGTTAAACGCGAACCCAGCCTTCGTGCCCGTTGTCTCAGCGCCGTTGGGAATCACAGCGCCGTCCGCCTTGGCATAACCCTGTGGACGGCCGTTGCCGTCTTCCATCGTCATGTTGATTGCGAAGAGCGCGTTGTACTGCGCGGCGGTCTTGGAAGTAGTCCACTTCTTCATCGAAGTCTGCGTGTGGTCGACGAACTTCATCTTCACGGGCGCGTTCCTGTAGTCGATGCGCAGCATGTGGAGGTCGTTCTTGGACCCTGTGAATCCGTCGACTGTTCCGAGCAGATTGGAGAACCTGCCGTAGTAGTACTCGACGCCGTTCGTGAGCTGCATCCACTTTGCCGTATGAAGCCCCATGGCCCGGAGGCTCGCGGGGAACTTCGCAATGGCGGCGTCACCCGTGAGGAGCTCGCCCGCCGGAGAGATTCCGGCGGCGCAAGCCACGAGCGCGGCCATCAGAAACCGCGCGTTTCGCAATGAAATGTGCATCGTCGTGCCTCAGACGTTGAGCGCGCCTTCGTCCTTCTTGACGTCGCCCGCGTCGAGTCCCATCTTCTTCAGGTCGACGTTTACGACGCCCCACGGCTTGACGTTGCGCCAGTTTCCGCGGGTGAAGTCGGGAATCGACACCGGCTTCGAGCCGCTGCGCACCGACGTCTCGGTGAGCTCGCACAGGCAGCTCGTCGCGGCGAGGTCGTAGACGTCCATGTCGAGGGGCTCGCCGTTCTGCAGGCACCACGCCCAGCGGAGGTCCATTATGAAGTCCATTCCGCCGTGCCCGCCGACCTTCTTCGCCATCTCGGAGACGTCGCGCCACATCGGATGCATGTACTTCTCGCGCACCTTGGCGGCCTCCTCGTCGGAGAACCAGTTGTGCGCCTTGCGGTCGAAGCACTTCTCCTCGAACGCGCACTGGAACGGATAGTCGCGGACGATTCCGCGCGTGCCGCTTATGAGGTTGACGCGGCTGTACGGACGCGGCGAGCTCACGTCGTGCTGCACCATGATGGACTTGCCGTTCACGGTCTTGATGAGCGTCGTGTTCATGTCGCCCATCTCGGCGGGCGGATCCTTCTTGCGCGGATCTTCGTCGCCGAGAACTTCGCGCTTGAACTTCTCGAAGTTGACGTTGTGGGGTCCGTTCTCGAGCGAGACGAGGAAGTCGAACCTGTCGCCGCGGTTGATGCCCATCGTCTGGCAGATCGGGACGAGTCCGTGCGTCGGATAGCGGTTGCCCTTGTGCACCATGTTCTCCGCGTAGCGCCACTCGTGCTCGAGGTTGATGCTGTTGTTGACGGACGGGATCATCTCGCGGAGGTCGTGAATGTACGCGCCCTCGGCGTGGTTTATCTCGCCGAACATGCCGAGCCTCGCGAGGTTGAGCTCGAGGAGCTCGATCTCGCCGTACACGCAGTTCTCGAGCTGCATGCAGGGGATGCGCCATTTCTCGCTGGCCTCGACGAGCTCCCAGCACTCGTCGACGGTGAGCGCGCTCGTTACCTCGACAAGCGGAATCTTGCCTCCGTTGAGAGCGCGCAGCGCCACGGGCTGGTGGAGCGCCCACGGCGTCGCGCAGTAGATGACGTCGCATTCGCCGAAGTCGCAGAGCTCCTTGTACGCCTCGTCGCCGACGTACCTCTTCGGCACGGACCTGTACTTGTTCTCGGCGAGCCACTTCACGTTGGCCTCGACGCGGTCGGCGATCCTGTCGCAGAGCGCGACGACCTCTACGCCTGGGATCATCGACACCCTGTGGACCGCGGCAGAGCCGCGCTGTCCGACGCCGACGAAGCCGACGCGCACGGTCCTGCCCTTCAGGGCCGAGTAGGCGTAGTTCTGCATCATTCCGCCTTCGCCGAAGCCGAACCTGTTCAGGCGGCAGCCCGCTGCCAGCGCAGCGGCGCCCATCCAGGCAGTTCCCTTGAGAAAATCACGACGTTTCATGTCAACCTTCATCTTGCGCTCCTTTCGTTATCGAAATTGTAAGTGTTCATCCGCGGACTATCCGCTCGTATTCGTCCTTCTGTGCCTCCATGGACTCCACCATCTTCAGCTGCGTCCTGCAGCGCACGAGGTTGTGGTCGTCGTACGCTGTGTGGAAGTATACGTCGCCGTTGAGGTAGTCGGTGAGGAACCTTATGCCGATCGTCAGCGTTATGATGCGACCGGCGAGGGCCATGTTCGCGCGCTCCGCCTCGGTGAGGAACTTCGCGTGCGCGAGGTATCCGCGCACGAGCGCCTCGAAGTACTCCTTCTTCGAGTAGACCTTCGAAAGGTCCTTCTCGTCCTCCGCCGCGGCCGCGGTAGAGGTGCGCACCATGTCGCCGAAGTCGTAGAGCGCCGAGCCGGGCATCGTCGTGTCGAGGTCGATGACGACGTTCGATCCGTCCGGCGCGAGCATCACGTTGTTGATCTTCGTGTCGTTGTGCGTGATGCGCTCGGGAATCTCCCCCGCGCGCATCATGTCGACGATCGTCGACGCCTCGGCGCGGCGGCGGTCTATGAAGGCGAGCTCCGCGGCGACGGACGCCTTGCGGCCCTTCACGTCGGACACGGCGGCCTCGTCGAGAAGCCTAAGCCTGTCGACCGTGTCGTGGAACTTCGGGATTATCTCGCCGAGACGCGGCGCGGGAAGCTCAGCGAGGTCGTTCTGGAACTTCGCGAACGCGCCCGCGGCGAGCTCCGCCTCCTTGGGGTTCGTCACGAGGTCCACGGAAGTGTATCCCTCGAGGAACGCGTAGAGCCGCCACGGGTTCTCGTATCCGACGACCTCGAGCGACTTGACGCCGCGCGACTTCAGGAACTCCGTCACGCGGATGATGTTCGCCTTGAGCAGCTCGGGCGGGAAGATGTCGGTGTTGACGCGCTGGAGTATGTAGCGCACCCCGCGCCTCGTCTCGACCTTGAACGTGTCGTTGATGTGTCCGGACCCGTAGCGGCTCACGTCCGTCTGGTCCGTCACGCCCATCGACGCAAGCGCGGCGGAGAGCTCCTCTTTCGTGTAGGTGCGGTTAGACATGGCTCTGGTCTCCTCATGACTTCGGGAAAAGGCAGGGCGGATACTCCCCGGCGGAGACGAGCTTGGCGATCTCCGCCATGACGTAGGGCTTGTCCTCCCTGTACGTGACGCCGAACCAGCTGGAGTCCGTCGGCAGCACGGCGCAGTCCGCCTTCCCCTCCTTGATGAGCTCGTCGACGACGAACGGGATGTACCACTCGCTCTTCATCTCCGCCCCGCGCGCGGCGAGGAACTTCGGGAAGCGCTCCTCGAGCTCGGCGAAGAGCTGCGGGGTGAAGCCCCAGCAGTTCATCGAGACGCGCGCGTCGAGCGGAACCCTCACCGGGTTCGCCTCGTCCTCGCGGTTCTCCGCCATGTCGCCGGCCCTGACGAGCTTTGTCATCTCGGTGACGCCGACCAGCGTGCCAGCGGACGACACGTCGCAGATTCCGCGCGCGACGGATCCGTTCTCGGAAAGCGTCAGCGACAGCCTGTAGCCGACCATCGCGAAGTGGAGCGACGAGGGGTCTACGGACGAAAGGAACGCGCCCAGCTTGGCCATCGCGTCGCGCCCATAGAAGTCGTCCGCGTTGATGACGGCGAACGGCTCCTTGACGGTCGCGCGCGCCGCGCGCGTCGCGTGCGCAGTGCCCCACGGCTTCGTGCGCCCCTCGGGAACGGCGTACGGCGAAGGCAGGTCGTTGATGTCCTGGTAGCAGTAGTCGACAGGCACGACGCCCGCGTACTTCGCGCCGACCTTCTCCTTGAACTCGGACTCGAAATCCTTGCGGATCACGAACACGATCTTTCCGAATCCGCCGCGGATCGCGTCGAAGACGGAATAGTCGAGGATCGCCTCGCCGGAGGGTCCGACGGGGTCGACCTGCTTGAGTCCACCATAGCGCGAGCCCATGCCCGCTGCAAGAACTACCAGTGTTGGCTTCATTATTGTCCTCCTCATTCAACGTTAAGCTTTTCGTCCGCGTCGAGCTTCACCGAGTCGACTATCCGGAACTCGCCCGGCGCAAGGACCACCCGCTCCTTGTCGCCGAACTGCTGAAGGACGCACCCGCGCTCGCACTCGTAGTCGAGGTTGAGCATGTAGACCTTTCCTTCGTCCGGGAAGTAGGAGTAGAGTATCCAGCCGCAGTCCTCGTCGGGATTCTCGAAGTCCTGTCCCGTGATCCAGACGTTGCCGCGCCCGAGCTTCGCGCAGTACCTGTAGAGGTAGCCGACCATTCCGACGTCCTCCAGCTCCGAGCCGCATCCGACGTCCATGTTCGCCGCCGCCGGATACGCCCACCAGTTCATGAAGAAGACCTCGCCCTTTCCGTTCCTGCAGCGCAGGATGAACGGCTCGCCGTCTTCGTCGTCCACCGCAAGCTCCTCGAAGTTCTCCGCAGGCGCCGCGAACTCGAGCTTGCCGAGCGGAAGGCACATGTAGCCGAAGCGCCTGCGCGCGACGAAGCCGAGGCAGTTTTTCTCCGTCGACGGACCAGTCGCCCAGTACTTGCGCGTCGTCTCGCCGGTCACCCTGAAGCCGCACAGCTCGGTGAAGTCGCCGCCGTTGACAAGCTTCTCCACGGTCGGGTTCGTGTATTCGCGCTTGTCGTCCGTCGAGAGGTGGGCGAGTCCGATGACGAGCTTTCCGCCGCCCTTCACGTAGTCGCAGAGAATCCTGTACTGCTTCGGCGAGCAGGTGTTCCATCCGGCGAACATCAGCACCTTGTAGTTCTTGAGCAGGTGCTCGGCGGTGACGTTGTCGCACGCGAAGGACACGATGTCGCAGAGTCCGTACGGCGACGCTGAGAAGTGGATGTTCTTGTTCGGAGCGAGCATCGGAGGCATCGGCATAACGGCCTTGCGCACGACGTCCCAGCTCATCTCCGGCAGGCCGTACATCCAGTTGGGGTTCGACTTCGCGAGGTCGAAGGCGCCGCATACTGCGTTGCCGGCGACGTATGACGGACCGCCGAGGTCGAGGTTGCCCTTCGCTATCGCCCAGGTCGCCTCGGGCTGGCCCTTCGGCGCGGGATGCTCCCTGCAGAACGCCGTGAAGTCGCTGATGGCCCTGCGGTACTTGACCGCCACGGGCGAGCGGTAGTCGATCCAGGAGAAGCGCTTCTTCGCCTCGCCGAGGACGGGCTTTTCGTATTTCTCGCGGGCCTCTTCGTTCCACGGGGTCGAGAGCTTCCGGCATGTGACAGGCATCTGCGACATCGGCGAGTCCTCGCAGAGCGAGCTCTGGAGCTGCCAGTTGCCGCTCTCGTTGATGATCACCTTCGCGCCGGTCATGTACTTGAGGAGGAACGCCGTCTCGAGGGTCTTCATCTTGTACGGATTGCGGTGGGGGATCCAGCTGTACCACTCGTGCGCGAGGTGCGAGCCCCACATGGGCAGGTCGTACTGGCGGTAGAGGCCGCGGTTCAGCGCGGAGGCGAGCGTGAGGTCGCCGAACGGAAAATCCTCCGTGCAGGGAATCTCCGCGCCCGCCGCCACCTCGTAGTCAAGCGAGAAGTTGCTGGACGTCGCCATCACGTTGCCCCAGCCCGCCGCGTGGAGGTCGCCGACGTGCTTGTGGACGCGGTTCATGTACTCCTCGACGAGCGAGCTCAGCGACGCGCCGCGGTTCTCCCAGTCCGTATACAGCGAGAAGGTGAAGCGCTCGCCGAAGTCGTAGCCGAGCCAGGTTCCGCCAAGCGAGGTCGTGATCTTCTTCGAGATGCCGTTCGTCGCCGCCGAGTAGATGCAGGTCGAGTATAGTCCGCGCGCCTTCGCCTTCTGCGTGAGCTCGAGGAGGTTCTCGTTGTTCTGCCAGAACTGGAGCGTGTTGCCCACGCCCTCCTTCACGCAAAGGTCGATGATCTCGTCGTAGTCGAGCTTCTCCGGCTCCCAGTACGTGAAGCAGAAACCGCCCATCTTCATCAAGCCCCTGTTCGAGTAGACGCCGGAGCCGATGTATAGCCCGGCATCCGCGGGGACCGGGGTCTTCGCCGTCCCCGGACGCGCCGCGGCGACGATCTCCTCGACCGTGAGCTTCTCCGCCGGCGTGTCGGACGCCACGCGGACGTCTTCGCCGCCAACAGCCGCCGCGCAGAACGCGACGGACACAAGGGCCGCGCAAAGCGCGCCGCAAACAGGACTCTTGTAGTAAAGCTTCATGGTCTCGCCCTCCAGTTTCATTGACGAGACAATTATAGCATACCGATCCGTTTCCAACAATTATACATAAGTATAGTCAACTTTCACCCCCGTTCGCACGCCCTCATTCCATCCGGCGTAGCACCAGAACGGAAATCTCGGGGTCGTCAAAGAAACGCACGGGAAAACCCGCCCACTGTCCGCATCCGGGCGAGACGTAGAGACGGCCCTCCTGCCCCGAGCCCGCGCCGTCCGCGGATATCCTGTACTCTCCGCGGACGAATCCGTCGTTCGCGTTGTAGACAAGGAGGTTCAGCAGCGGCATGACACCGCCGTGGGTGTGCCCGGACAGCTGCAGTCTCACGCCTGAGAAGACGTTCGCGCGCGCATCCTTCGGCTTGTGCTGCAGAAGGACGCGGAACTCCCCGTTCGTCGCCGCGGCGAACGCACTGCCGACGTCCGGCGCAGTCGCCCTAGCGCGCCACCTGAATATCGCCTCGTCGTCCACTCCGCCAAGCGCGAGCCCTTCATGCGGAAAGACACACTCGTTCCTGAGAAAGCGCATTCCCCACTTCCCGAAGATTTCCGACCACGTGGCCCATTCCCCGTAGAACTCGTGGTTCCCCGTGACATAGTAGACGCCGTCCTTCGCCTTCAAATCCTTGAGCGGCTCGACGTCGCGGCGCCTCCGCCGCGGAGCGCCGTCCACTATGTCGCCAGTGCACACCGCAAGGTCCGCGTCCACCGAGTTCGCAAGCGCCACTATCGCCTCCGTGCGCCAGCGCGGCGCCGCGGCGGACACGTGGATGTCCGCAACCTGCACGATGCGGTATCCGTCGAGCGCCGCGGGAAGCCCCGGACACTGAATCTCGACTTCATGCACCTTCGGAATCTTCACGCCGTTCCACACGCCCCACGCAGCGAGCGCCCAGGCGAGAGCGGGCAGCAGGACCGCCTTCACGCGTCGCGGGACGAAGAACAGCGCGACGGACAGCGCGAAGAGAAGCATGGCGCCGGAGTAGAGCCAGTTCCATGTCCAGATGAGCCACTGCGGAAGCTCCGGATTGAACGCGTCGCCACCGAACGCCTGGTAGCAGAGGAACTTGGAGCAGCAAAGAAGAAGAAAGGCGGCAATCGCAGCCTGAGCGCGCGGTCCGAACTTGAAAGCGCGGCAGGCGGGAAGAATGTAGACGAAGGCAAGCAGGACGAATACGGCGAACGGAAAGTAGGTGAACAGGGTCTTTATCATCTCATTTCCTCCACCGGTGCGTCGACTCCCCCTTGGCGCGGACAAGCTCCGCCTCGCCCATGATTCCTATCTCGCGTATGCCGGGAGTGTCGATGACCATCGCCCCCGACGGAAGCATCGAGAGCTCGCGGCTCGTCGTCGTGTGGCGCCCCTTCCCGCTCCACTCCTGTATCTCCTGCGTCGCCGCCCATTCCTCCCCTGCGAGCGTGTTGAGCAGCGTGGACTTCCCTACGCCCGAGGAACCTACGAGCGCAAGCGTGCGGCCGGGCTTCGCGTATTCGAGGACGGACTCCATCCCCTCGCCCGTGAGGCACGATATGCGCAGCAGCCGCGCCCTTCCCGCAATCGTCTCCTCAAGCTCCTTCACGAACTCCTCGTCGCCGTCCTGCCAGAGGTCCATCTTCGTGAGGACCACGACGGCCTCCGCATCGCCAAGGTCCTCGGCAAGCGTGAGATACCGGTCGACGCGCGCCGTGGAGAAGTTCTCGTTCAGCGACATCATCACGAAGAGCGCGTCAAAGTTGACGGCAAGCGTCTGCGAAGTGCGCCGCGCCGTCGGGTCCTTCCGCTCGAAGTGCGAGAAGCGCGGAAGGACCTCCAGTATCATCGAGTCGCCCTGCTCGTTGTAGCGGAACCGGACGAAGTCCCCCGTTATCGGGGAAAGCGGGGCGGAGGCCTGCACCTCGGACCTCTTGGCGCCCTTCATCGAGTCCGGCGCGACGGTCTTCATGCGCGTGAACGCGCTCTTCTTCTTGCGCGCGAGTATCTCGCCGCCCGTCTCGTTGCAGACGAGGTGGTAGTAGTCGCCGTGTGCGCTCACGACGCGCCCGATCCCGGGCGCGACCTCCCCCCTCCATCCGAACTCCTCGATGCGCGTCATGTCTGGTACGGACCCAAGAACGCCTCCTCGAAGTCATAGCCTCCGACGAACGCCTCGAGCGTGTCCTCCTCGTTTCGCTGCACGCGATGGAACTCGGCGAGGTTGAACATCATCTCGCCGAGATCCTCGCACGACTTGAGCCCCCACTCCGTGAGGACGCGGTATGCGAGCGGACCGAACTGGTCGAGCGCCGTCTCGCGGAACTCGTCCATGATCTCCTCCGCCCCGAAGCGCCCGCCCTCCCGGCCGAGGTAGTGGACAACGTCCATCAGCAGCGCGTAGGCGCGACCGTTGTAGCGGTCGTCCTTCGCGACGATGTCCTCGAACGTATCCGACTCGAAATCGATCTCTTCCATTTCTCTCAGAACCTGCTCTCTGCGCCGACCTCGACCGTCGCCCTGCCGCGGATGACGCGCGACGATGTGCCGACGAGAATCTCGTACCGCCCGGCCTCCGTCACGAAGCGATGGTCGAGCTCGTCGAAGTATGCGAGGTCGCGCGCGGAGAGCGGAATGCTCACCGTCTCGCTCTCGCCCGGCGCGAGGAGCTTCGTCTTCGCAAAGCCGCGAAGGTCCTTCACGCAGCGCTCGACCTTCGCGTCCGGATACGCGACGTACATCTGCACAACCTCGCGTCCCGCAACCTTGCCCGTGTTCGTCACCTTCGCGGAGACGGTCCATCCGCCGTCCTTCTCGGCCTCCACGCCGACGAGCGAGACGTCGAACTTCGTGTAGCTGAGTCCGTGTCCGAACGGGAACATCGGCTCGATGTTCTTCCTGTCGAACCAGCGGTACCCGACGTAGAAGCGCTCGTTGTAGACGACCTCCTTCTCGTTGTACGTGCCGAGCTGCGCGACGCCCGTGTCCTCGTAGCGCTTCGGCCACGTGTGGCAGAGCTTGCCGGACGGGTTGACGTCGCCGAACACGACACGGGCGAGCGCACTGCCCTCCTCCATGCCGAGGTAGGAACTCATGAGCATCGTCGGGGCCGCGTCGACCCATGTGTAGCCGACGGGCGTGCCGGCGCGCGAGATGACCACGGTGTTCTTCGCGTTCCAGGAGAGTATCGCGGCGATCGACTCGTCCTCGCCAGGGTCGGCGAGCATGTTGGAGCGGTCGCGTCCCTCGGACTCCATGTTGCCGTCGTAGCCGAGCTCCGTGCCGGTGAAGACGATCGTCGCGTCGGACGCGAGGGCGACGGCCTTGATCTCGTCGAGGCTGGGCTCGGAGGACTTCGCCTTCTTCGCCTCCTTGTCGAGATGCCCGCCCGCGCGCTCGACCCCGCTGAGGTCCACGGCAAGCTGGCTGTCGTCGGACGCCTTGACCGCGCCCTTCGGAATCGGCATGAGCACGATCTCGACGCCGTCGCCGAGGCGCGCCTTGAGTCCGTCGATGAACGTCACCTCGTACGGCACGTTGCCCTCTCCGGAGCATCCCTTGTGGCACTGCTTCTCCGCGGCGTTCTTGCCTACGACGAGAATCTTCCTGACCGACTTCGCGTCGAGCGGCAGGACGCCCTTGTCGTTCTTGGCGAGGACGACCGACTCCTCGCCGATGAGGCGAGCGATCTGCTGGTGCTTCTTCGTGTTGCGCTCGCCGGCCTTGCGCGGCGCGCCGGTGAGGAAGCCCGTCTTGGCCATCACGTAGAGGACGTGGAGAGCCATCTCGTCGACGGTCGCCTCGGAGACCTTGCCGGCCTTGACGGCATCGACGAGGGGAAGGGTTTCCTTCTTCGGATTGAAGTGGTGCTTGATCTCGTCGCCGCGGTCCATCTCGATCCCGCCGCCGTTGTTGGCTGAGAACTCGTTCGAGTGCTGCCCGCCCCAGTCCGTCTCGAGAAGGCCCTTGAAGCCCCACTGGTCGCGCAGGACGCCCGTCTGGAGGTACTTGTTCTCGGACGCCCAGAGCCCGTCGATCTTGTTGTAGGACGTCATCACGCAGAGAACGCCCGCCTCCTGCACGGCCGCGCGGAACGCGGGGAGGTAGATCTCATGGAGCGTCCTCAGGTCGCAGTGCGTGTCTACGTTGTTGCGGTTCCACTCCTGGTCGTTGAGGCAGAAGTGCTTCACCGTCGCGGCGACGTCGAAGCTCTGCACGCCCTTGATCATAGGCACGCACATCTTCGCTGCGAGGCAGGGATCCTCGCCCAGGTACTCCCAGTTGCGCCCGTTGAGCGGCGTGCGCGCGATGTTGACGCCCGGTCCGAGCAGCTCGTCGACGCCGCGGTCGCGCATCTCCGCGCCGAGCACCTCGCCGTGGAGGCGCGCCATCTCGGGATCCCAGGTGGACGCGAGGGCGGAGAGCGACGGAAGCTTCGTGTTCTCGCTGCGCGGCTCGGTGTAGCCCCAGTCCCAGCGCTTCATCTGCGGACGCACCGTGGACGAGTTGTCGCTCATGGTCCATTCCTTCGTGATGCCGACGCGGGGTATCGCGGAAAGCGTCATAGTCCCGGAGCCACCAGTGAGAAGGACCTTCTCCTCGAGCGTCATCTTGGCGAGCGTCTCGCGCGCCGCCTTGGAGGCGGCCGCGTCGTCGAGCATGGCAAAACAGGCAAGCGACCCGAAGGCCGCCGCCACGGCAAAGGCTGATTTCGTGTTCATGCCACTATTATACCAAAAAAATAAAGGACGGCGCGGCAGATGTGCCGCGCCCCGTTTCGATATGCGGCGCGATGAGGCCATCCCGCCCTACCGCCCTCACATCTCGGAGAGCTTCTTGAGGAGGGCGTAGTTGTCCTTGAATGGGCGTTCGCCCCCGATGGCGTCTGCGGCAAATCCGCCGCGTATTTGTCGCAGCCCGCTCGACAGCCCAACAGCCCAACTCTAATCGACTCTATGCGACCCTACCCAACCGCCACTCAACCACGACTCAACCATCCTTCGTGTCGAATCCAAGAACGATTTCGACACAACCATCCCACATTCGTGATTCTACAACTTAGGCAACAACCACGCCCCAACAATGCGAAATGGGCGCAAGAGCGTTCGTCCAAAGCCCTTCGCAGGCGAAATGCAGTCCGATTCGATGACAATAAATATTTACCACTTCTATTCCTCTGAAAACGCCTTGTCCGCAAAATCGAGCATCCAGAGCCAGTCGTAGCCCGAAAGCCCGTGCTGTCCGCCGCGGCGGACATAGCCGAATGTGGAGCCGATGCGCGACCTGTCGTAGTTTTCCGGAAAATCGCCTTTGGGCAGCCCCTCTTTCCCGAGGAACTCCCAGACCGGCGATGCCGCGCGGCACGAGAGCCATTCGCCCTTCGCGTCGAACCACCCCTGGTTGAAGCCCTCGACGAGCAGCGCGCGCGGCGCAATCGCCGCGACGAGGAGATGCTGGTCGAACTTCATCGCCTGCTCGTTGTCGACGTACTTCGCATACGCCTTGCAGTACCAGTGCGGGAAGCTCGCCATTTCCGTGGACACGTTCTCCCCGACCTCGCCCGGATATTCCGCCAAAGGCGCCGCCGTTGCAACTGCGGCAACAGTCGCCGCGAGAATTGTTCCGCACCGTAATCTCCTCATTTCGTAAATTCCTAATTTCGTTAACTACATTGCAAATACGAAGCCCCAGGAAGCGAGGAGGAAGGATTCGCCGCGACGCCGTGCCTATCTCAAGCCTGTCCGAAATCAGCCGCTTCGCGCGGGGCGTAGTCAAACTCGCCGGCAACGGAGTTCCTGAGGACGTTGTGGACACGAACACGCAGACGACCGCCTTCGACAAACCCCTCGACGACGGTTGGAAAGCGACTCTCGTCGTCCACCTGGACACGCTTTCCGTCGACAACCCGGCTGGAAACGCCAAGATCAGGACCTCCGCCGACGATGTGCGCCCAACTGCGCCCGGCAACCGGTCCGTCGTAGCGGTACTTATGCTGGTGGGCTGTGACGACAAGCTGGCAACCGGCCTTCTCAAGCAACGGCCCCCAGAGATTCGCGCATGTCCTCTGCCACATCGCGAAGTCAACGAAGTAGCGTCCGCCGCCATCCTTGTCGCAGTCGCCCGGATTTGCGCCGGGGCGCGGGTCATAGAGCGGAATGTGGCAGAACGCCACGAGGTATGGCGCGGAGCGGATCTCTGGACGCGCAAGCGCATCCTCGAGCCATGCGCGCTGCGCGACGCGGTAGGGCTCCATGTTGAAAAGCCCCGCGAACACGTCGCGCGAGTCGAGCTTGTCCTCGCCCGTGTCGAGGCCGACCATCGCGATTTCTCCGCAGCGCACGGCGAAGTTTCTGCCAAGGTCCCAGTCGCGCGGCAGGCGTTCCTCCGGCTGGCGGAACATCAGCGCCCGCTCCATGCGGCGTGCGGCGAGGCCTCGGTAGTCGTGGTTCCCGGGAAGGAACATATACGGCTGGCACGCGGCATAGTCGCCACGCGCGATTTCAGGGACGTAGAAGATCGGAAGAAGCGACTCCACCGTTTCCTGCGTGTTGCAGGCGTCGCCGTTCCAGACGACGCACGACGGCTTGAGCTCGGCGATCTTGTCGACCGCCATCCCGAACGGCGCCATCTGCGCGTGCGTGTCGTTGATGACGCAAAAGCTCGACCGTGCGCCGGCGCCGAGCGTGCGAAACGAATAGACGCGCGGATCTTCCTCGTGGCCGACGATCTTCATCGAATACCCGCCCTTGTATTCGATGCGGTCCGCGCCGATGCAGTAGTAGTACGTCGTCGCCGGCTTCAGCCCCGTCAGCCTGACGAGCATGATCTTGTCGTTCATGTCCGTAACGCGATAGCCGCCGCACTTAACGCGCCGCGCCCCGGCGAGGTCGGAAGACTCCGAAACATCGACGTAGCCGTTGGCCATGTCCGAAACAGCGAACCCTACGCCCATCGACGTCTCCGCTGCGTTCTGGAGTACGGGCGGCGAAATGATCAGTGCGCCCTTCGCTGCCTCTCCGTCCGCAGACGATTCTCCGGCCTCGGGCGACGGAACCGGCATCCTCTCAGATACGCAACCGGCGGCAAGCGCCCCGCCCGCAAGTATGAATTCCCTTCTATCGAGCTTCATCTTTCTTTTCTCCTTGTGCACAAAGCATGCTAAACACATTAGTCGCACTTCCCGTCAAAGTTGATCAGGCCGAACATGCCCAGGTTGCTGTTGTTGTTCAGCGTAAAAGACGTGCTCGCGCTCTCCTCCGGTTCGCTGTGGCGGTTTACGACGACATTGGCGTTCCAGCTCTCGCCCGCCTTAGGCGGCGTCGCCTCGAACACCGTCCATGGAATAAAGAACTCGGCTTTCCAAAAGCCGGGCCTGAGGTTCCACCAGTCGAAGGATGTGAAGAACTTCTTCATGTGCGCCATCTGCAGGGCGCTTGGGAACTCGACGGACTTGCACCACGGCACCTGCTTCACTCCAGATATTCCAAAACTAGCGAATCCTTCTATGTAAAATGACGTCCGGATGGGCGTTTTCAGGGGGCTCCCCGCCTTTGCGCGGGGTGCCCCCTGAAAAATTTCTTTCCTTTTTCGCGGATTCCCCCTTGACTCTTCGCAAAATGGAGCGTATAATTACGTTCCATGAAAATCCAAAAAAAGTGGAAGAGGGCCTACGCCGCCAAGGCGAGCGCCCTGAAGCGCCTTCTGGGGAGCGGAATGCTCCTGGAGGGATCCCTGAACATGTCCATGCGGGGCGGGTCGGAGCACTGGCAGCTGACGGACAAGGTGGACGGGAAGAGCCGCACGCTGTACGTGCCGGCCAGGCACGCGGAAGAGGTCACGGAATCCATCGAGCTGTGGAAGCGGGTGCGGCGGGAGCTGAGGGAGCTGTCTGCGGCGGCGAGGGAGGCGTACGCGAACGCCTTTGCCGAGCTGCGAGGCGCAGAGAGGCGCGGGAGGGCGAAAGTCGAGCGTGCGAAAGGCAGTGGCGCGAGCGAACCGCGCGCGAAGTCCTCGCGGGCGTCGAAGTCGGCGGCCACCCGGAGCATCGCCCCGGCGTCCCGCCGGCAGCCGAGCCGGACGTCGAAGAGGCGGTAGCCGAGTACGCGGAGTTCATAAGAAAGACACGGGGGGCGCTCGGCCCCCTGTTCAAGGACATATACGCGGGGCACGACGAAAGCCTGTGCCTGTACACGGACGACACCGTCGTCTGCACCTTCCTCGCGGTCACGATGCTCAAGTGCCGCTCGCGCAACGCGGTGGACGGATGCCGGAACAGCGAGGGGATGGCGGCGTCGATGCTGTACCTCTCGGGCCAGGGCTGGTGGCCCGAGGGCGAGAGGTTCACGACGGCCTGCACGGGGACGCTCGTGTACCGCACGAGAGGCTGGGACTGCGAGAAGGTCAAGATTGTAAACGCGTCCCTGGTCAAGCGGCTCATAAACGCCAAGTTCTTCGAGAAGGACAGGGTTTCCGGGAGGTACTATCCGCTTGCGGTGGACGCGGTGCACCGCGACGAGAGGCGCAACGGATGCGGCGAGCGCCTTGCGAAGAAGGAGAAGAAGACCATCGCGCTGGAGGTGAAGCTCATAACGAAGACGGGCATGGCGGTCACGGTGTGCAGCGAGTGCGTGGAGCCCTACGACGACCAGAGGGAAAAGCAGGACTGCGAGATCAACGCGTTCAAGCGCATGGCCCCGTCCCTGCGGAAGCTCACGAGGAAGTACCCGCTGTGCCTCGTCGGCGACGCGCTGTACGGATGCGACGGCGTCTGGCGCATCTGCGAGGGATACGGGTGGAAGTACATCACGACCTTCAGGGAGGGGCGCATGCCGGGCGTGTACGAGGACGTCGTGCTGAGGTTCAAGTGCGGCGACTGCGATGCCGGGGAGCTGCTCAGGGCGGACGGCGGCCCGAGGCACGGGACGATGAAGTGGGTCGTCGGCGTCGAGACCAACGCCCCCGACAGGTACAGGATCAACGTCGTGTACGGCAAGATATCCATCCTCGGCGACCTGACCAAGAAGGGAAATCAGAAGAAGCCCTACGTCGGCATGTTCGCCACGAACATTCCAATCGACGGATTGGACAAGGCCGACGAGATATTCTGCTGGGGGCGCAGGCGCTGGAACATCGAGAACGTGTTCAGGGAGCAGAAGCACAGCGGCTTCGGGCTCAGGCACAGGTTCGTGAACGCCACCAACGCCAACAAGGTCTGGTACTACCTCATGCAGATCGCCTGGACGCTGTGGCAGATGTTCCAGCGTGGATTCCTGCTGCGGCTCGAAGCCGGATGCCGCAAGATGACGCAGGCCCTCTGGTGCGAGGAGATCCGGACCTACATCCGCCACCTCGGATGCATCCTGCTCGTTCCGCGCTACAAGCTCATGTGCCGCAAGAACCTCTGACGGCGAAGCGGACGCGGCGTTCCGAAACCACAAGCCGAGTCATTCGGGCCTCCCGCAGCAGCGCGGGGGGATGGCAACGCATTGTCGAAAACAGCCTCGCACGCGCAAAAGGCCACTCAATATTTCAAAATCCAGGCTTGCGGCGCAACAAAGTGGAGCCGCATGCCGGGATTTTTGGAATATCTGGCTTCACTCTTTGCCCCCTTGCGTGCGACCAAGATATTTGGTATTATACCAACATCCACCCGCCAAGGCACTGCCGAGGCGGCGCAAGGCCGGGGCAACCCGGCCTTAGCATTTTCAAGGACACAATGAAAGTTAACGTATACATAGACGGTTTTAACCTGTTCTACGGGATGCTGAAAGGCACTCCCTACAAATGGCTTGATCTTGAGAAGTTCGCCGATGCAATTGTCGCCAACAACATCGAGGTCGTTGCGATAAAATATTTCACCGCGAGAATAAAGACATTCCCTCACGACGACGACAAGCTTCTTCGACAATACTACTACCTTGAAGCTCTCTCTACTCTGCCACGAGTTCAAATAATCGAAGGCTTTTACACAAAGCACAAGGTCAAGATGCCCTTCTTCAAAGAACCTTGCGTCTCCTGCGACAAAACAGATGGCATGGCTTCTGTCGTCAAACTCGAAGAGAAACGATCCGATGTCAACATAGCCACTGAAATGATCCTCGACGCAATGCTTGACAATGATGTCGATGCGTTTACATTGGTCAGCGGCGATTCCGACCTCGCTGGACCCGTCTCGGCAATCAGACACAAGTTGAAGAAGCCGGTTGCGGTTTACAACCCACATGGCGGCACTTGCGATGAATTGAAGAAGTTTGCATCGCTGTACAGGAACATTCCGCAAGACACGCCAAGGCGTTGCCAACTGCCGGATGAGATAACGCTGCCCGATGGCCGCACAATCCGCCGTCCTCCGGCATGGTTGCCGCAATCTGTGACGCAGTAGCCTCATTCCTCTACCCTCTCGAAATACGGCAGCCGCGTGAGCGGCGCGGCAACTTCAATCGTCGCTGGACCGATGTAGATCTGGCCATCGTCAGAACGCCACTTGCCAGGCGGTAGGACGACTTTGCGCGACATTGCTCCCTTCTCCATCACTGGTGCGACGAGCAACTTGTCTCCCATCATAAACTCATCCTTGATGTTGGCATAGCCAAGACCCGGGAAGCAATACTCAAGGTTCCTCATCATTGGCTCGCCGGACTTCGCAGACTCCTTCGCTAGCTCTACAAAGCGTGGAGCAAACCGCTGGCGCAGCGCCACCACTTCACTGAAGATGCGCTGGTGCTCAGCATCAAGCACCCGCCACGGAGAAGCCGATATCTGCATCATTGGGCAAAGGGCATGAACCTGAGCCGAGCGGATAAACAGTTCCGGATCAAACGGAGAACCAGGCAAAAATGCAATCCAATCCCCACCACCGATCATATCGGGACAAATGAACGGGCACCCCACAAACCCAGCAGCAAGCATATCTGGGATCAGCCGACGAAGGGCTTCCCATGAATGATCCTTGTCATGAAGCCGCATTATTACGGGTTTCCCGGCGAAGCCAAATCCGTTACGATATTCGCTTCCCTTGTATTTGAGCGCAAAATTCCCGTAAAGCGCACTCTGCGCCGTTGGCGATGCGGAATCGTCGTGAGTAAACGTCTTCGGCGCATCTCCTTCCAGACCAACACATCCAGCATAGTACCCCACGTTCCCGGCATCAAACTTGAATCCATCCACACCATAATCTTTCATCAACCGCTCCAGCTGCTCGTCGAACCAGGCGACGGCGTTCGGATGAGTGAAGTCCAGGAGCGCGCTCGCGCCGTTCCACCACCTGATCGCCGCAGGAGAAGGAACATTGCCATAGCCGGGCTTGCGCGACTCGACGAGAAAGCCGCCCTTCGCCGGATACCCATTCACGTCGTCTGGGTTTTTGCCAAACGCAATGCGGCGATAGGCCGGAGTGTCCATTGAAACAAACGGGCACATCCAGAGAAGCACCTTGAAGCCCATGCCGTGAAGTTTGTCCATCATCCCCTTCGGATCGCTGAAGCGCCGCATGTCGAAGTACCACTCGCCGTAGCCGTGCTGCCACGTGTCGTCGATCATGAAGATGCCTGGCGGAAGTCCGTGATCAAGCATCGACTTTGCATAGGCGAGAATGTCCTTCTCGTTCTGATGGTAGGTAAGCTCAATCCACGTGTTGTACTGCGGAGCGGAAAAGTAGAGCAGCTCTGGTTCCTCGCCCGTCGGCGGGAACCAAGTCGTAGAGCCATAGCGGTACGCCTCTCCGAGATTGCGTCCCGCGTCCTCCTTGAGAATGATTTCGCCCTTGTCAGACTCTAACGCAATTTCTCCGTCGGCAATCTTCACGCCGACCGGCTCTGCGCACCAAATCGCCCGTCCCTTGTTGGAGCAGAGAAAAGACAGTGACTGGTGCCCATAGTTGTCCTTGCGCAAATCGCATTTGAAGTCCGTCTTCTCCGTAAACGGCATCTCCCGCCCGAACGCGTTACATAGCCCCCACCATTTTTCGCCAGGTTGCATCTTCACTGAAAGAGCATCGGCAAAAGAAAATGACGGTGTCATTCCCATGGCCATTACGAGACAAGTTAGGGAAATCTTGTGCATCCTAAATCTCCTTTTCGCCATGACCTTCAACGTCCATTGATTTCAATTACAACGGCGTTGTTAGCACCAAGTGAGAGAACACCATCCTTTAGCGACCCACTGCCGAAAGTACGTGAAATAGTTCCATCACACTCAATATTGACATTCACAGGATCAGATTTATAGTTAACCGCAACGACATACGTAACTCCGTTCATGCTGTGCTCCGTAAAACCGACAGAAGGGTTGTCACCTCGCACTAGTCTCTTAACGCCAGCAACCTCGGCAGCCTCGGCATATGCAGGCCATCCGTCAATCGAAGCATTCACCTCCACTGCGCCATTCATGAAAACCACCCGTCCTGTGCCAAGCCTCTTCATCGTCATCACCGGGCTGCCCTCGGCATCCTTTGCGAGAACATCACCATCAACAAGCGAAATCCTGCGTACATATGAATCAGGTAAATCAAATCCTCCTTTCTTTGCAATGACATGACGAGTGGTATTGCACTTGAAATGCGATTCTGTGCGAACACCTGCTACCGCCTCCAAATCGGACAATACCGCACCATTGCCAAGTGTAATAAGGACTGTCGCGCCCAACTGCACCTTCCCAACAAGCCGCTTCCACGCGCGGTGCGAATACGTCGTGTAACTGTTTGACGCGCTGGACGGAAGGATGTAGAATGACGACTGTGGCCATTCTCCTTCCGCAGGCGCATAGCAAATATCGAATCCTGCCTGACGAGACAGCAGCCACGCACCAAGCGCCTGTTTCCAAAAGTCCTCATTTTCGCTCACCAGCACTACCGCGTCAATTCGGCGCGGCGGAAGCGCCGCGAACGGCAGCGACTTTATAAAGGACGCAAAGTCCTTCATCGCCCTCGCGGTTGGCTTAGGTGTACCGTCCGCCTTGAAAAGCCCCAGCTCTCGTTCTATAGCCGTCCAATCGTACGGCGCGAAATCAAGATGGCCCTGATCAAAAGCGCACCACCATACAAATGTCGGAACACCTGCCGCCCAGCAGGAGAACATCTGCATCCGCATCGCCGCGGCGGCACGATCCTCCGAAACGATTCCCGGTCCCATTGACCCTGCCTCCTCGACAAAGGCAGGGCGTCCCGACAAGTTGGCGTAAAGCGTCGTCTCACAGGCGGGATGACATCCGTTGCGAAGCGTGTCAAACGGCTCAAGATTGCATTCGGGCGTCCAAAGCGGATAGGGATGCGTCGTGAGCCAATCGACAAGTTCGCCTTGCTGCCGCACATTGACCTTGGCATCCTTCAATGTTTTCACGGAATGCATGCCTGACACCACTGGCCGCGATGGATCGTTTACTCGGATTTCGAAAGACACTGCATGCATCCATAGCCAAAGTTGCTCCGCCTTGGCATCACCCATGCAGTTGCACTCGTTGCCCAAATCCCACGCGGCAATCGCAGGATGATCCTTCAACGAATCGACAAAATACCGCACAAAGCGGCACTGCCATGCTATGGCATCAGGATCTACGAGAACATTCTTGCCTTCAAGCGCGGGAGGCACGAAAAGCCGCCCCGACATCCAGCCGGTGACGAGACCGACGACTAACTTCATGCCACGATTCTCAGCCGCATCGCAAAGGTAGCGGAAGCGATCAATCATTACATCATCAACAGCCGCATAGTTCTTGAGAGGGCCTCCGTTCTGGGCATAACCACGAAACGCTCCGCAGCCACCATATTCCGCCGTAAGGGACTGAAAATCAGGCCAAAGCGGGAACACCCGCAAGACCGTCATTCCGTGGGCGACAAGCAAATCCAAGTCCTTCTCGACCTGCCCTGCGTCCCAATCCCTCCACATATACACGCCCGCATGACTCGCCCAATAGTTGCAACCAACCTCGAACCTCTCGCCGGCGAACAGAGAATCCGTTGCGAACAACGAAACATGACATGACACTGAGAGGAGTGTCCAACAAATCACAATTAGCTGTCTACGATATTTCATGGCCTTGCGAGTTATTTGTCTATCACTACAATCTGTCCATCTTCCTTGAGACGGGCGGAAAGATCTGCGTAAGGAACATCCTGCACAGCGCGGCCATCCTTAGCGGCAATGGCCGATGCGGTCGCGGCAGACTCGCCAAGCAACATGAACACCGGCTCCATGCGTATCGAGCCGAAGGCCGTATGAGTCGCCGAAAGAGCAACAGGGACAAGCAGGTTCCGGCAGTCCTCCCTGCGCGGCACAAGCGAGCCATAGTCGATTCCATACGGACGCTTCGGATGCACCCCGATATCACCCTCATTCTGCACATATCCCTCCGGCGTCACATACCGACGGACGTTGTGGGAGTCGAGCGCATACGATCCCATGCCAACAGGCCCGTAGGAACGGCCCTGGGCCGGATGGCGCGGCTCGCCAAGGCAATCATGTTCAGTCATAACGTATTCGCCCACCATCCGCCGCCCTTCGCGCACGTAGATACTGTACGGCCATCCTCCGTTGTCTATGAACTCATCCTTGGCAAGCCCCCATTTCGACATCCGAAGGCGAATTTCCTCTGGTACCGATGGATCGTTGGCGATGAAATAGTACAGGCCCATCTGATAGTCCCGGTGGGCTTTTGCGATTTCAGCGCGGCGAGCGTAGCTTGCTTCTGGCCATTCGTGACTGCCACCAATGTAGTCCGCCCCCATGGGCCCGTGGTTATTCGTGTCCGTCTTGTAGTTAGCGATGCGGCTGAAGTTCCAAAACGTCTCACCGTATCCATGTGCATAGACCCTTGACAGCAATTCATAACGGGCCGGATCATATCCCTCCGGCTTTGAAAACGGGATGCGGTTGCGCGGATCGTCCGTCATGCAGAGCCTATAGCAGTACGCCTGCACGAGACGGTCTCCTTTGCCGCGCACTCCCGGAGCAGACGTATCGATCTCAGCGCAAAGCCCACTCGACGGATCATTTGGAATTTTGTATGCGGAGATGTTCCAGTCCCGGAAATGGTGCCGATGATGGAGCACTCCGACTTGGTTGCCATTCCATTTCTCGCCAAATTCCGAACAGTCCTCGCGACCGACTCTGTACGGCACGCCCGCAGCCGCCATCAGGTCACCTTCGTACGTAGCGTCGATGAAGTACCGCCCACGATACGTATTCCCGGAAAGAGTTCGTATTGATACGATTCTTCCATCCTTCTTTTCCACTCCGCCACCGCGATCAAGAAGTTCTCCTCGTCTGACGGCAACGCCTTTTTCTTCAAGCCACTTGTTAAAGACCCTTTCCGCTACATGCGGCTCAAACGTCCACATCGTCTTGTCCTCATGGCAGATTGCCTTGGTGCCTTGTCCTCCGGCCTTGAATTCCTCCATGCGCTGCCAACGCCACGATTCGGGCTTCTGGTATTCAAGATAGATCCGGTGGTAGAACTCGCGGGCAAGCCCGCCAATTGCCGCAGTATTGCCCGAATCGGTAAAGCCAAGTCCAGATGAAGAAAGACCACCAATATGTTTGTCCGGCGAGACGATGACAGGAACAAGGCCCATGTCCTTCACCTTGACCGCCGCCGTCACGGCCGCCGACGAACCACCGTAGATCACAATATCTGAGAACGTCGCATCAGCGCCTGCAGAGTTCGCCGCCATGCACATTGCCATCGCGGCAAGAGGCATTATTTTACATTTCATCGCGCCGACTCCTTTCCTGTTTCCGGCGAGAGAGTTATCGACCACCGTTCTTCCCGAATCGGGAAAATGTACTCCGCCTCCGGTCTTGGGCCGCATGAGGCTCCTCCAAGCCCAAGCTGCCGAATGTCTATATTGAGGCATGTCTCGGCTCGCGGCGGCTTTTCGTTCCAGATTCGCTCCTGCTTGTCGCGGTGGCGCGCGAACTCAAGGTCCTCCCACGAATAGTGGAGCGCCTGCACGAAAAGCGGCACATCCCCCTTCACGCACATCCCGACGCCCTCGTTGTCCCTGAACGCAGCCCACCGAACGTCGCATTTATAGCCGTTGTCCTGCGGCCGGCAGTACGGCACGTACTGTTCCGCAGCCGTTGAGCTCCAACGCCCGACAAAGGCGCTTGCACACCTGTCGACGTAGTTCTCGTGGGGGCCTCTCCCGTACCATTCCATTTGCTCGAGATCTGGTGCAAGCATCATGGAAAGCCCGAGTCGAGGCAATGCAGACGGCATCTTGCCAAACGGGGTAGCCGTATTCCGAATCTCGATTGCGCCATCCGCCGCAAAGACGTAGTCCGCCTCATGCAAGAATCCAGCCGATTTCGCTCCATTCACCTCGACGACGGCATGAACGGCAGGCATCCCGTCTACATTCGCCGCGCGCAGCTCCCGCACGTGGTATCTGAGCTGCGTGAGACCGGAGCTGTACAACTCATCCCTAAGCCACTTGTCGTTGTCAGTAAGAGCCCTCATGCACGTGAGCCGAGGTCCGCGCACAATGCCGTCCTCGCTGTCGGACAGAATCGTCCTTCCGTTCATCGAAAGGAACGAGATCGTGCCCGTCGTGCGGCTGAATCGCGCAAGAGTCGAACCAGCTTCCACGGAGAGGCCACCTTGTAATGGCCTTATCACGGCACGCCCACGCTGGGCGGATTCGTGTCGCGGCGAGGCATCACCGGCCACCGGCAACTGGTCGTGGGCTACAAGGTGGCCCTTCTCCGCCCAGAGTGCGTCTTCCCTGAGACGGAACGACACGTTGACAAAATACTCCGCGCCTTCTTTCGGAACCAATGCAATCTTCGGAAGCCTCACGGTCTTGCGGGAAAGCGGCTCGACCCTTGGCCATTCAAGCGATCCCCGCGCAACTGCAACGCCGTTTTCCAGCACCTCGTAATCTGCCGCGAACGCGTCGGACGCCGTAAACGAAAAACGGTTCCAAACCTCGACGGTCGCGCTACCCGCCACGCAGTCCGCAATCGACGGAGCGGAGCCCTCTGGCCATGACACGACGATGTTGCGGTGCACATGCTTGACTTCGGCGAGCTTTGGCGTCTCCTTGCGCTCTGCGTCGACGATTCCGTTCACGCAGAAGTTTCCGTCGTTCTCCTCGTCGTGGTCTCCGCCGTAGGCAAGGTAGCGCAGACGTTTTCCGTCCGCACCGACTCGGTCGGCCTCCTTCCACACAGCCTGGTCGATCCAATCCCAGATGCAACCGCCGGTAAGCGAAGGCGACTTGTAGAACTCATCCCAAGTCTCCTTGAACGCGCCGAGCGCGTTGCCCATGCCATGGGCATACTCGAAGAAAAACGAGCACTTGCGCGAAAGGCCGCGCTGCCGGATGGACGCGACCGTCGGATAGCAGGGACCGTCAACCTGGAACCGTTCGCAGTCCTGGCGATAAGCCGTGGGACGCGTATCGTCAATCTTGCGGCATTCAGCGTCCACAACGTCGAAGTTCGGCCCCTGCCCCGCCTCGTTGCCCCAGCTCCACATGAAGACACATGGCGAGTTGCGCCAGTTTACGACCATATCGCGGCATCTGTCGACGTGAGCCTGTGTCCAGCTCGGGCTTGATGCCAGAGACTTCACGCCATATCTCATCCCGTGGCTCTCCACGTTCGCTTCCAGCTGCACGTAGATTCCGTAGCGCTCGCACAGATGATAGAAGTAGGGGTCGTTCGGATAGTGGCTCGTGCGCACGGTGTCGATGTTGCTGCGCTTCATCAGAAGGACATCGCGCAGCATCTCGTCACGCGTGAGGGAACGCCCATTCACGGCGGAGGCGTCATGTCTGTTCACGCCCTTGAACTTCACAGGACGTCCATTTACAAGGATTGCGCCGTCAGGGCCAATCTCGGTTTTCATGAAACCGACCTTGCACGAACGAATGTCGTCGCCCGCTTTGATGACTAGCGTGTACAGATAGGGATCTTCTGCGGTCCATGCATGAAAAGTAGAGAGTTGAAAGTTTATAGTTGAGAACTTATTTCCTGCGCAGCTCGCATCTTTGACAAGCCGAAAGTCCGCATCGTAGAGCGTAGCCGAGATGGAGGGGAACTGTGTATCAGCGCCCTCACATAAGTCACGTAGTTCAACGGAAAGATCAACGCCGACGGACGAGAAATCCTTTGAGAACTTAGGCTTCCAAAAAAAGTCGCGAATCTCGACTTTCGGAGGAGCGAACAGCATTACATGGCGGAAAATCCCGGAGTACCGGAAAAAGTCCTGATCTTCCAGAAAGGCTCCGTCACACCATCGGTAGACTTCAACGGCAAGAAGGTTCTCTCCCGGCTTGAGGAACTTCGTGACATTGAACTCGTGGGCCGTGCAGCTATCCTCGGAGAAGCCGACCTTCTCCCCGTTCACCCAGACGTAATAGGCGGAATATACGCCCTCGAAGCGAAGAAGCACCGGACGCCCCTTCCATCCCTCGGGGATAGTGAACGTGGTGCGGTAGGACGAGACGGGGTTGTAGTCCTTGTCCACGTCCGGCGGCGTAGCTGGGTGTGGATAGACGATGTTGCGGTAGATGGGGACACCAAACCCCCTCATCTCCACGCAGCTCGGAACCTCGATGTCGTACCATTTCGAGTCGTCGAATCCCAGGCAAAAGAAGTCCCTTGGCCTCAAGTCGGGCGCACCACACCAGTTGTATTTCCAAACTCCGTCAAGCGACTTCACATACGGTGTTTCCGGCAATTCGCGCGTAAGAGCCGCGTCAACAGATCCGAGCGGAAAGGAATAGGCGCGGGCTGGCTCAACGTTCACGTAGTTGACGAGCTCGTTCGCCCATTCGGGCGCATTGTCCTTTGCCCTTTTCGCCCGAACAGCAGCGACCGCGGCATCGCGGGCGTCTGCCCACTGCGGACCGTGGTTCACGCGAAGGTCTTTCCATTCGAGACGTCCGTCAGAAGTCGGCACTGGCTTGAGGTACGTGTCGATAAAATGCCGTAGCGCGGATTCGGTTCCCTTAGGGTCGGAGCCATGGATGCCCATCACGCCATTGCGGTTGCCGATGGTCCAGGCCCCTTCCGCATTCCACGGCTGCGTAGACACGAAGAAATCTCCCGCGAAAGCCGGGGCGTACCACCTCACCTCCACTTCAACACCAGTAACGCGCTTGACCTCATCGGCAAGCTCGCGCATCATAGCCCGCGTCGCTTCAGTTTCGTCCGGTCCGCCATGGATTCGAAAAGGACGAGGATCGTCTCGCTCGATGGAGAATGTCTCTGCGAGAGCGGATATAGGCGCACACGCCAATACCCAGACCGCGAATGTGACAATAGACTTTACCATGTGCATGATTCCAATGTCTCACTATTGCTTTACGATTTCGAAGAACGGCGTAGCATACTCGAACTTGGAGGTATCAAGATCAAACACAAGCCTCCCATCTTTTATATCGACCGGTATCTTGAATGAGCGCGTCCCATTCATACGCAGTGCATAGACCTCCGGAGCCTTCTTCGCCTCTGTCTCGATTGAAAAACGGAACTTCCCCGTCCGCATGAGCTGAGTGTATGTCGGGCCGTTGTCGATGAAGAGCATTTTCTCCCCACCTTCGGAAACAATCGCCCCTTCCTGCATAAAGCGCGTTGCGACAATCATAAGTACGCGCGAAGCGCAAGAGACGCACTGGTCGCTGTCGAGCGAAATCGCAAGAATGGACGCCGGAATGGAAACGCTTTCCACGGCAAGGCGTGAAAGCCGCGACGTCTGTCCCGGCTTCAAAGCCGCCGCCTGAAAGCGCGGCGTATCAATCGTCATTGTTTCGCTGCGGAGGTCCGTCACGATTTCACCCGTCTCGCTCTCGTAAATGCCGCGCTTAGGATCGGTGCAGTTGCCTGACGGCATAACCCCCGCTTCGCGCAGACGCCGAACCACCGTCTCGCCTAGCAAATTTGTCGTGCCATGCGATTTACGTTGTGTCGCGGTCTGGATGTCGTTGGCAAGCGGCTCTTCCTTTCCTGCGTCCGCCTCCCGCATCGGCACGATGTCAAGGATGGCAAGTGGATTGTGCGCGTTTTCAGCATCGACACCAACACGCGTCACAAAAGCAAGATTAACGTATGCCGTTTCAAGACTGCCGCTAAGGGCCGGCGACGTCAGTACATCTTCCGTCATGGAAAGCGAAACGGCATGCGACGCACGCTTTATGTCCCCGCGCTGCCAGCCAAACGCGGTGGCAACAGACGAAACGCGCGCCATCAGGTTCCTGCTCTCGTCGAAGAATGGATATGGGTCGTAGTGCCAGAGCTGCACAAGATCGCTGTGCGGACAAAGGGCCTGCCAATCCTGAAGCGCCGCAATGGCAGACTGCACCACCGGTGCCTCCTGCGCGCAGTCGTTCGCCGGAATATGCGAATACTCGGTGACGAGGAATGGTTTCCCAAGAGTACGCGCAAGTGCGGCGTTGGCAAAGTATGTACGCTTGTTCTCCGCCAACGACGATCCGAAAGGAACCTCAGTGCATTTGCCTTTGTTCCACGGCTCAAGAATCCTCTCGTTTTCAACACCATCGGGAAGTGGCACGGAGAACTTGGGATGCGCGTGGTACGAGTGGGTTGCAACGGCTGAAAGCCCTATGTGCGATTCAGCACCAAGGGGCGTCTTGAGCATGTCCCACTGCGTCGTCAACCCCTTGAATCCGCTTGCCTTGACAACGCCAAGATAGAAGTCTGTCATCTCCTTAAGGCGACGGCGGAAAAACAATCTTGCATTTTCGGACACCTTGCCGTCCTCCCACAAAAGCCGACGAGAGAGCTCCGGCATATCCTCGCCGAATTCCTTGCGAAAGTCCGTCGTGAACATGGCAAGTTCCTGATCACTGAAGAATATCCAATCCTGCTCGTTGCAGAACGTCATCCCTATCACCTGCGGATCGTCTAGAAAACGCGTCCCCGTATAGGGGTTAATGGTCTGCGTCCAGAAGTCGAACGATGCTTTCCAAAGTTTCCTCCACCTTTCGTCGAGGAAGAGTCCGATTCTGGTGGGGGCTCTTGACTTCTTCGCCCGCGCCATGATCTTGTTCGGCGAAGTGGCTACGTCGAACATGATGTAGACGCCTCGGTCGCGAAGGCATTTTACGAACCAGTGATACCTGTCCAGAAAGTCTCGGTCGACAATGGCGTCTATCTCCTCCTTTGTCTGCGGCATCAAGTCCTCGGCAAGGGAATCTCGATACTCCCACCATTTCAATCCGCTCAAACCGACAAACTTGGCATCGAAAAAATGAAGCCGGACGAGATTCAGGCCCATCAGTCGAAACTGCTCGGCAAGCTCTTCGAGTTCTTCCTTGCTAGCGTTCTGAAACCCGTCGTATTTTCCGCCGTATGTGCAGTTAAAGCCGCGCAGCCGCAACGGGCGTTCCGGCTCGTTCTGAAAGACGAGTTGCCCCTGCGAATCAGAGACGATGCGTCCGTTGACGCCGATGTCGTAGCGAGGCACGATAGCAGAAAGGTCAAGAGCCGTGCCGGGGACAATCTCCAGCTCGCGAATGCGGACAGACGTCCCTTGTATGCATTCGTATTCGCCCATTTCTATAGGCCGCCACTCTGCGCAGCGTTGTATTTGCACAACGTTGGTCGTAGCTCCAGCCGTCGCGGCAAGAAATGTAAGCGCGATGGGAAAGACTGACCGCATCTCAATCACCGTACTACAATGATGAGACCAGGTGGTAGTGGAAGGCACTCATAGCAGCCAATGTCGACAGCGCCTTCGAGAATTCGAGCACTTCCCGCGAGGTCAACCGCTGAATCCATCCACGACGCATAAAGTCCGGCATTGCGAGCGGCGGACTGGCGCACAAGCGCATAGTACGGACGCCCGGGATACTCATCGCTTCCAGCGACAAACTTAGCTAGCGCATGAACCGGATTCGAAAATACATCTGCCTTCTCGCCATTGATGAGCCCATCAGTGTAGAGGCAGTTCGAGAATTGGAGCAAACATGTGCCAGAGGTGGATTTCCACAGCTTAATATCGGCCGCAGTTTCATCGGCCTGCTTGTTGCCAGAGAAGATGCAGTTGACAAAAGAGCCGACTCCAGAATTGGAATTGAATATATCGCAGTATACTGTGTAGCCGTTGTTTGAGATTGTGTTGTCGGCAAACGTGCAGTTGGCGAAGTCGGCGGTTTGACCGGCCAAATTAACTATCCGTCCGACCGCACAGTTTACAACAAGGCAGTTTGTCACACCTAGCGCAGAACCGTTGTTCGAAGTGGCATCGAGCACCCAAAGCCTGTTCCCGTCTGGAACGATTCCGTCGAAGACGCATCTGGTGAAGCTACCGCAGCTCACGTCTCCCTTGCCAGAAAAAGTGCAGCCGACGGCCGCGACCTTGTCGCATGCGCCGCCACGCCCGTTTTTCGTGCAGACGTTGTTCGTAAAGGCGCAGTCCACAGCAGAGCCAAGCGACATCGCGCCCCCGCGGTTCTCTATCGATTCGTTGCAGACAAAAACGCACGATGATGCTGATGCATTGTAGCACGCGCCACCTTGCGCAGTCGAAGCATTGCCCTCAAAACGGCAGCCGTTCACAACATTGTAAGCCTTGGATGAATACATTCCGCCGCCATAGTTTGACGCAGTGCAATTCGAAACGACGCAATCGACCACATATCCGGCTGGCGATGCGGAGAGGTCGCTTAAGTAGATCGCTCCGCCATTCTTCGCGGAACATCCACGGAAAACATTTCCTGAAAGGATGCAATAGTTCTTGTCACAATACGCACCACCGCCGTTCCCAGTCGTTCCAGCCGAACAACTCTCGAAAAGGGAGCCGGTCACAGGCACAGCGTAAGTAGCGCCGCCGTTGGCGGCTGAGCAGTTCTTGAAGACGCAGTTCGTTGCGCCACCCCTCGATTCAGAATTGGCAAAGACAATCGCGCCACCGTTCTGTCCGCTCGGCGCAGTTCCGTTTTTGAAAGTAAGGTTTTTGAACGTCGATTTCCGCCCTGATCCACCGTAGCCGTAGAAGATCCGGTTGCCGCCACCATCTAGAATGGTTTCCTGAGATGACGTCTTCTCGCTCCAAGGTGTGTCGTCTGCCCCCTGAATCACAATCTCCTTCTGCCACCAGACACACGATATCCCCTTGTCATCAGGCGCGGACATCGTGCCCCAGCTTGTACCGGAGCTGTAGGATTCCAGCGTCGAGAAATCAAGTGTCACCCCAGCCGCAAGCGTTATCGTGTCACCTGTTTGCGCCTTAGCGACAGCATTCGTGAACTCCGACACGGTCGCTGCGTCGTAGTTGGTTGCGAAGCACATCCCAGTCCAAAAGGACAGGATTGAGGTTTGTATCAGCTTTTTCATTTTTTGAGTTCCTTTCCTTTTGATTGAAGGTAGTCTGCAAGTTTGATGAACACGTCTCCGAAATGGGGTTTGCCGCCATAGCCAATTTCACACTGGATGCCGCGTTCTAGACAGAGATCCTTGAACCGCTCTCCAAATACGGGAGAATGCGTTGGGTCTCTCGATTTTTCTCCATTCGCGAGCGGAGTTCCATACTGAAGAAATATAACTGGTGCCTTTTCTGCATCGATGTGCCTTGCCAACGCCGCAGGTGAGATGTGTTCGATATATGCAAGGAAATCCTCGCGCCGCGATAGCCATTCACCGAAATCCCGGCATCCAAAGGCCGAACCTCCATACGTTATGTCGGGAATCCACCTCTGCATCTCCAAAGGATCCATAGATGTCTGCGCGATGATAGGCGCAACGGAGCAAACACCAAGCGAATTGTCGTTTTTAAGAGAAAGATACAAGGCGGTACAGCCCCCTGCGCTTCCGCCGGCAAGCGCCATTCTGGAGACATCTATCCCATATTCATTAGAATGCGCTTTAACGAACTTGACCGCCGCTTCACAGTCGTTGAGGCAACCCATAACAGGTGGATTCTCGCCGCAATTGTCCATCAAGACATCGCGTAAATAGCGATAACCAATGGAAACGACTGCCACACCCCTTTCAAGAAGATGTTTCAGCGATGCACCAATTATGGCGTCCTCCATCGCGCCGCCGCTCCAGCCGCCACCATGAATATAGATGACTGCAGGGAACGGGCCAACCTTATTATCCGGGATAAATACATCGATCTTCTGCTTTGGATGGGTGCCATACGCAACGTTCTCGAACTTCGCCGCAGGAACGGTATAAAGTGCCTTGTCCGAAGGGTTTACATACGTGTATTCGTCTGACGGATGGCGCCCGAACACTGCCGCGACGGCACGGAGGAAGCCGTCCGAATCGAAGTTGTTGGGAACTAGATACGTGCCCTCGGTGTATTCGTTCCACCCGTTGATGTATACGGCCTCGGGCTTCTTCGGATCGTTCTCGGCATGCGCCTTCGCCTCGGACAGGATCTCGCGGAAGGCCTCCGGCGTATTGTTCGTGAACGACATCGTATAGGGATAGTCGAGTATCCGCCACGGATACGGTTCGTCGAGGCGGCAGCGCGGAGTGGAATCCCACCCCGTCGTCACGTTGGGTATGTACGGCAGCTTCTTTGAGGACATTTCCTGCCAGCGCCTGCGCACAGTCGGGAAAGACGCCCTGTAGTCGATCTCCCACTCGCCTTTAGCGCGCATGGCCGAGGTCGTCTCGGCTGGCATGTGGTATGGGGACGTATTGTAGTCGGTAAGCGAGTCGAAGCCGCAGTCCGCCATGAAGTCGGCAAGCCGCGGACCTGCCCCCTGCGCATTGAAATGCAGCTCGCCGAGACCGGCGGCGCGCACGATTTCGCGCGCCTCGTCCAGCTCCGCCTTGATCCGCCCGGCGTCGTTGCCGCGCTTCGAGCAGAAATACGGAGCGTCGTAGATCGAGAAGAAGATCCTGCCGTCCTTCCGCCAGTACTCCGGCTTGTTGAAATAGTGCTCCGCGGAATAGCGGATGAGCCCGAGGAACTCCTCCTTCGTATGGGCCAGGGACATGAGCATGCGGCGCTGCTCGCCGAGCTTCGGACGGAACTGGTCGCGCCTTTCGTGGTAGCACCACATGAGCGCGAACTTCATCCTGCCGCGGTTCAGCGCCCTGAGGAACCCCTTCTCCAGAGACTCCTCCTGCGTGACTTTCCCGTCGTACCAATAATAGTCGTACAGGAAGACATCGATACCCGCATTTGCCGCAAGCGCAATCTCCTTCGCCATGTCCTCGGGGTCGGACCCGTCGAGATAACCGGCGTACGGCACCATCGGCTGTTTGTGGTTGGGATAGAGTCGCCTCGCGTCCTTTACGAATGCCCACTCTCCCTGCTTCCAATTGTCGGCGCCAAACCACTCGTCGCCCTTTGGATACCTGTGCCAATGCGGATAATAGACGCAGGCAACTTCAATTTTCTTCGCGCTGTCATTTGATGTAACAGCAAAATCGGAAGCTCGCAAGCAACCTGCGGCAGTCAGCACAAATGCGAATGTAGCAATTCGATTCATGTCATTTCCCCTCCGTCACGACGACCGTCTCTATGCTGAGGGCGCGGCCAAGCTTCTTCAGCTCCGCCGCATGGTGGCCGACGCCAAGCGCGAAGTGGTGGGTCGGACCTTCCATCGACCAGTTGCGGAGGAACGTGCGGACGTCCGGCGGGAACTTGCCATGCGTGTTGGTGTTGCCGGTCGGCGGAATCGGCCCCGCGAGCGACTCGCCTTCCGCAACGATGAACTTGAAGCTGCCGTCGGCCTTGAGCCCGAGCGACATCATCGTGATCGGGCCCTCCTTGATGTTGAACTCGACGCCAGCGCCGCTCCCGGGCTTCCCGTGGTACTTCTTGAGCGAGCGGAGGACCGGCTTCTTCGAGGCGATGTTGAGGTGGTGAGGACCGTCGTGACCCACGAGCACGGTGTCGCGCTCGAAGTCGATCGGGTGGAACTCCGCGAAGCTGCCGCCGATGTCGAGGCGGTCGAAGATCATCATCGCGACGCAGTTCTTGAGGTCGAACTCGCCGCACATCGGGAAGCCCACCGAAGTGAGGAGCGAGTTGCCGACGATGAAGTTGGTGACAAGCTCGCGCGTCACCGAGCCCTGCTCGCCCTCGTAGTAGTAGGCGAAGCCGTCGAGCTTGCGCTTTTCGATGAACTTCTCGAGGGCTACGGCGGCCTTGGCCGCGACGTCGAGGTCCTTCTCCGTAAGCTTCTCCGTCCACGGGTCGCTCACGGGCTCCGGGGTGTCGAAGAAGTCGAGGATCCTCTTCTTCATCGCTTCGACGTCCGCCGCGGCAGGCTCCTGGTAGAACGGCATGATCTCGTCCGGCTCGCACAGGGCGACATGGCAGCCAAACGTGCGGGATACCGCGGTCGGATCGACCTGCATGTCGTACATAGCCTCAAGGACGTGGCCCATGAGCCCGATGCGCGCGCGCCTGAGGTCGTGGAGAACGTGCGCGACGGCGCACCACTGGCGAATCTCCTCGTCGGCCTTCGCGTCGCCGTCGAGCTTGCCGATGACGACGTCCGCGACAGGGCGTCCGTAGCGTATCGCGACGCCAGTGAACTCGGGGACGGAGCAGAGGTCGTCGTTCAGAAGCTGCTTGTAGATCGTCGCGTGCTCGTAGTCGAGACGCGAGTCGGGCTGGAGCGCGACGAGCACGATCGGACAGTTGAGCTCGCGCACGAACGGCGCGAACGTCGAGCTCGTCGCGTAAGTCACCATGTCGACGAAGAGGAGGTCGAGGTCCGCGGCCTTCATCGCGGGGATGAGCGACGCGGCCTTCTCGGGATTGTCGGAGATGCCGAACGAAGTGACCTTCACCTCGTGCGACTCAACGCGCTTCTCGAAGACACCCGCCTTCTTGAGCATGTCGTCGTAAAGCCCAGGGCTCTGCTTCCAGTATGTGTCGAGCCCTACGGACACGACGCCGACGTTTGCGGTAAGCGGCTTGCGGCGTTCGATGTGATGGACGTCGGCAACCGCCGACGCGCAACACAACGCAGATACTGCCATAGCAACTTTCATGTCCATCAGCCTTATCTCCCGTAAAATTGATGTTGATATCGTACCATAACGGGGGCAAATCAAGCAACGCCTCATTTTGGCTGAGTTGCACTTTTTGGCAAGATATGGTATTCTACTGCCATGCAACACTCGTACAAGTACTTTCCTGTGTCGGAGACGCAGCGCAAGTGGGGACTGTACGCCACCTGCGCCGGGCACAACAGAACGGAGCCACTGGCGCAATTCCCGTCGCGCGCCCACCCAGACGAGTACTTCTTCACGTGGGAGAAGGGACGCATCCTTGGCGAGTGGCAGATAATCCTGCTCGAGGGCGGAAGAGGAACCGTCGAGTTCAGGAAGAGGCGATTCGCCGTAAGCCAGGGGTCGCTGATCGTCCTTACGCCAGGCTGCTGGCACCGCTACCGTCCAGACAATGAGACGGGATGGACTACGTACTGGCTTGGCTTTGGCGGCGACCTCGCAACACGCTTCGCGAGCGGTGCCGGATTCAACCCAGACGGCGAAGTCAGGGCACTTGGCACAAAGCACAGGTTCTGTCGGCTATTTGCGGACACCGTCACGGATATCCTCAGCGGCGGGAAGCCAAGCCTGTATTCGGCTGCCGCACAAATTCCGCCGCTCATCGCGGCGCTAACGGATGACGGACACTCAGGCACGTCGCGCACAGAGTCGAAAGCGATCCAGTCCGCACAGACATACATCACGGAGCACGTCTGCGAAATCGTGGACTTCGCGGCGCTGGCGGAGAGTCTCGGCATTCCATACCGGACGTTCCGCCACCTCTTCACGAAGGAAACCGGGGAGTCTCCGCTCCAGTTCCAGCTGGGCATCCGCCTCGCGCGCGCAAAGAACCTACTTGCCTCAAGCGACATCCCGATCGCGGAAATAGCCGAGACCCTCGGCTTCAACTCGACCTGGTACTTCTCGCACTTCTTCTCGAAAGCGACCGGCGTCTCCCCACGGGACTACCGGCGCGCTTGATTTCCGCCTTCTCAAACGACATGGTGACACTCTCATATGACTCGTCGCTTGGCATGCGCCAGTTAACTCGCAGCGAGAGCGACAAAGTAAAGGTTAGGGGACAAGACCCCTCAAGTTGACGTCAGAAGGGGCAAACCCGAAATGAGCCGCCCATGTACCCACCGGGCAAGATTTTCGCGCTTTCCTGTTTGTTCTTTATCATCCACTGATAATAATCCTCACTATTTGTGCGAATCTTATACTATATTTTTTCTTCTCCCGACAAGTGGGCTTTTCACCGGCGTTATTCGGGACCTCACATTGTTCCGTCGCGGAGCGACGCAACCCCCTGGTGCCGCAGCGGCGGCGCGGATAGTGCGCAATTAGGGGGTCCGTCGCTCCGCGACGGACATTCACAATACTCGCACGTAATCAAACAATCGGGAGCATGCGAGTGTGGCGAATGGAATGTGGCTTTTGGTGAACTGCTCCACGCCCTTTCTCGTTGCGTCGCGGAGCGACGCAACCCCCTGGTGCCGCAGCGGCGGCGCGGGTAAGGCGCATTTAGGGGGTCCGTCGCTCCGCGACGGACATTCACAATACTCGCAAGAAATCAAATAATCGGGAGCGTGCGAGAAAAGCGTATGGAAATTGACTTTCTAGTGAACTGCTCCACGCCCTTTGAGGACTAACGGCTGAGGATTGCGGCAGGAAACGCGGCGCGCCCATCGCCGCCATCCTTTGGCATTTCTTGTTGCGTCGCGGAGCGACGCAACCCCCTAAAACTCCAACCCGCTCTACACGGCTAAACCTCTGCCATGACGGCCGATCAGCCGAAGAATGCCTTGTAGAGCGCGCGGACGGCGTTGTCGCGGTCCTGCTTCCTGATGGCGATCATGAACGAGACCTCGCTGGAGCCCTGGTTCACCATCGACATGGAGATTCCCGCGGACGCGAGCGCAAGGCACGCCTTGGCGAGCATGCCGGGCGTGTAGCACATTCCCTCGCCCACGACCATCAGCATCGTGAGATCGCGCTCAACAGTCACGAAGTCGGGCTCGAGCTCGCGCTTGATCGTCGCCACGACGCGGCGCTCGACCTCCTTCGGAAGATACTGCTCCTTGATGACGATGCACTGCGAGTCGACGCCCGAGGGCATGTGCTCGTAGGGGATGCGCTCGCTCTCGAGAATCTGCAGGAGACGGCGGCCGAAGCCGATCTCGCGGTTCATCAGGTACTTCTCGACGACGATGTTGCAGAATCCGTCCGCGCTCGCGACGCCCACGACAGTGCCGGGCACGACCCTGCGGGACTGCTGGATCATCGTGCCGGGCTCGCCCGGGTGGTTGGTGTTGCGGATGTTGATCGGGATCCTCGCCCTGACCGCCGGGATGACCGCGTCGTCCGCGAACACGCCGAAGCCCGCGTACGCAAGCTCGCGCATCTCGCGGTAGGTCATCGTCGGGATGCCCTCCTTCACCTCGGGAACGATGCGCGGATCGACCGGATACACCGAGTCGACGTCCGTGAAGTTCTCGTAGACGTCCGCGCATACCGCCGCCGCGAGGATCGACCCGGTGATGTCCGAGCCGCCACGCGGGAACGTCGCGACCTTGCCCTCCTTCGTGTAGCCGAAGAAGCCGGGGTAGATGACGATCCCCTCGAAGTTGGAAAACGCGCGCGAGAGCGTCGCGTAGCTTTCGGGATCGAGCGTCGCGTCGCCGAACTCGCCGCGCAGGATCATGCCCGTCTCCTTCGGACCCGCATAACGCGCCTTCTTCCCACGCGCCGCGAACGCCACCGCGACAAGCTTCGCGTTGTTGTCCTCGCCAGCGGCCTTCATCAGGTCCTTGAACTCCGCCGGACTGAGCTCGGCGCACTGCGCAAGGCGTCCCTTTATGTCGCGCGAAATCTCGCTCACGATGTCATCGCCGAGCTTAAGCTCGTCCGCGATGGACGCGTAGCGCTCCACCACTGCAGCGAACTGGCGGTCCGTGTTCTCGCCCGCCAGCGCCGCGTCCGCGAGCGCGATTAGGAGGTCAGTCACCTTCGTGTCGCCCTTGTCGCGCTTGCCGGGTGCGGAAACCACCACGATGCGCCTTGCGGGATCCGCAAGGACGATGTCTATCACCTTGTTTAGCTGGGTCGCGTCCGCGAGGGACGAACCGCCGAATTTGCAGACTTTCATGTCTTTGGAAGTTGAAAGGTTGAAAAGTTGAGAGGTTGAAAAGTCCTCGTCCCTTACAGGACTCTGAGCTTCACCGGATCCTCGCCGGTGACGCCGGCGGCCTTGATCTCGGCGAGCGCGGCGTCGATGTCGGATGCCTTGGCGACGCGCGTCATCGCGACGACAGGGACGGGGAGGTTGCCCTCGGACGACTCCTTCTGCGACAGCGCGGAGATCGAAACGCCGTGCTTGCCGAGCGCGGACGCGACGACGCCCATCGCGCCGGGACGGTCCGTGAGCATGAACCTGAGGTAGTACTTCGACTTGATGTCGCCCGCCGCGCGGAGGCGCACCTTGCCCTCCGCGTAGTTCGGCACGCCGCGCGCATAGCGCGTCTCGTCATAGGCGAGGTTGCGCGCGATGTCGCCGATGTCGCCGATCACGGTCGAAGCCGTCGGAGCGCGGCCTGCGCCGCGCCCGTAGTACATCGTGTAGTCCGACATGTCGCCCTTCACGTACGCGGCGTTGAACGCGTCGTTCACGTTGGCGAGCATGTGCGAGAACGGAATGAGCGTCGGATGCACCCCGACCTCCACCTCGTCTCCCTCCTTCGCCACGACGGCGAGGAGCTTGATGCGGTAGCCGAAGTCCGCGGCGTACTTCACGTCCGCCCCCGCAAGGTTGCGAATTCCCTCGACCTGCACCTGGTCGAGCGTCGGCTGGAAGCCGTACGCGAGCGCTGCGAGGATGCACGCCTTGTGCGCGGTGTCGAATCCGTCGATGTCGAGGGACGGATTCGCCTCCGCGTAGCCGAGCTTCTGCGCGTCCTTAAGGACATTGTCGAAGGGAAGCCCCTCGTTCTCCATCCTGGTGAGGATGTAGTTGCACGTTCCGTTGAGGATGCCGTGTATGGACTCGATCTCGTTTCCGGCGAGGCCCTCGCGCAGCACGCGGATGATCGGGATTCCGCCTCCGACGGACGCTCCGAAGTAGATGTCGACGTCGTTCTTCGCCGCCGTCTCGAATATCTCGCGCCCGTACTCCGCGAGAAGCTTCTTGTTCGCGGTCACGACGCACTTTCCGTTGCCGAGCGCCGTGAGGACGAACGTCTTCGCGATTCCCGTGCCGCCGATCGTCTCCACGATGATGTCGACCGAGGGGTCCGCGAGAACGGAACCTGCGTCCGTCGTGAGCACACCTTCGGGGACGCTGATGCCACGGTCCGTCGTTATGTCGAGGTCCGCAATCTTCTTGAGTACAATGTCGACGCCGAGGCGCTTCGCCATGACGTCGCGATGCTTCAGAAGACCGTCGGCGACTCCTGCGCCGACGGTTCCGAATCCGAGTATTCCGACTCCAATCTGCTTCATATTCTGCCTTTTTGCAATTGAAGTGGATATTTTACTCTTTTTTCGCCGCTCCCGTCAATCGGAAACGCCACCGTCCCGCAAGGCGGTCAGGCGCGGGCCTTGAGCTGGCGGCGGCGCAGCGCCGTGGCGGAGAGGTACGCGAAGACGCGCTTCACGTTCTCGCGCCACGTCTGGAAGAGCGCGTAGAGACCGGGCACCAGGAGGATTCCGAACGACACGGACGCGAACATGCCCCAGAACTCGGTCGTGCCGAGGTGGTTGCGGCTCGCAGCGCCCGCGCCGGTCGCGACCATCATCGGGAGAGTTCCGAGCAGCGTCGTGAGGGCCGTCATGAGAAGCGCCCTAAGGCGCTCGCCAGCGGCAACGCCAGCGGCGTCGACGATGGAGTAGCCCTCGTTCTCGCGCTTGTCCTTCGCGAACTCGACGATGAGAATCGCGTTCTTCGAGGCGAGGCCGATGAGAAGGACAAGACCGAGCTGCGCGTACACCGACAGCGAATACGGAGCGCCGGTCATCCAGATTCCGAACCACTTGAGCCCCACGAGCGCGCCGAACACCGCGACGAAGATCGAGAGCATCACCGGAAGCGGAATCGTCCACGACTCGTACTGAGCGACGAGGAAGAGGTATCCGAACAGAATCGCGAGCGCGATGAGCGGAACGGCCGAGCCGGCGTTGCGCTGCTCCTGGAACGTGATGCCAGACCACTCGTAGCCGTAGTCCTCGGGAAGGACCTCCTTCAGCACCTGGCGGATCTGCTCCATCACCTCGCCGGACGCGACGCCGGGCTTAGGCATGACCGTGACGCCCGCCGCAAGGAACATGTTGTAGCGGCTGACGGCGCGCGGACCTATCTCGCGCGAGATCGTGCCGAGCGAGCCGATCGGCACCATCGCGCCCGTCTCGCTCCTGACGTACAGCTTCTCGACGGACTCCGGCGTGGCGCGGCCTTCCCAGTCGGACTGCACCGTCACGCGGTTGACCTGCGTGCCGAGGTTGACGTCGTTGACGTACCTGGAGCCGAGGTAGTTCTGGAGCGTCGAGTACACCGTCGCGACAGGCACCTTGAACATCTCCGCCTTGTCGCGGTCGAGGGAGAACCTGAGATGCGGCGTCTGCGCCGTGTAGCCCGAGAACGCCGCCATCACCGTCGGCAGCGCGTTGAGCCGTCCGAGGACCTCCTTCGTCACGTTGTCGAGGCGCATCGGGTCTACGTCGCCCTTCGACTGGATGCGGAGGTCGATTCCGGAGTTCGCGCCGAGGCCCGGGATCGCCGGCGGCACGAACACCTTGACGGCGGGCTCCGGGATCTCGCGCATGACCGCGTTGATCTTGCCCATCACCGCCTGCACGCTCTGGTCCCTGCGCTTGCGCTGCTCCCACGGGAGAAGCTCGACGATCACCGTCGACAGGTTCTCTCCGCGTCCCGCGACGAGCGAGAAGCCGGAGATGGTGAGGATGCTCTGCACTTCCGGAATCTTCTCCGAGAGGAGCTTCTGGGTGCGCGACGTGATGTCGACCGAGCGCTGCCTCGTCGAGCCCTCGGGGAGCTCAAGCGACATGAAGACGACGCGCTGGTCCTCCTCCGGCAGGAACGACGTCTGCGTGGATGTGAACATCGAGACCGTGAGGAGTATCGTCAGGATGAGGAGCATCATCGCGAGGAAGATGCGGCTCGCGAGCCACTTCGCGATGCGCACGAAGAAGCCCTTGAACGCGTTGATGGCCCAGTTGAACCACGCGAATGGCCCGTGCCTGAACGGACGCGCCTCGTGCAGCAAGAGCGAGCAGAGCGCCGGCGCGAGCGTGAGGGCGCACACCGTCGAGAAGCACACCGCCGCGGAGAGCGTCACCGAGAACTGCTGGTAGATGCGTCCGGTGATGCCGCTCATGAAGCCGACGGGGACGAATATTCCGAGAAGGACGAGCGTCGTCGCGATGACGGCGGACGTCACGTCGCTCATCGCCTGGATCGTCGCCTCCTTCGCGTTGAGCCCGCGCGTCTCTATGAGGAACTGCACGCGCTCGACGACGACGATGCAGTCGTCGACGACAACGCCGATTGCGAGGACGAGTCCGAACAGCGTCAGGATATTGATCGAGTACCCGAGGAGCGCCATGACGATGAACGTCGAGGAGAGGGATACGGGAATCGTTATGCAGGGGATGAGCGTCGCGCGCCAGTCCTGCAGGAAGAGGTAGCATACGAACACGACGAGCGCGAACGTGATGAGTAGCGTCTCGACGATCTCCTTGATGCAGCGGCGGACGAAGTCCGTGGCGTCGTACGCGAGCACGATCTCCATGTCCGGCGGGAAGAACTCCTTGAGGCGCTCGAGCTCCTTCTGAACGGCGTCCATCGACTTGATGGCGTTCGCGCCCGGCTTCTGCTGGAGCGCGATCTGCACGGAGTTTCCGCCGTCGTAGGTGCCGGCGAACATGTAGTTCTGCTCGCCGATCTCCGTGCGGGCGACGTCCTTGAGCTTCACGATGCCTCCGTTGGCGTCGCGGCGCACGACGATCTCGTCGAACTCCTCCGGCGTCATGAGGCGGCCCTTGGCGAGAAGCGTGTAGCTGTACGCGCCGTGGGGCCCGGTCGGCGACGCGCCGACGGTGCCGAGCGAGGCCTGGATGTTCTGCTTCGTGACGGCGGCGATGACCTCCTCGGAGTTCATGCCCTGCGCTGCGAGGCGGGCCGGATCGAGCCAGACGCGCATCGATAGCTTCGGGCCGTAGATCGTGCATTCGCCGACGCCTTCGACGCGCAGAAGCACGGGCTGGAGGTTCGCGTAGGCGTAGTCCGATAGCTTCATGCGCGAAATGGTGCCCTTCGGCGAGCGCAGCGCGAAGAAGCCGAGGAAGTCCGTCGACTGCGCGCGGAGTCGTCCGCCGAGTTGCTTCACCTCGGTCGGAAGCTTCGCCTCGGCCTGGGCGCAGCGGTTCTGCACCTTGACGAGGTCCATGTCGCGGTCTGACTCGACCTCGAACGACACCTTCAGCTGGTACTGCCCGTCGTCGGTGCAGTCCGACGACATGTAGAGCATGTCGTCCACGCCGTTCACCTCGTCCTCGAGCGGCGTCGCGACGGTGTTCATCACCTCTCGCGCGTTCGCGCCGGGGTAGGAGTACGAGACGGATATCTCGGGCGGCGTGAGCTGCGGATACTGCGAGATCGGCAGCTTCCAGATGGCCATCACGCCGGCCATCGACAGCACGATCGCGATGACCATCGCGAAGCGCGGACGCTCCACGAACACGCGCGAAAACGTCTTTATCTGGTCGATCGACTCTCTAATCGGTAGTTTCATCTTCCGCTCCTCACAGCTTGAACGGCTTGTAGTCGGCGGCGTTCTCCTCGGTCTTCGTCGCCTCGGCGAACTCGACCTTCATTCCGCTCACGAGCTTGCGCGTGCCCGCGACGACGACCTTCGTTCCGGCGGAGAGGCCCTTCGTGACGGGGACGAATCCGTCGTGCGCGGGCAGCGTCTCCACGGGAACCGCCTCGACCGTTCCGTCGTCTTTCAGCACGAACACGCCGACGCCGCCTGTGGGCAGGTCGACGATCGCGGTCTGCTGCACGGTCGGGTACTTCAGCGGGTCCTTGCGGTCGGCGAGGAGCGTCACGTAGCTGTTCGGGACGAGCAGGCGGTCGGGGTTCGGGAACGAGAGGCGCATCATGATCGTCGCCGTCTCGAGGCTCATCTGGTTGTCGTCGAAGTCGAACGTTCCCTCGCGGTCGTACTCGCTGCCGTCGGGGAGAAGGATGCGCGTGCGGTAGTCGATCGCCCTGCCGGACTTCTGCGCGGCGCGCCACGCGACATACGCGCGGTCGGTGAGCGGGAAGCTGACGCGGATCGGGTCGATCTGCACGATGCGCGCGAGCGCGCCCTTCGACGGCGCCACGTAGTCGCCCACGTGGGCGGCGGACTTGCCGATCTGCCCCGCTATCGGCGCGACGACGACCGTCTTCTTGAGGTCGTACTCCGCTACGACGAGGTTCGCCTTGGCCTGGAGCACCGCGGCCTTCGCCTTCTCGGCGGCCGCCTCGGCGTTGTCGCGCTCGAGCTGCGTGATGCCGCGCTCGTCGGCCTTCTCCATTCGCTCGAAGTAGCGCTCCGCCCTGCGCGCCTCCGCCTCCGCCGCGGCGAGGTCGGCCTTGCGCTGGTTGGCGACGGCCTGGTAGCGCTCGTCGTCGATCACGTAGAGGAGCTGGCCCGCCTTCACGACGTCGCCTTCCTTGAACTTGATCTCCTTGACGTATCCGTCGACCTGCGGAAGAAGCTCCACCTCCTGCACGGCCTCCGCATGCGCGACGTATCGCTCTGGAAGGTTGTAGGGAAGCTCCTTCACCTCCTCGACGCTCACGGTCTGCGATGCTGGCGGAGGCATCTGCGCCTGCTGGTTCTTCTTCGCGATGCCGGCGTATATGCCGCACCCGATCCAGCCACCCGCGAGGCACACAGCCGCGAGCACGAGCGTGCCGATCACGCTTCCGATCTTCGATCCTTCTGCCATTTCTATTTCTCCTTCTTTATTCTGTTCCAGATTGCCTCGTACGCGTGACCCAGCGTCTGGCCGAGGTCGCGGACGAGAAAATGGTCTATGCGGGACTGCACGAGCCCGTCCCAGAGGGCTATCGCCACGATCGCAACCTCCTCGGCGTCGACGTCCGGGCGCGCACGCCCCGCCGCGATGTCCGCCTTCACCGCGTCCCTGAACGCCTGCATCGGGCCCGACTGCGTGTTCGCGAGAAGATCCTCGCGCACCTTCGCCATCGAGGCGTCGGACCACTTGATCTGGCACTTCATCAGCTGGAAGAACGCAGTGCCCTTCGGATCCTCCACCAGCTGCATGGCGTTGCGCACCATCATGTCCGCGACCTTCGGGAAAGTCAGCTCCCCGTGCGGCATCAGCTCCTCGAGCTGGCGGCGGAACTTGTCGAGCGCAAGGTTCACGAGCTCCACGAGAAGCGCCTCCTTCGACTCGAAGTGCCAGTACACCGCGCCCTTCGTCATCTTCAGCCGCGCCGCGATGTCGGTAAACGTCGTGTGCTCGTAGCCCTTTTTCGCAAAAAGCGAGAGCGCGCTCGCGAGTATCCTCGTGCGCGTCTTCTCTGCGTCCTCTTTCCTTTTACGAGCCATTTGAACGCATATTATACATACCTTCGGGTATGTATGTCAAGTGCCCGCGGAAATAATCCGTAAGGGAGTAGTTATCAGGTATTTCCTTATAAAGGAGACCTGTCAGCGGCGGTTTCTGGGACCGCTGAGGGTCCGGATGTCGGAACTGCTGCCCTTCATCGTGGCCTTGGGCTTTGCTTCTCGCTTCTGGACGGACTCCTTTGCGGGACTGTCCTCCGGCGGAGGCGTGGTGACCTCGATCTTCATTGACTTCACAAAATCGGGCAATTCCTTCTCGAGCCTGCGCGCGACGTATTCATCGCGGTTGTCGAGCTTCGCGGCCTCGCTGCGCAGCCTGCGGCGAAGCTGTGTCCACTCGCGCGCAAACCTGTCCGCCGTCGTCTGGTCGACAAGGAAGAGCGGAAGCTTGTCGCCGTACGCGAACGGGACCGTCCAGCCGATGACGCGCGCGCCGGACTTCATCTGGCGCGAGCCCTCTGGTTCATCAAGCCCCTTCTCGACGCTCGGCGCGACGAGCGCAAGCTTTCTTCCGCGGGCCTCTTCTTTGAGCCTCAACACGATTGTGAAGCGCTCCGCGTCCAGATTGTCCAGCAGCTTGGCGAATGTATCGCGGTCGGGATAGCGCGTGTCGGAGAAGCTGTTCGTCACGGACTCGCCGCGAAGCTCCTCCAGAAATTCTATTGTCTGCTTTTTCTGCGCAAGCTGGGCAAGTTCGGCCCAGCGCGCCTCGTCGACCGAAGAGTCGACGATGTCGTCGATGCCGTATCCGTAGCAGAGGTGGTCGCCTATCTGGAAGCTTAGATCGGAAACAACGCGGTCCTCGTACTTCTTGAGTTCCTGCTGCTCCGCCTTGTGCTCCTCGGCGTAGCGCCGCTCCTCCTCCTTGCGGCGGCGTTCATCCTCACGGGCCTTCTTCTCGGCGGCGATCTTCTCCTCGCGGGCCTTGCGCTCCGCCTCCCTGGCCTCTTCGCGCGCCTTCTTCTCCGCCTCGCGCTTCTCCGCGGCAATCCGCTCGCGCTCGGCCTCTGCGGCCTTCTTCTCCGCGGCGGCCTTCTCGGCGGCGGCAATCGCCGCCTCCTCCGCAATGCGGTCCGCCTCGCGCTTCTCCTGCCATTTGTCCCAGCCGATCTTGCCGCCTACGGCGACGGCGATCAGCAGGACGACTAGGATGACATTGGAAACTATGGAGCGGACGCGGGCGGCCTTCTTCTCCGCCTCGGCTTCGCGCCTAAGCTCGTCGAGATCGAATCTTCCGCCAACGCCCGCCATTCAGAGCTCCCCCTGTCGTCAGTTTTTGTAGGTGACGATGCCCGTTCCCTTCCTGATCACGCCGATGACGTGGTACGGCTGGTGCTGGGCCTTCAGGATGTTCGTCGCTTTCTCCATCTGGTTCTTGGGGATGATGACGATATAGCCGATTCCCATGTTGAAGACGCGGTACATCTCGTCACGATCGACCTTGCCCTGATTCTGGATGAACTTGAAGATCGTCGGAACCTCCCACGACGCGCGGTCAATCTCGGCGTTGACCGCCTTGGGAAGAACGCGCGGAATGTTGTCGGGGAAGCCTCCGCCCGTGATGTGGGCCATGCCGGTTATCTTGACCTTGCGCTCAAGCAGCTTGGCGACGGGCCTAAGGAAACTCCTGTGCACGGCGAGAAGCGCCTCGCCGAAGGTCTGGTTGGTGCCGGGCAGCTTGTCCTGCCACGAATACTGGCAGAGGTCGAAGATCACGCGGCGAGCGAGCGAGAAGCCGTTCGTCTGGAGTCCGCCGGACGGAAAGCCGATGATCATGTCTCCGGCGCGAATGGACTTGCCGGTGATGAGCTGGGACTTCTTCACGTGGCCGACAATCGTGCCGACGAGATCGTACTCGCCGACGGGATAGAGTCCGGGCATCTCCGCCGTCTCGCCGCCGAGGAGCGCCATATGGTTCTCCTTGCAGGCCTTGCAGAGTCCGGAAACGACGGACTTGAACACAACGGGATCAACCTTGGACGTGCCGATGTAGTCCATGAAGAAGAGCGGCAGCGCACCCTGGACGAGAATGTCGTTCACGCAGTGGTTGACGATATCCTGCCCGACCGTGTCGTGCTTGTTCATCATCGACGCCACCTTGAGCTTCGTGCCCACGCCGTCCGCCGACGCGACGAGAATCTCGTCCTTCCCCGTCGGAACCTTGTGAAGCCCTCCGAACGCCCCGATGTTGCCGATGACCGACTGAGTCCTCGTCTCAGCCACCATCTGCTTGATGGACCCGACCGCGTTCATCTTGACGTCGATATTGACGCCAGCCTGCGCATACGCCGACTTCTTGATATCCGTCGCCACGTGTGTTACTCCCGACTTGTAAATAATGTGAATTACAGAGGGCGCACGGCCTTCCGTGCGCCCTCCGCCTGCCAGGCTCAGAGCTTGTTGTTCGAGCCGAGCACCTTGACGATCTTGTGGATGTAGAGCTCCTTCATCGCTTCGCGCGCCGGAGTGAGGTACTGGCGCGGATCGAAGTGCTCGGGATGCTCCGCGAAGTGCTTGCGGATCGCCGCCGTCATCGCGAGGCGCGAGTCGGAGTCGATGTTGATCTTGCACACCGCGCTCTTCGCCGCCTTGCGGAGCTGCTCCTCGGGAATGCCGACCGCGTCGGGAAGCTTGCCGCCGAACTTGTTGATCGTGTCGACGTGCTCCTGCGGAACGCTGGACGAGCCGTGGAGGACGATCGGGAAGCCGGGAAGCTTCTTCTCGACGGCCTTGAGGACGTCAAACGCGAGCGGAGGCGGGATGAGCTTGCCCGTCTTGGGGTCGCGCGTGCACTGCTCGGGCTTGAACTTGTAGGCGCCATGCGAGGTGCCGATGGAGATTGCGAGCGAGTCGCAGCCAGTCTTGGTCGCGAACTCGACCACCTCCTCGGGCTTCGTGTAGTGGCTCTCCTCGGCCTGGACCTCGTCTTCGACGCCAGCGAGGACGCCGAGCTCCGCCTCGACCGTCACGTCGTGCTTGTGCGCGTAGTTGACGACCTTCTTCGTGAGCTTGATGTTGTCCTTGAACGGAAGCGAGCTGCCGTCGATCATGACGGACGAGAAACCGGAGTCAATGCAGCTCTTGCACGTCTCGAAGCTGTCGCCGTGGTCGAGGTGGAGGACGATCTGCGGCTTCTTGCAGCCGAGCTCCTTCGCGTACTGGACGGCGCCTTCGGCCATGTAGCGGAGAATCGTCGGGTTCGCGTACTTGCGCGCGCCCTTGGAGACCTGCATGATCACGGGAGACTTAGTCTCGACCGCGGCCTGGATGATGGCCTGCATCTGCTCCATCGTGTTGAAGTTGAACGCGGGAATGGCGTAACCGCCCTTGACCGCCTTGGCGAACATTTTCTTGGTGTTGACGAGACCAAGCTTCTTGTAGCTGACCATTTTAGGTTTCTCCTTGTGTATTTTCCCTATTTTCGGGAAATTGCGCGCAAGTATATCAAAAAAACGTGGAAAAATCAAGGGGGACCTGGCGTTTTTAAGCGCGTTCCGCACCATCTCACAAGGAGGTGGAGCTTCCAGCTCCGCCATCATGACGCGGCGGGACGCCGCATCTCCTTGGTTCATTCACCTGCTCTGCGCGGAGCGCCAGAATATAACCGGGGACTGTCCCCGCCAAGACAAACCTGGGGACATACCCAGAGGACTGGGCGGTTCTCTCCGTTGTCGGAAACTTGCCAGATCCCCGTCGCCGTCTTGACAAGCGTCAGACTGCCGTCGTCGTAGGTGGGCGTGAAAGTCTCACGCGGAGACGCGGAGTCGAAGATTTCGGTGTACTGGTTGAGTTGATTTGCCGCATAGACGGAATTTGTACCGCGCTCGGACGACGTCTCGCGGTTGCCGATATCGTCAAAGTCGTAAGCATAACGGTAGTCTGAATCAACAGCGGCTACGGCGTTCGTTAGCTCGCTTTTTTCATTGTCGTCCTGTGCGAATGCACTATCGGAACTATTATCAATATCCATTTCCGTTCTTGCGTTCTTGAATTAATAAGAAACAACAATTAAATACCGCCCCTTGAATTCATATATCCGAAATCCATTTACATCATATATATGCAAATCTGTCGATTTCCCATCAATATCCTTGATTAGCTTACTTTGATTCCCCAGCAACATCAACCTTCTTGTGTAATAATCCTTATCCGCCTGGCTCGTAAAAACGACCATTCCAATTGCATTCAATTCTTGGATAAACCTCTCGTCATTTCCAGTGTATTCAAAAGCTATGGTCTTGCAGCCATGCCGTCCTCCGCATATATACTGTACTTTGTTGACATCCAGTTTCAACGATGCTACGATTTCCTTCTTAACAGCATCAATGTTCATGGGAGAAAATACAAATATCCACCATGCACTTCCAAGCAAAACTATGAGTGTAAATGAACAAACAATAAATTTGTTACCGATACTCATAGTGGAATTCTCCATTTGGTTAGCGCGCAATATCTTCAAGCGCATCTTTACAGCACGAACACTCACCTTCTCCAGACAATTTCCATCTTGCCATGATCAATGTCCCATCTTTAAACAGCCATCTCCCGAAGAGGGCATACTTAATTCCGTCTCTAGGTTGCAAACCGACTGTATCAACAAAGAAAATTTCCGTCTCCCATGTATAACCCCTCTTGCCATTACGACACGATCCATAGGTGTAGTCGTACTGCGAAATGACGTTGGTCGGGAAGGCGTTGCAGACCTGAAGCAGCTGGTTTTTCACGTCGTAGTCCCATGTCGCAGTCGAGCCATCGGGCTGAACTTCAGCAACCTTATGACAGCAGTCCCACGCCGTGGTCGTCACCTGACCGGCGAGGTTTTCGTGCGACGTGCGCTTGCCTTGTTCGTTGTATGTCATGCGGTCTCGGGAGATAGTATACCAAAATCCATCGATGAACGCCTCGGTCTTCTAATCTTGGTGCTGCCGTAGGGTGCGCCCTAGGTGCCAACGCGCTCGACGATGTTGGTAAGCAGCGAGTAGACGTAGTAGGTGCGCGTCTCGACTGTCCAGCCCGTCTGGTCGCCGGAAGATACCAGTGCCAGGGCTACGGAAAGAACTGTTTTGATTTCCTACAAAAGAAGGGATAACCTGCCTACTCGCAGACGGTCCGCCGTGTTGGTAGGGGCCGTGGCCAGCTAGTGTCGGCGCGGCCGAGGGGAACTACGAGACGCCCGCGAAGCTGCGCTCGTTCCTCGCCGAGAAGAAGATATCCTTCTCCCCCAAGGACCGCATAGAGCTCGAGACCCTGCTTCCCGCCAAGACGCCTGTCCTGGTTTCGGAAAGATAGTCGCGGGGCTTGATTACGTGCTTCTGCATGGCAAGCGCGACGGCCTCCGACCGGTTTGCGACGCCAAGGCACCTGAACACTGCCGAAAGATGCTTCTTGATCGTCACCTCCGTAAGGCCAAACTGCCTTGCGATGTCGAGGTTCGACTGCCCGTCGGCAATGGAGTCAAGGATGTCCAGCTGCCGCGCCGTAAGATTGAAAAACGCGTTGTCCTCCTCTATCTGCGAGAGCAGCCGGGCGGGTATCGCCTTCTGTCCTGCGGCGACGGACCGAATGGTCCATATCAGCCCCCTGTCGACATCCTCCTTGAACACGACACCCGCCGCGCCGTCCATGATCGCCTTTCCAAGCTCTAGAGTTGTGTCGCGCGTCGTGAGGACAAGCACCTTGATCTCGGGGTGAGACTCGTGGATCAACCGCGTGGGAGAGGCGAAGAACGGCAAGCTCGGCGTAGCCAACCGCACCGAAGCGACGGCGATGGCCTTCCGCAAGAACCTGGTGAAGCCCTGATCCTGCTTCCCGGCGCAATGACATCGCCGCCCGAATTTCGATTCATATTATATTACGGGACAGCCGCCATGCAATTCCCCAGAACGAGGGAATGAACAAGACAATGTCATCAAGCCCGGAATTCAAACATTGCCATGTAGTGCGGCATTGTTCGCTTTTTGCCGACAACGCCAACGTTTCCGTCGACGAACTTGTAGCCTTGGGGGACGCCTGGCTTGTCAAGCAACTCGTTCAGCGAAACGGTCGCGCCGTTGGACGACTTCACCTCCACTGGCACCACGCCGCCATCACGCTCCACAAGAAATTCGACCTCCCGCGAGCCATCCTCGGTCTTGAAATAGAAAAGCGGAAGCCCGACGCGCTCTATCATTCCGGCAACAAGGTTCTCATACAGCCCGCCCTTGGCGTTTCCGACAAGCTTGCCGGAATACAGAAGACGCTTGGTCTCCGCCCCGTACATGGCAGAAAGAAGTCCGATATCCGAAAGATAGAGCTTGAATCGGTCGTCAAGCACATGCGCATTCAGTGGCAACTCCGCCACAGTAACGTTCACCGCCTTCGAAGCCAGGGCCGCGTCGCACAGCCAGTCAACGGACGCACCGTACTTGCGTTCGCTTCCGCCCTTCTCGACTTCGGCATACTTGAATTTGCGGTTGTCCTTTGCCAGAATCCGCGGTATCGCGCGGTAGCAGGCCTCAATCTTCGGAATGTCCGTCGAATCTGCGTATTTGTGGATGTCGTCGATGTACGAGGCCAGTATCTTGTTCTGCTCGTCCTGCACGGGGCCGAAGTCTCCCGCCTCGACATAAGCCTTCACCACCGCAGGCATGCCGCCGACAATCATGTACTCCCTGACAAGATCGGTGTACCTGCGGTTAACAGCGTCCGGCACGGGTTCCATCGCGTCGTGGAATTCCTTCAGCGCGGTTATCGCGTCCTCTGTGACACCACGCGCCCAGAGGAACTCCTCAAAATCCATGGAATGCATCACAACCTGACGCTCGTACCCGACAGGAATGGACTTCGGCTCGCTTTTCGTGCGCGATTTCTTGTTCTTGTGCTTTATGCCGAGCAATGAGCCAGACGCAACTACATCGTAGCGCCCATCCAAGGCAAACGACTTCAATGCGGTTCTCGCGTTCGGACATTCTTGTATTTCATCAAGAAATATCAATGTTCGACCAGGAAGAAGTCGCCGTGTCGCATCGTATGCAGAGATTTTTCGATAAAGGTCTTCCGCTTTCAGGCTGCCGTCGAATATTGAACAGGCTTCAGGATCCAGCACAAAATTGAATTCTAAAAAACTCTCATATTGCTCATGCCCGAACTTCTCGATGATAAATGTCTTACCAATTTGTCTAGCACCCTTTACTAGAAGACACTCTTGATGTTTTTCGACCTTCCACCGAAGCAGTCGATCATAGAATTTTCTTCTGAACTCCGCCATATAGCCCCCATGCTAATTTTAGTCAAAAACGAGAGCATATTATCATATTTTGACCCATTATGTCAACACGCAGTTCTTATTATGCAACTTTTAGAACCCGACAAAGAGGATTTTTGCAACTTTTTGAAGCGCACAGAATCATGTTTTTGCAATTTTTCCGTGCACGCCCCAACTTTGTCTGTGCCGCCTCAGAAGCTCACGATCCTTGCGGCCGTATCGTACAAAACGCGGCAAACACAAGCCGGGCCGAGGCTCTAGCCCGCAAGCTTCGCGTCGTTGGCAGCGGAACACTCCGCCTCGCCGGATTTCCTAAGCTCGTCTTCAAGTTCTTTCATGTCGTCGGACTTGAAGTTGAACGGCTGGTTGTCGCGCCGACGTCTCAGCGCACGAAAATAATCACACCGGGACGCCGGGCCGAAGCCGTGAATTCATAGCAGCCGATGTCGACCGCCTCGCCGTTTATGCGCGCATTGCCCGCAAGACCCAGCGCGACCGGCGACTGCATCATGGCACCCGCGTCAATGATCGAGGAGCCAGCAGTCGGACGGAAGTCGGCTGTGAGCGTAATCCCCGAGTTGACCATCGTAAGTCCGGTCGGGAGCTCCGCATCCGTCGCGCAGTTCACAAAACGGCCGTAGGCGTTCATCAGCTGCGTGGCGTTTCCATTGGCTACCCAGGCGTCGGCGAAGAGCTTGGTGCTGCCGGAGGTTCCGACGTTCCCGACAATCAGCGTGTTGCGGATCAGCGGGTTGTAGTTCGCGCCCCAGCTCTGCTGATTGAAGAAAATAGAATAGAATTCCCCGTTGTCGTCCTCAGAATGGTTGCCCGCTATTGTGCAGTTCTCGATAAGGATGTCATTTTGGCCACCATTGACCTTGCAATACACGGCCGAGCCGAAGTTGTCGGATTTTGTCGTGTTATAGGCAATAAGCGATTCACGCAGAATGCCAGCTTGCATATGGACGCCAGCTGAGCCGCCCTGCTGCCAGTAGTTGATGGTCGTCCCGCCGCGGGTCGCGAAGTTGTTCGTGATGATGCAATGAGTAATCAGGCCGCTGAGCGAGAGGCAGGCGATACCGGCGCCGCCAGCCTGTGTCTTCCCGGGTGCGCACAGGATCGCGTTGCGAATAATGCAGTTCGTCACAGTGCCGCCGTTCGAATCGATAAGGATGTTGGCGCCTTTGTTGTCACCTCCGCCACCACCTGCTCGTCCATCCTCGGCAACTATACCAGAGAGAATGGCATCTGCATTGTTGATCACAAAGACGCGGTGGGCTGTGTCAGTGTTTGAACCGCTCGTCTTAGTCACGGTGCCCGCAGTGTTCCGAACAACGACATCTGCAGGATTGTCCGTGTCGCCGACAATCGTTATCGCCTCGGTCACGGAAATTGCCGCGGCAACCTCGTACGTACCTGCGAGCACGCGAACAGTATCGCTGTCCGCCGCGACATCAACCGCATGGGCGATTGTCGCGAACGCGGTTTCGCGCGAAGTGCCGTCATTGGCATCGCTACCCGCAGTTGAGACGTAGTAATCCCCGGCAAGGGCGGACGCCCTGAGGACAATGGCAACGAATGCCGCGACGATGAGTGTGTTTCTCATTGTTCCTCCTTGATAAGGGTTTCTTAGTACAAGTATAGTGTACTACAACAACGAGAAACAGGCTACTACACAACTGTGTAGTTCTCCCCTACCGCTCCTGCCTGTAGAGAAAATCCGTCCAGCGGCCATAGTAGTAGTCCATCAGGCCGGAGAGCTGGCGATGCGCGTAGTCGTCAAGAGTGCTGTGCACGCCAGACGGTTCGACCCATGTCGTGTACATGCGCTTAACGGCGTCGGGGCCGTGTTCAGGATCCAGCTCCGCCGCCAGCTTCTCGTAATGGTCCATCCGGAAATACGGCGACGCGGAAAGGACACGGTCCATCTCCAGAATGCCGGAGAGAAATTCAGCGAGCGCCGCTGCATTGGTGCGGATCGACGGGAGGAGCTCCCGCGCCCGGTTGAAACCGTACAGCGCAAGACGATCGATCTCCTCACGCCAGAAGCTTTCGCCGCGGTATGCCATCGTGTAGCAGAGCGTGCAGTAGTTGTAGGCAAGGGCAATCTCGCCGGTGCGTGCCACAGCCGCGCGCGACCTGGGAAGCGGCAGCTTCGCTGGGAAGCGCGACCCGCACCAGCTCCAGTGCCCTTCCGCGACGTCACGCAGATACGCACCCAGCGCAAGGGCCTGGTCTCCATCGGACGGTCCGGCTATCACAATACGTCCCTCTTCCGCGAAGTAGGCGGCAGCGGGCGCGGACTCGAACCTGAACGCGGACGACTTCTCTCCGAGCAGCCGCTCCGCAAGGGACTCGACAGGCGTCGCGGACGCAGCAGCCGAAACGCCAAGCACCGCAGCTGCAACATGGGCTTTTATCATCAGTTTCATGACCCCATTATAGCAAATGGCCTTGCCAGCGGGAACTACACAGTCGTGTAGCATCCCGGCGCTTTTCGACAAGCGATGCGAGCGCCGCCAAACAGAATGCCTGTTACTCCGTCAGGAGCGCGCGAAGACGCACGATGTCCGCGTCGGTGAAGCCGGTCGACTTTACGTAGGACTCGATGCGGTCGTTGAGCGTCTCGCCCGGATAGCGGTCCATCACGGCGAGCAGCGCCGCATACGTGTTGTTGCGGTTGAACCAGTCATGCTCGTCCTTCCAGAGAGCGGATGCCTCCCAGTCGCGCACGAGGTCCTCGGGAGAGACGCCGAGAAGTCCGTTTATCAGGAACGCAAGCGTACCCGTGCGGTCCTGTCCGCTCGAGCAGTGGAAGAGCAGCGGCAGGTTCTTCGCCTCCGCTACGCACTCAAGACCCATGCGGCACGCCTCCTTCGCCCACGGCTCGTCCATCTGGGAATAGCATCCGGACGAAATCTCGACGCGTACGACGGACGCCCCGAGCGGAGAGCCGTCAAGCCCTGCGCACTCCTTCGGCGAACGCAGGTCGAGTTCAGTGCGGATGGCGAGTGCGTTCGTCATGAAGTGGACTCCCGCGTCGTCGAGGCGTCTGCGCGGCGGTCCGTCCGGACACTCCGACGCGTTTTCGCACAGATTAGCCGACCGGTAAAGAAGCCCCTGCCGCACCCTCCGTCCGCCGGCCGCATGCCATCCGCCGAGGTCGCGCACGTTCGGCACGCCAGGCACTCGGATGAGGCGCGGCGCGCGGTCCTCCGTCCGGAAAGTCCCGACATCCGTCCCCTTCCCGGCGACATCAACCTCCCAGCGGTAGCGGCATCCCACGCGGAAATTGTCCCGCTCGAAACGCCCCGTGGTGAGGTAGACGAAGTTCGTGTCGCACACGCACACATCGTCCTCCTCGCGCCAGATGCGGAAGCGAAGACGCTCCTTGCGGGAATTGATGCCAGACCAGACGAACACGACGGGCTGCGGATACCACCCAAGCGCCAGAAGCTCCGCCCTGTACGCGGCGTCGCCCGCCTTCGCGAGACGCTCCTCGTCGGACGAGTCGAAGTACGCCTTCTGTCCGTCGCTCAGGAGCGGGACTGTTGCGCCCTCGCCGGGGAGCATCAGCTCCACGGCTAAGGCCGCACCGCCGACCGCGGCCAGGCATATGGCAAGAATTGTCTTCACGTTTCGTCCGCTCAGTTGTTATCCGCGGCTCCGATGCCGACGACAAAGATCTGCGCCTTGTCCGTCGCAGCCTCGAGCACGCCAAGAGGGCTCGCAACTTCCGTCAGCGTCGCGTCGATTGTGAATGTCGCCGTATCGGCAAGGTTGTCCTTGCAGATGAGCGCGAAGGACGCGCCGACGCTCGCACCTATTTCCGCAGCGCGGAACCCGACCGCGACCGTCTCGCCCTCGCGCGCAATCGCCGTGAACGCGATGAACTTTCCGCCCTGTCCGTCGTCAATCCCCTTGATGCCGCCGCTCCCGCCCGGAATGTCCCATTCGTCTGCAGGCGGCGGATCATAGTCGCCGTATTCATAGCAGCCAATAGCCGGCTTCGTATACGAGAAGTACTTGTCGGCAAGATCCTTTCCGATTCCTTCGTATGCAGTGCCGGCTTCAATCGCCGGCGAATTCTCGGCGAGACGGTAATCGCCGTTCGCGGCATCGACAAAGAGCGGCGTTCCGCCGAAGAGGCAGGTCGTTGTCTTGCTCCCGACTGCGGAGGCGATTGTTGCGTCCTTGTACGCCACATTCGCATCGCCTGCCGTTGCCGTCGCTTCCGCCGTATTGCCGGAGACGATGCAGTTGATCAGCGTCGTGTCTGCCTGAGCGACGTAGATTCCACCGCCAAGCCCTGAGCCGACGACGCCGTTGTTCGCAACCGTTGTGTTTCGTATGACCGTCGTGAAGCTGTCCTGCGCAGCAACGCCGGTGACCGCGATGCCGCCGCCGTGGCTCGTCTGCCCAGACGGGCCTGCCGTGTTGCCGTAGACAAGACAGCTGTCTATCTCGACTTTGAGCCCCGACCTTCCGCGGATGCCGATTCCACCGCCGACACCGCTGAGGAATGCCGTTCCAGTTGAGTTGTCCGCAATGATCGTGTGGTCGATCTTCGCGGTCCCCGCTCCGCCGATGAAAACGCCGCCGCCGCCGTAGTTGCGCTTCGCGTAGTTGTTCGTAATGCAGCACCAGGAGATCGTGCCGTCGGCAAGGTAAGCGCCGCCGCCGGACTTGTCGTTGTTGTCGACCTTGCCGCCGGTCAGTGCGACATGAGCGAGGACACCTCCGCCGTCAATGCTCGCGACGCGGTTATCGGATCCGGCCTTCGTGCCCGCGAACCGAATCGTCGTGCTCTCCCATCCCTGGCCGACGAGCGTGACGCCGCCAGTGACCATCAGCTGCGCGTCGATGTCGAAAAGACCGCTGCCGAGCGTGACGGTTCCCTTCGTCGGAACGGCGGCGTCGATCGCGTCCTGTATCGTCTGGCGCGTCTCGGCAGCCGTCTCGCCCGGCAGAATCCCCTCGCCCGGCTGCGGCGGAGGAATTACCTTGGGGATCGTAACGCCCTTCGTCTGGGTTGCGAACGGCGCGCCAGGGAATACCGCCGTGTAGCGCCCCGTGCCGGTCGCTTCGGTTGTCGCCGCCTGGACGACAGCGTAGGTCGCCGTGACTGTTTCGTTCGTCACATGCGCGGAATCGACGGTGCACGTCGCGCTTCCGGTGCACGTCGCGTTGTCGGCGGACCAAACGTACGACGCTTCGCCCCAAGTATGGACGTGCGTTTCGGGACCGGGCTCAACAGGCTCGGCCCCTGTGGTAAAATTTCCGCTTTTCACCGCCCCCATCACGGTCTCTGCGTTGTTGGAGATCGAAAGCGAGTAATAGTACGTCGTCGCCGCCGTCAAATTGGAGACAACATAGTTGAACGACGCCGTCGCGCCCTCGGCGATCTTCGTCGCCGCGCCGAGCGTGTTCGCGCTCGCACCGAGCGCGAGATAGACATCGCACGCGGTCGCGCCGGAGCCAAGCGAAGAGATCGTGCCGGAGATCGTCGCGTTTGTGACCGCCGGCGTCACCGTCACCGTGCCGAGCGTCGGCGCGGTCTGGACAGGCTCAGTGCCGGACGAAGACATGCGGATGGTGTAGTCGTGAAGCTGCACGACTGGGTCTTCGTGCGGGAAAGGATAGGTGCCGCTCCAGCCGCCCAGGCGGATTTCGCGGAGCTTCTTGCTGTCCGTGTCGACCACGAAGATGCTGAAGTGGTAGGCCGCCTGGGTACCGAGCTCGTGGCTCTTCGGCTTGCTCGGACAGTTCACCGCGTATGCGCTAGCGACAGAAACGGCAGAAGCCCACACCGTATTGCCGGGATTGGCATCCTGATCAGCCTTAGACGCGATTTCCTTCTCGTTCGTGAAATGGAAGTGTGCGGCAACGAGTCCGAAGAAGCCCATGCCCTTGTGCGTGCCGAGGTTCCAGGGCTCGTCGTGGCTCCCGGGGTTCGTGTAGCCGTTTATGTACCCGCACTGGAGAACGCCTGCGGCGCCTCTGCCGGACTCTCCGCTGACCTTTTCCTCAGCGCCGTGCGCGACCATGCCCATTACGGTGTTCTCCGGCGTGAGCGCAGGATCGATAAGATTGCCGGATGCATCGTAGAACTGCCCAGCGTCGTAGGCGCGGTATTCGGACTTGCCGCCATCTGCGCTGTCGTAGAGGCTCACGCAGGCGATGCGCACGTTGGGGCCGCCGGACGCGAGGAGGCGGCGGAAGTCGAGGTGGTAGGAGTTGCCGGTGAAATGTCCGGTCCCATTATTGAGCTTCGCGGTGGCGAGATCGCGGTGGTAGGTGATGTCGACACCCTGCGCATGCGCGGCGGCGGCGGATGTGTTGAAGTTTGTGAGCACATACGCCCACGCATCGTCCGACATGTGCATGTTGGCGCCGTTCAGCGAATAGTTGCGCTCGTGGTTTCCGTCAACCGTGAAGCGCGGAACGCTCGCGGGGATGTACTGGTCGAACATCGCCTTCACGTTCCAGATCTCGTTCGTGTACTCGGCTTCCGTGAGGCCCATGTCCAGCGCGCCGCCGTTGTATAACGGCGCGGTCGACATGTCTCCGCCGTTGATCACGGCGTCGAGCCCCGCGTCCGACGCGACGGCCCCGAGGAGCCGGATCGACTGCTCGGCCTCGGTAAGGCAGCCAGCGGAACCGTACCAGTAGGTCGTGACGGGATTCGACGCCGCGTCGTCACCTTCCACACGCTTGCACTTGTGGATGTCGGAGATCATGGCGAACGAGATGTACTTGCGCTTGCCCGTCGCGGAGTCAATCGGGTTCACCTGATTGACCTTGTCCATGATGTCCGATTTGAGCCCTGCCTCGAGCGTCGCGACATCGTCGCCGAAGGCCAGAAGCCCCGAAGTGAGCAGTGCTGCGGAAACGAGTTTTTTCATTTGAATCTCCTTTTCTCGTGATGACGCCTAAAGTATAGCAGATTTGCAGATGGCGAACAATTATTCAGAGGTATACCCCCGCGTATACGAAGGTATACTCACCGCACGAAAATCGCCATGCCGGGCTTGGCACCGACATCCTCTATGTCGCCGGCCGTGACGAATGTGTCGCTCGCAACCGTCGCGTACTCCGCGGCAATCCAGTCCGCCGACGCAACCGCGTCGAGAAGCCGGCATTCGTCGAACGCACCCTGGATGTGCGCCTCCGAACCATCCGAATCGCTGCCGATGGAAAGCGGCAAATTGTTATCGGTAGCTGCGGTAATCGAGCCTGTCGAGGACAGAGGTTCGCCATTGGCGTACGCCGTGAGCACGCCGCCGTTAAAGACGAACGCCATATGCACCCACTTGGTTTGGAACGTCGGAATCTGTGAAACAACATACGAATCCTTGTTCGCTCCGCGCGCTTTAAGCGATGTGAATGTCGACATCTCAATTTCCCAGCCATTAGTATCCTTATATCCTTGTTTGCGCGAGAATAGCCGCGGACTGCTGCCGAGCCCCGTGGCGCGCACCCAGCCCGACATGGTAAATGTGTTGCCGACATTGAATGAATCATAGCTAGGGATGGAAAGGTATCCCTTCGTGTTGGCGTTCCCTCCAGTCTGCCGAGCATGGCCGATTGGCGCATCGGTGCCAGTGTAGCGCGCGCTGGAAGCAGCATAGGTGCCCGCCGGGGTTGCCGTAAGCCCGTGGCCCGTCGCGTCGGCAATCTGGCCAGACGCTTCGTCCATGTGCCAGACGCCGACGTAGTTCGCGGCGGTCCAGACTGCGGCGGGTGTGTTTGCGGTGTTGTCCGATCCGCAGTAGTACATATGGAACACCGTCGTTTTCGTGACCGAAGGGACGCGGACCCAGACGAGCGAAGTCCCCGATGTGTCCCAGGTGTCGACTTCGTGGGGAATGACGCTTCCTTCTGAATCCTTGAACACGAGATTCTGCGTGCCGCCGAAGTCCGCATAGTCGAAACCCTGAATCGTTCCGGGAAGCTTCACTAGCACGGGAAAGTTCGCGAGCGCGGAATCGCCGTCGTATCCAGACGTCGTGAAGGCTATGCGCTTCGTAAAGGCGCCGTGCGCGAATGCCGCGCAGAGCGCGCAAAGAGATGCGGACAGCAGAAGCTTTCTCATATCGTCTCCTTTCATTGTCTGGGCGTGCAAGAGTTCCTTTTGCTTCCATTGTATCAAATGCACTCAACACAATACAATTATCCACGGGTATACGGCGGGCTATCCGAAAGTATACCGAAGTTGCAATGCACGAACAGAAGGAATTGTGGTATACTTTGCAATGATGATGATTTCCACAATACTCTCGATGGCCATCGCAGCCGCCGCGCCTGCGGCGACGGAAGGCGAGACGCTGCGCTCTGCCGAGGAACTTAACGGCTTCGCGGACGATCCGCGCCGCCGCTACACGCCGTTCTGCATAACAGGCACGGTGCAGGCCGTCGACGAGCCGTCCCACGACTACATTGTCGTCAGCGATTCCAGCGCCTGGGTCGAGATCAAGAATGGAACGGCCTACAGGCCGTCCGCAGGCGAGATAGTGGCCCTCTCGGGGCTTGCCCACATGTCGCTGCACCAGGAAATCGACATCGAAGCCGACACTATCGCCTCCGTCGGCTCGGGATCCGTATCAGCCCCTCTCGTCCTGCCCCTGCGGGACATGAGCGAAGAGCGCCACCATCTCCGCACCGTCGTGACGACGGGCACGGTCATCGACGCCTTTCCCGACGAAATCGACGCAAGCAACCATTTCCTCCTGCTCAAGGACGCGGAAGACGTTTTGCCCGTGGCGCTCCGCGTAGCTCCCGGCGAGGAAACCGACCTCGAGTCGCTTCGCGACGCGCGGGTGCGCGTGAAGGGACGGTTCATGCGCACCGTCTCCGGCAGCCGCAAATTCTCCGGGCCTTTCATCTCCGTCGACAACCGCTCGGACGTCTCCGTCGTAGAGCCTGCCCTCAGCGATCCGTTCGCCGCGCCGCCGCTGGAGAAGGCGCTCTACCGCACTCCGCGCGAAATCGCAAGGCGCGGCAGGCGGACCGTCTCCGGCGAGGTACTTGCCGTCTGGGGCGGAAACAGGATGATGGTGCGCACGGGCGGCGGACGCATCGTCAACGTAACCCTCGCCCACGGACAGTCCGCGCCGTCGCCGGGCGACGAGGCGACGGCAGCGGGATACCCGGAGACGGACCTCTTCCGCGTAAACCTCTCGCGCGCAGTAGTCCGCGCGGAGGCTCGCGCGGCGGCGCGTCAGGAGGAGGCAGAGATCACCGACCTCGCCTCGGTGTACAGCGGAGACGGAGGGCCGAGCGCCATCGATCCGGGAAGCCACGGACGTCTGATGCGGCTCAGGGGGGTCGTCCAGAGCATGTCCTCGCCCGACGACTCGGTGCGTCGGATGCTGCTCGCCTGCGGCCCCTTCAAGCTCACCGTGGACCTCGGGCTGCATCCAGACGCAGCGGACGACATCGAGGTCGGCACAGAGCTGGAGGTCACCGGACGCTGTCTCCTCGAGATCGGGAGGTGGAACCCGGACGACATCTTCCCGCGCATAAGGAACCTTGTCTCCGTCATCCGCACGCCAGAGGACATTCGCATCATCGCGCGTCCGCCGTGGTGGACTCCCATCCGGCTTCTCGTCGTGATCTCCATCCTAGCCGCCGCGCTTGTGGGAGTCTACATCTGGAACCGCATTCTGCAGAAGCTCGTAAACAGGCGCGGACGCGAACTCTACCGCGAACAGGTGGCACACGCCATCGCCGAGTTCAAGACGGACGAGCGCACGCGTCTCGCCGTGGAGCTGCACGACTCGCTCTCGCAGGAACTCGCCGGAGTCGCCTGCCAGGTCGCGGCGGGTGCGAAGACGCTGGACAGGAATCCCGCCGTCTCGCGCAGGTGCCTCGAGACCGCGGAGAAGATGCTGAACTCGTGCCGCACCGAACTGAGGCAGTGCCTCTTCGACCTGAGAAGCGACACGCTCGAGGAACCAGACTTCGCGGAGGCGATACGCAAAACGCTCGACCAGCTAGACGGCGACACCGCGATAAGCATCCGCTTCAACGTCCCGCGCCGCCGCCTCAAGGACACCACCGCGCACGCCATCCTCGCCATCATACGAGAGCTCACCGGAAACGCCATACGGCACGGAGGCGCGACCGATGTCAAGGTCGCGGGCTGTACGGAGGCGGGAAGAATCCTGTTCTCGGTGAGGGACAACGGATGCGGATTCGACCCCGCAAACTGCGACGGGCCTCTCCAGGGGCACTTCGGGCTTGAGGGAATCCGCAACAGGCTCGAGAAGCTTAGCGGGACACTGACCATCGACTCACGGCCTGGCGACGGGACAAGGGCCGCCGTCTCCATGCCGATGCCAACCGTCCAGACCCAGGAGGCGCACGCTCCATGAAAAAAGCCAAGATCCGCATCATGCTCGCCGACGACCACATGCTCATGCGCATGGGGCTTTCGACGCTCGTCGCCTGCGAGGACGACATGAAGATCGTCGGGGAGGCAAGGAACGGAAGACAGGCCGTCGAGCTTGCGCTCGCGCTCAAGCCGGACATCATCATCATGGACCTAATGATGCCGGAGCTCTCCGGCGCAGAAGCGACTAAGCTCATCCACGAGGCCTGCCCGGAAATCAAGATAATGGTCCTCACCTCCTTCGGCACCTCGAAGGAGATGTCGGACGCAATCACGAGCGGCGCAGACGGCGCGCTGATGAAGGACACGGCCGCGAACGACCTCATAGAGGCGATCCGCTCCATCATGGCTGGGAAGCGCCTCATTCCGGAAAGACTCATGCGGCAGGCCGAGGAGGACAATTCGACGCCGAGTCTCTCCCCGCGTCATCTCGACATCCTCGCCTCCGTCGCGCAGGGCCAGTCCAACTCCGACATCGCCAAGCAGTTCGGCGTTTCCGAAGTCGCCATCAAGAAGCAGCTGTCGGCCATCTTCGCCCGCCTCGGCGTGACAAACCGCGCCGAGGCCGTCGCACTCGCCCTCCGCAAGCAGATGCTCAAGGCCTGACCCCCGCCGCGCGCACAATTTGCTATAATATGGGAGATGAAAAAGATTGCAGTTTTGATGGGCGGGACCTCGAGCGAGCGCGAGGTGTCGCTGCAGAGCGGGAAAAACATCGCGGAGGCGCTCGCGAGCCTGGGCAAGTACGACGTCGTGCCGGTTGTCCTTGATGCGGACGACCTGTCGGCGATGCCGAAGGACGTGGATGCGGCGTACATCGCGCTCCACGGCGGCTGGGGCGAGAACGGCGGGGTGCAGTCCGCGCTCGACGCGCTGAAGATCCCCTATACCGGACCCGGCGCGATGTCCTCGCGGATAGCCATGGACAAGGTCAAGACGAAGATGGTGCTCGAGATGAAGGGCGTCCCCACGGCCGCATGGTCGCTCGCGAACCCCGACACGGAGTCGTCCCCCCTTCCCCTTCCCGTCGTCGTCAAGCCGCCGTGCGACGGCTCGTCCGTCGGAATCTCCAAGGTGTCGCGTCCGGAGGAGTGGAAAGACGCGCTCGACGCGGCGCTCGCGGCGATCAACCGCGCCAGAGCGGGGGCTTCGGGCGACGCCAAGCCGACCATCCTCGTCGAGGAGTTCATCCCGGGGCGGGAGCTCACCGTAGGCGTCATCGACGGGGAGCCGCTGCCCGTCATCGAGATCGTCGCCAAGGGCGGATGGTACGGCTACCAGGAGAAGTACGAGTCGAACGAGACGCAGTATCCGTTCCTCGAGGACGGCGAGCTGTCGCGCAAGCTGCAGAAGATCGCCGTGGACGCGTACAACGCCGTCGGGTGCCGCGGCGTGACGCGCGTGGACTTCCGCGTGTCGCCGCTCGGCAGGTGCTATGTCCTCGAACTCAACACGTCCCCCGGCTTCACGTCGCATTCGCTCGTCCCCAAGGCCGGGATGAAGACCGGCCTCACATTCGCCGGCGTGTGCGAGCGCATACTCGGCTCCGCAAAGCACGACTGACGATGAAAGAGAACAAGCTCAGGACGAAGCACAGCGGACGCAGGGCCCTCGCTCTCGCGGGGATCGTCGCGTTCTTCGCGCTCATCGGCGCGCTGGTGTTCGCGTACGGACGCCTCCGCGACATCTGGGAGGAGCAGTGCGTCATTACGGACTACGCCTCGCAGGTGTCGATAACGGACGGACGCATGGTGCGCGCGGACGTGATCGCCGGACAGTTCGGGATCAAGAACGGCGCCAACCTCGCCGCCATCGACTTCGAGCGCCGCCGCCGCGAGATCATGGAGAAGATTCCGAACATCCGGAACATCAGGATAACCCGCCACCTGCCAAACCGCGTCGAGATAGACGTCGAGGAGCGCGTGCCGGTCGCAAGGCTCGGCATCAAGGGGCGCAACGACGCGTCCGGACGCGTCGTCGACACTGACGGAGTCGTCTTCATCTCGTCGAGCGGAACCCAGATGCTCCCGACGATACGCGAAGGAGCCGCGCCCGGCACCCAGAAAGGGAAGCGGCTCACCGGCATGACGCTCTCCGCCCTGCGGCTCGTCGAGATGTGCCGCGAGCGCTTCAGCGAGCTGGGCGTCATCGAGGCGGACGCCTCCAAGCCAGACTACATAACGATAATCCGCGAGGACTACACCAAGGCAAAGATCGCTTGGAACGGAATGGAGGAGCCGAGCGACGCCATGCTGCCAAGCCTGGTCGACAGGCTGGACAAGCTGTCGAAGGCAATCTCCAGCAACGTCGACGGCAGCATCCGCGAGTGGGACGCCCGCCGTGAGGGCGCGGTGTACGGAAACACGATGAGGGAATTCCTATGACAGACTTCCATGCAGCGATAGAAATCGGAACGACGCGCACCGTCCTCGCCATCGGCGAAAAGGCGGCGGACGACAGGCTCAGGATGACCTGCCACGCCGAGATCCCGTCGACGGGCGTGCGCAAGAGCCAGATACTCGACATCAACCAGGCGACGACCTCGATAAAGAGCGTCCTACACGAGATCGAGCGCAAGCAGACCGAGGCAGGCAGCTCGATCATGCTCGGCAACGCCTTTCTCGTCGTCTCGGGGCAGCACATCAAGGCGGACCCCTTCCAGGGCATGATCGCCATCGAGGGCGCGAAGGTCGGCTCGGACGAGATCGACTCCGTGTACCGCAGCTCTCGCACGATGCAACTCCCGAAGGACCGCGAGTTCCTCGACATAGTGGAACAGGACTACGAGGTCGACTCCCTCGGCGGAATCACCTCCCCGACCGGAATGTCCGGGCGCATCCTCAAGCTCAACACGCTCCAGATCCACGCAGACCGCAACCGCATCAACGACGCGCGCACGGCCGCGGAGTCCGCGAAGCTGGAGATACGCGACCCCCTCTTCGCCGCGACATGCGCCGCCGAGGCGGTCCTTGAGTCGCACGAGAAGCGCAACGGCGTGCTGGTACTGGACATCGGCGGCGGCTCCACCGGATACGCCGCGTACTCCGACGGGTACCTCGCCGCGACCGGCGTCATAGGCGTCGGCGGCGACCATGTGACGAACGACATCGCGCACGCCTTCCAGACGACCAACTCCCAGGCCGAGCAGCTCAAAATCAACGAGGCCTCCGCGATCATCGGCGCCTCGCCGTCGGCGCCACAGCGCGTCAAGGTGCCGGGGTCCTCTCCGCTCATCGAGACACGCACGATCTCTCGCCGCGCGCTCGAGACGGTCGTCAACGCGCGCCTGAGAGAGCTCTTCACCGTCATCCGCGAGACGCTCGAGGACCAGGATCTCCTCAACCGCCTCCACGCCGGAGTCGTCCTCACCGGAGGCGGAGCCGCGATGCGCGACCTCGACGCGCTCGTCTCGCGCGAGCTCGGCATGGGCGCGCGCATCGGGAGGCCCATCCATGTAGACGGACTCGACGGGGAGGAATTCCCCGCAGCCTACGCGGCGATTTCCGGCGCGCTTCTCTTCGCCAGCCGCAACTACGAGGAGAAATCAGTAATTCAAAGCATCCTAGATAGGTTCTTCTAATGAGCGACACATCGTCAATGCTTCTTATCGGAATCGGCGGAGGCGGATCCGCCATCGCACGCGGCGTGCGCCGCGCCTTCGGCGAGGGACTCAGGTACCTCGCCGTCGATACCGACGCCTCCGGCTCGGACCGCGCAGACGAGCCCTTCGTCCTGATCGGCGGAGACCGCCTCTCCGGACGCGGCTCCGGCGGAGACGTCGTCGCCGCGCGGCTCGCGGCGGAGGACTCCATCTCCGCGATGGACCAGTACCTCGACGGCGTCAGGCTCGCCGTCATAACGACGTCGCTCGGCGGCGGCACCGGAGGAGGAGCCTCGCTCGAGGCCATCAAGCACCTCTCCGAGCACGGCATCCCGTCCGTCGTCTTCGCCACCACCCCCTTCACCTTCGAAGGCGAGGACCGCCAGCGCACGGCGCGCGGCGTCATGACGATGATCGAAGAGGCTGCGAACGCCACGTTCTTCGTCCCGCTAGACAAGCTCGTGGGCGACGCCGAGACGATGGACGAGGGAATGCGCCGCGCCGTCGACACGATGGCCTCCGCCGTGACACTCTTCTGGCGCCTCGTCGAGAAGCCTGGCTACCTCAGGCTCGACGCGGAACGCATACGCCACCTCCTCGCCAAGGCAGGGCGCGGCAGATTCGCCGCGGTCACCATGCAGGGCCCGTCACGCGCCGCCGATGCAGTCGACGCGCTCACGCGCGCGCCACTCCTCGCGACCGGCTCCGGTCCGGTTCGCGCAATACTGTGCGGAGTCCTCGCAGGCGACGACCTCAGGCTCAAGGAGATAGGCGACATCTCCGACGGAATCCGCGCAGCGTTCGGCTCGCACGCCGCGTCGTTCGAGCTCGCCACCGTCAACGACGAGGAGACGTTCTCCGGACGCATCTCAGTCGTCCTTCTCCTCTTCGAGGCGAACGTCAAGGACGGCTCCGAGGAGAAGCCGGGCGGCGTGATGAGCCCGAAGCGCCGTAAAAAGCAGAGCGGACCGCTCGGCGTCGGCCCCCAGGGGCGCGGGCGCTTCAACAACGCCGAACCGACGATCTGGAACGGCGAGGACCTAGACATCCCGACGTTCCTGCGCCGCAACATTAACCTGGACGTGTAAATGACAGCCAGAGACGGACATGTCAGGGTTCTCCCGCTCCACGTCGCGAACAAGATCGCGGCCGGCGAAGTCGTGGAGCGCCCTGCGTCCGTCGTAAAGGAACTCGTCGAGAACTCGATAGACGCAGGCGCCGCGAACATCCGCGTGACCATCACGCAGGGCGGACGCAAGCTCGTCGCCGTGCAGGACGACGGATGCGGAATGACGCGCGACGACGCGGTTCTCTCGCTGGAGCGCCAGGCAACCTCAAAGATACTCGACGTCGGCGACATCGAGGAGATCGACACGCTCGGCTTCCGCGGCGAGGCGATCCCCTCCATCGCGTCCGTCTCGCGCTTCTCCATCACGACGCGCCGGCACGACTCGGACGAAGGAACGCTCGTCGTCGTCAACGCCGGCTCGCTCGCCGAGGTGACCGCCGCGGGATGCCCGCCCGGGACTCTCGTCGAAGTGCGCGACCTCTTCTGCAACGTCCCCGCGCGCCGCAAGTTCCTGCGCTCCTTCCCCACCGAGGAAGGCCACGTCAAGAACGTCTTCACCGTGCACGCCCTCGCGCATCCCTCGGTCGGATTCTCCCTCGTCGTCGACGGACGCGAAGTCTACCGCCTCGCGCCGGCGGCGACTCTCTCCGACAGGCTGCTTGACATATTCGGACCAGACTTCGCCGAAAAGCTCCTCCCGCTTGAGACCCCAGACTCGCGCACCCAGCCCGTCCGCGTCACAGGCTACATCGAGCGCCCGAACCTCTCCGCGCCCACAAGGCGTGAGCAGTACGTCTTCGTCAACGGACGCCCCGCATCCGCCCCGTCAATCGCATACGCCATCCGCGAGGCATACCCGCGTCACCAGGGCGATGCAAAGCCAGCGCTCTTTCTCTTCATCGACCTCCCGCCGTCGCAGGTTGACGTAAACGTCCATCCGACAAAGCGCGAGGTGCGCTTCCGCGACAACGTCGCCGTAAAGCACGCGATCGAACACGCAATCGAGCGCGCGCTCAACTTTTCAAGACCAGTCGAGCCCCAGCCCTTCGACGAAAGACCGCCGGCGGACGAGATTACGCAGCCAGTTGCAGAGCCTGCGGCGACAGTCGACATCCGACAGCCAACAGCGGGAATCGACAACCGGCAGGCGGCAAGCGACAACCGGCAGACGACATTCAACATTCATCAGCCGGCAATAAAGTCCCCTGAAAATCAGCCAGTAAAACCCGTGCCTGCCCCGGTTGTCGTGGAGCTTCCGATAGCGGCCGATGAAGACGGCGCGCGTCCATGGAAGTGGTTCCGCTTTCTCGCGTCGACGGAGAGCGGCTATGTCATCATCGAGACGGATTCTGGGCTTGTCACGGTGAATCCTCACGCAGCGCGGGAGAGAATCGCGTTCGAGCGCCTTGTCGACGCGTCGCGCGGCGGGTGCGCCGCGCTGTCGCAGCAGCTGCTCATCCCGGACGCAGTGCGGCTTTCGCCCGTGGAGGCGGCGCGCATATCGTCGGCGCTCCCGGACATAAGGGCGATGGGATTCCGCATCGAGGAGTTCGGACGCGACACTTTCAAGATCGACGCTGTTCCGCAGATACTCGGCGGAATGTCCGCATCGGACGTTCTGTCCACGATTGCGCGCGATCTCGCCGAAGGCGGCGCGCGGCGCGGGGAGCGCTGGCGCGAGGAGCTCGTGGCGAAGTCGATCGCGAGGTCGTTCGCCGGGATGTCCGTGGCAATGGATGAAAAAGGCGCGACGAAACTCATCGAAGAGCTCGCCGCCTGCAGGATGCCTTATGTTTGTCCGCGCGGGAAGCGGATAATGATCTTCACTTCCACGCGCGAACTTGACCGCCAGTTCTCGAAGAGCAGGTAGGGTCCGTCAGACCGTCCACTCTTCCGTCTTCGCCTTCTGCTCGACAGGCTTGGAATAGATGTCCGACTCGTCCGGCGGCGGAGCCTTCGGCTCGAGAGCGTTCTCGAACTTCGGGAGCTCGCGCTGCGGCGCGTCCTCCTTGAGGACAGCGGGCCTTCCGTCTGCGGTGGACGCGTTCGCGCCGACCAACGCGGCGGCCGCCGCCTTCTCCTCCTCGCCCGCCGCTTCGCGCGCGTCGACTTCCGCCTTCGCGGCGGCATCGACTTCGCCAAGCTTCGAATGGCGAGGGGGTATCGGCTTCATCAGCGGGTCGTCCGGACCGATCACGGTGCACTTCAGCTCCTCGTTGATGTACTTCTCGATGTCGGGGATCTGGCAGCTCTCGTACTCATCCGCGAACGAGATCGCGATGCCGGTCGAGCCCGCGCGGCCGGTGCGGCCGATGCGGTGCACGTAGTCCTCCGCCTCGTAGGGGAAGTCGAAGTTGACGACGTACTCAAGACCCTTGACGTCGATGCCGCGTCCGGCGACGTCCGTCGCCACGACGATCTTTACCTCGCCGTCGCGGAACGCGTCGAGCACCTTCAGGCGCTTGTTCTGGTTTACGTCGCCGGAGAGCATCTCGACATTGACTCCGCGGATCTTGAGCGACTCGTAGACGTCCTCGGTCGTGCACTTGCGGTTGCAGAACACAATCGTGCGCGCGTCCGGATGGAGCGCGATGTGGTTGTAGAGGACGGTGAACTTGTCCTTCGCCTGGATGACGTAGACGACCTGCTTCACGGTGTCGGTGGCATTCGTCTCGGACTCCACCTCGGCCTTGTAGGGCTCCTCCATCCAGTTCATCGCGAGATGCATCACCGCGTCGTTGAGCGTCGCGGAATAGAGCATCGTCGTGCGCTTCTGCTTCGGCGGCAGGTAGCTCATGATGCGCCTGACGTCGGGGATGAAGCCCATGTCGAGCATGCGGTCCGCCTCGTCGATGACGAGCGTATCGACGTTCGAGAGGTTGATGACGCGCGACTTGACGAAGTCGAGGAGACGCCCCGGGGTCGCGACCAGAAGGTCGACGGGCGCGGAGAGCACCTCCTTGCGCTGGCGGTCGTAGTCCATTCCGCCGTAGATGGCGAGAGCCCTAAGACCCGTGTACTTGCCGATCGCGTCGGCGTCCTTGCAGATCTGGATGACGAGCTCGCGCGTCGGCGCGATCACGAGGGCGCGCGGGTTGCCGCCCTCCTTGGCGCGGTTCTCGGGGCTCCTGAGATAGCGTGTGAGAATCGCGACGAGAAACGCCGCAGTCTTGCCGGAGCCCGTCTGCGCCTTACCGGCGATGTTCTTCCCGGCGAGAGCCTGCTCGAGCGAGAGAGCCTGAATCTCGGTGCAGTACTTGAAACCGAGGTCGGCGATGCCGTGCATCACCTCGGACGGGAGGTTGAAGTCGTGAAAGCGCTTCTTGCCCTCAATGGGCTCGACCTGAAAGGAATCAATCGACCACGCGGCATGCGCGGCCTTGCGCGCGGCAAGCTCCTCGGGCGAAATCTCGCCGCCCGGGCGCATCTCGTTCGCGGCCGTATCGACATGCACGGGACCGCGGCGTCCGCGGTCGCCCCTGCGCGGGCCGCGACGGTCGTCCCTGCGCTCTCCGCGGGGCTGCTGACCCTTCTGCTGGCCTTTCTGCTGCTGCGGGGCGCCCTGCTTCTTCTGCTGTTGGCCGCCCTTGGGCTGCTGACCCTTCTGCTGGGCTTTCTGCTGCTGGCCGCCCTTCTGCTGCTGGTTCTGCGCGTTGCCGCCCTTGCCGCGTCCGCCGCGGCGGCGTTTCTTCGCGCCACCGGCAGAGTCCTCCTTCTTCGCGGAGGACCTGCCGGTGATGACGGCTGCGATCTTCTTGAGAAAACCGAATGCCATGATTAACGCTTCGAGAACTGGAAGCGCTTGCGGGCGCCGGGCTGACCGGGTTTCTTGCGCTCCTTCATGCGGCTGTCGCGGGTCATGCAGCCAGCCTTCTTGAGAGCGGCGCGGGTCGTTTCGTCCGCAGCGACAAGCGCGCGGGCAAGACCGTGGCGGATTGCGCCGGCCTGGCCGGAGATTCCGCCGCCCTTGGCGAAGACGACGACGTCGACCTTCTCCATGTCGTATCCGGAGATCGCGACGGGCTGCTTGAGGTAGTCGCGCAGGGCCTCGCTCGGGATGTACTCCTCGAGCGCGACGCCGTTGACGGTCCACGCACCCTTGCCCTCGACGAGGTTCACGCGGGCGGTCGCAGTCTTGCGGCGGCCGGTTCCAGCGGATATAGCCTTCTTGGTTGCCATTTCTTAAATCCTCCTTAGAGCTTGATTTCGACCGGCTTCTGCGCCGCGAGAGTTCCCTTGTCGGCCTCTCCCGCGAACACCTTGACGCGCGTCATCATCTTGCGCGCGATGTTGTTCTTCGGGAGCATGCCCCACACCGCCTCCTTGATCATGCGGTCGGAATGCTTCGCGCGCATCTCGGCGGCGGTGAACTCCTTGAGTCCGTTCCTGTAGCCGCTGTAGCGCTGGTAGGTCTTCTGCTCCTCCTTCTTGCCCGTGAGCTTCACGAGCGCGGCGTTCGTGACGATCACGAAGGCGCCTGCGTCGACGGAAGGATCAAACGTGGGGAGATCCTTCGCGCGGAGCTTGTTAGCGACGACGACTGCGAGGCGGCCAATCGGCTGGTCCTTCGCGTCGATGATGAACCACGGACGCTTGTCGCCCGGATTCGGAGCACGGTAGCTCTTCTGCATCTTTTTTCTCTTTCTTCTTTTTTGTGCGGATTTGTGCCCGTTTCCCGGGGTTTTGTCCGCGTTGCCAAGCGGAACCGGTTTTTCCCCGATCCCGCGAAATGAGCAAATATTATATCATTTTGTTACCAAACCGCGCAAGGGGGCAAATTTCCCCAGATTCGGGAGCGCCGGCATGGTCTACTTGACAAGATGCAAGTACCACTCAACCATTTCGGGACCGCGAAACATCCATGCAAGGCAGCCCAGGCAAATGTATGGTCCGTAGGGTATCGCCACGAACTTTCCAAGCCTTGCCCTTGAAAGGAGAACCATCCCGACGCCGACGACGCTTCCGAAGACGGACGAGAGAATCAGCGTCACGAGAACCGCGACCGGACCGAACAGCGCGCCGACCGCGCCCATCAGGAACACATCGCCCATCCCCATCGCCTCGCGCCTGAATGCCTTCGATCCGAGCCAGCGGACAAGCCAGAGAAGTCCGAAACCGAACGCGAGCCCGCCAACGCAATAAAGGAGGTAGTTTTCCCAGTAGATCTTTCCCCAGAAGAAAAAGCTGTCGTAGGCGTTGGAGACCAACCCGAGCGCCATGCCGCCCACCGTCACGAAGTCGGGCAGCAGCTGGTGGTCGAAGTCTATGAACGAACCGACGATCATGAGCGCGATCCAAATCCAATAGACTACAAGAAAGTGAAGCGGCAGTCCGAACTTCAGCATATGCAGGAATGCCGCGAGGAAGAGGACGCCGCCAAGCGCCTCGACGCAGATGTACCGCGGCGAAATCGGCGCCTTGCACGCGGCGCATCTGCCGCGCAGCGCAAGCCACGAGAGGATCGGGATGTTCTGCCACCACCTGATCGCCGAGCCGCATTTCGGGCAGTGCGACGGCGGGGAGACTATCGACTCGCCGCGCGGCACGCGCCAGATGACGACGTTCAGGAACGAGGCGATGCACGCCCCGAGCCAGAAGGAGAAGAAAGACAGGATATACACAAGCCCTCTGTCCATAATCCGCCTCAGCCCTTGAAGATGAAGAACCTGCGCGTGAAGAAGTTCACCAGGAACGACACGATGACCTCGACTATGGCGGCAAAGGAAGTCGTGACCCCGACGAAGCGTATGAGCAGGCTCTGGACCACGAGCGCAACCGCCGTGGCGGCCGCGGCGGCACCGAAGAAGAACGCGAACTCAGCGTACCACGCGAACTTGCCGGGGCGGAACACGAACGCGCGGTTCATCAGCCAGCAGAAGACGTTTGCGATGGTGAATCCCACGGCAGTGGCGACGGCGGCGAGGAACCACCTCGACGCATACCAGGGCTCCGAACCGGAGAACACGGCATACGGCAACCCCAGTAGCGCCACCGCGCGATCTTCTGCGGTGAGGCACCTGAGGCAGGTTGCGGCAAGGGCGTAGAAGACGGCGAACTGGACGCACGTCGCCATAACGCCCACCGCGCCGTACTTCACGAACTGCGCGAATGGCCCGCTGTCGTGCGAGAGGAACCTGCGCACGGACTCCGCGATTCTGTCTGCAGCAGCCATTTGACCGGGGCTGCGTCGCCGCCGCCCCGTCTCCAGTCCGTCAGAAGTCGTATCCGACCGTGAAGGAGAAGACCTCCTCCTCGCAATGGTCGGGCTTCTCGATCGGCGTCGCGAAGTCGAGACGGATCGGGAACATCGGGATGTCGAGCCTGACGCCGACGCCGACGGTCCACGCGAAGTTGTCGCTGAAGTCGAGGTCGAAGTCATCCTCCCCGACGCAGCCGAGGTCGGAAAACACGGCGAGGCGCACCATCTTGACGACCGGCACCGTGTACTCGAAATTCATGCAGAAAAGCGTCTGGCCGCCCCACGGGATGTAGTCGCCGCCGTGCGTCTCCTTGATGTACGGGGAGACGTAGCGGTACTCGATGCCGCGGATGGACTTCGGACCGCCGAGGAACATGCGGTTGTAGATCGGCACGTCGTTGTTCGATCCGAACCCGTCGATCGTCTCCGCGCGCGCGCCGACCATGAAGACGTGCTGCTTCATCCAGCTGTCGCCCGAGACGATTCCGCGCCAAGGCGAGAAGAAGTGCCTGTGATTGAATCCGAGACGGTAGTACTCGTTGTCGCCACCCGCAATATCGAGGAATATCTGCGTCCTGGAGCCCTCCGTGGGCATGCGGAAGTTGTCGCGGTCGTCATGCGACCAGAAGATGCGCACAACGCCTTCCGCCGCGTCGCCGTACTTGTGCTCCTCCTCCTTGAGCCACCTCTTCGTGACGCCCTTGTACGTGTAGTACTTGTTCTCGACGTCGTCGAACTGAATGAATTCCCCGCCGAGCCTGACGCCGAACCTGCCGAACGTGACGAGCGGATCCACGTCGTTCCGCCACAGCCTCTTCGGATTCCAGAACTTCACCGGATACGCGAGCGTCGCCGCGCCGCCGGAGCGGATGATGTCGTATTCGTCGTACCACCTGTTGCGACGGTACGCCTCGACTGTGAGCTCGAGGAGGCGGTCAAGGAAGTAGGGCTCCGTCACGCTGGCCTCGTAGCTCTGGATGCGCGGACCTGCCGCGACGTAGAGCCTGCCCTTCTGTCCGCCGCCGCGGAAGAGCTTCTCGGGGGCGAAGAGGTCGAAGTTGGACTGCTGCACCTCGGCGGAGACGTACACGGAGTCGACGGAGCTTGCGCCGATGCCGACCATGAACGAGCCGGTGTTCTTCTCCTCGACCTCATAGACGAGATCGCGCCACTCCGCGCCGTTCGCGTCCTTGCCCTTGCCCGTCAGCTCGAGGTAGTAGCGCACGCGGGAGAAGTAGTCGAGGTTCTGGAGGCGCTTCTGGCTGCGCTCCGCGCGGTCCTCGAGCATGCGGTCGCCGGGAGCAAGCGCAATCTCGCGGCGGATGACCTTGTCCTTCGTGTAGTCGTTGCCGCGTATCTTCACATCGTTGATCACGACGGGAACACCCTCGGCGACTTCGAAGACGATGTCCGCGACGGACGGATCGGCGGCAGACGGAATCGGCTTCGCCACGACATGCGTGTCGGCAAGGCCGGAATCGCCGGACCCGACGACGACCTCGATGCGGCGCGCCGCGTCGGTAAGGGTCTTCAGTCCCGCGACCGCGCCGGCCTCGGGCAGCTGGCTCTTCTCGCGCACCACTCCCTCGGGATAGCGCGTAAGGCCGACGATCTTCATCTCGCCGATTTTGTAGCACGTTCCCTCCGTGACAGGGAACACGACGGCCGCCTTGCCGCCGTCGCGCGGCTCGAGGATCGGATCGGCCACCCTGACGTCGAGGAAGCCGTGGTTGCGGTAGACGTCCTCAACCTTCGCGACGCACTGCTTGAGCTGCTCGTCCGTCGTCGGGGAGTCGGAGAACCAGCCGAGCGGATTCCACCACGGCAGGTCGCCGATCGCCTCGCGGAGCTCCGCCTCGTCGACGCTCTCGTTGCCGTCGAACTCATAGGAGGAAATCTTCTTCCTGGTGCCCTCGTCGACGACGAACCTTACGGTGCAGTCGTTGCCCGAGCCAAGGGGCTCGGCCGTGGCCGTGACCTTCGCGTCGGGGAAGTGCTTCTTCTGGTAGGCCTTGCGGACCTTCGCCGCCGCCTCCGCCAGATCCGACTCGCCGAAAAGGTAGCCGTCCTTGAGCTCGGCATCCTTCATTACCTTCGACGCACTGAAGAAGTCGGCGCCTTCGACGATCGCCGGCGCGCGGTAGCGCATCTTGCGCCTGACGTAGAACGTGACCTCGACGCCGTCTCCGGTCTCCTTCGCGTCCGCGGAAATGTCCTCGAACTCGTTGGAGTCCTTGAGCGTGTTCACGTCGCGGGAAAGCGCCACGGGGTCGTACTCCTGCCCAGCCTTCGTCTGGCAGCGGCTCACTACGGACCCGGTGTCGCCCCCGAACCCGTCAAGAGCCTGGACCTTCACGTCAACAACCTGCGCGGCCCATGACATGGAACAGACCGCAAATGTAGACAACGCGACAATATGTGTTTTCATAAGCTGATATTTTACCAAAAATGCGTCCGTCTCGCAAAGAGGCATCATACGTCGATCTTGATGATCTTGCGGATGATGAGCCAGCCGACTATGATGAGCGCGAGCATCGCGCCGATCGAGACGACGCCAGTGAAGCTGCACATGAACGGAATCATCAGCTTCGGCTTTAGGACCGTCATGACGATGCCGAGGAAGAGCGGCATCACCGAGACGATTATGCCCTGCATGCGGCCCTGCGCCGTCATCGTCTTCACCTTGCGCTCAATGCGCATGCGACCGCGAATCGTCTCGGATATCTTGTCGAAGATCTCCGTGACGTTTCCGCCCGTCTTGCGGCTGATGAGGATCGCCGTCGTGACGAGAGTGAGGTCGTCCGACCCAACGCGCTGCGACATCGACTCTAGCGCGTCCTCGAAGCTCATGCCGATCCTCAGCTGCTGCTGCAGGATCGCAAACTCCTCGCTCATCGGCTTCTCGCCCTGCGCGACGACGGAGTCGAACGCCTGCGACAGCGAGAAGCCCGCCCTCAGAGCGTTCGACATCGTCGCAAGCGCCTCGGGGAGCTGCTCGTTGAACTTGTCGCGCCTGCGCTGGTCGAGCCAGCGCGCGAGGGGGCTCTGCCCGTTCTGCCAGCCGGACTTGATCTTCACGCCCGCGCAGAAGTACCACGCGACACCGGCGAAGCAGAGCCCGAACAGGACGACTGAAAGCCACAGTATCATCTCGTGCGCTCCAGTGTCACGTTGACGTTAGAGTCGGGGTCGAACATCTTCGGATCGCACTTTATGCCGCGCCCGGGGAGCTGGTCGTACCAAGTCGGCATTGCGCCCGTGGGCTTGAACTCGCCGAGGATCTTCCCGTCCGGCCCGACGCCCTTCTGCCGGAATGCGAAGATGTCCTGCATCACTATCTGGTTGCCCTCGAGCCCCGTCACCTCGGTGATCGCCGTCACCTTGCGCGAGCCGTCCGACATGCGCGACTCGTGGATGATGATGTCGACTGCGGACGCGATCTGCTCGCGTATGGCGCGCGAGGGGAGCTCCATTCCGCTCATGAGCACCATCGTCTCGAGACGGGAGATGACGTCGCGCGGCGAGTTCGCGTGGACGGTCGTGAGCGAGCCGTCGTGTCCGGTGTTCATCGCCTGCAGCATGTCCAGAGCCTCGCCGCCGCGGCATTCGCCGACGATGATGCGGTCGGGGCGCATTCTGAGGCAGTTCTTCACGAGGTCGCGTATCGGCACCGCGCCCTTGCCCTCGATGTTCGGCGGACGCGCCTCGAGACGGACGACGTGCGGCTGCTGTAGCCTCAGTTCCGCCGCGTCCTCGACCGTGACGATTCGCTCGGAGTGCGGGATGTAGCCGGAGAGCAGGTTGAGGAGCGTCGTCTTTCCTGAGCCCGTTCCGCCGGCCACGATGATGTTCTTCCTCAGGAGGACGCAGAGCTTCATGAACTCGGCTGCGTTGTGCGTCCACGTGCCGAAGCGGATGAAGTCCTCCGGCGTGAGCGCCTTCTTGGAGAACTTTCGGATCGTTATCGTGGGGCCCGAGAGCGAGAGCGGAGCGATGATCGCGTTTACGCGGCTTCCGTCCGCAAGTCGCGCGTCGACGTACGGCTGCGATTCGTCGCAGCGGCGGCCGAGCGGTGCGATGATGCGCTCGATGACGGACAGCACGCTCGCGTCGTCCGTGAACTGGCAGTCGGAGAGCTGCAGCTTTCCGCCGCGCTCGATGTAGACGCGGCTCGGTCCGTTCACCATGATCTCGCTCACGGAGTCGTCCGCGAGAAGCTCCTCGAGAGGCCCCAGGCGCATCGCCTCGTTGAAGACGTCGTCCTCGAGGCGCACTGGGTCGATCCCCTCGGGGAGTCGTCCGTTCGACACGACCTCGTCGATGATCTGGCGAATCTTCTCGCGCGCGGTGTCCTCGAGTCCTTCGCGGTCGACTCCCTGCACCGTGAGGCGCTTCATGTCCATGCGCTTGAGGAGCTCGCGCTGTATCTGCTCCTGCACGCTGCGCCTGAGCTCGCGCATCGGATCCGGCGGAGGCGGAACCTCATCGTCGCCGAATCCGCCGAGGCTTCCTGCGGGAGCGGACGCCGCCGCGGCGGAGTCGGGCACCTGCGGCGCCTCTTCCGGAATCGCCGCTCCTCCCTGCCCCTCGGCGGCCGAAGCAACCCAGTCTCCGTCGTCGCAAACCCTCATCATCGACTCGCCGATCTGGATTATCATCCCGCCGTCGAGCTTGACGGCGCCGTCGATCGGCTCGCCGTTCACGTACGTCCCGTTCGCGCTGTGGAGATCCTCCAGCACAGCGACTCCGTCGCGGACCGTGAGGATCGCGTGGCGCTCCGAGACGTCGGGAAAGTCGAAGCGTATCGGACACGTCTCGTTGCGCCCGATCATGTATGTCCCGTCCGTAAGCGTGCGGGATTCGCGGTCTCCGCCGATGAGGGTGGTGAGTATCATCGCCTTACCTTCCGCCGAGCCTGAGCTGGCGCTTCTGGTTGAGTTCCTCCATCTCCTGGCGGATCTTCATGTAGTCGACCTGCGGGAGCTCCTTCTCGGAGGAGGTGTCGTTGCGGTTCCTGAGCGTGAGGATGAGACGGCCCTTTATCTGCTCCGCGAAGGCGAGCATCTCGGCCTCTCGCGGCGTCACCTCTAGCGTGACCGTGGAGTATCCGCCCGACGTGCGCATGCCAAGTTCACGCGTCTGGGACTTCGAGGTGTCCTTGCCAGTCGCAAGCACCAGCACGTTCTGGAGAATCGTGCAGGTGACGGGATCGCCGCGCTTGATCTTGCCCTCGTCGTCCGGGAAGTTGAACGTGCCGATGACGTCGACGTGGTCGTTCGGCTTGATCATTCCGCTCACCGACGCCGAGCCATTGACGTTGATGGAAATCGCGCGCATCTGGCGCTTGACGTCCGCAGAAAGGCCCCTGACCGACGGATCGCCCCCCTCGATGTCGTACCAGAAGAGAACTTCCCCTGCCTTGTGCCCTGTCACCGTCTTGCGCCCAATGACATCATCCAGGTTCTCCATCGTGAGAGCCTGTCCGCTCAGCCCGCGGCCAGGCATCGTCATTTTACCAATGTCGCTCTTCGTGAGGACCGTCCCCGACGGGACGTCGTGCGAGAACGCGAGGACTTCGATCGTCCCGAAGCGATCGACTAGCCGCTTCTTCTCGGCGAGTATCTCGTTCTCCTTCACAGTCAGGTATGCGCGCGTCAGAAGCGCCGCGATGAGACCTGCGACGAGGGAGACTATCAGAACTATCTTGCGCTGCATGTCAGAAGAGTCCTTTCACCTTTCCTGTTTCAACATCGACGTCGATGCGCCTGTACGCCGGAGAGGCCGACGTGCCGGGCATCAGCTTTATCTCGCCCGCGACCGGAACGACAAGTCCCGCGCCCCTGTAAATGAGGACGTCCTTGACCGGCATGCGCCATCCCTTCGGACGCCCAAGGAGCTTCGGGTCGTGGGAGAGCGAGTACTGCGTCTTCGCGACGCAGACGGGGAGGCGCGCCGTCTCGGGGTCCTTCTGGAACGCCGCGAGCTTCTCGAGCGCAAGCGGCTCGAAGTCCACCCCGTCGCCGCCGTAGACCTCCTTCACCTGCTTCTCGATACGGTCCTTAAGCGGCTCCGCGAGGTCGCAGAGGAACTCGAAGGAGTTGGGCTCGTCGCACGCCTTGATGACGGCCTCCGCAAGCTCCACTGCGCCCTCGCCGCCCTTCAGCCAGTGGTCGCTGACGGCGAAGCGCGCACCCGCTCCCTCGGCGATCTCCTTGACGAGAGCGCGCTCCGCGGGCGTGTCGGTGTAGAACGCGTTGAGGCACACGACGGGCTGCACGCCCGAGCGGCGGATGATGTCGATGTGCGCGAGGAGGTTGTCGCATCCCTTCCTGAGTAGGTCGAGGTTCTCCGTCGTGTAGACGGGATCGAGCGGAAGCCCCGCCTTCACCGCGGGCGCGCCGCCGTGCGCCTTGAGCGCGCGCACCGTCGCGACGAGAACGACGGCGTCGGGCTTGAGCCCCGAGCAACGGCACTTGATGTTCCAGAACTTCTCGTAGCCCATGTCGGACGCGAAGCCGCTCTCCGTGACGACGTAGTCGCCGAGCGCGCACGCAAGACGGTCCGCGACAACGGAGTTCTGACCGATCGCGATGTTGGCGAACGGCCCAGCGTGGACGAACATCGGCTGACCCTCGATGGACTGCATCAGCGTCGGCTGTATCGCGTTCACGAGGAGCGCGCACATCGCGCCGTCAACCTCGAGGTCCTTCGTAGTTACGGGAGCGCCGCTCTTCGAGTAGGCGACGATGATCTTCGAAAGCCTTTCGCGGAGGTCCTTGAGGTCCGCGCTCATCGCGAGGATCGCCATCACCTCGGAGGCGACGGTGATGTAGAATCCGCTCGCGCAGTTGAAACCGTCGAGCTTTCCGCCGCGTCCGATCTCGATGTTCCTGAGCCCCTGCGCGCAGAAGTCCATCGCCCAGCGGAACTGTATGCGCTCCGGGTCGATGTCAAGGCGCTTCAGGCCGCGCTCGGCGAGCCACGCGTCGTCGTGGTTGCGCTCGTGCTGCATGCGGGAGTTGAGCGCGACCATCGCGAGGTTGTTGGCGTTCGTGATGGCGTCTATGTCGCCGGTGAGGCCGAGCGAGAGCGAGGTGAGCGGAACGACCTGCGCGAGGCCGCCGCCCGCCGCGCTGCCCTTGATGTTGAAGGTGGGGCCGCCGGAAGGCTGGCGGACGCATCCGATCACCTTCTTGCCGAGCCGCCCAAGGCCCTCGACGAGGCCGAGCGTCGTCGTGGTCTTGCCTTCGCCGAGCGCCGTCGGAGTTATGGCGGTGACGTCTATGTACTTGCCCTTCCGCCCCGCGCCCACGCGCTTCAGCACCTTCGTGACGTCGACCTTCGCGAGGACGCGTCCGTACGGCGTCCACTCGTCGTCCTTAAGCCCTAGCTCCTTCACGAGCTCGGCGGCGCTCTTGAGATTCTCCTCGGCAGCTTCGGCGATCTGCCAGTCCTTCATCTTCGTGGGATCAAGTTTCATACGGACATTATACCACAAAACGAGGCCGCCGTGCCTCTTGAAGGCCAATATTTTCGTCCGGCGCGGACGCGGCAATTCGGTCACACCCCGAGGGCGTCCCAGAACGCCTCGGGGGATCGGTGCTCGCCGTAACGCGCGTTCTGGACAACGCGCTTCGGATTGGACGTGTTGAGCGCGACGGAGTCGAAGCCGAGGCGGAAGGCGTATTCGACCGCCACGGCGGCCGGATCCAGCGCCCGTTCGCGGCAGAGCGCGAGGTAGCGGTCGCGGAACGCGAACGCCTCCGCGTCGCGCTCCGGGTCCGCCTCGCGGTAGTCGAGCATGTTGGACCCCATGAGGAAGCCTCCGTTGAACACCGCCGAGTCGATGAGCGTAACGCCCGCGCCCTTCAGCCGCCCCACGAAGTCCAGAAGCTCCGGAGGATGCACGAGCAGGGTCGGCGCGCAGGCGAACATCGCCCAGTCGAAGCGGATGCCCATGTCCCACAGCTCCCTGATTACGCGCCAGTCCTTTGCGCCGATTCCGACAGCCTTCACCTCGCCGCGCGCCTTGAGTTCGAAAAGCGCCTCGTATGCGCCATGTATATCGTCCAGCGCCTTTTGGCGTGAGACATGAGACGCGAGGTACTCGTCTGGATCGTGCACGCTGACTAGGCCAACCGGATAGTTGCCCAGGAGCGTCTTCGCCTCCTCGCAGCACCGCAGTATCCCGTCATGCGAGATGTCCTGCACTGCGTCCCACTCGAGCCCCTTCCACGCTCCCGGCTCGAACGTCGGCTCCTCGCCCGGCGCAAGCCTGCGCGACCTGCGCCATCCAAGCTTGACGCTGATGTCTATGTCATTGCCGGTCTTGCCGAGCGCCTTGAGCGCCTTGCCGATGCACTCGAGCGAAAGGCCCGCTCCGTACTTTCCGGCGGAGTCGATCGTCGGATGCGAATACGCCTTGAACCACTCCGCCGCGATGGCGACTTTCGTCTCCATCGGAATCTCCCTGTAGAGGTTTCCGAGACAGCTGGTGCCGAAGATTATGGGATTGAGTTTCATGTTGTGCCCCTCTCGGCAGATAGTATACTATATTTCCCCCTGCCCCGCACATGCCCCTAAAGTGTGATGCCCGCATGACAAAAAAGACGCGGCACATGTGCCGCGTCCTTTTGTGGCTTTGGAAAGCCGATGTCTTACTTGACCTCGACTTCGGCGCCGGCCTTCTTGAGCTGCTCGGCGATCTTCTCGGCCTCGTCCTTGGCGATGGCTTCCTTGACCTTCTTGGGAGCGCCGTCGACCATGTCCTTGGCGTCCTTGAGGCCAAGACCCGTAATCGCGCGGATCTCCTTGATGACGGCGATCTTGTTCGCGCCAGCGGCCTTGAGGATGACGTCGAACTCGGTCTTCTCTTCGGCAGGAGCGGCGCCAGCGGCGGGACCCGCGACTGCGACTGCGGCGGCGGCGGAAACGCCCCACGCCTCTTCGAGAGCCTTGACGAGCTCGTTGATTTCGAGAACCGTCTTTCCAGACAGCTCCTTGATGATCTCTTCGTTTGTCATTTTTTTGTTTCCTTTTTAGTTCAACCTTGGCCGTTTTTCATGCCAAGGAAATTTGTTGTTACGCGGCCGGAGTCTCCGGAGCGGGAGCGGCGTCGCCGCCTTCCTTCTTGGCCTTCTCGGAGAGGACGCGCGCGAGGCGGGTCGCAGGCTCCTTGAGGAGCATGAGGAGGGTTGCGCGGAGCTGGTCCTTGCCGGGCACCTTGGAGAGCGCCTCGACCATCGCGGCGTCCACGATCTTGTTGTCGTAGTCCGCGCCCTTGACGGAAGCCTTGCCGCCGGAGTCCTTGACGAACTCCATGATGGCCTTGGCGACCGCGGTGGGCTCGCCGTGTCCGGTGACGATGGCGGTGTTGCCCTGGAGCATCGCGTTGACCTCGTCGCTCCAGCCCTTCTCCTTCGCGACCTTCCCGAGGAAGGAGTTCTTCACGACGAGAAGACGGCTGTCGAGGGCCTTGAGGGCCTTGCGGAGCTTGGCGAACTGGGCGACGGTGACGCCGCCGTGGTTGACGATGAAGCAGTAGTCCGAGTCCTTGACGCGGGCGACGACTTCGTCGAGAATTGCGATCTTTTCGATTCTCATTTCAAGATCCTCCCTTATTCGGCGTCGCTCGCGAGCACGACCGGAACGCCGACGCCCATCGTGGACGAGATCGTCATCGACTTGATGAAGACTCCCTTGACGGTTGTGGGCTTCGCGGCCTGGACGGCGGAGACGATAGCCTTGATGTTGCCGACGAGCTTGTCGGCGTCGAACGAACGCTTGCCCGCGACGACCGCGAGGTTGCCCGTCTTGTCCATGCGGAAGTCGACCTTGCCGCCCTTTGCCTCCTTGACGGCCGTCGCGGTGTCATCCGTGACAGTGCCGGTCTTTGGGTTCGGCATGAGGCCGCGCGGACCGAGGATACGAGCGCACTTCCTGACTTCCTTCATCGCCTCGACCGTGGCGATCGCCACGTCGAAGTCGCACCAGCCTTCCTTCGAGACCTTCTCGATGAGGTCGGCGAGACCGACGAAATCGGCGCCCGCGGCCTTCGCGGCCTCAGCCTGCTCGCCGCCCGCGAACACTGCCACCTTGACAGTCTTGCCCGAGCCGTTGGGGAGCTTGACGGTTCCGCGAACAGCGGTGTCGCCCTTGGTGAGGTCGCTACCGAGGCGGAAGTAGACGTCGATCGTCTCGTCGAACTTGGCGCCGGGGTTCGCCTTGACGAACTTGACGGCCTCTTCGAGGGAGACGGCCTTCTTGGGGGCCTTCTTCAGCGCGTTGAAATACTTCTTTCCGTGAGTGCTCATTCGACCACCTCGATTCCCATGTTGCGAGCCGTGCCGGCGATCATCTTGACTGCCTGCTCCGGATCGTCGGTGTTGAGGTCAGCCTTCTTCATCTCAACGATCTTGAGAAGCTGGGCCTTGGTGACCTTGCCGACCTTGTTCTTGTTGGGAACGCCGCTGCCCTTGGCGAGACCCGCCTCCTTCTTGAGGAGCGTGGACGCAGGCGGCGACTTGAACTGCAGCGAGAAGCTGCGGTCCTGGTAGACCGTGATGATCACGGGGATGACGAGCCCCGAGTCCTTCGCCGTCTTGGCGTTGAACTCCTTGCAGAACTGCATGATGTTGACACCAGCAGAACCGAGGGCGGGACCCACAGGCGGCGCGGGATTCGCGGCGCCGGCGGGAATCTGGAGCTTTACGACTCCAGTGACTTTCTTAGCCATTTGCCTTTTCCTTCTTTCGTGCGGCTCCTCCCGGGGATCCTGCCCGGTGGTAGCGGACCGCAAAACCTGCCGTTTACTTCGCCGGCTCGAGCGTCTCCTCTACGGAGACCTTCTCCACCTGCCAGTATTCGACGTCGACAGGGACCTTTCGGCCGAAGACTGCTACCTCGACCTTGAGCTTGCCCTTGTCGGGATCCACCATTGAGATCTGGCCCGTCAAGCCCATGAACGCGCCATCCGTTATCTTCACCGTCTCGTCGACGGAGAAATTCACCTTCGGACGCTCCACCTGGGCGCCGCCTGTAGTCGGCTTATCCAGGAGAATTGCGTCCACTTCGCTCTGCTTAAGCGGCTGCGGGCGGTCGCCGCCGATGAACCCGATCACTCCCGGGGTCTCGCGCAGAAACTGCCACGTACGCTCGTATATCGCCTTCTTGCCGTTCTCGTCAAGTCCCCTCGACTCGTCGTATAGTGCGAGCTCGCAGAGAACATAGCCGGGGAAGAACTTGCGCGTGACGGTGTGCTTTCTGCCGTCCTTGCGCTTTTCAGTCACCTTCTCGGTCGGTATAACGCACCGGCCGATGTACTCTTCCATACGCTCGAGCCTTATGCGGGCCTCGATCGACTTCTGGGCCTTGTTCTCCTGCCCTGTTAGAGTGTGAAGCACAAACCACTGCTTGACCATCGTCTTATCTCCAGTTATTCAGCCTCGCGCCCTTGCGACCCAGCCACCGTCAACCCTGACTCAGGCGCCCAGATGGACGAACCTGATGAACTGCTCGATCACCTTGTCGCAGACGAGCGTCGTCGCGGCGAGGATGAAAATGAACGATATGACGACGAGCGTCGACTCCCAAAGCTCGGTCTTGCCAGGCCATGTGACTCGCTTGGCCTCGGCTGCGACACCGCCGAGATACTCTTGCGTCTTCTTTAAAAAGCTCATCGTTTTAATTCCCGTTCAGATTGGCAGGGTAGGAGGGAATCGAACCCCCATAGGCGGTTTTGGAGACCGCTGCACTGCCATTGTGCTACTACCCTATTGCGAGACTTACTTAGTCTCCTTGTGGGCCGTGCGCTTGCGGCAGTGAGGGCAGAACTTCACCTTCTCCAGACGCTCCGTCATCGTCTTCTTGTTACGGGTCGTCGTGTAGTTGCGGTTCTTGCACTCTCCGCACGCCAAAATAGCGAGATCACGCATTTCCTGTTCCTCCGTCCTTGTGAGAGATAGAGCCCGGCCGGCCACTTCCGGCCGGGCATCTCACAGGACTTCTCGTTGTTTTACTTGATGACCTTCGAGACCGTGCCGGCGCCGACCGTGCGGCCGCCTTCGCGGATAGCGAAGCGCATCTTCTCCTCGAGAGCGACCGGAGCGATGAGCTTCACGGTGATCTCGACGTTGTCGCCAGGCATCACCATCTCGACGCCGTCGGGGAGCTGGATGTCACCAGTCACGTCGGTCGTGCGGATGTAGAACTGCGGACGATAGCCCTTCATGAACGCGGTGTGACGGCCGCCCTCGTCCTTCGTGAGGACGTAGACCTGGCCCTTGAACTCGGTGTGCGGGGTGATGGAACCCGGCTTCGCGAGAACCTGACCGCGGGCAACCTCTTCCTTCTTCGTACCACGGAGCAGCGTGCCGATGTTGTCGCCGGCCTGGCCCTGGTCGAGGAGCTTGCGGAACATCTCAACGCCCGTGACGGCGGTCTTGGCCGTCGGCTTGAGACCGACGATCTCGACTTCGTCGCCGACCTTGACGACACCGCGCTCAACGCGGCCGGTGACGACCGTGCCGCGGCCTTCGATCGAGAAGATGTCCTCGATCGGCATGAGGAACGGCTTGTCAAGCTCGCGCTGGGGCTCGGGGATGTAGGTGTCGAGGGCGTTCATGAGCTCGTCGATGCACTTGCACGCCGGGTCGTCCTTCGAGGTCGCCTGGGTGGCCGGATAGGCCGCGCCACGGATCACGGGAGCGTTGTCGCCGTCGTACTCGTACTTGGAAAGGAGCTCGCGGACCTCCATCTCGACGAGGTCGAGCATCTCGGGATCGTCGACGAGGTCGCACTTGTTGAGGAACACGACGATCTTCGGCACGCCGACCTGGCGGGCGAGAAGGACGTGCTCGCGCGTCTGGGGCATCGGGCCGTCGACGGCGGAGACGACGAGGATCGCGCCATCCATCTGCGCAGCGCCGGTGATCATGTTCTTGACGTAGTCGGCGTGGCCGGGGCAGTCAACGTGCGCGTAGTGGCGGTTTTCGGTCGCATACTCGACGTGAGAGGAGGCGATCGTAAGAATCTTGGTGGCATCACGGCGGCCGGCGGACTCGGAGGCCTTCGCGACCTGGTCGTACTTGATCTCCTCGCAGAGACCCTTAAGCGCCTGGACGTGCGTGATGGCGGCCGTAAGCGTGGTTTTGCCGTGGTCGACGTGGCCGATGGTGCCGACGTTCACGTGCGGCTTTCCGCCGCGATCGAATGTTTCCTTAGCCATTT
>JAEDKA010000080.1 GCA_016296065.1 Kiritimatiellia bacterium
CCTAGCATCGCACCCCAAGGAGACGCACCGTCCCGGTGCGTCACGCCGACGCGGCGAGACGCCGCATCTCCTTGAGTCGTCACTTATTGCAATATGTGACGGGGCGAGCACGGCAAACATCATAATGAAACTCCGACGGTTCACAAAGCACCTTCGCTACCGCTGCGGCATGAGCTTCGCGCTCCTCAACCACCCGCATCCGACACGAAGAGGCGTCCTCTCCCAAGAAGGTGGAGCTTCCAGCTCCGCCACGCCGACGCGGCGAGACGCCGCATCTCCTTGGTTCATCCACCCAGCATCGCACCCCAAGGAGGTGGAGCTTCCAGCTCCGCCACAATGACGCGGCGAGACGCCGCATCTCCTTGGTTCATCCACACAGCATCGCTCCCCAAGGAGGTGGAGCTTCCAGCTCCGCCACAATGACGCGGCGAGACGCCGCATCTCCTTGTGTCGCCAGACCGCTCGACGACCTCCTTGACGAGCATCCAGCCGTCGTAGAAGTACGTGTGCGTCGCCTCTGGCGTGATCTTCTGCACGCGGCGGCCGAGGTGGTCGTAGCGGTTGGAGACGATGAGCACGTCGACATTCTGGGATGACCTCATATGCGCGCCTTCACCGAAATCAATCTGGCAGGTTTTCCTCGGGGTAGGCGACAAGTTCGCTTATGGCATTTGCTACGTAGTTAGTCTGATATTCGTTAATGCACCGAGGATAGGCCGCCCGCATCACCGATAAACGCCGAGCACTATAGCGATAGGTGATGTCCGCGCAAATTAATGCTTTGTCGACGACAGAATTGCTCGTGTTCACATTGGCTGCAAAATTTCTAGCAACCGAAAAGGCTGCTTCCTTCTGCTCAATAGGCACATTTACAGCAGATGCTTCGTGAATAAATTCTGCGCAGCAAATGGCACGATAATACGCCTGCTGGCGCGTGAATATGTTTGTCGTTGTGAGATATTCCGCCAAGATCGCGACAGAATTGCTTGTCACTCCCTCGACCCGCAAAACGGACTCGACGGCCGTCTTCCCCAACACTGGATTTGTTGCGCAGGAGTAGAGAAACGGCAGCTGCGCGGGCGTCGCGTATTTTTTCAGCTGCCACATCGCCCATTCAGCTATCTGGTCGTCATTCGTCTGCGCGAATTCGGACAGCACGCATGCAAGCCTGTTCGTGTCTCCGCCAAACCTGACCTCATTGGTCAAGACACGCCTTGCCTCCACATTCCCGCAGCATCGCGTCGTCAGAAACTCCAGCACATCGCGCCGGAGCTCCTCGTCCGTCCCCTGCACTGCAACGCACATCTCGCAGAACGCCGCAGACGCAACGATTAATGTTAATGCCCTGTGCATCGTCATTCCTCTGCCTTCTTTCGCTCATCGGGAGTCGCCTTCGCTCTGCGGCAGAACTCATCCCATATCGCCACGCGCTCTTCCGCCGTCTTGTTTTCATAGCCTTTCATGATTGCACCACGCATTGCGGCCAGCGCGGCGACGCGAAATTTCGGCAGACGGTCGTTATATAGTCGCCGGAAGCGGAACTTTTCGCGACATTCTCGTCCGAACCTACCAATCACAGATACAAATGTCAGGTCGCCATACATTCTAGGTGGAGTGTTGCATCCGAAAACTAGTTTACGGTCCAACGCATCTGCTTTTAATATTTCTCGCATCTCCTCGTCCACGTTAGCGTCAATGTACGCGCGAGCGATCGCGTCGAGCGGATTCTTGCCGCGGATGAAGAACGGCACAACCTTCTCAACTGTATTGGAGACCTGCATCCTTAGATCGAGGCGCCCTCCGATGATCTCGTTGGTGAGCGCAGCCTTGATGTCGAAGCTCCCGGAGCCATTCATGGTTGCTACCATTGCGGCGTCCCAGTGAAGTTTGGCGTTGTAAAGTCTTCCTCCGCAAGCTGATCAAGCTGCGACTGAACCTCCAGGAGGTATCTCCGTTCATGGAATGAAGTGTCTGCGCGTTCGAGTTTGTTTGATACATACGCCGCGCGCTCGTGGCTATGCTTGTACCCAGGAACCGCGACTGCTGCTAGAGTGTCGACGTGCGGGATCCAATACCGCGCCTGCCATGTGAGAGGGTTGAACGTCGCTGCCGCATTCTCGACAACCGAACTGGTTGCGCTGTCGCATCCGTTGGTGTAAGTTATGATATAACCGCAAATCGCACTTGTTCCACAGTAATTAGCCCAATGCGTGCGGTTGGTATACACAGAGCATAAGTACCTAGTGCATTCATCTGTCGTGCCCAATGCCGCTAAAATCGAATAGTGTGCATCGGTCTTATACAGTGAATCAGTATCACCCCCAGACGCTCCGATCGCCTCCATTATAGGAATGTTGTTCGTGGAGGCGAGGGCGTTCTTGCACAGATGAAACATGTTCTCGACAATTCCCTCATCTCTCTCCCATGTCGTCGTCCCCTTGTTAGTGGAAGCCATCTGCGCGGAGCAGCGCCGCTGGAGGCAGATGGGTAGCGCCTCGCACATTTCCTCATCTGTGTAGGCCATGCCCTGCGGAAGATGCATGCGAAACCGCCCCAGGCAACCAGCCCTGGTTGTCAGTGCATACGCCCATTCGGTGTAGTTCGTTGGAACCTGGGTGGGATCCGCACACACGCCGATTCCCAATATCGGGCCTTCCCTGAAGGTCGCCTCGAATGCCGCGTCCAGCGCCGAAAGATCGCTCTCTGTCAGGGCGTGCAGCGCAAGTACCTGAGCGAGAACCGCCGCCTCAAATACAACGTACTTCATAGTCAATGTCGTTCCTCCTTTAGTAGTCCCAAAATCCCCTGTTGTTCTTGTCACTGTATGCAGAATCTATGATATGCCTGCCGACCGGTCTGACTTCAACTTCAGTAAAAGCATCCGACTGAACATTGCAAAGCACGGAATAAAACGACTTAATGCCGCCCGAAGATATGTCGACTCTTTGAACGCCAGAGTAGACCTGCCCCAGCATCAGACATCTTTCGACAACTTCATTCGCCGTGATGCCGGACCTGTACGACCAAAGCGCATACCCATATCTCCCCCGATCACCGCAGTCCACAATCATCGTGCTGTCTACATCGCAAGAAAGGCGTACCGCGACATCGTCATTGACCGCCATAATTTCCGAATACAAATCCAATTGTCCAAGAGAATGTCCTAGTTCGTGCGCAAGGGTTTCTATCGGCGAAATATTCGAAATAAATGTCCCACTCGGAGTAGTCACACCCATTGACTGATGGTGGGAATTGAATCGACCAATTCTCTCAATTTTACCGCAAAAGTACAGCTCAACACCATCGCACCAGATGCGATCAACCACTTTGTTGTGATGTTTCAGAACATCCTGCCACCGTTCTCCTTTTCTATCTTTGTTGAAATTGTGAACATCAACACCCTCGAAATCAGCATAAGAAATCTGTTGTCCAAGGGCAAACTGAACACCAACTTGCCTGTAGAGCCTGTTAGCATGTGCAAGCCGCGCAGTGACAAATCCCTCAGTGCAGGCTGCTCCCCCTGTATGCTCGTTCCTCAGTATGTACGGATACACCTTCACAGTCCGCATCGCGAGAGAATTGACGATGAAGGTCGGCTGCGCCGACGGACAGTCGCCGAAGCGCGCGACGACGCGTATCTCGTCCGCAGGAGCAGTCGCCGCAACCTCGACCTCCCAGCCCGTGTCCTGCCCGACGATCTGGGCACCGCTCCCTTCGACCTCCCACTTCACCTTTGACGGGGGGAGCGCCCCCGATGCATCCGACACTCGGAAGAAAGCCCGCTCGCCAATTACGACGCTTGCAGGGTTCACCACCCACCAGTCGTCCCCGATCGTCTTCTTTTCTGCGCAGATTGGTTCGGCAACGGGGCGGCACACCGTCACGGCGAACTGCACCGACGTCACCTCAGCTCCGTTCGGACCGCGCGCAACGGCGCGAAGGACCACGTCGCCCTCGGACGACGACTTCGCGATTCCCTCCATGAATATGGTCCCGCCCCCGGGTCCGAACGAGACCGGCCTGTTCACTGCGGACGTCTTGCTCGAGTCGCTCCAGAACCGCACCTTGTTGGATCCGCTCACCGTCGTCAGGCTAATTGATTCGACGGCATCTTCCCCGATGTACGAGACTGAGACCGGCACAAGCTCGTCGTCCGCGAACCCCCGCTCTGACGCTGTCAGGTCGGGAACGGCGTTTTCGTTGTCGCTGTCGTCGTTCAGGAACAGGACCGACGGGCAGACCGCGCCGATCCAGCCGGATGACATATAGTCGAACGCCACGATCGCCACATGTCCCGTGGCCGTATAGTCTACCGACGTCGCCTCCACCTCTATGCGGCTGTTTCGGGATATCCCCATGGCGTAGGTGGACGCGGAATCAGCGGCACCGAACGTCGCCTCGCCCGACGTGTCGCGCCATGTGTACTCGACGGGGACCGGAAGGTCCACGAACGCGGACAGCGTGACCGGACCGTCGATTCGGTCGCCTACGATTACGATTCTTTCAGGAGTCACGACAAGTTCAGGCTTGAGCCGGACGATGTACTCGCTCCGCGGCGACACGACGGTCACCGCGAGGTCTTCGTACCCAACCGCGCGGAACACCGGTTCAGCGCCCAATGACGGCTGGAACAAAATGTGAATGTCCTTGTTCTTCTCCTCGAGAAAAGAGAGCGCACTTCCAGGCTCGGCCACGATGCGAAGTCCTCCGACGGCGACGAGAACGGGAGCCGACCTGGCAAGAGGCAGCTCCACGGCAAGTTCAAAGAGTCCGTTCGTCACGTCCGGACTCCCGAGACGCGCAACCCAGTTGGTGTACCCTTCTGCGATTATCTCCTCCGCGTTGGTAAACGATTCCGCAACCCATTCCTCGCACTGTCCGAGGAAGTTCCCCCCATTGAGCGTCGGGAAGGGATCAAGAGAATCGACAAGCCCGTCTCCGTCCGTGTCCGAAAGGTTCGGGTCAGTGTTGCGCCCGAGCACGTACTTCACCGTCGTCCTCGGACGAAGCGCGCCGGGCGGACAGGGAACGACGTAGAGTTCGGAAGCGTCGAGCGCGGACTGCATCGATGGGCACTGCACGCCGAGGTCCATACCGAGCGCGGCGAAGGCATCGTCAACTTCAAGATAGCTCACGTAGACCGTGTTAGTCTCGTTGAACGGGACTATCACCTCGTACGTGACGGAGCGCTCGCCGTTCACCCCAGGGATGCTCGCCGTCTGCGATTCCACCCTGTAGACGGCATAGCTCGTCCCGTTCGTCTCCACGATCCCTGCGCACCGCACGCCCGAGGAGTGCATGTCGTAATTCACGGCGGCGACGACAGTCGCCCCTCCGGACCTCGGGTCGAACCTCAGGTCGCCGTTCGCGTCCCAGAATCCGTCCGACGGCTCTACGCCCGCACTGTCGCGCGCGATAATCACAAATCCGTTCTCGTACACGTCGAACTCGTTGCAGTCAACGCCAAGCATCGACATCGGATACTCGTCCATTAGCCAGAAGAAGTCGAAGGAAGCGGAAAGCGCGCGGTAATGAGTCACGTTCTGCAGACCGTTCGACACGTCGAGCCACAGGAAATCCTCGCCCGTGAGCACGGTTGCGCACCCCAGCTCCTCGCCGTCGGAGAGGAGGTCGCCGTCGGTGTCGGCAAGGTCGGGGTCGAGTCCGAGCGCGACCTCGCGCTGCGCGACTACGCCGTCCGCGTCGGAGTCGTCGTTGGCGAGGAATCCCCTCGCGTCGAAGAACGCGGCACTGTTCGTCACAATGTGCCCCCCGTGACTAGCGGAGCGGCAAGAGCCATTCCGCATATCACCAGCACCGTCCAACGTCCGAACGCCATCCAGTCGAAGGCATGCGCGTCCCCCGTCGACGCGAACGCCGTCGCGGCAAAGGCCATGCACAGAACTGTCGCGAAATGTTTCATCTGCTTCACCCATATTATACCATTTCGCGCGGCACATCTGCCGCGTTACTTGTCGTGCTGGGTGCGATTCTAAACCGTTGAACCGCTTGCGCGCAATTCGGTTGGTATCGAGGCCTGCGCCGACCTGCTCGCCCGAACCGCAGTTCGCGGGCACCCCACCGACATGATTTAGACGCGCGCGCCTTCACGCCCTCCGTGCCGACCTCAGTGCCGAGGCTGCGCAAGTACGCGCAGATGTTCGTCGCGCCTTCCTGCTGTGTCTCGAAGCTTCCGCCCTCGGGGTAGCCCGTGGAGAAGTTACCGCCCGTCTCGTTGAAGACGTCGAGATAGACGTTTCATGGCCCGTCCTCCTCTGAAAAACTCAGTTGTCCTTGCGCTTGAACTGCTCGCCCTCGGCGGCGCACTTCTCCATCACAGCCTCTGTGAGAAGCGGCAGCTTTTCGACGGCGACGCCCTTCTTCGCCTCGTCCTTCGAGTACGGGACGAGTACGTACGGGACCTGCTTGAGAAGCTTCGGAGCGACCTTGCCGGACTTGACGGCCAGCACCTGCGGCTTGCCGCGCCCGGACGGCGTGAGCGGGAACAGAAGCACCTTGTCCATGCCGCGCCACTCCTCGGGGAGCGTCCACTCGCGGTTCGTCCCGTTCCAGCTGAAGAAGTGGATCTTCTTCTTTCCGCTCCATGTGTCGGGCCACATGCGGTCGTAGTCGTAGGCGAAGACGACGTCTCCGTTGCGGCAGGTGAAGCCGCGCTGGAAGGCAGGTTCCTCCCATACGGATTCCGTACCGTCGTCCCACGCAGCCTTCATCGGCCCCGCGTCCATGTTGAAGCTGTGCTCTCCGGCCTCGAGCTCTACGGCACCGCAGTCGAGGCGCGTCATCGTCGTCGTCCCTGGATCGTCACCGGGGAACACCGTCTTGAGGTTGCGGTAGATGCGCCTGCCGTCGACGTACACCTGCGAACCGCCGCTGGAGCGGCCCGTGTAGTAGCCCTCGAGCTGGATCTTGTACGTGCCCGCCTTCGGAGCCGTGTACTTCCAGTGGCGGCACCACTCGAGCATCGCGCGCGTGCGGTCGACCCCGGCGGGCAGGTCGGGCATGTCCGCCGTGAGCTGAAGCACCGTCTCGTTACCGTCAGGATCTGTCACCACGACTCCGTTGAAATGGTTGTTTCCGAAAGTGAGGAACTCGTCCGTGCGATTGTTGCCCTTTCCGATATGGTAGAGCTCCTGGATAGAGCAGAGGTAGAAGTTGTTGATGACGTCGATCCAGTCTCCGCGCAGTCCGTCACCGCCGGGCATTCCCGGAATCTGGTTGTACTCGTCGTTGTCTCCTCCGCGGAAGGCGATGTTGAAAGTCTTCGCGCCGGGCATCACGCGCGGCGAGGGCTTCCCGCGGACGAGCGTGTTGAAGTGGAGAATGTCCTTCTCGATCTGCGAGGCGGTGGACGCGACGGGACTCACCGCGAACGCGCCCGTGTTGCCGACGACATGCATGTACGAGAGCCGGTCGCCAAGCTTCGGTGCGCCCCAGATGCGCGAATAGTCGCGCGTGGCGTATCCGGGAAGGCAATGGAGCCATCCGTACGTACCGTACTCGCCGAGGAAGTAGTCGCGAGGGCCCTCCGTGGCGACCTCCGTGCCGCGGCTTCTCAGGTATGCGCAGATGTTCGTCGCGCCCTCCTGCTGCGTCTGGAAGCTGCCGCCTTCTGGATAGCCCGTAGCGAAGTTGCCGCCTGCCTCGTTGAATACGTCGAGATAGAGGAGCGGCGGCGCGTACGGAAGCGCGGCGTAGAAAGAGTCGATCATCTCCTTCGCGAGACCCGAGTCCCAGAAGCGCTTGTAGTCGACGAGCGAGCAGATCTCGATAGTGCCACTGCGAGAGGCCTTGCGCTCGGCGAGAAGCTGCTCCTCCGTCATCGTGTAGGGTTTGCCGTCGCGCTTTCCGGCGGAAGGATTCCAGTCGCGTCTGTAGATGGACTTCGTCGCGACGAGCCTGCGGAAGAACTCGAGCGACTCCGGGTAGTCCGCGAGGCCGACGTTTACGTCCGTCAAGTTCACATGGAACGACACGAACGTGTTCGCCTCGTCGTGCGCCGCCTTCATGAAGTCGTGGAGCTTCTCCATCGAGCCGCCGACGCGGAACGTCGCTCGATTCCAGTAGGGCCAGAGGCCGTCCCAGTTCCATCCGCCCTTGTGGTCGTCTCCGACAATGCCGTTGACGATCACAATCTGCCTGATGTCACCGTCGAGCATCCGCGAGACGAGCCTGAAGCCGGCCTTCATCTCCTCGGCGCAACCCGCCTCTGTATCCGGCGTGCACAGCCTGTAGATGTAGCTTCCGTTAGCGAAGGCGGGCGCCTTGTTCGCCCCGCATGCCGTCGCCGCGCAAATCGCCGCGACTCCGACAGCCGTCACAACTCTTTTCATGTCCGATCCCCTTTTGGCTTTTCCGGGGTGCGGCCGACATGGCCGCCGTCCCCATCGTTCACCAATATTGTACATCGGACAGGCGAAAACCACCACCCCCACAAAGGTGGGGGGAGGCAAGCGGCATGCACCATGCCCCGAAAGTGAGACATGAGCCTCCAATCTCGAGAGTGACTGTATT
>JAEDKA010000081.1 GCA_016296065.1 Kiritimatiellia bacterium
CGAGCTCGCGCGCAAAATATCGCATTGTCTTCTCGACCGTCTCGGCATGATGGAGGTGGAACGCATCCTTGTTGTAGCGCGTCAAGAGCTCCCACGCGGCGTCGCGCGTGAGATGGGTTGTGCGGATGGCATTCGGATCTGACATAGTTGACCATCTTTCTTTTGGTGTTAACAGCGAATATTATCCCATAATCCAAGGACTATAGGGTAATCGGAAATGGATCTGCTTCAAAATAGGCGTTTCCTATCATGCAAGATGTCATACCATATCAAAATATATACCCCTCTCCGTCGTCCGGCATCAGGACGCGACCGGAAAGGCCGCGCCGTTCAAGCGCGGCGCGGAGCGTCTTGCGCGTGAGCGAGGCGTGTGCGACCGTGTCCATATCCTATAACCTCACATGCATTTCAGAAGACACTCGGCACGAAGATACGATGGACAAGGCGGCATCGCATATCGGACCAATATGGAGGGGTGACGTGGACATAGTGTGCGTCAGTCGTAATGTCCCTTGCAGGACAGAATCTCAATTCGGTCTTCCACGATGCGGAACACAAGCCGGTCGGTCTCATTGATACGGACGCTCCACCATCCAGTCAAATCATGGCGTAGCGGTTCGGGGCGTCCGATGCATTCGTAGCCGTTGCGATCAATGCTCTGTAGCAACTGGTGTATACGTCTGAGCGTTTTCCTGTCCTTGCTTTGCCAAGCGAGATATTCGTCCCAGGCCTCTTCATGCCAAGTCTTACGCATGGACGAGTTCTCCATCGGGAATCAAGTCGTGTTCAACAACATTGCGTCCGGCGTCCATATCGTTTGCGCGGCGACGCAATACGGACATGTTGGAGGGCGAATAGAACGGATCCGATTTGATTACGAAGGGGAATTGACCATCGCGTACTGTTTGAGTGACAAAAATGGTGATGGCGGTTGACATTGTCATGCCCATAGACTTGAAAGTGTCCTCCGCAGACATCTTCAAGTCGTCATCCATTCTGAAACTTATCTGTGCCATTTTCTTTTTCTCCTTAAGACGCCGCATATTATACTACAATCGCTTTTCAGCGTCAAGCGACACATGGTAATTTGCAATACAAAACTCCTTTCGGCGCGAGGCTTTTTCTGCGGGCTGGCCGTCCGCTCGTTTTTTGTCAACATCGTGCGCTGGCTGAAGGAGCCGCACAAGAACTTCCCTCCACAGGGGGGATGTCTTGGCGAGCCTGTCGACCTGAAAGGCGGCGTCTGCTGATTCGCCAACGGAAGCGAGGAGAAGGATCTTCGCCGCTACCGCGAAATGATGACAAGAGCTTTATGACAGAGGAGGATTCGAACTCCCGGACGCCTATTTTTGGGCCGTACATCCGCTCGATTCCGTCAAGATCGAAGGCTGGATCGGACACGACAGGGACAGGATGCTTGACGCGTTCGCCTGGAGCATTTCCCATGTCGATGAACATACAATCAACCGCACCTCGCGCACGGGAACATTGTAGGAAACCGCCTATCCCGCCCGCGCCTATGACAACAACGACATCCTTCATTCACACCTCCGAACGAAATTTGTGAACACCTCTTCCTTTGTCGCCGGAGGCATGATGCCTGCGTCGCGTCCAGCCTTGAGGCACTTCATCACATACACCATGTTGCGGGCGAGGTTCTGGAGCGTCTGCAGTCCTTCGGGATCTTCCGGCACGTCCTCCTTCGTCAGCGCGTGAAATTCGTTCCAATACGTACTGCCCACGACGATCATCTGCGAAATCGTCGCGTACTTGTTGAGGACGTCGAAGCTCGCGCTCGTGCCGGCACGCCGCGCGACGACGATGCTCGCGCAGGGCTTGTGACGGAGCGATGCGTACCTGTCGGCATTCATCGTCGAGAAGAAGAGCCGGTCGAGGAAGCTCTGGATGCGTCCGGACGGGTGCGCGTAATAGACAGGCGAGCCGAAAACGAAACCGTCGGACGTCTTCGCTTTCTCGGCGAAGTCGTTCACCGCGTCGTTGGCGAAGACGCATCGTTTCAGCTCGGCGCACTTGCCGCACGCGATGCAGTCGGCGATGGGTTTCGCGCCGACGGTGACGATTTCCGTCTCCACGCCTTCTTCGGCGAACGTCTTTGCCATGATCTCCAGCCCGGCGCTCGTCGAACCGTCGGGATTGAAGCTTCCGTTGAGCATCAGCACTTTCATTGTTTATCTTTCCTTGATTGTTTGGTTATTTTATCTCACGCGGAGGGGCGAAGATTCAGTCATAAGACGCACCTCCGCATCTCCGCACCTCCGCGTGAGATTAAACCCCACGTGACATACATCAGAACGCCCCCGTCTTGACGTGCGGGACGTAGGGGGCCTCGAGCGCGGCGATTTCCTCCGGGGCAAGCGTGACGTCGAGCGCGGAGACGGCCTCTTCGATGTGCTTCTCGCTCGTCGAGCCGACGATTGGCGCGGTAATGCCTGGCTTTGAGAGCATCCACGCAAGCGCCTCCTGCGCCATTGTGCGACCATGCGCGGCGGCGACCTTTTCAAGGTTGTCCACCACCACCTTGTCGAGCGCGTCCGTCGCGCCCCACACCATCGGCGAAACCTCGTCTATCGCGTTGCGGGCCGTCTTCGTGCCCCATGGGTGCGCGCACCTGCCGCCGGCGAGCGGACTCCAAGGCACAACCGCCATCTTGCGGTCCCGGCAGAGCGGCAGGATCTCGCGCTCCTCCTCGCGGTAGATCAGGTTGTACTGCGGCTGTAGCGAGACGAACTTTGTCCAGCCGTTCCTTTCGGCGATCTGCTGCATCCGCTCGAGCTGCCACGCGAAGATGGTGGACGCGCCGATGTAGCGCGCCTTGCCGCTCTTCACGACGTCGTGCAGTGCCTCCATGATCTCCTCCATCGGCGTGTTGGCATCGAGGCGGTGGATTTGATAGAGATCGATATAGTCCATGTTGAGGCGCTTGAGCGAGTGGTCGATTTCCGCCATGATGTTCTTGCGCGAGGAGCCGCCGCCGTTGGGACGCCCCGGGCGCATGTCGAAATGCACCTTCGTGGCGACGACGATCTCGTCGCGGTCGAGCCCGAAGTCGCGGACGAGCCGTCCCGTGATCTCCTCGCTCGAACCCATCTGATAGACGTTCGCGGTGTCGAAGTAGTTGATGCCGAGGTCGATGGCCTTCTTGAAGAGCGGCTTCGCGTCCTCGTAGTCCTTCGCCCACGGGAACACGCCGTTCTCTTTGCCGGGTCTGCCGAAGCTCATCATGCCGAGGCAGATGCGCGAGACGTCCATACCCGTGTTTCCGAATTTCACGTATTGCATCGCTTTTTCTCCTTGTCGAATGAAATTGACCGTCAGAATGAGACCTTACGCCCGGTCTCGCGGCGGTAGCGTTCGAGCGTGGCATTGATGTCCTTGACTGCTTTCAGTCCTTCGCGCTTGGCCGTCTCGTAATACCAGACCTTGAACGCGATGCGCTCCTCGCAGACGCGAAGCTCGTCCATCTGCATTCTCACCTCGGCTTCGTGACGGCGCATAAGCTCCAGCCGCTGTCCGACCGACTTCTCGCCGCGCTTCGTCAGCTCCATGTAGCGGCGTATCTCGGCGAGAGGCAGCCCAGTCTTCTTGAGGCAGGTGATGATGCAGATGCTGTAGTAGTCTTCGTCAGTATAGACGCGACGACCGCCTGTGCGTTTCACGCCCGGCAGAAGCCCCGCCTTTTCGTAGAAGCGGAGCGTATCGGCGGTGTATCCAGTCCGCCTGCACATCTGCGAAATGGAGTATCCCGCGCCATGATCCTTGTCTGTCTTTGATTTCATGGTTAAATATTATACCACTTGGAGTAAACTCCAAGTCAAGGGGGTGGATGAAGTTCTTGGGAGCGATTACCTCTCAATCGGCGTGTAGTCGATTTTAGACTCCTCGTCTGTCGCTTCAAGTTTCATGATGACCAGGCGGAGGCCATCGTTGCAGCTCACGATGGCGACGCCCGGCTTCAAGTCAGTGGCAGCGGCCGTTGGCGCGGCGAAGGCAGTTCGCCTTGCCGTTCTCGTCATATGCCGCCGCGATGATCGCGGGCGTCGGGGAAACGACCGCGCGCAGCTTCAAGGATTATTTCATTGGTGAAGTCACTCCATCGGCTTGAACGCAGCCTTGGCGACGCCGCAAATCGGACATTTCCAGTCGGCAGGTTCAGAGTCGAGATCGCCTTCGTATTCGTAGCCGCAGAGCGGGCAAACGTATTTCTTCTTGCCCGAAGGCGCGTCTGAAGCGTATTCCGGCGCGTACTTCCTGAGAATCGCCATCGTCGCCTCGCCGTGGTGCGTCTCCTGCGCGCCAAACTCCTTCACCTGCTCCGCCGCCTCGTGCAGGCCCAATCCTTCGAGCTGTTCCGCAAGTTTGCCGAGGTTCGCCTCGCCCTTGGACTCCGCCTTGGAGAGCCCCTTGACAAGCTTCCAGAACGCATCCTTGTCGATGGGGTACTTGCCGTTCAGCGTCGCGTAGAACCCAGCATGGTTCGTCTCCTGGTTGCCGAGTTCGATGAACTCCTTTGCGACGTCGGCATAGCCGTGGTGTTCGGCGATGCGCGCGAGCGCATAGTACATTCCGCCGCCCATCGCCTCGCCCGACGCGAGCTGCGCAATCGTCTTTTCAAGGGCGGTTCCCTTTGTCTTTCCGTGGATGTCCATTTTATTTTCTCCTTTTCTGGTCTTCGCCAACCATCATGCAATCTTCATTATGCGCTTGAGCGCAAGGCTCTCGTAGCCTTCGGGACAGTGCGAGGTAAGATACACGGTCGGTCGAGCCTTGATGAACGCGCGGACGCGGTCAAGCGTGTCGCGCGCGGTGGCCATGTCGTCCGTCGCCGTGCTGAACTTGTTCGCCTTGAGCGCGGCGTCGCAGTAGGTGACGTCGCCGGCGAGCATGTAGAAGAGGCCGTCCTTTTCGACGACGACGATCGAATTGCCCTTGGTGTGGCCGGGGGCAAAGATGTAGCGGACGCCTGGCGCGATCGTCTGCGACCTCTCGAACTCGTGGTAGGGGCCGTCCGCGAACGGACACTTGACCAGCTTGAATCCGGCGAGGCGGGGCGCGAGCGTGAGCGTGTCCTCGGACGCAATGAAGATTTCGGCGTTCGGGAAGCGCTTCAGCTCGTCCGTGTGGTCGGCGTGCTTGTGCGTGACGAGGATTTTCGTGACGCGGTCCTTGTCGACGCCGGCCTTCGCCAACGCTTCGAGATACGTGCCTGTCTGCTCGCCCATATAGAGCGGAGTGCCGTATTCCTTCGGGGGCAGCGGCAAACCGTCGTCAAGCCCGGTGTCGACGAGGATCACCTCGTCGCCAAGGTCGATGGCGAAATTCTGCAGGCTCGAACGGTAGAATATCTGATCGTCGAACGCCTCCTTGCCGTCCTCGCCGCCAAAGGCGAAGGGCTGGGAGATGAAGCCGTTCTCAAAAAGATGTATAGCCTTGATTTCCATGATCGCCGAATCTCCTCTCTGACTTCAAAGGGCCTTGACGAGATCGAGAATCCGGTTGCGCGTCTCTTCCGTTTTCTGCTCATCGATCTTGGCGGTGACGATGCCGGCATCCTCAACGCCCCAGTAGCGCTGGATGCCGTGATACTCCCCGATTGCGCCGTCGTACACGTTTGGGGAATAGGAGGAGAGCAACAGCGCCATCTTCGCCACCTTCGGCGGCTTCTGCATATTGTAGATGCGCTGAATTGGCGCCTGTATCTGCGCGGACATCGTGAAGTAGTAGATCGGTGCAGCAAGAACGAGGCCTTCCGCCTCGGCAAGAAGCGGATAGAGTTCCTGCATGTCGTCCTTCTGGACGCACGTTCCGTTGCCTTTGCCGTGGCAGTACTCGCAGGCCATGCATCCGGCGATCTTCTTGTGCGCCACATCGACGAGCGTCACCGTGTGCCCGGCCGCCTCGGCGGCCTTGCGGCATTCCTCCGCCATCCAGGCGGTGTTTCCGTTCGCGCGCGGCGAACCTTGAAGAATGAGAATGTTCATTTGTGTATTTCCTTTTGGCTTATCGCTTTCATGTTGTCCTGTTCGTTTCTTGCTTAACGCAAACTACGTTGTTGCACTTGCCGAATGGAGAGCCGGCTTCAGACCACGCAGTCGTCAACTAAGCGTGCGCGCATCTTGCGTCCCCGCATCTTGCGGATGCGGCGTAAGGCGTTTTGGGCGGCCCTTTTCATTGCCGCTGGCAGCAAGGCGACTGGGAAATCAGCGCCTCGATGCAGTCGGCGAGGGCGGCAGGCGTCGTCTTGGGGCCGCTGCGCTTGACGACGTTTCCATTGCGGTCCACGAGGAACTTGGTGAAGTTCCACTCGATGTCGCCAGGCGCCTCCGCGCCGGTCATGTTGTGTTTCTTCAGAAGCGCGCGCAGCGCGGCGGTCTCTTCCGCGGCATCGTCGTCAGCCGGCTTCTGCTCCTTGAGGAACTTGAAGAACGGCTCGGCATTCGCGCCGTTCACCTCGACCTTCGCAAGCTGGTCAAACGTCGTATTGTACTTGAGAGTGCAGAACTGGTGAATCTCGTCGTCGCTGCCCGGTGCCTGGTGCCCAAATTGATCGCATGGGAAGTCGAGAATCTCAAGCCCCTTGTCGTGGTACTTGGCGTAGAGCCCCTCGAGCCCCTCGTACTGCGGCGTGAAACCGCAGCCGGTAGCTGTATTCACGACAAGAATCACCTTGCCCTTGAGGTCGGCGATGTTTAGCGTCATGCCTTTTCGGGCCTTGACGGTGAAGTCATATACATTCATGATGTTTTTCTCTTTTTCGTGTGACTGTACGGCGCCGTCCACCGGAGACTCCAACGAGCACCAGGCGACGACCACGCAAAACATGGACAATCCCAATAGCATTTGCAGTTTCACATCTGGATTCCTTTGTCTCTCATGCAAGTTTCATGACACGCTTGAGAGCGAGGCTTTCGTAGCCTTCGGGGCAGTGCGTGGAGAGATAGACGGTCGGGCGCGCCTTGACGAATGCGCGCACGCGGTCGAGCGTGTCGCGAGCGGCGGCCTTGTCCTCGAAGATGATGCTGAGCTTGTTCGCCTTGAGCGCGGCATCGCAGTAGGTGACGTCGCCGTGCATCATGTAGAAGAGACCGTCGTCCTCCGCGATGATGATCGAATTGCCCTTCGTGTGCCCAGGGGCGAAGACGTAGCGGACGCCCGGCGCGATGATCTGCGAACGCTCGAACTCGTAGTAGGCTCCGTCGGAGAACGGGCAACGCACGACGTTCTCCCCTTCCAGCTTCATCGCATCCGCCTCCTCGGGCGAAAGATAGACCTTCGCGTTCGGGAAGCTCTTGATGTGGTCCGTATGGTCGTTGTGCTTGTGCGTGATCAGAATCTTCGTGACGCGGGCCGGGTCGATGCCGGCGGCCTTGAGCGCGTCCATGTAGCCCGAAACCCGGTCGCCCATGTAGAGCGGTGCCCCGAACGTGCGCGGCTGGCTGAAGCCATCGTCGATGCCCGTGTCGGCGAGAATCACCTCATCGCCCAGGTCGAGGACGTAGTTCTGAAGGCTGTTGCGGTAGTACATCTGGTCGTCGAACGCCTCCTTGCCCTCCTCGCCGCCAAAGGCAAAGGGTTGCGAGATGAAGCCGCCGTCGAACATGCGGATTGTCTTGATGGTCATTTTCTGTGTTCCTTTCTCCTGCAGGGTTTTGTTTCCAAAAGCAGACTGCAAAGCGGCGCGGGGATTGCCTCTATGAGGAAATCTCTGAACATCTCCGGCGGCATCGGATTCGATGCCGCGATCCAAAGCGCAAGTTCGCAGACAACGCCTTCAACGTAGAAGCGCACAAGCCGCATAACGCCATCTGTAACCGCTGCCGCACCATGCCGCCGCCGTATGTAGTCGGGAATCACGGCGACTCCGTGTCGGACCAGCGTCATGCACAGGCTTTCCGGCCCTATCCTGTCACGGAACGCCCCCAGGAAAAGCGCACGGTCCGCCTCCAGCCGCTCAAGCCCGCGCAACACCCGATCCGGGAACGTCGATCCGGCAAAATCTGCGCTCATCCCCTCAAGGTAGGCATAGTCAGCCGCCGCATAGCTCCAGAATACAAGGTCGTACTTGCTCCTGAAATGATTGTAAAACGTGCGGGATGAATACCCCGCCTCGTGTACGATCTCGCTAACGGTGATCTGCTCAAAGGTCTTCGTGCGCACAACACGCCGCAACGCATTGGCGAATGCGTTGAGCATGTCCCCTTCAGGCGGCAGGAACGCGACACTTCTTTTACTGACTGTCACATTCATAGTATACCATTTCCAATCCAAGACCTCAATTCACAAATATAGCCATTTGTGAATCTCCGCGCCATGGCCAGACATTCGCATCACGCCCTGCAGGAAACTTCCTTGCCTTCATCTTGTGATTTTAACCTTCTTGTGGAGTAGAGCATTCCGCCTCGGTTCTTCCGATGCGGAGGCCCCCTCATCAA
>JAEDKA010000038.1 GCA_016296065.1 Kiritimatiellia bacterium
CGTCGGCTACGCTCAGTCGACTTTGGATGACAACGGTGGTGCTGTAATGACTGGCGCACAGTTCCTTAATTGCGGAGGAACGGAGAGCGTTTCGCTATCCTCGATTAAGCCGACGGCTACTACAATGTCCGCCGCAGAACTTGCTGGGTGCGTCGAGATTCAAACGCTTGACAACGCTGGCCTTACGGTTGACTCTTATGTATGGAACGGAGAGGGATGGGAAGGTGACGAAGAGACGACCTTTGCGCCCGGAACTGGTCTTTGGGTATTCAACCAGATAGGAGATGCCGATATCGTTGGCTTTCAGACATCTGGCAAGGTCGGCAAATCGGATGTTTCCGTGCTACTGGATGACAACGGCGGCGCAGTTGGTGTTGCCAATCCGTTTCCTGTCAAGGTCGCCCTTGCCGACATTCTTCCCGAATGCGAAACAATGTCTGCCACTGAACTTGCAGGTTGCATCGAAATTCAGACGCTCGACAACGCTGGTCTCACAGTTGACTCATATGTATGGAATGGCGAAGGCTGGGAAGGTGATGACAACACAGAGTTCGCGGCAGGCGCCGGTCTTTGGGTCTTCAACCAGATTGGCGATTCTGCCGAAGTAACACTTCGCATTCCCGCGCCTGAGTTTTAATCATTTATGCGTATACGGCAAAGGGTCGTGTGCAACATAAAAAAGGAAAAATGAAAATGAAGAAACTAATGATCATCATAGCAGCCACCTTCGTGGCGGTTGCCTCACAAGCGGCGTCTTTTGCGTGGAAGACGTCTGGAATAAAGGGTGTTGAGGGTTCCGACCTGTTTACTGGATCGGCCATTCTCACAGCATACGCGACTGGTACCGATACTGTTATCGGCACGTGGAATGGCAACATCGTAAATGGCGTGTTAAATGGTGCCTCTACGGGCCTAACAATATCCAGCGATTCGTTCACAACAAGTTCCAAGTATGACTTCATCTTCGTGGCGACGACCACATATGAAGGCAAGGACTACGAGTGGACATCAACAAAGAAGACAGGTATTACCGCACAGGCAACATCGACACCTTCCCTTTCTTGGTTCGCTGCGAACCACACCACGGGTGAGGGTATCAATGCCAACGGTTGGGCGGCTGTCCCGGAGCCGACGAGCGGGCTTCTGCTCCTCCTCGGCATGGCGGGCCTCGCGCTGAAGCGTAAACGCGCCTAAGTTAAACTGGCTATAAAGCCATACGAAGAGCGACCTCAGACGAGGCCGCTCTTCTGCTATATTCTGCACTTCAATTCGGACTGGAACGCCGTCACAGGCTCATTTATAGGGCTTCTGGCGGCATTCCCGCTTTGTCGGCTACGCACAGAGCGAGCTGCGCAGAGGTGCAACAATGATGACTCCGCAATTCATATCTATTGGTGAGTCCTCATCTATATCTCTGGACAGCCTCAAGCCCGTCGGCGAAGATGTTGATACCGAAGGCGGTGTTAACATTCAGGTGCTGAATGCATTTGGCGTGACGGTGAATCAATATCTCTGGATTGACTGGAGTGCCGATGATGACATCGTTGGCTGGTGTGACGGCAACTTTGAACTAGTTAGCGGCGTGACATTTGAACCAGGCCAGGGATTGTGGGTACAGGGGACTTCCGCTGGCGCTTCGGTACAGTCTGCTGGAAAAGTTGGAACATCAGATGTGACAATTCAACTTCGCAGAGGTGCGACAGCGACCGGCAATCCGTTCCCAGTCACGATAGCGTTGCAGGATATACTCCCCATCGGCGAAGATGTTGATACCGAAGGCGGTGTTAACATCCAGGTGCTGAATGCATATGGTGTGACAGTGAATCAATATCTCTGGATTGACTGGAGTGCCGATGATGACATCGTTGGCTGGTGTGACGGCAACTTTGAACTAGTTAGCGGCGTGACATTTGAACCAGGCCAGGGATTGTGGGTACAGGGGACAAGTTCTGATGCATATCTCCGCTTCCCTGCTCCTGAACTCTAAAGAATTTAGGTGCGCGGGATAGGCTCACGCGCTTAAAAGGAAAACAAACAATGAAGAAAATAATCATATTGGCGGCGGTCATCGTCGCAGGTATTGCGGCAAATGCCGCTGCATTCAACTGGTCTGCAACACGTATATACGGTCCAGACAATGCGTTGCTGTCAAATGCAACAGCTAGTCTGTATTGTGATGCGCTGGGGAAGGATGCTCTTTCGACTGCTTCGGTTAGTGGCGGAACCATTGCTTCTACAGAATTCACAGTCGCAAGCGCGGTAGCAGGGACTTCCTATGATTTTTATTTTGTAGTAGAAACCGGTGGTAAGGCTTTTACATCGGCCGCGAAGCCTGCTGACGCGATGAGCGTTGGTGTATCCACTGTCGCATTCGGTAATCAGAAAAGTGCGACACAGGCCTCTGGCGCTTGGGCGGCAGTACCTGAGCCGACGAGCGGACTTCTGCTCATCCTCGGTATGGCTGGCCTCGCTTTGAAGCGTAAACGCGCCTAAGCAAGCACAGCCACAAGGCAAGAAAAGCCGTCTCCTTTTCGGGAGGCGGCTTCTTTTCTTTCCTTTTTGTGCTCCTGGGGTTTGTAGTCCGTGACATAAGGCGAATTTCTCAATATTTGCGGACCCCCATCTTCCCGAGCGGTAAATATCCGCCCCTAACTGTCACACAAAGAGAAAAATATCCCTATCGGTAAATTTCACCATTGAAAACAGAAGCAAATTTTGATAAAATACCGTTCGGTAAATCGGGAAAGACCTTATGACAGCAAAAGAACTAGGAACAATAATCCAGAAAACGCGCAAGGAGCAAAGGATGACGCAACCGCAACTGGCCATGGCCTGCGGCACTGGTGTCCGATTCATCGTCGATCTGGAGGCAGGCAAGGAGACTTGCCAGCTTGGCAAGGCTCTCCTTGTTGCGCAGATGCTCGGGCTGAATATTGGCATCACAGGACAAGAGTAGCAGGAGTGTCTGCGACATGGAAGATTCCAAAGTCATCCGTAGCCTCGATGTGTTCTGGAGCGGCAGAATCGTTGGCAGATACGATTTGCTTGAGGACGGCTCCGAATTGTTTACATATGACGGCAACTATCTTGAATCCGCAGAGGCCGCGCCCATATCCCATTCGCTTCCGCTTCGTGCCGATCCGTACGGCAGGCGCCAACTGCGACCGTTTTTCGCTGGGCTTCTGCCGGAAGAGTCGCAGAGACAACGCATAGCCGCCTATCTTGGTCTTGCAGAAAGCGACGACTTCTCGATGCTTGAGGCTATCGGGGGCGAATGCGCGGGCGCACTTGAAATCATTCCGCACGGGAAGGCGCCGCATGAAGACGAGAACTCGCTTTCACCATGCGGCGAAGAGCTCCTTTCTGAAATCGTAAAGTCTCTGCCCTATCGACCGATGATGGCGGGAGAGACTGGGTTGCGGCTCTCGCTTGCCGGGGCGCAAAGCAAACTGCCTGTCGTGTTCAGGGACGGACGCTTCTATCTGCCTGAGAACGGAACGCCCTCGACACACATCCTGAAGCCTGAGTTGTCCGAGTGGTTCAAAGGGATTGTCGTCAACGAGCATTGCTGCATGACGCTTGCCAGAGCGATGGGCATCGCCGCAGCCGAGACGCAAATCATCAATATCGGCGACATCCCTTGCTTGCTCGTCACGCGCTATGACCGGTCTGTCGATCCGGTCTCGGGCGCCGTGCGGCGCATTCACCAGGAGGACTTCTGCCAGGCGCTTGGAAGGCCGCCAGAGCAGAAGTACCAAGCGGACGGAGGTCCATTGGCGCGTGAAATCGTGCGACTCATTCGGGGCGGCTGGTCGACAACGCCCGCAAAAGACGTCCTTGCATTCGTCGATCTTGTCGTCTTCAACGCGATTATCGGCAACGCGGACGCGCACGGCAAGAACTTCTCGATGCTCTACGACGGGCGGAACCGCCGACTTGCGCCAGGCTACGACCTTGTCTCCACGGTGTTTTGGCCGACGCTTGCATCCGCGCCGGCAATGAAAATCGGCGGAAGCGACTCCATCAACTCCATCCTGTCCGGACACTGGCGGAAGTTCGCGCAGGAGACGGGCGTGTCCTTGGCGGCCCTGCGATCCCGCATTGTGCATCTATGCACAGCGGCGATGTCCCACACCTGCGAATCACTCTCCATTCCGATTGAATGCGAGAGCGTTCTATCCGTCATCAGGGAACGGGCGGAGAAACTGAAAACCTGCGCCAACTGAAACTCCGACTGAGACAGGCGAAGCCGCCATGCAAAAAGAAGCCGCCTCCCGAAAAGGAGACGGCTTTCTTTATGCCTTGCGGCTTTGCTTGCTTAGGCGCGTTTACGCTTCAGCGCGAGGCCCGCCATGCCGAGGAGGAGCAGAAGCCCGCTCGTCGGCTCCGGGACGGCTGCCCAGTTAGAGGCGTTCTGGGTGGCAGTAGCCAAGGAACCAAAACCAACCGTTGTAGTTGCCGTCGCTTGAGCAGACACACCGGTCTTCTCTGCAGACGTGAAGGTCTTTCCATTGTCTTCAATCACCATATAGAAGTTATAGGTACTCCCGGCAGTGACTGCATCAGTGTCAAACGTGAGCCCTGTTGTACTTCCGTCTTTGATTGTACCGCTGGTTACTGTCCCAGTGGTGACGACAAATGCTGAACTCGCATCAGAAGTTGACAAGTAGGCGTACAGAGTTGCCGTGCCGCTGAACTTCGTTGTAGTGTCAGACGAATAGATATTCGTTGCTGTCCACTTGAACGATGCGGCATTAGCCGCTATCGTTACGACGGCAACTGCCGCCATGATTAGTATTTTCTTCATTTTCTTTCTCCTTGTTTAGCGCATGAGACAATCCCATGCACATAAATCACTTACAGTTCAGGTGCAGGGAAACGAATTGACTGGCTTGTAGATGAACCATACACCCAAAGACCTTGGCCTGGTTCAAATGAAACTCCTTCAAGAATATTACCGTCATCATCCGCCCAAGCCTCTTGATCGCCATTTTCGCCTGCCCAATCTATCCAATTGTAGCTATCGACGGTTCGCCCATAGGCATCAAGCGTCTGAATATAAACATTGTCCGAAAGGTCATCGCCTTCCGGGATAATGTCTTGAAGGTCTATAGAAACAGGAAACGGGTTGCCTGTTCCAACCGCACCAGCAAGTAATGCGACAGAAACATCACTCGTACCGACCTTGCCAGCAGTCTGGATTGTTTGATCTGTAGATATGCCATAAATCCAGAGCCCCTGACCAGGAGTGAAGGAAACGTTCTCGATTATATTGCCATCATCGTCAGCCCAAGCCGTCTGATCTCCGTCTTCGCCTGCCCAGTCTATCCAGTTATAACTGTCCACGGTACGGCCAAAGGCATCGAGTGTCTGCAAGTAGACATTGTCCGACAAATCATCGCCATTAGGAATAATGGACTGAAGAGGGATTGCCTCTGTCGACCCAATATTAACGAACTGAGGGGTAATCATAGAAGCGCCGACCTTCAGTCCGTTCTGCGCGTAGCCGACGAGTAATGAATCCCAGCTGCAATACGTGTGTACGGGCGCATGGTTGCCTACATAGTGCTACCGATGTGCAGAGATGTGCAGAATTATGGCAGTAAAAGTATGCGCAATGGTGACTATTGACTTGTAGCAATGTGTGCGCTTTCGTGCAAGAATTGACAGACGCGCTATTGCGCAATCGTGGGAGTTGTGGTAAAATATACCTCGCCACAAGGGAAAGCAGAGAAATGAACTTCAAAAGAAAGATATATGACCGAATCCTGCGGTGGAAAGCATCACGAAACGGCAAGACGGCTCTTCTTGTCGAGGGCGCTCGCCGCGTAGGCAAGAGTTTTACCGTCGCGGAATTCGCCAGACGTGAATACAAAAGCCACGTCATAGTCGATTTTTCAAGTCCGCAACCCCTGACGCTTGATGCAATCCTCAATGCACCGCACGATCTTGACGGACTATTCAACCGCCTCTCGCTCGAATACCACACCCGACTCTATCCAAGGGAAACCCTCATCGTATTTGACGAAGTGCAGCTCTGCCCCAAGGCTCGGCAGCTCATAAAGCATCTTGTCGCCGACGGACGGTACGACTATATCGAGACGGGCTCTCTCATTACGTTGAAAACGATGTCCGAGGACATACTGATTCCATCGGAGGAGGAGCGCATATCCATGCACCCGATGGACTTCGAGGAGTTTTGCTGGGCTTTGGACGATGGCGTCACGCCCGGCTTCATTCGGGAATGCTTCGACATGTCCAAGCCGCTCGGCGCCCTGCACCAGACAGTAATGAACCGGTACTGCGAATATCTATGCGTCGGGGGAATGCCACAGGCTGTCGCCGAATACGCCGCGACAAAGGACATATCGTGCGCCGATCTTGTGAAGCGCGACATTCTGAAACTGTACCGGGACGACATAGCCAAGTTCGCCAGGGGGAACGCGGCGAAGGTCCGGAGCATCTTCGACCAGATTCCGGGGCAGCTCTCGAAAAAGGAGAAACGATATTCTCTCGCGAGCCTCGGCAAGTCCGCGCGCATGAGGGAATACGAGGATTCTTTCGTCTGGCTGGCAGACGCCAAGGTTGCGAATCCATGCTACAACGCAACCGACCCGACGGTAGGAATGGCGCTGTCGTCCGATTTCTCCACAATGAAGCTCTACATGGGCGACACGGGGCTTCTGATGACGCTTGCCCTTGGCGACGAAAACGCGACATCCGGCGACCTTTACAAGGCCGTCTTCACCGGCGACGTCTATTTCAACAGCGGCATGATAGCGGAGAACGCCGTCGCGCAGAGTTTCGCCATGTCAGGACGCCCGCTTTTCTTTTATTCGAGACGGAACCCGGAATCCCACCGGAATGAACTGGAGATCGACTTCCTCATACGGCGGGACGGCGACATCTGCCCCGTGGAAGTGAAAAGCGGGAGGTATCAAAGCCACGCCTCGTTGGACAAATTCCGCGCCAAGTTCAAAGACAGGCTCGGACAGCCCTACATTCTCTACACGAAGGATGTAATGGAGAAAGACGGCATAATCCACCTTCCCCTCTACATGGCAATGTTCCTGTAAGGCAAAGAAGCCGCCCTCGTTAGAGGACGGCTTTCTTTATGTCTTACAGCTACGCTCAATTAGGCGCGTTTGCGCTTGAGGGCTAGACCCGCCATGCCAAGGAGCATGAGAAGCCCACTCGTAGGTTCAGGAACAGCAGCCCAGTTGGATGGGTTTTGTGTGGCTGACTGCTGATTGCCAAACGCCACCTGGGTTGTTCCAACAGCCGCAATCGTCACATTCTCCTTCACCGCAGAGGTGAATGCCTTTCCACCATCTTCGAAAACATAGTAGAAGTTCCATGTTTCGTTAGCGGAAATGCTGTCAATCACGCTTGTCTTGCTCACTGCGCCAGCAGCTGTAAGCGTAAAAGTGTCTACAACGCTGTAATCACCAACAACGCTTGAAACCACTTGTGCGGCATAAAGCGACACTGTGCTTCCAACGGCGAGTTTTGTCGTGGGGTCAGAACTGTAGACATTTGCTGCAGTCCACTTTACCGAAGCTGCGTTAGCTACGACAGACGTAACTGCCGCAACGGCAATTATTATGAGTTTCTTCATTTTTCTTTTCCTTTTTTAGGCACGACACACCATGCGTCGCACATAAATCATTATAGTTCGGGAGCTGGGAATCTCAACCCTTGAGTTTCAGAAGTGCCGGCAACCCAGATGCCCTGACCAGGTGCAAAAGTGACGTCGGTCACAACTTCAAAGGTGTCGGCATCAATCCATGCTTCCTGATCTCCGCTGTCACCAGCATAATCAATCCAGTTGTACATTGCAACACCATTGCCGTAAGCATCCAAGGTCTGCATGTACACATTGTCCGATGTAGCATCGCCTGTAGGAACAATGTCCTGAAGGTTTACCGCAACAGGGAAAGGATTGACTACAGCTGTGAATCCATTTTTCAACGCTACGTTCACATCTGAAGTTCCAACTTTACCTGATGACTGAAATCCCTGTGAAGAGGAGGTGCCCGCAACCCAGAGACCTTGCCCCGGTTGGATTTCCACATCAGTAACTATCTCAAACGTGTCTGCGTCAATCCAAGCCTTCTGGTCACCGCTATCGCCAGCATAGTCAATCCAGTTGTACATTGCAACGCCATTGCCGTACGCGTCGAGTGTTTGCATATATACATTGTCAGAAGTATCATCGCCAGTGGGAATGATTGACTGAATTGGCATGGCCACATCACTTCCGATGTTTACAAACTGGACGCCTGTCATGGTAAACCCAGCTTGCAACCCAGCCTGCCCGTAGCCGACAAAGCGGGAAAGCCGCTACAAGCCCGCTAAATGAGCCCGTGACGGCGATCTGCCCAAATCGCAAGTGCAGAATATAGCAGAAGAGCGGCCTCGTTTGAGGTCGCTCTTCGTGCGGCTTTTATCGCCTTTACCTTAGGCGCGTTTGCGCTTCAAAGCGAGGCCAGCCATGCCGAGAAGGAGCAGAAGCCCGCTCGTCGGCTCTGGGACTGCCGCCCAGTTGGAAGCGTTCTGGGTGGCAGAGGCCATGTTTCCAAAGGCGATGCCCTTAGTGCCGGTAGCTGACGCTACAACATTTATATTGCCCGATGTAAATGTTACTTCTTTCCCATTATAGTCAGTTGTAATAGTGAAATAGAAGTCGTAGGCTGTTTCCGCCGCAAGTGCCTCATCGGAGATCGCCAATTCAAAGGTCTTTGCCACGAGTGCGCCATTGTTGACTGCGGTACTTGTCAGTGCGGAACTAGACAGGGCATCACAGAACAATTCGGCTGTTCCAGCGAACTTGTTTCCGTCCGGTCCATAGATGTTGGCCCCAGACCACTTGAAGGATGCTGCATTTGCCGCAACACCAGCGACTATGACAGCCGCAAGAATGAGTAGTTTCTTCATTTTTGTTTCCTTTTTTTAAGCGCATGAGCCTATCCCACGCACATAAATCCGATTAGAGTTCTGGGGCGGGGAAACGAAGAAACTCAGTAGTCTTAGTTCCCTCAACCCAGAGTCCCTGACCAGGCTCAAAGGTTACACCTTCTACCAATGTATAGGTGTCATCACACCAACCCTTGGGATCGCCCCAATCCAAGTACATGTAGCTGTCTACGGTCACGCCGGATGCACTGAGCGTCTGTATGCCGATGCCACCATTGGTATCAATATCGTCTCCTTCAGGAATGATATCTTGAAGATTGATCGCGACAGGGAACGGGTTGCCCGTCGCGGTAAATCCCGAGCGAAGCCGAACGGTTACATCTTTACGCCCTACCTTACCTGCGGACCTAATAGCAGCATCTGTGCTAGTGCCTTCTGTCCAAAGGCCAGTTCCCGCAGGGAAAGTTACTCCTTCGACCAAAGTGTACGAATCATCACACCAACCCTTGGGGTCTCCCCAGTCGAGATACATATAACTATCAACAGTCACCCCTGAGGCGCTAAGAGTCTGTATGCCGATACCACCGTTTGTATCAACATCATCCCCAACAGGAGTCAAGTCATCCAAAGCGATTTCACCTTCTCCATTTACTGGTATAAACTGCGGAGTCAGCATTGTAAAGCCCGATTTCAGCCCGCTCTGAGCGTAGCCGACGAGCGTTTGCATATGGGCGGGAGGCTGAATTATAGGCATCTTGTGATTTTAAGGGGACAGAGATGGTGCAGTAAAGTGTAGTGCGAGAAGGGGAGGATCGAGTAGATTATCAGTGAAGAGAAGGGGTACAGGCAGAGTCGACCTCAGAGTTCCCGCGCGACTCAAGCGGCTCGACAAGTGTCGTCCAGAGGCTGATTACTCAGAAAGAGTACGCCGTCCAGTGGGCGATGATATTGGCCGAGTTGTAGTTCGTCATGCTGTGAAGTAAAAATGTTATAATATCAAAGAGATGAGCGCAGAGATTCATTGCAACATTGTGAAATACGCCCACGGGTTAATCCTGTGTTGCGTGTTGTTCTGTGCTTCTTGCGCTGGGGCTGCCGGGGTCTCGTGGGGCGTATTTTCCGTTGCAGATTATAATTGGGGTGCTGGCGATGCCACCAGTGGGCATTCAATATGTTATTACGATTACGGGTCGGAGAACCACGGGATAACCCCTGAAGCTGGATTCACCATTTCAAAGAAGAATGCAATCCTGTGGGAGCTTACGTTCACGGCAAATTACTCAAATGCCGGAGCGAATGCGACATTTTGGGCAAAGGCTGCAGCGGGAACCATTCTGACATGGGACTGGATGAATTCTCAAAAGGCTCTCCTCGACATGGGGCTTGGCGGGTACAGCTCGGAAGGGACTCTAACCCTACTCAACAACAAGACCGCCTATATCGCGGTCTTTGGAGATTCATGGAATCCAGATCCGGCAGAGCGTTATTACACGGGATGGGTTGAGATACGAAATGTAAACGGCGAAATTGTCATCGACTCGTCGGCATTGTTGTTTTCCTCTCTTCGCGTAGGTAGCGGGGAGACCTTTGACGGGCTGAATGCGATCCCCGAACCATCAAGTGCCTTGCTTATGTTGATCGGACTGGGACTGCTTGGCTTGCGGCGAAAGACGATCAAAATCAAAAAGTCCGACAGGCGTTGATGTGTCGGGCTGTGCGGCATTCCCGACCACCTCCAGAGGCTCAACAAGAACCTCGCCCAGGGGCCGCTCGCGCAAGATGAGCACGCAGTCCAGCGGGCGAGGATACTTTCCGAGCTGCGAGATCACAGAGGAACGGATGGGTAGGGCAATGCGGAGAAAGGCAAGTATGATATACTATCGACCTTATGACAGCACATGAACAACGCATCCTCGTCATCGAGGACAACCCCAACTGGGTCGCCAAGACGGTGCAGATACTCCGTCTGCTCGGCTACCGGAACGTCGAGACGGCCGAACTCCTCAAGGACGGCGTGGGGGTGTCGGCTTGACGTTCCAGTAGAGCAACGAATGGTGTTGTCAAAAGGTAAAAGTAATCCTTTACTTTTGGCAATTTGTGGGGTTGATTTGAGAATCTGGTTTGTGCTACAATATCCGCTGTTGGCAAAAGGTAAAGTAAATCCTGTACTATTGACATGACGGCATACGAACAGATTTGGCCTGTGGCCGAAGACCACTATGGCATAATAACCACCGCGAAGGCGAGGGAACTTGGCGTTTCCAAGCAGAGCATGACCGCGATGGTGCAAAGCGGGCGGCTGACGCGGCTCGGTCATGGCGTCTACCAGGTTCAGCACCATGTTCCCGGGCTGAACGACGTCTATGCGTTCGCAAACGCCGTCGTGGGCGAGGACGCCTACCTGCGGGGCGCATCCGTTCTGTATATGCTTCGCCTTACGCCGGCTAACCCGACGGCGTTCTACGTAGGCACGCCGAAGCGTGTTAGGCGTCGTCTTCCGCGCGGCTTCCGCGTCCGGGACAACACACAGTGCGACACGGTGGAATACGAGGGGTATGAAGGCATAAAGTGCCAGAGGCTGGCCGATGCGCTTGAGTCCGCAAGGACTGACGGCTCGGTCGAACTTGACAGGATTGCGGACGCCGCCGCTGCGGCCAACGAGAAAGGACTGCTGACAGATGAAGAATGCGCCAAATTCCAAGTCCAACCTTGACCGTGCGCTCCAGCGATTTGCCGGGGACTTCGCACGGGCGAACGAACTAAGGGGGCAGATGGCAAACGCCATCGTGGCTCAGATGATAGGCGACGGCGTCGTCAAGGGCGGCAGCGGACTCAGGTTCCGCTACGGGGAGAAGCTCACGAGAGTGACGATGGATCTTGACACCGCGTGGAAGACGGACCTGGACGCGTTCCTGGGGCACCTGAAGAAGCGCCTTGCCGCAGGGTGGAACGGCTTTTCGGGGGAGGTCAGGGTGCTTGCGCCCGCAAAGCCCCGTGGCGTCCCCTTCGACTACGTCATGCAGCCGTGCGACGTCAAGCTGAAGTATCTCGGCGTCCCCTGGTTCACCGTGGAGCTTGAGGTGGGGCACAACGAAATCGGGGATGCCGACGAGTGCGACATGCTGGAACTACCCGCCGAACTCCTGGAGCTCTTTGCGTTTCTTGCGCTGCCGAAGCCGTCTCCGATTCCGGCGATGCGCCTTGAGTACCAGATTGCCCAGAAGCTTCACGGTGCAAGTGCGCCTTCGAGCAAGCGGGCGCACGACCTCATAGACCTCCAGCTCATAATGGCCAATGCCAAGATTGACCTGCATCGTGCATCGGAGCTCTGCCGCAAGCTCTTTAGGTACAGAAAGGTGCATGAGTGGCCTCCAAGAATCGCAAAGGGAGAAACATGGGAATCGGCGTACAATGGACAGAAGGGTGATCTTCCCGTGCTTCCTACAGTCGATGAAGCTGTAGTATGGGCTAACGAACTCATAGAAAAAATAAACAAGGCCTGACGAGCGAAATAGCAGGCCTACTCAAGCGATTCAAGAGTAAGCGGGCGGATGCCGAGGTTGCGGAGTTTGTCGTTCTGCGACTCCCAGTAGTTGATGAGGGCATTTCCACTCATTGTCTCTTTGGCTCGCTCCAGATCTGCCTTTGTGCGCTCGTATTTCGTGGTCGCGCGAAGCGCCATAATTGCGCAACCGACTAACCCATTACAAAATTGCTATTTTGCCATGAACCGAGCCGTTGACCGACATGATAGAATTATGATATAATGCTGACATAACGATTTGAAAAAGGAGCCACAATGTACGCAACGCAAATTAGACCAGTAACGGACTTGCGCAATCGCTATCCTGAAGTGGAAAGCGACCTGGAGCGCGGCCCTGTCGTTCTTACGAAAAACGGATACGGTACGTCCGTGCTGGTTAGCATAAGCCTTTATGACAAACTGATGGCGAAGCAGGCGCTGTACGAAGCGATTGAAAAATCGGAAGCGGAAATTGACGCAGGGCAGGGACTTGATGCAAAGGCGGCACTTGCGAAGATGAGGTCGACGCTTCATGTATAAGGTAGTAATCTCACCTTCGGCCAACGCCGATCTGTTCAATGCGCTCAAATATATCGCCTTTGAGCTTGAAAACCCTCAGGCTGCGGCAAAACTTGCTGATGGAATTGAAAAGTGCTACACCGACCTTGAGGAATTCCCCGCCGCACATGAATTCTGTCGCGATCCAGTTCTTGCTCGAATAGGGTATCGCCGATATGCTGTAGGCAACTACCTTGTCATCTTTCGTATAGTTGAAGACATGAAGGAAGTTCGTGTTTTGCATATCTTCCACTCATTGCAGAACTACCACGAAATCCTTAAAGGCGAAATCTAATGTTGCCCCGCCTGGGGGCACACCCTGCGAAACGCCTGTTTTCCTGGCGGTTGGCGGTTGAGAAGGGGGAGAAGTGGCGCTGGGGAGTGGTGGGAGTTTGGTAAAGTAGGAACGAACGGGGCTCCGCCCCGCACCCCGGTGGTGGCTGGGGGAGCCGCGAGCTGGGGGTGGCTGGGGGGCCGCGAGCTGGGGCGGCGATTTCAATGGGAACCTGGTTGTCTATAGGGGAGGCGATTTTGGTATAATTTTTCGCCGATGAAACTTGAATACGCCAAGAGGGGCCTGCAGTTTTTCTTTGTGACGCTTGTTGTCGCCGAGCGGCGGCAGGTTCTGTCGAGCATCGCCGAGCTGGAGGCGAGCGGGCAGATCGCCGCAGCGGGCCGCGCAGCGCGGCCTGCGCTTCTGCCGCTTGGCGAGATAGTCGCCGCAGCCTTGAGGGCGATTCACCGGGTTTGGCCCGCCGTCACGATAAGCGACTACGTTGTTATGCCAGACCACCTCCACTTTCTCCTCATCGTCGACTACAATAGCGACCAGGGCATTGCGCCGCTTTTCATCGCCCACCGCTTCGCCGACGCCGTCGAGAGGGCCCAGGCGCTCGTGGAGGCGCGGAACGGACGGGGCTCCGCCCCGCACCCCGGCAGAGCCCCAAACCCCAGCGAAGGCCCGAACCTCGGCAGAGCCTCGCACCCCGGTGAAGGCCCTGACCTCGGCAGAGCGGCTGGGGCCCTTGCCGAGCGGCGGGTTGAGTTTATGGCCGGGCTTCTGCGCGAGGCCGCAGCCGCCGCTCGCGAGGCCGCGCCCGGCGAGCTAAAGGTCGAGCGAGGTCTCAGGTTTGGCGAGCGACGCGGGGGTGCGGGGGCGCGAGCCCCCGTCCGTTCCGTCGTCTTCGCCCGCGACTGCTACATCGAGCTGTCGTTCGACTCGCGGCAGCTTAAGGCCGTTCGGCGTTACATAAAGCTCAACCCCGCCCGAGCCATCTGGAAGGCGCGGCACCCCGACCTCTTCATCTGCCACCGCGCAATCAAGAGCGAGCGCTTTGCGGCGTTTGCGCCGCGCCGCTTCGACGCCATCGGCGCACTGCCGATACTCGGCTCGCCGTTTCTGTTTCACGTAAGGCTCACCCTCAAGAAGACTGTCGCCGAGCATGAGGCGGCGATACAGGAGATCGTCGAGAAGGCGCGGCATGGAATGGTGCCTGTCTCCGGCTTTATCTCGCCCGGCGAGAAGGAGGCTCTGCGGCGGCTGAAGGCCGAGCCTTCGGCGCGCTTCGTGAAGCTGCTGCCGCACGCGCTTCCCGCCCGCTACGACCCCTCGGCCGAAGACAGCCGCGAAATCGCCGCCGGCCGGCTCGTGATACTCTCGGCATTTCCCGACACCCCCGCAGTCGCCTCGCCCGCCATGAAGCGAGACCCCGCCGCCTCGCACCGCTTTCGGCAGAACTGCCTCGCGATGAACGACCTCGCCGCGCGGCTCTGCGCTGAAGGATAGACGAATCGGGTAGAATATCTGCCATTGCAAAAACTCAACAAAGGAGAAAGCAATGGCACGAGAAAAAGGGATGGGTAGTCTTCAGCTCGAAAAGAGCGGGCGGTGGACGATGAGGGTCGGCATCAAGGGCAAGCGGTACAGCCGCTCGACAAGGACGACCGACCGCGAAAAGGCAGAGAAGTTCTTGGAGCGGTTCTTGAGCCCGCTGGGGCTCGGATCGCGACGGCTGCCGCTGGCGGACGTCTGGCTTGAGTACGTGAAGTCTCCCGACAGGCGCGACCTCGCGCCGTCGACGCTCAATGCGAAGCGTCTCGTCTGGATGGACTTCGCCCGCTGGATGGAGCATCACCATCTTGAAATCGGCAACCTCGCCGAGGTGACGCATGAGGCGATAGCGGAATATCTCGCCTGCATCCGAGCCGAGGTCTGTGCCTCGACCTACAACGCCCGCATCTGCGTCTTGCGTGAGATTTTTCATGTTCTTGCAGCAAAGGCTGGGCTTGTCGATGATCCTTGGGAAGGAGTGCGACTTCACGCCGACGATTGCCATAGCCGTCGCGAGCTGACGCTCGACGAAATCGAGCGGCTTATGAAGGCGGCGGCGAAGGCGGGCGGCGAATGGAAGCGGCTGTTCACAATTGGTCTCTACACCGGCCTACGTCTTGGCGACTGCTGTTGTCTCGCTTGGAACTCGGTCAATCTCGAACGCGGGGTGATCCAGCTCATTCCGACGAAGACGCGCAAGCACGCGCACGGCCAGCCGGTGACGATTCCGATACATCCGCAGCTCCACGCAGAACTGGAGGCGGCGCTGGCGCGCGACCACGAACGCCGGGCATGTGCGGCGGCTGCTTCGCAGCCCGACCTGACGCATCGCGACGACGGTCTTGGAGGCGATGCCTCCGCCGTCGTCGCGCCGCATCAGGAAGCCTCCGGCTTGCCGCACAGCTCGGACACGAACGCTCGCCTACGCGAGACACGAAAAGACACCAACAAGGCATTATCCGACTCTGCTTTCGTGAACCCCACGCTCGCCGACTGGTACAAGAACATCAAGTGGCGAATAAGCCGCGGGCTGGAGCTGATATTCAAGGCGGCGCACATAGAGACGAGTGTGAGAATAGAAGGGCGAAGAACCCGCACTCCGGAGGCGACCTTTCACTCCCTTCGCCACACCTTCGTCTCGCTCGCCGCGAATGCCGGAGTTCCACTGCCGGTCGTGCAGAGCATCGTCGGCCACTCCTCGACTGCCATGACGCGGCACTACTACCACGAGAACGAGGAGGTTCTCCGACAGGCCGTCGCCGCAATCCCGACAATCGGCTCTCTTTCTACACGTCCTACACGGCTATCTTGTCAGACCGCCCCTGCAACTCCTAACTCACAACTTACAACTCACAACTCCAAGCGAGGCGCCAGTGTTCCCGCGCGGCTCAAGCGGCTCGACAAGTACCTCGCCCAAGGGCTTATCACCCAGGATGAGCACGCCGTCCAGCGGGCGCGGATTCTTGCCGAGCTGTAGGCATTTATTCGCACACCAATATTTTAATGCAAAGCGACGGAATTGAACGAATCGGCGTTTTCGCCCGGCGGTCTGATCGCCGGCCTAGTTATTCTTCCGAATGCGATGGAGGAGTAGTCACTGCTGTTCGGCTTTTAAGATTGTGCGAGTGCGTTTCATTGCCGCCGAGACGAGGCCGACGAAGAGCGGATGCGGCGATGTCGGGCGGGATTTGAACTCGGGATGGAACTGGCAGGCGATGAAGTACGGATGCTTCGCCCGCGGAAGCTCCACGATCTCGACGAGCTTGTTGTCGGGCGAAAGGCCGGAAACATCGAGACCGGCCGCGGCAAGCGCGGCCCTTCCGTCGCTGTCGTATGCCAGCTCGTAGCGGTGGCGATGCCGCTCGGAGATAACACCTGCGGCGTTGTTTTGGTTGACAGGATTTACAGGATTAACAGAATTGAGTGTCTGGGGGATATCCCCAGGTAATCCTGTAAATCTTGTTAATCCTGTCAAAACTTTTTTATAGAGCTTTGCTGCGAGCGAGCCTTTCTTGAGAACGCACGGATACGCGCCGAGGCGCATGGTGCCGCCTTTTTGCGTGACGCCGCGCTGCTCTTCCATGAGGTCGATGACCGGATGTGTGGTGTTCTCGTCGAACTCCGTCGAGTTGGCGTCCTTCCAGCCGAGGACGTCGCGTGCGTATTCGATTACGGTACACTGCATGCCGAGGCAGATGCCGAGGAAAGGCACCTTGTTTTCGCGCGCATACTTGATCGCGGCGATCTTGCCTTCGACGCCGCGCGCGCCGAACCCGCCCGGCACCAGAATGCCGTCGATATCCCTCAGCGGATTGTTTTTGACAGGATTAACAAGATTAACATGATTAGAAGACTTCGCCAATCCTGTTAATCCTGTAAATCCTGTCTCCAACTCCTCGGATTCAACAGGAACAACTTCGACCTTGCAGTTGTTCGCCATGCCTGCGTGCTGGAGCGCCTCGTGCACCGACTTGTAGGCGTCGCGGATTGCGATGTATTTGCCGACAAGGGCTATGCGGCAACGCTTTTTAGGCTGCGTCGCTTTTCTGACGAGTGTATCCCAGACCGTGTGCTTGATGGGCCAGATGTCAAGATGAAGCTGGCGGAGAACCTGTTCGTCGAGGCCCTGCTTGCGCAGTTCGCGCGGCACGGCATATACCGAATCCGTCACGTCCTTTTCCTCAATGACGCATTCGCGCTTCACGTTGCAGAAGAGCGCGAGCTTCTGAAGATGCTCTTCTGGTATCGTCATTTCGGTGCGGCAGACGAGGATGTCCGGGATGATGCCGATCGCCCGGAGCTGTCCGACGGAATGCTGAGACGGCTTCGTCTTCAGCTCGCCGGCGGCCTTGAGATAGGGCACGAGCGTCAGATGGACGAAGCACGTGTTTTCAGGTCCGACCTCGAACCTGAACTGCCGCACCGCCTCGAGGAAGGGGAGAGATTCGATGTCGCCCGAAACGCCGCCGATTTCGCAGAGGACGATGTCGCAGTCATGTTCGCCCGCGCTCTTGATTGCCGCCTTGATCTCGTCCGTGACGTGCGGCACGACCTGCACCGTGCCGCCGAGATAGCCGCCGGCGCGTTCGCGCGCGAGGACGGCGGAGTAGATGCGTCCAGAAGTGAAGTTGGATGCCTTGGTGCAGGTGACGCCGGCAAAACGCTCGTAGTGTCCGAGGTCGAGATCGGTCTCCGCTCCGTCGTCAGTCACGAAGACTTCTCCGTGCTGATAAGGGGACATCGTTCCGGGGTCGACGTTGAGATACGGATCGAGTTTCTGCATGAAGACCTTGTAGCCGCGCGACTTGAGGAGCAAGGCGAGGCTGGCGCTCGTCACGCCCTTGCCGAGCGAGCTCACGACCCCGCCCGTGATGAATACGTATTTGACTTTGCTGTTCATGAGGGGAAGTTTGGAGGTTTAGAAGTTTGGAAGTTTAGAAGTTTAGAGGTTTGGAAGTTTGGAGATTGGGCGGTTTGCTAACCTTCCTTCTTCGCGGCTAAAATCATTTCTTTGAATTGGTTGAAGAGGTAGGCGGAATCGTGCGGGCCGGGGCATGACTCGGGATGGTACTGCACCGAGAAGGCGGGGAGCGTCTTGTGGCGGATGCCCTCGATGGATCCGTCGTTGAGATTTATGTGCGTAACTTCCAGACAGTCGGGAACCGACTCGGGCACGACTGCGAAGTTGTGGTTCTGGCTGGTAATCTCGACTTTGCCGGTGGTGAGGTTCTTCACCGGGTGGTTGCAGCCGTGGTGCCCGAACTTGAGCCGCGCCGTCTTCGCGCCGCAGGCGAGGGCGAGAAGCTGATGCCCCAGGCAAATGCCCATGATGGGTATGATTCTGTTTTTGACAGGATTTACAGGATTAACAGAATTTGGGTTTTGTGGGGTGGCCCCAGATAATCCTGTAAATCTTGTTAATCCTGTCGAAAAAGACCTTAGTCCGAGTAGCTTCTGAATGTTCTCGATTGCATACGTCACTGCGGCGGGATCGGCGGGGCCGTTGGAGAGAAAGACGCCGTCGGGCTCCATCGCGAGAACTTCTTCGGCGGGCGTCTTCGCGGGAACGACGGTGACCTTTGCCCACGACGCGAGCGAGCGGAGGATGTTGGTCTTCACGCCGAAGTCGTAGCAGACGATTTGGGGGAGTGATTGGACATTCGACATCCGGCGACCGACATCCGGGGTGTCGGCTGAAGGCTGTCGAATGTCGTTGAATTCATAAGCTCCCTCGCACGTCACCTTTGCTGCGTAGTCCTGTCCGTCGAGGCCGGGCCATTCGCGGGCCTTCGCGACGGCCTCGCCCTCGTGTGGCGATTGCGCAACGCATAGATACGCCTTGCGGTTGCCGTGTTCGCGGATGTGCAGCGTGAGTGCGCGCGTGTCGACGCCGTATATGCCGGGGATGCCGTTCTCGCGCAGATATTCGTCGAGACTCTTTTCGCTGCGCCAGTTGCTCGGCTCGGTCAAATCGCCGATCACCAGACCGGACAGAAAAAGGGCGCGGCTTTCTGTGTCCGCGCTGTTGATGCCGTAGTTGCCGACTTCAGCGGTGGTGAGGACGACGAACTGTCCGGCATAGGAGGGATCGGTCAGGATCTCCTGATAGCCCGACATGCCGGTGTTGAACACGACCTCGCCGAGCGCGTCCTTCTTCGCGCCGAACGCGACGCCGCGGAACACGGTTCCGTCGTCCAGCGCAAGAAACGCCGCGCGTTCCCGCTCCGCTTTCCATTTCTCAATAAGATCTTTCATTGTTCTTTTCCAGATAGTGTTGAAGTGCTGTCTTGAGAACCTTGTATCCGCCGGGTGTCGGATAGTCGCCGGTGAAATACCAGTCGCCGATGGCGGATTTAGTGGTTAGGTGGTTAGGTAGTTGGGGGGTTGGGTAGTTAGGTGGTGGTTGCAGGCACCGTCGAAGATCATCCACCGTTTGATACACAACCTTCACCTCGGCCTTCATTCCTGGAGGGGTGAGAAGGCGCGCGATCTCCGCGCAGTGCTGCTCCTCGGTGAAGCGGGCGTAGAGCGCGGCGAGGGGATTGTTTTTGACAGGATTTACAAGATTTACATGATTCTTGGGGTCTTGGGGTATGTCCCCAGATAATCTTGTCAATCCTGTTAATCCTGTCAAAGAACTCTCTTCATCAGCTAAGGCGCTCCGAAATGCTTTCTCGGCATTCGCTCCCAGCAAATTGACGAGCGCCTTGAACGCGACCAGTTCGCCTAAGGTGGACATGTCGATTCCGTAGCAGTCGGGATAGCGGATCGGCGGTGCGGACGATGCGATCACTATGCGCTTGGGACCCAGCCTGTCGAGCATCGGAAGAATCGCGTTCTTCATCGTGTTGCCGCGCACGATGGAGTCGTCGAGAACGACGAGCGTGTCGTCCTTTCTGACGAGTCCGTATGTGACGTCATAGACGTGCTTGTAGAATTCGCGCCGCGCCGCGGCGTCCGCGATGAATGTGCGGAACTTCGCGTCCTTGACGATCACCTCGCCGAAGCGGGGGATAAATGTCGCACGCGAAGTCCGCAAAGATCGCGAAGTGGCTTCAAGCTTTTCGCTTTGTGGACTTTGCGAACTTTGCGTGAGGCATTCTACGAAAAGCGCTTCCAAAAGGCCGTGGAAGGCGATGCGCGCGGAGTTGGGGATGTAGCTGAAGAAGATGTCTTCGAGCGGTGCGTCAGCAGCCTTGAGTATGCGCGGCAGAAGCGCCGCGCCGAGCGCCTTGCGCTCGCGGTGTATGTCGGCGTCGTTCGCGCGCGAGAAGTAGATGCGCTCGAAGGAGCAGGGGCGGGGGTTGGCTTTGATGTCCGAACTTAGTTCGGACATCATGACTTCGCCGCTCGGCGAGACGACTAGCGCCTTGCCGGGCGGGAGCTCTTTCACCGCCTCCGGCGGGACGTCGAAGGCGGCCTGAATCGCAGGTCTCTCGCTCGCGACAACGACGACATTCTCGTCGGCATAATAGAACCCTGGCCGTATGCCGCAAGGATCGCGCGTCGCGAAAGCCCAGCCGTCGCCTGTCGCGCCGCAGAGCGTCCATGCGCCGTCGGCATTGGCGAGCGCGCGGGAAAGGGCGGAAGCGATATTGCCGGCGGCAAGTTCCTTCGCGATGAGTTCGCAGATGAGATAGCCGTCGGCCTTGCTTGTCGGGAATGCGCCGTGCCGCGCATAGTTGTCGAAGAGCTCATGGGCGTTCGTCAGGTTGAAGTTCCCGGCGAGGAGAAGCGTGTGCTTGAGATCGCTCGACTCGTGGACGAACGGATGGCAGAAGGCGGTGTCGTTTTTTCCGAAGGTCGCATAGCGTAGATGGCCGAGGAAGATGCGGTCGAAACTTTCTTTGACAGGATTTACAGGATTAACAAGATTTTTTTTGTATGGAGTATCCCCCGAGCGCAACAAAGTCGCCGCATACGAGTTCAATGTGGAATGCAAACCTTCAGATAATCCTGTCAATCCTGTTAATCCTGTCTCGGCTCTACTCCGCTTCGCAATCATCCCAAGCACGTCGGCGAGGGGCGTTGCCGATGCCGATTTTGCGATCCAGTATGGTTCTTCGCCCGGGACGGGGCGAGCGCGAAGGATCGCCGCGCCCGCCCCGTCCTGTCCGCGGTTGTGCTGCTTCTCCAGGAGAAGCGAAAGCTTTGTCCCGCCGAAGTCCCCCGTGGTGGACGGCGGTCTTCTCAAGACCACCATCGCCACGGCGCATTCATGCTTTATCTCGTCCGACATTTCAGTAGAGGAAGAGCATGTCGCGGTACTTCGGGAGCGGCCAGCGCGCTTCGGAAACCCTCTTCTCCAATGAGTCGACGGTCGTGCGCAGCGCCTGCATGGAGGCGAGCGTGGCCGCGCTGTCCGAGCGCATGATCGCGTCGTCGAGCTTGCCGATCTCGGTGCGCAGCGCGTCGAGTCCTGCGCCGAGCTCCACGAGCTCTTCGCGGAGTGCGGAAGTTCCGGACGCCACGCCGACGCTGTTCGCCGCTTCGTAAGCCTGCGCCGTCTCGAGGTACTCCGCCTTGGCCGCGGGGAGAATAAGCTCGGACGCTATGTCGCGTGCGCAAGTGCCTTCGATGCGGACTTTCTTCTCGTACTCCTCAAGGAATATCTCGTGGCGGCTTTCGAGTTCGCGTTTCGTCATGACGCCGTACTTCTCGAAGAGCGCCGCGTTCTCCTTCTTCGCGAGCGCGGCGAGGGCGGACGGCGTGTCGGGGAAGTTGGGCAGTCCGCGCTTCGCCGCTTCCTTCGGCCAGTCGGCCTCGTATCCGTTGCCGTTGAAGACGACGCGCTTGTGCGCCTTGAGCGAAGTTTGCAGAATCTTCTGGAGCGCGTTGTGGAAGGCCGCGGTGTGCTCACCGGGCTTCGCCTTGCCGGCGACCTTCGTCTTTTCCAGCTCGTCGGCGATGCGGTCGACGGATTCGGCGACGATCGTGTTGAGGACGGTCATAGGTCCCGAGCAGCACACGCTCGAACCAGGCGCGCGGAACTCGAACTTGTTGCCCGTGAACGCGAAGGGCGAGGTGCGGTTGCGGTCCGTCGCGTCCTTCGGAATCGCCGGCAGCGTGTCGACGCCGATCTTGAGCGTGCCTTTCGCCTCGTGCTTGGCGCTCTTCGGGTTTTCAAGGCGTTCGAGCACCTCCGCGAGCTGGTCGCCGACGTAGATCGAGATGACGGCTGGCGGCGCTTCGTTCGCGCCGAGACGATGGTCGTTGCCCGCACCCGCGACCGAGGCGCGCAGGAGATCGGCGTGTTTGTCGACCGCCTCGATGACGGCGCAGAGCATCGTGAGGAAGACGGCGTTCTCGTCCGGATTCGAGCCCGGGTCGAGCAGGTTCTTTCCGCCGTAGGCGACGGACCAGTTGTTGTGCTTGCCCGATCCGTTGACGCCCGCGTACGGCTTTTCGTGGAGAAGGCATTTGAGTCCGTGCTTCTCGGCGACATTGCGCAGCGTGTCCATCACGAGCATGTTGTGGTCGCTCGCGAGGTTGAGTTCCTCGAACTGCGGCGCGAGCTCGAACTGCGCGGGCGCGACTTCGTTGTGGCGTGTCTTCGCCGGGATGCCGAGTTTCCACAGCTCGCGTTCGACATCGTTCATGAACGACAGGACGCGGTCAGGGATCGTGCCGAAGTAGTGGTCCTCGAGCTGCTGGCCCTTCGCGGACGGCGCACCAAAGAGCGTGCGGCCCGTGAGCACGAGGTCTGGGCGCTTCTTCCAGTATTCCTTGTCAACGAGGAAGTATTCCTGCTCCGCGCCAAGCGTGCAGGCCGAATGCGCCTCGGGGCGTCCGAAGAGCTTCATGAGGCGCTTCAGCGATTTGTCGAGCGCCTGCATCGACCGCAGAAGGGGTGTCTTCTTGTCAAGCGATTCGCCCGTGTAAGCGCAGAACGCAGTCGGGATGCACAGCGTCGCTCCGTTGGAGTGGCGCTTGATGAACGCAGGGCTCGTCGGATCCCACGCCGTGTAGCCGCGCGCCTCGAAGGTGGAGCGGATTCCGCCGGACGGGAACGAGCTCGCGTCCGGCTCGCCTACGATGAGGTTCTTTCCGCTGAACTGCATGATCGGCTCGCCGTCCTTCAGTTCCAGGAAGGAGTCGTGCTTCTCGGCGGTCGAGCCGGTCATCGGAAGGAACCAGTGCGTGTAGTGCGTCGCGCCGCGGTCCATCGCCCAGTGGCGAATCCCGTGCGCGACTTCGCCGGCGATCGACGGATCGAGCGGCTTCCCTTCCTGGATCGTCGCCTGGAGCTTCTTAGCCGTGTCCTTGCTCAGGTATGTCCTTATCGCCTCGTCGCCGAATACGTCTTCGCCGAAGTGCGTCGCGCTCTTTGTCTCTTCCGTCATTGTCGTTTCCTTGTTTTCGCCGAATGCGACCATCGCATCCGACGCCGGACAATTAGCACACGCCGTGCCAACTGAAGATTTGTCGCCGTTTTCAGGCGATTTCACTGATTCGTCTTTCTATCACGACATTTTTCTGTAGAAGTGTTTAGGTGATGTTACAAAAGATGTAATCGATGGCGGATGTTGAGAGGCGTCGCTTCTTGCGCTAATCGCGAGACGTGCGTCAGAACTTGAAGTCGAGCTGCCAGCGGACGAAGTACGCGGGCCTGCCGCTTTCGTAGTATCCGCCAGGGTTGAACAGTTCGCCGACGACGTGCGCGACGATTTCGATTCTGTCGAAGCCTTCAGCGCCTGGCGGGGCGAGGCGGATCGGGAAGTCGTACCGCGCAGCGGTGAGGAGTCCCTTGTAGCCCGAGCCGCTTCCATCCGCATGGCCGAGTCCGTCGCGAACCGCTGCGAACATCGGTCCCGTGTAGAAGTACATCGCGTGGCGTGGTCCGAAAGTCATCGTAAGCTTCGCCTTCGCGTAGACCATGTTCGACCACCAGCAGTTCTCGTAGAGGCTGCCATAGACGAGCATTTCGCTGTCCTGCGTGTAGCGCCCCCACATTGGATCCCACGACGTGTCGTTGTCGTCTTTGCCGGTTCTGTGCCTGTCGCCGGAATAGTAGGTCACCGCGGACGACAGGACGCCTTTGACGCCTTCGAGGAAGCCGGGCCTGCACTTGAGTTCGGCGTGCACCATCCAGCCTCCGGCCTGGCGGTTTCCGTCGAGGATGCGCCCGAACTGCCGCGCAGTCTCGAACTCCGCGCTCCAGACGTCGGAGAACCGAGGCTCCGCCCAGATTCCGAGGCACGATATCTCGCGTGCCGGACGCTCCCTCGGTGCTGGGCTTTGCGTCGTGTGAGACTCAGTTCGCTTGAAGATCGAGTACAGCTTGAAGGGGAGCGCTCCGTCGAGCGCGGTTTCGGAGTAGACGAGTCCGCCGCCCCATTCGTCGAGGTCGTTCGTGTCGGACATGTTGATGCAGTTGAGCGAGCGGCCGCGGCTGCGCGAGGTGCCGAAGCGCAGGTCGCTTCTTCCGCTGTTGTACATTGCGAAGACGTCAAGATGCCGCGTTTCGCCGAAGTGGAGCCGTGCGCGCGCCATGTCGGAGTAGAAGCTGCGCGAGCCGTCCGTCGGCGTTGGCTCGGCGATGATGCGGTCGAGTCCGAACACGGAGTGTCCGCCGACGAAGAGGTCCTGCCGTCCGAGCCTGAAGTCGACCGCAGACACGCCTAGACCGGCGAGAACGTCCCATTCGAGGCCCCTGCCCTCAAGGTACAGGTTGTCGAGGAACACTTCGTCGGGGAAGTAGTAGGCGCGACTGTGACGAGAGACGTCGAGTGTCGGATAGTGCCGGAACTCGTCGGCTATGCGCGCGTAGAGCGTAAAGGGTCCGGACTCCGCGGAGAAGTAGACGCGCGGACGCATGCGGAGCTGGTTACGCGACTTTGCGCGTACGGACGGCGTCTGCGAATAGGCGTCGCCCGGGAGCCCCGGAAGGTTCGCCATGATTTCCTGCCTGATCCTGAAGTCCGCCCCGGCGCTGAACTTCACGCCTGTCGCATCTTCTTCATCCGCATGGCAAGTCGCCAGCGCGGCGGCTGCCAGCGCGGTCGACAACAACTGTAGTTTTGTTTTCATCTTTTTGTTCGTGGTGTGTAAAACGAAAGACGCGGAATGTCCCTTGGGGCAATCCGCGTCTTTCGTTTCGAGTCGGCTCTGTTCGGCTATGCGACAACCTCCCCGGCGGATATGCCCCCGTCGGGAATGATAATGGCGATAAGCCTAATAAGAGCGTTTGCGTTCATGTCGCAGAGATTATATCATTTGCATCTACGCCGTTTCGTGTCCGCAGGTTACGGCTGCTGTGTCCAGGGCTAAATACGAAGTTCGACGACCGAGTTGGTAGTGTCGGCTAAGTAGGCATAGACGTTGCCTATGACCGTGCGTTTATATTTCCGATTACCATCTGGCGTCGCCGATATGGGATAATGTCCGTGTTGTCCCCGCTCCGCAAATCCCCCCCGCGGGGCGGGGCAACCTGACAGAACCATGAGAGAAGAGAGCACCATAGTTTCGGACGCGCTTGATGCGCGCTTCTTCGCTCCGCTGCGGCGCGAGCGCACGCGGCGCGTGGGCGTCGAGCTTGAGTTTCCGGTGTGGAACCTCGCGCCGGGAAGGGCGACTGACTTCGCCGCCGTGCATTCGGCGACGGACGATTTTCTCTCCCGCTTTCCTTTCTCCGAACAGGTGCGCGACGATCAGGGTGCGATATACCGCGCGACTGATCCGGCGACGCGCGACGAGATTTCCTTCGACTGCTCCTACAATACGCTGGAGCTCTCGTTCGGTCCGGATGAGGACATCAACGCGACTCGCCGCCGCTTCACCGCCTACTACGCCGCGCTTCAGGAGGCGCTCGGACGCCGCGGGCACGCCTTGACGGGAATGGGGATCAATCCGCGCTGGCGCGAGAACCGTCCGGAGCCGATCGGAAACGGACGCTACAGGATGCTTCTCCACCATCTCAAGTCCTACTCCAAGTACGGCGGCTCGCCGCGGTTCCACGACCATCCGGACTTCGGGCTCTTCTCCTGCGCCTCGCAGACGCAGGTCGACGCGGACGAGAAGACGGTCATCGCGATGATAAACGCCTTCAACCTCCTTGAGCCGTTCAAGGCGGTGCTCTTCGCGAACTCTCCCTTCGGTCGGCGGCACGAGACGCTGTGCGGCCGTGACAGCCTGTGGAGCCGGAGCCTCCACGGACTCAATCCGCACAACTGCGGCATGTACGGCGTCACGATACGCTCGCTTTCCGACATTCTCGGCTATCTTGAGTCGACGAGCATCTACTGCGTCGAGCGTGGAGACAGATACATCAACTTCCCGCCGGTTCCGCTGCGCGACTACCTGCGCCTTGGAAGCTTCTCCGGCGAATACTGGGATTCCGCAGCGAAGGTGCATCTTCCGTGTGTTGTCCGTCCGCAGCCATCGGACGTTGCCTGGCTGCGTCCGTTCAAGTTCGAGGACCTCACGCAGCGCGGCACGGTGGAGTTCCGGTCCGTCTGCGAGCAGCCCGTCCGCGAGGCGTTCGCGTCCGCCGCGTTCCACGCCGGGCTCGCCGAGCGCGTCGGGGAGCTTCTCGCGCTGCTGTCCGAGGACACGGTCCTATACGGACACGGCTACGGCGCGGCGGAGCTTCGCGGAATGATGATACGCCGCGCCTGGCCGTCGTTCGTCGACCGCGCGGACCTCTCGGCGAGACTCCACAGCATTCTCGACATCGCAGAGAAGGGGCTCGCATTGCGCGGCTTCGGCGAAGAGCCGCTTCTCGGCCCGCTGCGCAGACGCGCCGACACGCTCGCGAGTCCCGCGCGGGAGCATCTCTCCCGCCTCGAGCGCGGCGAATCGCTAGACTCTATCGCGGTTGATTACGGCAGACTGTGATGCGCAGGAGCCGATGGGGACGCACCCCACGGAAACGAGTATATCCACAATCCCGAAGACTATCAGATGGTCTACATGAACTACTCGCGGCTGTAGTATCGCGCACAGGCTGTTACGCACTTTGTAATTCCGTGCCGCAAGTTGGAACGGGAATGTAAGCCAGAGTGTCATATCCGCGTGCTTTATGCCGTTGGCACGGGATGTGCTAAATGGTGGGCATTATGAAACTCATCATTGCATACATCCAGCCGGACCGCCTCAACGCCGTCAAGCAGGCGCTGTGCGCCCGGGAAATCTACAAGATGTCCGTCACGAACGCGCTTGGCTGCGGCCAGCAGGGCGGCTATCTTCACATGTACCGTGGCGCAACCGAGGAGGTTACGCTCCACAAGAAGATGCGTCTCGCCATCGGCGTAAACGACGACTATGTCGAGAAGACGATCGAGGCGATCGTAGAGGGCGCGCGCACCGGCGAAATCGGCGACGGAAAGATCTTCGTACTGCCGATGGAGGAGTGCGTGCGCATAAGAACCGGCGAGCGCGGCCCGGCGGGGATAGGGTAAACAACAGAGAGTCTTAGACAAGATTCACAGGATTTACAAGATTTTAGGACAATCCTGTTAATCATGTAAATCCTGTCAAAAAAAAGAAAGAACGAAAACATGGAACCTGAAATAACCACAGCAGCAGTCCAAACCAACCTCAACGTCGTCTGGACGCTCATCGCGGCAATACTCGTATTCACGATGCAGGCGGGCTTCGCGCTCGTCGAGACGGGCTTCACGCGCGCAAAGAACGCCGCGAACATCATGATGAAAAACCTTATGGACTTCGCGGCGGGCTCGCTCGGATTCTACATCCTCGGCGCAGCGCTTATGTTCGGCGCAACGAAGCTGGGCGGCTGGCTCGGCTGGGGAGGCCTCGGGATGCCGTCGCTATCGACCGGCGAAGGCGTCTGGGACTGGACGTTCCTCTTCTTCCAGACGATGTTCGCCGCGACAGCCGCGACGATCGTCTCCGGCGCGGTAGCGGAACGCATCGAATTCAAGAGCTACCTCATCTACTCGGTGATCGTGTCGGCCATCGTGTACCCAATCAGCGGACACTGGATGTGGGGCTCGCTCGCCGGTGAGGCGTCGCAGGGCTGGATCGAGGCGCTCGGATTCCACGACTTCGCCGGCTCGACCGTCGTCCACTCCGTCGGCGGATGGATCGCGCTCGCCGGCGCAATCGCGCTCGGTCCGCGCATCGGCAAGTACCGCCACGACGGCAAGGCGAATCCGATTCCCGGACACTCCCTCGTCCTCGGCACGCTCGGCGTGTTCCTCCTCTGGATCGGCTGGTTCGGATTCAACCCCGGCTCCTACACCCAGGGCATCGGCTCCATCGGACGCGTCGCGATGACGACAAACCTCGCTGCCTGCGCCGGCACGATATCCGCGCTCGTCACAGCCTGGGTCATCATGGGCAAGCCCGACCTCACCATGGCGCTGAACGGCTCGCTCGCGGGCCTCGTCGCGATCACCGCTCCGTGCGACCTCGTGACGGCCAACGCGGCGATCGTGATCGGACTCGTCGCCGGCGTGCTGGTGGTGCTCTCGGTCTTCGCGCTCGACAAGATGCACATCGACGATCCCGTCGGAGCGGTGTCGGTCCACTGCGTGAACGGAGTGTGGGGCACGCTCGCCGTCGGACTCTTCGCCGCGCCGTCCGCGGCGGGCTACGGCAATGAACTGGTCGGGCTCTTCTACGGCGGCGGCTTGAAGTTCCTCGGCGTGCAGCTGCTCGGCGCGGGAATGACCGCGGTCTGGGCGTTCGGCACTGGCGCGGCGATCTTCTTCGCGCTCAAGAAGCTCGGCATCCTGCGCGTCAGCGCCACGACGGAGCTGAAGGGGCTCGACATCACCGAACACGGACAGGACGCCTACGCCTCCTTCCAGTTCTTCAGCAACACATAATTCGTCAACACCCACACAATTCAACGTCAACGCAAAAAAGGAAAAGGAATCGTGATGATGAAAGCATCCATAGCAGTCCTGGCCGTCGCCGCGTCCTTCGCGGCGGCGGCGGAAGAAGCCAGTGAACCGGCCACTGCCTCTCCAGGGAAATTCTCCGCCGAGGTCTCCGTCGATGTGCTTAGCGACTACATCTGGCGCGGAAAGATCTGCAACGGGAATCCCGTCTGGCAGCCGAGCGCCACGCTTACCTACGAGTACGGCGACTTCGGCAAGGTCTCCGCCAACGTCTGGGCCAGCATGGACCTAACCCACCGCCGCGGCACGATGAACGCGAGCCGGCATGCATGCGGAATCCAGGAGCTCGACTACACGCTGGCGTACGCCAACTCGTTCGGTCCCGTAGACGTCGAGATCGGGCACATCTGGTACTCGTTCCCCTACGGCAACGGACGCTCCACCGAGGAGCTCTACGGAACAGTGGCGTACAACAACCCGATCGCGACCCCGTCGCTCACGGTGTACTGGGACTATCTCGACACCGCTGGTAACGACGTCTCGGCCGTCTACGCGACGTTTGCGCTCTCGCGTGACTTTGAGCCGGTCGAGAAGCTGACGGTCACACCATCCGCCGCACTGAGCTTCGCCGACCATGCCTACACCGGCTCGTCCGGCGGCGCGGAGGCGAGCGACTTGACCCTCGGCGTCGCGGCGTCATACGCCGTTACGGAGTGGTTGTCGCTGGGCGCGCAGCTCAACTACACCTGGACACCCTCGCGCACTCTCCGCAACGAGGGATACATGGGCGAAGGCGAGCACCAGATCGTCTGGGGCGGCGTAAACGCAACGCTCTCGTTCTAGTTTAAGCGTAAATCTTGCCTGCGGCGCGGTTTCGTACTTGTTCCCGCGCCGCAGGTTTTGCCTCAAGAAGCCGACGGAGCAGGAACATGGAAGGAGTTTACAGAATTGCCGCTGCAACGCCGCGCCTCCACCTAGGGGACGCGGCGGCAAACGCGAAGGAGCTCGTGCGGCTCGCCAAGGGCGCCGCCAAAGACGGCGTCGCTGCGATCGTGTTCCCCGAACTGTGCCTGACGGGCTACACGTGTGGAGACATGTTCTTCCGCGACGAACTCCTCGCCGCGGCAAACGCGGCGGCAGAGACCTTCGCCGCGAAGACGGCGAACCTGCCGCTCGTCTCGATCGTCGGACTGCCGATTGCGGAGGGCCCGGCCATATACAATGCAGCGGCTGTCGTCCACGGCGGCAAGGTGGTCGGAACCGTCCGCAAGCGCGCCCTGCCGAACTACGGCGAATACTACGAGCGGCGGCAGTTCACGCCGGCGCCAGCCGACGAACCTCTTTTCATCTTCGATGTCGGAGGATTCAGGTTCGGCGTCGAGATCTGCGAGGATCTCTGGACGCCCGTGCCGCCGAGCTCCCTGATGGCGGAAGGTGGCGTCGACGTGGTGTTCAACCTCTCCGCCAGCACGGATTTTCTCGGCAAGTCGCAGAGGCGCCAGTCCCTCGTCGAACAGCAGAGCCTGCGCCTCGGGTGCGCCTACGCGATGGCGTGCGCCGGTTCGGGCGAGTCGAGCTCTGACGCGGTTTACGGCGGATGTCCCGTCATTGCCGTGGGAGGACGGACTGTTGCCACAGGCAAGTTGTTCAACGGCGCGCCGCAGATCGTCGCGGCGGACGTCGATGTCGCCGCCGCGCGGCACCGCAGGAGAAGCTCGTCGTCCGTCTATTGCTCGCATCCCATTCCCGGCGTCCGCCGTCAGCTGGTCGCCGTTGCCGCCAATTTGCCCGCCGCTACGCCATCGACCATACCACGCTCGCCCTTCCTCGACGAATACGGGGAAGACCGCTGGTGGCGGAAACTGCTCGACATCCAGGCTGCTGGACTCGCACGTCGGATGGCGAGCGCCGCCATCGGACGGCTGGTCATCGGCGTGTCGGGCGGTGCGGACTCCGCGCTCGCGCTTCTGGGCGCTTCTGCGGCCCTCGACCGGCTGGGACTTGAACGCGACAGTCTTCTTGCCGTCGTCATGCCTGGGTTCGGATCGACGAAAACAACGCAGAGCCGTGCCGTCGCGCTGGCGGAAGCGGTCGGCGCGTCGGTGCGCGTCGTCGACATCCGCGAGTCGTGCCGCAGGCACCTCTCCGACATTGGACATGTCAAGGGCGTTCACGACATCGCCTACGAGAACGCCCAGGCGCGGGAGCGGACGCAGGTCCTGATGGACATCGCGAACATGGAACGCGCGCTCGTCGTCGGCACGGGCGATCTCTCTGAAATCGCCCTCGGGTGGAATACCTACAACGGCGATCACATGAGCATGTACCAGATCAACGCATCCGTGCCGAAGACGATGGTGCTCGCAGCCCTGCGTCTGGTCGCAAGCGAATCTGAAGAGCCGCTTGGCGACCTCCTGCGACAGATTGCCTCCGCGCCGATTACGCCGGAACTTATCCCCGATGCCGCAGCCAACGACTCGGAGGTGCGGCTCGGTCCTTACGAGCTGCATGACTTCTTCCTCTTTCACTATCTTGTGGATGGCGCGGCGGCGGACAAGCTGCGTGAAATGGCGCGAATTGCGTTTGCCGGCAAACATTCGCCCGAAGAGGTCGACGACACGCTTTGCAAGTTCATCAGACGTTTCCGCGCCGCCCAGTATAAACGCAACTGCGTCCCTGACGGTCCGAAAATCACGCTTTCCCTCTCCCCTCGCGCCGATTGGCGGATGCCAAGCGACATGTGATGCAGTTTTGGGCGTCCCGTGGCGAAGGCCACGGCCTGCCTCAAGCTCGTCTCGGCGCTCATGCTCGCCGCCGTCGCGCTCATCCTCCTAATGCAGGTCAAGTTCCGCTAGGTGCATTACATGAATATGGCGTCGTAACCAATCAGCATTACAGGAATTGTAAAGGATCGGACGGTGGGATCGGTTTTTGGTCGCTTGGCATGGGTTGTGCTAATTTGCACACGATATGCAACGAATACACGACATCTACCGTCCGACCGATGAACGCGTCAATGACTGGCGCGAGGTCGAGCGCGCTCTAACAGACGAAGAACTCAAGGAGCAGACCTCGCGCTGCATGAACTGCGGCCAGCCGTTCTGCCATGCCTATGGGTGTCCGCTCGGCAACCTGGTCCCAGACCAGAACCGCGCCGTCGCGCAGGGCGACTGGAAGCGTGCCTACGCGCTCCTCTCGGTGAATTCCGACTTCCCCGAGTTCACCTCTCGTATCTGTCCGGCGCTCTGCGAGGCGAGCTGCGTGCACGGACTGGACGAAGAGGCCGTTATGGTGCGACAGTCGGAGAAGCGCATCATCGAGACGGCGTTCACGAACGGATGGGTCGTGCCGCGTCCGCCCGAAAAGGAAAACGGCAAATCGGTTGCCGTCATCGGGGCTGGGCCCGCGGGCCTTTCGGCGGCCGTCACGCTACGCCGCCGCGGATTCGCGGTGACGGTGTACGAGCGCAGGAAGAACATCGGCGGACTCCTCCGCTACGGTATCCCGTGCTTCAAGCTGGACAAGGCGCTTATCGACAGAAGGCGAAATGTTCTGGAGGCGGAGGGGATCCGCTTCGTGACGGACTGCGAAGTCGGCAAGGACGTCTCCGCGGAGTGGTTGAAGAAGGAACACGACGCGGTTGTCGTTGCGATCGGGACTCCAGCCGCGCGAGACCTAAAGATTCCAGGACGCGAACTCGGCGGCATCCATCTCGCGCTTGAGCTTCTGGAAGGACAGAACCGTTTCCTGACGGGCGAAATCACGGAGCCGCCGATCAACGCGAAGGGGAAGAAGGTCCTCGTGATTGGCGGTGGCGATACTGGCAGCGACTGCGTGGGCACGTCGATCCGCCAGGGCGCGGCGAGTGTGACGCAGATAGAGATCATGCCGAAGCCGCCGGACGAACGCGACGCCTCCACGCCTTGGCCGCTCTGGCCCTATATGCTGCGCACAAGCTCCAGCCACAAGGAAGGGTGCGTGCGCCGCTGGAACCTGAACAGCCTGCGATTTATTGGGGAATACGGCGTTTCGGGCGTGGAAGTCGAGACCGTGGAATGGGAGTTTTCTCCCGAGGGACGTCCGACGAAATTCCACAGCGTGCCGAACACCAAGGAAGTCATCGAGGCCGACCTTGTATTCCTCGCGATGGGCTTCACGGGTGTCCCAGCGGAGAATCCGATCGTCTCACAGCTCGGACTCTCGCAGACTCCGCGCACGGCCCTTGTCGCCGATCCCGCGCGGAATATCTTCTGCGTCGGCGACTGCGCGTCCGGCGCGTCTCTCGTCGTTCGCGCGCTCGCAAGTGGCAAGGCGATCGAAGTCGTTTAAAACTTTCGTTTATAAAATCCGCCACGCACGCCATATAACTTTTTGATATAATATTTGGCAAAAGGCAAGTTTAAGATGGCTCTCGCGATAAGCAACATACCGGTTCTGACGGGTGACGTAGCTGCTCGCTTCGTCCACACGGCGGAAGAAAACGCCCGCAACCGTGGGCGTATAGACTTTTCACGCGAGCGCAAAATGTGGCGGAAATTTGAATCGGCAAACGCTGACCGGGTCAGACAGCTCAGGGAATCTGGCAAATGGCCTTTCTGACCGACCGCTGTGCTCGTGTACCGCTCTCACCGAAGATAGTTGCCGCCTGCGCCCCGTTCAGCTGCGGCAACAAAGACCTTGACGAGTTCTTCAGCGCGGATTATCTCGATTATGCCGAGCAGTTGATGGGCAAGACCTACGCCTTTCTTGAAATTGAAAATCCCAGCGAAATTGTCTGCGCATTTACCGTATCCAACGCCAGCATATTCACCAATCACCTTCCAAATGCGAGGAGAAAACGTGTGGGGAAGGATGTTCCTTGGCAAAAGCGCGACATGATATATCCGGCAGTTCTTATTGGACGGCTCGGTGTCAATCGCAAGTTCATGCGCAAGCATGTTGGAACAGAACTGATGCAAAGCATCAAAAGCTGGTTCGTCGATGAAGACAACAAAACAGGCTGCCGTTATCTCGTTGTCGACGCCTATAACGAAGATATACCAATCCGCTACTACCGGAACAATGGTTTTGATTTTATGTTCAGCACTGAAGAACAGGAAAAGCAGTATCGCAACATTTCCGGCGACAGTCCACTTAACACTCGGCTTATGTTCTTTGATCTAATGCAGATAGCCGCTGAACCGTCAGCGGCCATCTAACTCGCACCAGTTCCGACCCTAATCGTCCCTAATCCGCCGCACCCAGGGGGTCCGTCGCTCCGCGACGGACATACCAACGACACCATAAATCACTTGCCGCTTTTACGGCAGTGTGCGGACTCTGACCGTGACGCTTGACGTTTACAGGTAATAACAGACGTCCTACGAAGTTTCCTATGCCATTAGTCTTTACTGTCTTGCTTACTATTTGCTGTTGGGTCTGAGGGTGTCTTGCCAGTTGCTGTTTGGGCTTTCTTGATTTTATTTGGACTTTGTTGCTTTTTGATTTCTGTTTGTTCAGCCCGAAGGTCGGCAATCTCCTTCTCAATTTCTTTCACCCTTGCCTCTTGGGCTTCGCTTTCAGGCATCTTCGCCTTCAATGCTTTCCATGTTTTGTAGCTCAAATCGTATTCTGGTCCCAGATTGCAAAAATTGCCAGTGCCGATTTTAGTCTCTGATTTACATCCTGGCGCTACAGGGCAATGGTCATTTACATATATGGCTTTATGAATCGAGCATACATACTCAGGATTAAGAGTTACAACACGCTTAGTCTTATACAGCTTGCGTTCTCGGCTTCTGTATGAAGATTTGGTCGTTTTCACGTAAAGCCAAATACGCTGTTGCGTACGTCGGCGGATGTTGCCACCCGTCCCTGGCGGACTCCGCGTCATGCGTGCCGCCGGTCCCAGGCCGTCTGCACCCGGGAGTATGGAAAAGATCAAGCCCGGCATCGCGGCGGTTTTGGAAAAACTCCGATGGTTAGGGTTCCCGCTAACGCTTCACGGCTTCGCACTTTTCAACCATAATCAGGAGACGCTGTTTTGCAGTGATTATA
>JAEDKA010000082.1 GCA_016296065.1 Kiritimatiellia bacterium
TTTTGAAATCCCAGATGGACACCCTAAATGTCCATCTGACTTTTCAATTCACAAGCGCATTGAAATCCGCCGGGACGGCCTCGCGCTGATCCCGCGCGGCGACGTGCAGTGCGAGTTTGATTTTGACTTCCTGTAGCGGAGAGTCATTGCCAAGGATTGCAATTCATACCCAAAAGGGGAGTCGGAGAGGGTGTGAAAAAATAATATAATTGCCTCAGACAGTTCCAAATAGGAGGCAAAGATGAGAGACAAATCTGCGAAAGGGTCCGTTGTGTCCGCGCGAAACCGCGCCGTGCTTGCGGCAGTTGCGCTTTTCGCCTGGGTGGCGAATGCGGAAACTTGGTGGGAGGGCGATTCGCCCGATGGCGGCTGGACGTATTGGAGTGAGACCGGGAACTGGTACAACGGGTTGTCCTCGCCGGCGCACTTCGTAAACCGTAATTTTGTTGAAGGGCGTTCACGCGTTGTGCGCTTTGCCGCTCCTGAGGAATTTACGGGGAATCTTGTGTTCGGGAATGACAAAGAAGAAGGAAACGGTGCCGGTCCGGTCGTTTTCATTTCCGACAGCAACGCATCGGGCCTTGTCTGCAACGGCACGTACTACGTGGGCGCGAGCGATGGCGATGGTTCGCTGGCAATATCCAATGGAACGTATACCGCGACGGCATTCGAGATTGGTCAAGGTGGAAAGACTGGAAACGTGGAATTGGCCGAAGGCGACGTCCGGACGACAGGGAATTTGATTCTCGGCTCGGGCACGGGCGGCAACGGCACGCTCAAAGTCAGCGGCGGCTATATGTATGTCGGGGGCGAGTTGATGGTGGCAAACGCAGAATCCGCAATCGCGAGAGTAGAAGTGACGAACGCAACGCTTGAAGTGCAGAGCTGGGTGTGCATAGGGCGCAACGGAGCGAACAGGAATGCGACCTTGACCGTTCAGAATGGCGGCGTGTTCCGGCATCTCGCGAACAACTACTGCGTCATCGGAAACTTCGCAAACGACGGAAGCGAAAACAGACTTGTCGTCAACGACGGTGGCCTTGCTGAATCATACACCGACATGTATGTCGGAGAGAACGGCTCCGCCACGCTCACGGTCAATGGCGGAACGGTCCGAACGCAGACGGCGAGCGGCGACGTGAAGTGGCTTTACATGAACAAGAATAATAACGCCGCCAGCGTGACGGCAATCGCGCTCAACGGTGGCGTTCTTGAGACCGGGCGCATTGTCAAGGGAAGCGGTGCGGCGGGCGCGATCACCTTCAACGGAGGAACATTGCGCGCGCTTGTTTCTTCCACTCTTATCGCTGCAAGCGAAACGCTGAGCGTAACGGTCGAGGAGAAGGGGGGAACGATAGATACGAACGGCAAGAATATAACAATCGCGCAGGCGATAGGAGGAACAGGAACGCTTTCAATCACGGGCGGGGGAAACGTGACGTTCTCAGCCGTTCCGACTTGCCCGCTCTATGTCGAAGAAGGCGTGGTCGAGCTGCCGGTTGGCGCGACAGGCGAAAATATTACATTCGGGAAGAATGGATTTGTGAAATTCGACCTCTCCGGAGTCAGCGCAACAACGGGCGAAACCCCTGAAGAAACGATACTTCCGCAGTCGCAGACGCTTTTGACGGGCGCGACGATTATTCTGAGTGACGGCGATACAATCGAAGAGCATGTCATAATAAAGAACGACGGCTCGCTCAACTGGAAAGCCGCCTTTTCCGATGGCGCGCTGACCGCTGCGCCTCAGACAGGCGTCACGCCAGACGTCTCCGTGTGGGTTGGCGGACACACTTCCGACTACTCTCCTGTTGTAAAGGCGTTCAAGGAACGTTGGGAGACTGCGGGAAACTGGACGGAAGGCGTGCCGGGCGCTGACACAAAGGTCGTGTTCCCGGTCGCTGCGGAGGTTGTGCTGGGCGCGAACGGTGCGCACGTCTGCGGCGATGTTGTGCTTGCGGCGAAGGGCGAGACGCGTCTTTACTGCCAGCAGAAGGACATAAACAACTCGTTCGCTCCCAAGTCCATTACCGGCAACGGCACGCTGCGTTTCGGCGGCATGGGGCTCGATACGTCCAGCGCCTCTGCGCCCTGCACGGTAGATGTGCCTGTCATCGCAGAGTACGATCCGCACTACACCGGGAGCGGCGCGTACGGCAACCACTACATTACTTACGTCAAGGGAACTGAGACATGTCCTGTGTCATTCAACAGGTCGTTGACGATCGAGGCTGAAAATTCCTGCCGCATTGAAGCCAATGTCGCGCTTAATGGAGACATCCTTGCCGACGGCTACCTGACTTTCAATCATAATCAGACACTCCGTGGAGCGATTGCGGGTTCCGGCACTATTTCCGGCTCGTTCACTACGGCGGAAGGAGCGACGATCAGAAGCGTGGCCAGCGAGGACGACGGGGTGCGCTCTTCGACATGCCTGACAGTGACGGGAACGGCTGATCTCGTGAACGCCGAAATCGAGATGGTCGACGAGGATGGCGCGCTGGATGGCGCTGAGACTGGGGATGAGCTTGTCGTATTCAGGGCCGCAGAGATAATCAACTGGAGCGCAAGGACGGTTTCGGTCGGAGGCAGGCCATGGCGGGTGAAGCGCGTTTTTGTTACCGAAGGATCGGAGACATTCCATGCGCTTGTCGCTGTCAAGGGCGTGTGCGGCTTTGCCGTTTTCGTGAGGTGACGGGAAGCCTTCCATCGTTTGCGCCGCTCCTTTGGCTTGTCGCCACCGCGTCGCTATTCACCGGTTCCCGGCTCTCCGCGGCGACGGTGGAGGCGAGGCGCGCGGAGGAGACGCTTGTTCTGAAAGGCGACCAGACGGGCAACGTCATCAGAATAGCGCCAGACTACCTTCCTGCGACGTGGAGCGTCGCGACTTCCATATTCGCGAAGGGCAAGCCGAAGTTCGAGCTTCCGGCCGACTATTACGTCAGGGCGGATGGCGACGGATGGTGGTCCGTTGCACGGCGCCACGCGCCGTGCGTGTACAAATGGACCGGGGCAGGGAAGGACGGCAGATGGGAGAACGCGGCGAACTGGAGTCCGAGCGGCGTCCCCGGACGCGCAGACACCATAAGGCTCGCAAAGGAATGCACCATCGAATTGGAACGCGACCGCATGGTGTCGAACGTTGTGTTCTCCGCTAAGGTCATTCTTGCCGGCGGGGCGGTCCATGCGCAGAACACCGCTGGACGTGGCGCTCAGGCGAAGCTGGGCATACGCGCCGCCAGTTGCCTCGGGCGGGTGTCCATGAAGGATGGTGCGACCGTGCAGCCGCTCCGCGGCATGGCCGGCTATCAAGGTGTTCTCGTGTCCGATGCGGATCAGGTCACCCGCGTCGCTCTTACGCGCCCGCCCGCGTCATACGAATGGACCGGTGCCGCGAAGGATGGCGCTTGGACGAGCGTCAGGAACTGGCGCGTGGGCGGGCGGATTCCGATGGAACCGCCGTGCGAGCAGGATGCCGTCGTTTTCCCCGCGAATGCGCCTGGCGCGAAGAAGGGAATCCTCCGCGTCGTGCTTCCTCCCGGGCAGACCGTCGTCTCCAACGTCGTGATGCAAACACAGGTATTCTGGCAAGGGACGAAGAGCGAGGATTTGCTCGGTTCGTGCAGGGAATCTAGCATTGACATTTGCGACCTCGCCGGCAACGCGTCGTTCACTGCTTGCGGCGAGAACGTGACTGTTTCAGTCCGCGGCGCTACGGATGTTCCGCTTACGGCCGCGAAAGGCGTTACGCTCGCGCTTTCACGGCATGGCCACAGGCCGTACCGCTCGGTCACGCTTGAGTATGGTGCCGCGTTCGTCCCGTACGACTGGACGGTGGAGATCGACCGTTTCGTCATCAAGGGAGGCAGCGCGATCCACTTCTGGCCACCGCGCCATTTCAACAAGTGGAGACCCCTCTGGGTCGTCCATGCAAGGCATCTCGACGGGAATCCCAAACTCGTAACTGATGACATGTCGCACTGGCGGCAGAACGTCGAGAAGTGGAACGACGGCTCGTCGATGCTGACGGTCAACTGGAAGGAGTGATGTGAAAAGACATACCGCCATGCTGGCCGCGATTCTTTCGCTGGCGCTCGCGCCTGCGGCGGATGCCGACGCCGATAGGGGAATCTCGCCGAAGATGCGCGGCGCGCGCGATCCGTTCCCCGCGCGGACGACTGCATACGACGCGCGAAGGCTGCAGATGGAAAAGCTCGGGCGCGGAGTCGTCGCGGTGAGGGCGGGCGATGGCGGGAAGGATGTTTGGGTCTCATGGCGCTATCGCTCCATCGACCCGAGGGAGATGGGATTCAACGTCTACCGCGACGGCACGCTGCTGAACGGCGAGCCGATAACGAACGTCACGTATTTCGTCGATTCGGGCGCGTGGAAAGGCGCTGTGATGACGTACGAGGTTCGTCCGGTACTCGGGCGGCATGAACTCAGGCACGGCCGCGGGCGCTGGGTTCTGGAGGCGGACGCGGGTGTCGGGTATTTCGACGTTCGGCTTCCCCCTCCGCCGCCGGAGAGCCGTCCGCCCGACGGACGCGTTCTCGGACATCACGCGAACGATTCGTCCGTTGGAGATGCCGATGGCGACGGAGAGTACGAGCTGTTCATTAAGTGGGAGTCGGACGGTGCGGCGGACAATCTCGGCGGATATACTGGGGAGACGTATTTTGAATGCCTGAAAATGCCGCACGGACGCAGCCTCTGGCGCATCTACATGGGCGTGAACATGCGTTCCGGCCCGCACTACATTCCGTTCGTGGTTTCGGATTTCGACGGTGACGGGAAGGCGGAGATGATCGTCCGCACCGGACCCGGAACGGTCGACGGATCGGGGCGCACGCTGAGGGACGACGGAACGTGGTCGGAACCGGGCGAGAAGGTGGAAGTGAGGGACTATCGCCAGAACGGACAGGTTCTTGACTGTCCGGAATATCTCAGCGTCTTCGAAGGGGCGACCGGTCGCGCCCTGGACACGGTGAAGTACGATCCGCCGTTCGAAAGTCCATGGATATGGGGCGACTGGCACAAGAGCCAGGGCAACCGCTCGCATAGGTTCCTGGCGTCGACGGCATATCTCGACGGGGTGCATCCGTCGGCAGTGATGTGCCGTGGATACTATGCGCGCACGTGCCTTGCGGCGTGGGACTGGGACGGTCGCAATCTCAGGGAGCGGTGGCTCTTCGATTCGGAGGCGCCGCGGTGGCGCGGGCGCAACTTCGGGCATCAGGGATTCCACAACCTGCGTGTCGCCGACATCGATTTCGACGGCAAGGACGAGATTGTCTACGGGCAGATGGTCGTTGACGACGACGGAACCGGGCTCTACACGACGGGCATGGGGCATGGAGACCAGATGCACATCGTCCAGTCGACGCCGGACCATGTGGGGCTTCAGGTGTGGACGTGCCAGGAGAACGGGAAGGACGGCGTCGTTTTGCGCGATGCGCGCACGGGGGCTGTGATATTCCAGCAGAAGAGCGGCTTCGACGTTCCGAACTGCCTGGCTGCGGATGTAGATCCTTTCCATCCCGGAACGGAGTTCTTCGCGGCTTCGAACCTCGGCGTCTTCGATCACACGGGCCGGTGGCTTGGCATCGCGCGCAACAAGCCGAGCTATTACAGGACTCACCGCTTTGCCGTGTGGTGGCTTGGGGACATGTCGCGCTCGCTCCTCGCCGATGCCGACGGGCTTTTCGACTACTCCATACGCTACCGCGGCGCGGGACAGAGGATGAAGTTCGAGGGCTGCGTCGTGAACAACGGCACGAAGGGCAATCCGTGTCTCGCCGCGGACATTCTCGGCGACTGGCGGGAGGAGGTCGTTCTTCGCAGGGCGGACGGTTCGGGCCTGCGCGTCTATGTCTCCACAGAGCCGACGGCGTACCGTTTCCACACGCTGATGGAAGACCCGTGCTACCGCAATTCCGTGGCGGCCGAGAACGCCGGGTACAACGTATGTCCGGAGCCGTCGTTCTATCTGGGGCCCGATCTTCGCGGACATGGAATCTGGTTCCGCGGCGGTTTTGTCCCGTGACGTCGCCGTTGCCCCGGCGGATCGTTTTGGTATAATATGAACATATGAATCATCGGCTTCCAACATGTGCCGCAGTGCTTGTCCTTGCCGTAAGCGGCGTGTTTGCGGACGGGTCCGGAATCGATGTGCTTACGCGCTTCTCGCAGCTGCCGCGCATGTACGAGACGGATCCGTCCGTGCAGGTCTCCGCAAACATCCACGGAGTCGTCACGCACGTTTTCCATGACGTGCGCGAGGGGCTGTTCGTCATCGCGGAGGAGACTCGGAGCGCGAGGGGCGGGATCATAGTGCGCGCCGCGCCGGGGGAGGATCCGCCGGAAGGCGCCTACGCGCTCGAGGTCGGCGATACGGTGGCGGTTTCCGGACGCACCGAATACAGCAACCGCACAGTCGGGATAGTCGCGTCGAGCGTCCTGCGGACGGGGCGCATGCAGCTCGAGGATCCGCCGACTCTCAAGGTGTCCGACTTCCGCAAGGGGTGGCTGCATCTGCGCCGCAACAGGGTCGAGGGTATCGTCCATGACTGCGTCGCGCAGCCTCGTGCGGGAGGGGGTGCGGACAGCGTGCTGTGGCTGACGGTCGGCGGAACGCGCGAGCCTCTTGCCGTGCTGGTGCGCGGAGGGCTTCGCGGTGCGGCGGCGCGCAAAGGCGCCAGCATTGACGCGCGTGGCCTTTCCTACACCGATTTCGATTCCGAAGGGAACGCGCTTTCGTCGCGGCTGATCGTGTCCGCGCGGGATGTGCGGATAATCGTGCCCAACTACTCCTTCCACTGGCGAGTCGCCGCAGGGCTTCTCGGAGTGGTTCTTGCCGTCGGCGTCGTCGCGTTCTGCACCGCGTGGCTGCGCTCGCGCAGAAAGCGGCGGATAATGAGGCTCCTGGACGCCGACCGCCGCCGTATTGCGGACGATCTGCACGACAACATGCAGCAGCTGCTTGCGGGCGTGGGGTTCAGGCTTTCCGCCGCAGTCAACGTTGCAGGAGACCGAGATGCCGTGCTGCTACAGCTTGCGCACGCTCAGAAGGCGCTGGAGCATTCCAAGGCGGGGCTGAGGTCCGTTCTGTGGGGACTGCAGGAGGCGAAGGAGAGCCCTGATTCACTCACTGGCCTGCTCCGCTACGCCGCGTCGCGCATGCCGCATTGGGAGGGCGTGGTGTCCATAAGCGGGGAGGGAACGGAGCCGCCGGGCGCGCGCACGATGGGGGCGAGGCTCCTCATGATAATGCAGGAGGCCGTAGGGAACGCGCTTGTGCACGGCGGAGCGAAGCGCGTGGACGTGAAGCTGACGTTCTCCGGAACGGGACTCGCCATGACCGTGCGCGACGACGGGTGCGGATTCGACGCGTCCCGGCCTCTGGGGAGCGGACATCTCGGACTCTCCTCCATGCGCCGCCGGGCGGAGGAGCTCGGAGGAGTCTTTTCGGTGAAGAGCGACCCCGGGCGCGGGACGGAAATACGAATCGAGGTGAAATGATGAACGAAAAGATCAGGATAGCGATAGCCGATGACCATCCGATCGTGCGGGAGGGCATGCAGGCGATGTTCGAGACGAGCGGACGCTTCGAGGTCGTCGCGCTGTTCGACAGCGGAGCGAACGTGGTCGACTGGTGCGTGGAGAACGGACTTCCCGATGTTGTGCTCACCGATGTGCGCATGCCGGGGATCGACGGCTTTGCGCTGCTTTCGAAGCTGCTGCTGCTTTTCCCGTCCGCGAAGGTCCTTATGCTTGCGGGACTTCCGAACGCCGACGAGGAGCGTCGCGCCAGGGAGAAGGGCGCCAAGGGGTACATGGCAAAGACGGCGGATACGCTGAAGCTCGCGAACGCGGTCGCGCGAATCGCGTCCGGGGAGACGGGATTTGTGTCTGATTCCTACACGAGCGTGAAGTCTCCGTTCACTCCACGAGAGCAGGAGATTCTGAAGTACCTTGCCCTCGGCAAGACGCGCGATGAGATATCGATCATCATCGGATGCAGCCCCGAGACGATCAAGGTCCGCATCACAGAGATACGCCGCAAGATGGATGCAAGCAACACGACGGCGGCGATTGCCCGAGCGTATGAGATGGGAATACTGTAGACGGACGCCCGCTGCCTAGGAGACAGCGAGGGCCTGGCAATCGCGCGCTCGCGCGGCCCATTGACTATCCGCGCAGATTAGTGGTATAATATTCGGCACTTTCGGCTGACTGTCTGGCGCGCATGGTTTTGGCGCGCCGGGCTCGTGGCGAAAGTCCGCGATGCGCGGGGTTGTAGCTCAACTGGACAGAGCGACGGTTTCCTAAACCGTAGGTTCCGGGTTCGATTCCCGGCAG
>JAEDKA010000039.1 GCA_016296065.1 Kiritimatiellia bacterium
ATCAAACTCTCAGAAAAAGAATTTGAGTTTAAGCTCCACACAAACATTTACTGTTCCGTGTCTCTTTCAAAGACACGTCTTATTCAAGCACCTCTTTTCAAAGATCGATGTTCAAACCCTTTCAGGCGAACGAGAGCATAGTATATCAAAAATTCTGTGCGGCGCGCAAGGGGGTAAATGCAGATTTTTGAAAAAAAATTTTTCCACCGTATTCGCCGTGCCATTGACCATGCGTCAGCGGCGGGCGGAGGCGAACTGCGCGAGGATGACGGCGGAGAAGACAAGCGCGCAGCCCGCGATCTGGGCGGGCGAAAAGGCGTCGCCGAGCGCGAGCCACCCGCTGATTGCCCCGACAACCGACTCGAAGCTCATGAGAACCGCCGCAACGGACGCATTGGTGCGCGCCTGTCCGAGGTTCTGCATCGTGTAGGCGATTCCGCTGGACATGATGGCGACGTAGAAAAGCGAGAACCATCCGGCGCGGAAATGCTCGAACGTAAGGCGCGACGCCTCGGAGGGAAGCAGAACGAACGGCGCGGCGCAGATTCCGGCGACGAACGTCTGCACCATCGAGAACCTGATGACGTCGCAGCCGGACGCAAAACGGTCGACGACCATGATCTGCGCCGCGAAAAGGACGGCGCAGAGCAGCGTCCACAGCTCGCCGCGCCCAAGCCCGAGCTCCGATCCGCCGACGCTGATGAGATATGTTCCCGCAAGAGCCAGGACGACGCCGATCCAGACAAGCGCGGCGGGTCTGCCGCGTCCGACGACCCAGGAAAATATCGGAACGAGAAGGATGTAGTTCGCCGTGAGGAACGCCGAGACGCCGGGCGTCGTGTGCTCGATCCCGAGCTGCTGCGCCGACATCGCGGCAAAAAGCACCACTCCGCTCGCCGCTCCGCCGAGGTACTCGCTGCGGACGTTCCTCGCAACGGACGTGAACCTGTCCCTCACAAGCACGACCGCCAGAAGGAAAAAGCCGGCGAGGATGTTTCTGTAGCAGGTCAGGGTGAACGGACCGTAATGCTCGGATCCAGTCTTCTGAAAAAGAAACGCTGTCCCCCAGATAATCGTGCAGAGGATTATGAGGAGAGGGCCCATGGGTAAATTATGAATTATGAACGAAGAATTAATTGTAGTAGGAATAGTGCTTTTCGATGCGCTCCATGGTCCAGGCTACGATGAAGTTGAAGATGTAGTAGAAGACGCCCGCAGCGATCAACGGCGTCATTGTCGTGTTGGAGCTCGACAGCTGCTTGGCGATCGTGAACATCTCCGTCACGGCGATGGTGAAGGCGAGGGACGTGTCCTTCACGAGCGTGATGACCTCGTTGCCGATCGCCGGAATCACGCGCTTGATCGTCTGCGGCAGGGTTATGCGGAAGAATGTCTGCGCCGTGGACATGCCGAGCGCCTTCGCCGCCTCGTGCTGCCCGCGGTCTATGGAGAGTATCCCGCCGCGGTATATCTCGGCGAAGTAGGCGGCGTAGTTTAGCGAAAACGCGAGGACCGTCGCAAGAAGGCGCGGATACTTCGCAAGCGGCATCCCGAAGAGCATGTACGGCGCGAAGTAGACGAACATGATCTGCAGCATCAGCGGCGTGCCGCGCACGACGGAAATCAGGATGCGGAAGAAGCCGGATACAACTACATTGCGCGACATCCTGCCGAGCGCGACGACGAAGCCGAAAGGCAGCGCGAGGAGAAGCGTATACGCGAATATCTGCACGGACACGCCTAGTCCGCCGAGCAAGTCGCATGTCATTTGCCAGTAGTTCATTTTGCCCCTTCTTTTTCGGAGTCCACTGGCGTATATTATACCAAAAGCGACGACTCCTGGCTTTCGAGGAATTCGCGCGAGAGGGACAGTCCCTCGACGGAGTCGAATCCGCCGACGGCCTCCTTAAGCTCCGAACGCGATATCTCGTACTCCTCGCCGCCCTTCCTGTGGCGAAAGACGAGCTCGAAGTCTCCGTCGAACGTGAAGAGCGAAAGCGCGGCAGCGGCGAGGTTGCCCATCGGCGGCAGGTCGATGTTGTCCGACTGGAACGTGCACACGAGCGTCGTGCCGACGCCCTTCTCGCTCTCGAGCGTGACCGTTCCGCCGCACGCGTCGCACGTCTGCTTCACGAACGGAAGCCCCATGCCGATCTTGCGCTTGTCGTGCTTGCCGGGCTCGGTGTAGAACGGATTGAACGCCCGCGCCTTCGTCGCCTCGTCCATCCCCTTCCCGTTGTCCTTGACGGACAGCGTGATGACGCCGTTCTCCTCGACGACGGAAACCTCAACGCGCGAAGCGCGCGCCTCTATTGAATTTGCGGCAACGTCCGCAACGATATCGGAAAGACTGGCGTGCATAAGAAAGTTGAAAGTTAAAAGTTGAAAGTTGAAAGTCGAAGAGCTCTACTTTCGCTTTGACTGCGTGCGGCCGGTGATGAGCTTCGAAAGTCCGACAAGGACGCAGGTGAAGATGAGCATCAGCGTGGAGAGCGCGAACACGGACGGAAGGTTGCGCGAGTGCTTCGTCATCGACGAGACGTACGTCGGGAACGTGTTCGTGCCCGCTCCGTTGACGAACGACGTGATGACGACGTCGTCGATGGAGAGCGTGAACGCGAGGAGCCCGCCTGCGACTATGCCCGGCAGCAGTATCGGCAGCTGCACGTGGAAGAACGCGTACCACGGCCCGGCGCCGAGATCGTACGCCGCCTCCGTTATGCGGTCGTCGAAGTCCGCAAGCCGCGCCAGCACCGTCATCGTCACGTAAGAGACGCAGAACGTCACGTGCGCGATGAGGATCGTCCAGAATCCGCACTCGACGCCGCACGCCACGAAGAGCATGAGAAGCGAGATGCCGATGAGGATGTCAGGCATGATGAGCGGAGTGTACACGAGCGCGTGGTGTATCGACTGGAGCCTTCCGCGCCACTTGTGGAGCGCGAGCGCGGAGGTCGTGCCGAGCACGCACGAGACGAGCGTGGAGATTCCGGCGACGATGAGCGACAGCCAGAAGCTCTCGAGAAGCGCCCTCACGGCGTGGTGTCCGCCGAAGATGTAGCCGTACCACTTGCCGGTGAAGCCGAGGAAGGATCCGTCGGACGCGAAGAACGTCATCGCGATTCCGTTGGGGACGAATCCGTAGGCGACTACGAGGATGATCGGCACGTACAGGAACGCAAGCACCGCCGAGAGGACGAAGACGGAGAACATGGAGCGCTTCACTGCACGCCTCCTTCCATCGACGAGGTCATGAGCCTGGCGGTCTGCTCCTCAAGCCTGCGCCTGTCGCGGCTGTCCTGGCGCTTCTTCCACCACATGGAAAGTCCGATCGGAATGAGCACGCTCACCGCCATAAGCGTCGCAAGGGCGGACGCGTGCGGGATGTTGCGGTTCTGGATCGCGCGCATGAAGATCTTGTTTCCGATGAGGACGCAGTCCGTTCCGCCTAACATCTGCGGGATGACGTATGACCCGATGGCCGGGATGAAGACCATCAGCACGGCCGAGACGAGTCCCTGCCGGATGCCCGGGATGAAAATCTTCCTGAAGGCGTAGAAGTTCTTCGCGCCGAGGTCGCGCGCCGCCTCGAGAAGCGAGAAGTCAAACTTCTCGGCTGCCGTGTAGATCGGCATGATCGCGAACGGAAGGAACGTGTATACCGACACGAGGACGACTGCCGCCTCGGAGTCAAGTATCGTCGAGGTCGCGGGGTCGACCGGACCGGACGACGCGACGCCGAGAAGGACGAGCGCCTTCTGCAAAAACGCGGGGAGCCATCCGAACAGCCACTCCCTTACGCGCAGGAACACGAGGTAGCACGCCTGAAGCCATCCGTCCGGATGCAGCATCGTCTTCCACGCGAACACGCGCACGACGAAGCTCGTCCAGAACGGAAGCATTATCGACCCCGCGACGATCGAGCGCCACTTCGGGCTCATCCGCGCAATGGCGTACGCACACGGCACGGCGAGGACGATCGACCAGAGCGTCACCTCGAAGGAAATCCTAAGCGTGTTCCAGACGATCGCCGGATAGTCCGGGTCCACTAGCTCGCGCCACGTGGAGAGCGACCATTCGCCGACTCCGCCGGACGCGTCGTGTCCGTGGAACGTGAACGCCAGCACGATCACCGCCGGCACCGCGAAGAACAGCGACAGCCACAGGAACGACGGCGCGGTCACGAGCCATTCGGCGCGGTTCGGGAAGCGGGTTCGCTTGTTATCGTTCATTTCGCCCCTCCGTCCGCAGTCACTGCGCCTCGACCATGTATCCGTCGTCGGGATGCCACCAGACGAACACCTCGTCGTTCCAGGTTATGGGCTCCTGGTCGAGGAGGAAGCGCGAGTGCGGCTTGAGCGCGGCGACGCGCTGGTCTCCGCTCTTGATCCAGTACTTCGTGTAGACGCCCTGGTAGACGATGTCCTGAACGGTCGACGGATATACGTTTATCGACGCGCCCTTCTCGGGCGGCGGCGGCTGGAGCGTGACGCGTATCTTCTCGGGGCGGACCGAGAGGTCGACCTTCTGCCCGACCTTGAGCTGCTTGTCGTTGTACGCGCGTATCGCGGGGAATCCCTCGCCCTCGATCGTGCAGTAGTCGCCTTCCGTAGAGACGATCTCGCCGGAGAAGAAGTTCGTGTCGCCGATGAAGGACGCAACGAAGCGCGTCGCCGGCGCCTCGTAGATCTTCGCCGGGCCGTCGAGCTGCTCGACCTTGCCCTTGTTGATGACGGCGATGCGGTCGGAGAGCGACATCGCCTCGCCTTGGTCGTGCGTGACGTACAGGAACGTGATGCCGACCTGGTCGTGTATCGTGTCGAGCTCGAGCAGCATGTGCTGGCGCAGCTTCAGGTCGAGCGCCGCAAGCGGCTCGTCGAGGAGCAGCACCTGCGGACGGTCAACGAGAGCGCGCGCAATCGCGACGCGCTGCTTCTGTCCGCCCGAGAGCTGGTTCGGATACTTCCACGCGTGCTCGCTCATCTGGATCATCGCGAGCATCGCGTCGACGCGCTCCTCGATCTCCGCCTTCGGCTTCTTCGCGAGCCTGAGCGAAAACGCGATGTTGTCCCAGATCGTCATCGTCGGGAAGAGCGCGTAGTTCTGGAAGACGGTGTGGACGCGGCGCTGGTTCGGCGCGAGATCCGTGATGTCCTTGCCCTCAAGGTAGATGCGTCCGGAGTCCGGACGCTCGAAGCCGCCGAGCATTCTGAGGAGCGTGGTCTTTCCGCAGCCCGACGGACCGAGCAGCGAGAAGAACTCGCCCTTGCCGACGGAGAACGAGACGTCGTTGACAGCCGTGAGCGCGCCGAAGCGCTTGGTTACGTGGTCGAAGACCAAAAATTCGCCGTTCGAGTCCAATTATCCCCCTCCTCTGGTCACGACCCGGGATGGACGGGCTTCGAGCCCGCCTTGCACATCGGGCACTCCGCCGCCGTCCAGGTCTCGGGCGTCATCTGCATGAGCGAGAACATCGGGATGCGTCCGAACTTCACCTTGCCGCCCGAGCGGTCGACGAGCAGCACCACGCCCGCGACCTTTCCGCCCGCGGCCTTCACGAGGTCGATCGTCTCCTGGACGCGTCCGCCCTTCGTCACGACGTCTTCCGCGACGACATAGCGCTCGCCCTTCTTGATCGAGAAGCGGCGCAGCGCGAGAACGGTGTTGGGCTTGCCGGTCGCGTCGACTCCCTCTCCCTGGACCTTCTCCGCGAAGATGCACTTGACGTTCAGTTCGCGCGCGACCTCGTGTCCGACGAGGATTCCTCCGACCGCAGGCGATATGACGCCGTCGATCTTCTTGCCGAGCTTCCCGCTCTTCACCGCCTCGCGCGTCACCGCACGGCAGAGCTTCTCTGCGACGCGCGGGAACCTGAGCACGTTCGCGCACTGGAAGTAGCGGTTGGAGTGGAGCTTCGAGCGGAGCTCGAAATGCCCCTCGAGGAGAGCGCCCGTGTCCTTGAACGCCTTGAGAACCTGTTTTTGCGTCATTGTGTCTTTTCCTTTCAGTCGATTTTAAGAAGATCGTCACGCGAGAACGCAGGAGCCTTCTCGGACGCCGCGTCGCCATCCGCGCCGATTGCTGCAGGCGCAGGCGCGGCGAAGGTCGGGGGAAGCATGGCCGGCACGAACTCCGCTGGCGCGGCGGATGTGCCGCGCTCGCGGCGCCGAACCGCCACCTTGCCGGACGGAGACGGCGGCAGATCGCCCGCGGAAAGGTCGAGCCTGAGCCCCGTCACGCTCTTCGAGTCGACCTGCCACGCCGTGCGGGCCGCCGCGAGCGCCGCGCGCTCCTCGTCCTCGCCAAGCGTCACGAACGCGCACACGGCGCGCGGCGCGCCGGAGCCCCCGGAGGGACGAAACGACACCGCCTCGTACGGGAAGACGAGCGCAAGGGCGACGGGAACGGACGCCATCAGCGCGAGGGCGAACACCTCGTGGCGGAGGCTGCGCATCGGCCTGGCGTGCACATTCGTCATTCCTCAACCTTTCTCGCCCTCTTCTCCGCGAAGAGAATGCGCTCCATTCCGCTGCTCCGAGCGATGCCGGCGAGCTTCATGAGCTCACCGGACTCCACCCGCCTGTCCGCAAGCACCAACAGAGTCTTTCGCTCCGTCTTCGCCGCCTGCTCCTCGAGATGGGCGCCAAAGGCGGATGCGGACGCGTCGTCGCCGATCGCGTAGCGTCCGTCGTCGAAGAACACCAGCGTCTCCCTCGGCATCGGCATGACGAGCGCCACAAGCGCCGCCGCCTCTCCGTCGCGGAGCTCGGCAGAATCGGGAAGATCGATGAGAACGCCCTCGGCGGAAGTGAAGGTGCCGCCTACGATGTGGAACATGAGGACGAGAAGAAGGACGGTTATCCAGGGCACTGCGGCTAGGAACGGACGCAGCCAGGCGGGGCCTGTGCGCCAGACGCCCTGCGTCCTCTCGGGCTTCCAGTTCCACTGGCTCATTTGCGCTCCTTCTCCTTGCGAGCCGCAAAGTATCCGACGACATGGCTCGCCGCCGCCTCAAGGTCCGTGGATATGCGGTCGAGCCGCACGCAGAGCGAGCCGTACATGACGACGACGGGAATCGCGACGACGAGTCCGAGGGCGGCCGACACGAGCGCGTCCATCGACGCGCCGAGGAGGTCCGCGCGGGAGACGAGCGGCTGCGAGTTGACGAGCATCACCGTGCGGATGAAGCCTATCACCGTGCCGAGGAGCCCGAGAAGCGGGGAAATCTGTCCGATGATCGCGAGCGCCGCGAGACGGCGGTTGAGACGTCCGATCTCGGCGCGGCCCTGCGAATCGACTGACTCCTTGAGGACGCGCGCGCTCGCGTCGCGGTGGCGTATCGCGGCCGCGACCACGCTCGCGACGGGAACGGCCTCCTCCTCGCAGTTCGCAAGCGCCTCGTCAACATTGCCGCGCTCAAGGACGTTCAGCACCCCGTCGACGAAATACTGCCAGTCGACCTGCGCGCGCCTCAGCTCGAAGAAGCGTTCGAAGAATATCACCACTGCCGCAACTGCCATCACGGCGAGGACTATCGAAACCGGTCCGCCTGCAAATGTCATAGGAAGTTTCCTTTCCGCCTTATCCTGCCTATCCTCTTCGCGGCCTCCGCCGCGGCCGGGACGTCGCTCGCCACGACCAGCTCCAGGACGTGGATCGCCTGGTAGTCGCGTCCACGCGCCTCGAAGTCGTCCGCAAGCCGGAACGCCGCGCGGGAGAAGGACGCGCGCGCCTCGTCGTCGTACCTGACGCCTTTCGAGCGTCCGTTGCGGTACGCGATGACGACGTCCGTGTAGTAGCGGTCGGACGCCTCCTCGGTGCGCTTCATCTTCTCAAGCGTCTTTGCGATCTTGTATGCGACGCAGAGCCTCCGGCTCGGATCGAGCGACTCGCCCATGTTCACGCTCCTGTACGCCTCGAGCGCCTCCTGGTAGCGCTGCGGATTGTCCGCGCCCATCGCGAAGAGCGCGTCGGCTCCGAGCAGCTTCGCGCGGAGCCGGTCCGCCGGATCCGTCCCCTCCGCAAGCGCGGCGCGCTCAAGCACGAGAACCGCCTCGTCGAAGCGCGCGAGCTCGATTAGCGACTCGCCCTGCACGAGGAATCCCCTGAAGCGCGCCGGCGAGTCGGGATACGCCTCCACAAGCTTCGTCACTATCTGTATCGCCGCGCTGAAGTCGCTCTCGGCGAAGGCGGCGCGGGCGGACCATACGAGCGCATCCGGGGCGTCGCCCGCCTTCGGCGCCATCTCGGCGTAGTCGGCGAAGCGCCTGCGCGCGTCGGCCCATGCGCCGCGGTTGTATGAGAGCTTCGCGAGCCAGAGCGTCGCACGCGCGCGCATGGCGACATCCGGTGAATTCGCCGCAATCTCCCCCGCGCGCTTCTCCGCTTCGTCGTCGAGTCCCTGTCCGTAAAGGCACATCACCTCGAGATACTCCATGAGCGGCTTCTTCGACGCGTCCTTCTCGGCGACCTCGCGGAATATCTCCTGCGCCTCGGCGAAGTGGTATTCGCCGTAGAGGCTCCGTCCGCGGTCCTCAAGATCGCTGAGCCGGACGGTGTCCTTGATGCTAGCCGCGGCCGCCGTCGCGGGATATTTGGAAAGGACGCTGCGCAGCTTCGCCAGCTTGGCGTCCTCCTTGCCCGCGGCCCCGAGCATGTTGCCCTGCTCGACCATCGCCATCGCCCGGTCTTCGTCGTCCGACGCGCACTCCTCGGCACGCTCGAACGCCTCGATCGCCTCGTCGTAGCGCGTCAGCTCGCCAAGCGAACGCCCCAGACCATCCTGCAGGTCGAACGACTTGACGGCATCGGGCCATGTCTCGAACATCTCCTTGTATACCGCCACGGACTCCTTCGCGAGTTTGTGCTCGCGGTACGCGGCGGCGACAGCGGCAAGTCCGTCGCGCGCGCCGGGCGCGTCCGGCGCGTCCCTGACGAGGGAGCGCACGAGCGCCACGCCCTCCTCGAGCGTCGCGCCGTCCTTGAGGAGCGACTTGCCGTGCGCGTAGCCCGCGAGGCGCTTCATCTCAGCCGATACAGCCCTGTCGTATGCTTCCTTTACCAGCTTCGCGTCGCCGAGGTTCACGGACGCGACTGTGAAGGCCTTTTCGCTCGCGTTCGTCCCGCGCGAGGCGACCTCGCGCCATATGTTCGTCGCAGCGGAGAAATCGCCTGTGGCGAACATGAGTCCCGCAGCGAACAGGGCAGAATCCTCGTCGGCGATTCCTTCGTCCGCCGACTTCACGACCTTTAGCGCCTCAGAGGCTCCGCCCTCCGCAAGGGCCACGCGCGCCTTGAGGCGCGTGGCAAGCAGGGCATAGCACGGATCGGAGAACTTCCGCCCCTGTATGAGGTATCCGGCCTGGGCGGCCTTTCCTGTTTCAAGCAGGGCAAGCGCACGGTAATAGACAAGAACATCCTCGTTCGACTCGTCCCAGGAGGCCATCGCGTCGAGAAGCTCCTTCCACTTCCCCTCCCTGGCATAGCTTTCGGCAATCACGGCGCGCGACTCGAGCCTGCCGATTCCCGCACGCGACGCATGGTTGCGAGCGACTTCCCAAAGTCCGTCACGAAGCGCCTCACGGGCGACGTCGATCTCGTCTGCATGCGCCAAGAGCGCCGTCCCGAACGCGACGGCGAACGCAATAAAGGCAATCCTCTTTATGTCCTTCCCGTTATTCAACTTCCAACCATCAACTTTAAACTTTTAACTTCAAACTTCAAACTTCAAACTTCAAACTTTTAACCTCCAACTACACCAGTCCACCTAGATATCCCATCTCCGCAAGCAGCTTCTGGTTCTTCATCCAGTTCGGCTCTACCTTCACCCAGAGCTCGAGCTCTACCTTGAGTCCGAATATATCCTTGAGTTCCCGCTCGGCGGCCTTGCGGACGTTCTTGATGACGGACGCCGCCTTGCCGATCACGATTGGCTTCTGGGACGGACGGTTCACGAGCACTTCGGCCTCGACGCACCAGCGCGAGCCTTCGTCGACGAGCTTGCGGACGACTATGCCGAGCTCGTGCGGAAGCTCCTGGTGGAGGCGCGAAAGGAACTTCTCGCGTATGGTGTCGGCGATCGCGAGCTTGCGCGGATAGTCCGTCACGATGTCGTCGTCGAAGAGCTTTTCGCCCTCCTCGGCGAAGTCGAATAGCGCGTCGAGGACGGACTTTGCGCCGCCCTCGGTCGTTGAAATCGCCTTCACCCAGACCGGCGAGCAGGAAACGGAACCGCCCGTATCGGAGCGGTCGGCTTCAGCCGACGCCGCCGAAGCGATGGCCTCCTTCCAGGCGTCGCGGAACATAGTCTCGAAGAACGGAGACTTGTCGGCCTTGTTGAGGACGAAAACGACCTTCTCGGGCTTTTCCTTCGCGATGCGCTGCATCCAACCGATGTCCTCGAGCTGCGGCTCCTGAGCCGCATCGAAGACGACGCACGTGATGTCGGTTCCCGCGGCGCTCCTGCGCGCCATGCGGTTGAGGAGCGTGCCGAGGGTCCCGACGGCCTTGTGGAGTCCGGGAGTGTCGAGAAGGACGAGCTGCCCGCGCGGGTCGGAGACTATGCCGCGCACGGTGTTGCGTGTGGTCTGCTCGACCGGGGAGACGATCGAGACCTTCTCCCCGACGAGCGCGTTCACGAGCGTGGACTTGCCGGCGTTCGTGCGGCCAACGACTCCGACTACCGCGACCTTTTCCATCACGGCACGGGGAAGTTGGCGACGAGAGCCGCCGCTTCGCGCTTGACGCGCTCCTGGACGGAGGTATCGGCGATGTTGTCGAGGACGTCGGCGATCCACGTTCCGATCTTGATCATCTCGGGCTCCTTCATTCCGCGAGTGGTCGCAGAGGCTGTGCCGACGCGGATTCCGGAGGTCTTGAACGGAGACTCCGTGTCATACGGGATCGTGTTCTTGTTGACGATGATTCCGGCGGCGTCGAGAGCGGCCGCGGCCTCCTTGCCGGTGATGCCCTTCGACTTCTTGACGTCGACGAGGAAGAGGTGGTTGTCCGTCCCGCCGGAGACGATGCGGTATCCGCGGTCCTGGACAGTCTTGCACATGACCTGGCAGTTCTTGACGACCTGCTGCGCGTAGCCCTTCTTCGCTTCGCTCATCCACTCGCGGAACACGACCGCCTTCGCGGCGATGATGTTCTCGAGCGGACCGCCCTGCATTCCCGGGAACACAGCGGAGTCAAGCGCCTTCGCCCACTTCTCCTTGCAGAGCACCATGCCGCCGCGCGGTCCGCCAAGCGTCTTGTGCGTCGTGGTCGTCACGAAGTCCGCGTACGGAACCGGCGAGGGATGCGCCCCGCCGGCGACGAGTCCGGCGATGTGCGCCATGTCGACCATCATGATGCAGCCGGCCTTGTCGCAGATCTCGCGGATGCGCTTGAAGTCGATCGTGCGCGGATACGCCGAGGCGCCGGTGAGCAGGATCTTCGGCTTCACCTCGAGGGCCTGCTTCTCGAGCGCGTCGTAGTCGAGCATCTCCGTCTCGGGGTTGACCGTGTAGGGGACGATGTTGTAGATCTTGCCGGAGAAGTTGACGGACGAGCCGTGCGAGAGGTGTCCGCCCTGGTCGAGCGACATGGACATGATCGTGTCGCCGGGCTTGATCGTCGCGAAGTAGACGGCCATATTCGCCGCGCTGCCGCAGTGCGGCTGGACGTTCGCGTGGTCCGCGCCGAAGAGCGCGCACGCGCGCTTCCTCGCGAGCTCCTCCGCCGCGTCGACGGGAAGGCAGCCCGAGTACCAGCGCTTGCCCGGATAGCCCTCGGCGTACTTGTTCATCAGCACCGAGCCGGCCGCCTCGCGACACGCGCGGGAGGACGTGTTCTCGGACGCGATCAGGTTGATCTCCGCGTCCTCCTGCTTCGTCTGCGCCTCGATCGCCGCGAAGACCTCGGGGTCGTCGTGCATGAGCCCGGAGCAGTCCGAAAGGCGGTCGGCGCGCTCGAGCTTCCAGCGGCGGCGGGCGTGGCGCTCGCTTTCGTCGACGGGAGTGGTGAGGAAGGCCTTCGCGATTTCGACCGCGTAGTTCGGCGAAACGACGTCCGCGCCGAGGCAGAGGACGTTCGCGCCGTTGTGCTGGCGCGTCACCGTCGCCGCGTCGGTCGTCGCGCAGATGGCCGCGCGGACGTTCTGAAAGCGGTTGGCGACCATCGACATGCCGATCCCGCTGCGGCAGACGAGAATGCCGAAGTCGGCCTCGCCGGAGGCGACGGACTTCGCGACGGCGATCGCGTAGTCGGGATAGTCACAGCTCGCCTTGTCTGCCGGACCCTTGTCGAGGATCTTGTACCCTTCCGCAAGGGCGTTGGCTAGGACGGACTTGAGCTCGAATCCGCCGTGGTCTGAAGCAATCGCAATGTTCATCGTGTTTCCTTTGGGGTCTGTTGTTGCCTTGTAGTGCAGATGTATTTGAATATTATACCAAAAACGGAGAGGGTCGGCCGTCGTCAGCAGATGACGGCCAACCCCCTTGCCTGCGCAATGCGGACGGCCCTGTGCATCAGCCGTTCTTCTTCTCGAAGTCCTTCATGAAGGACACGAGAGCGTCTACGCCCTCCATCGGGAACGCGTTGTAGATCGACGCGCGAAGCCCTCCGACGGAGCGGTGCCCCTTGAGCGAGCTCATCCCGAGCGCCTTCGCCTCGTCGATGAACTTCTTCTCGAGAGCCTCGTCGCCGCCCTTGATGCGCCACGTGACGTTCATGTTGGAGCGGAACTCCTTGAGCGCCGTGCCGGTCCAGAAGTCGCTGGAGTCGATCACGTCGTAGATCTTGCCCGCCTTCTCGGCGTTGAGCTTGAAGAGGTTCTCCTTGCCCATCTTCTTGACCCACTTCATGGTCTCGCCGAAGATGTAGATGCCCCAGGTCGGCGGCGTGTTGTAGAGCGAGTTCTCGTCCACATACGTGCGGTACTGCAGCATCGTCGGGATGTTCTCCGCGCCCTTCGCGGCGAGCTCCTTCTTGATCGCGACGACCGCCATGCCGGACGGGCCGAGGTTCTTCTGCGCGCCCGCGTAGAACATGTCGAACTTGTTGTAGTCGCGCTCGCAGCTGAGGATGTCGGACGACATGTCGCAGATAAGCGGGCCGCCCACCTTCGGGAACTCCTTGAGCTCAGCGCCCGCAATCGTCTCGTTGGAGCAGAGGTGGTAGTAGGCCGAGCCCTCGGACCACTTCCACTCGTCCGCCTTGGGCATGCGGGTCGGGATGTCCTTCGCGCAGTCGCAGGAGACGTTGATCTCCGCGCCGCGGAGCGCCGCGACCTTCTGGCCCTCCTTGAGAGCCTTGTTGGACCATGTGCCCTGCTTCGCGTAGTCGGCCTTGCCGCCCTTCGCGAGGAAATTCATCGGGATCATCGCGAACTGCATCGACGCGCCGCCCTGGATGAAGCAGACGGACCAGTCGTCACCGAGGCCGCAGAGCTCCTTGAACGTGGCGATCGCCTCCTGGTGAATCGCGTCGTAGTCCTTGCCGCGGTGGGACATCTCCATCACGGACATTCCGCAGCCCTTGTAGTCGACAAGGTCCTTCTGCGCGTCCTGGAGGACTTCAAGCGGCAGCACCGCGGGGCCCGCCGAAAAGTTGTATGCACGAGACATGTATCTTTCCTTTCGTTTGTTAGAACTTATCTGCACCGCCGTAAGAGTTTATCGAGTAGGCGGATTGAGGAGATATTATACTCTTTCCGGTTTCCGCGCGCAAGTGCACGCAGGGATGTAGGCTCGGAGGAAACAGGCAGCGGCCCGGGTTCCTCGTGAGTCCCGGATGGACGATGAGGCGGCGTGCCGCCACTTTCGCAATCTATCGCAGGCGGATCGTGAGACCGGGGATCGAATAGAACTCGTAGCAGCCGATGTCGGGGAGCGCCGCAGGGTCGACTGCGCCGAACCGGAGGCAACGCGGATGTCCTGCGAGATCCCTGGCGGTGGCGATTCCGTCGTAGAGCACTCCACCGTCCACAAGCACCGACGCCTTCTTGAGCGACCAGTCGCCCGTCGCCATGTTCTTGAAACCGGGGCCCTTCTGCGCCGTGAGCGCCGTGAGGCGCGAAGATTCGCCCGTCGCGTCAGCCGCGAGGACCGCCGCGACATCTGCGTTGTCAGTGCCGCCTTCTACGACAGTGTTGCCGATCTTGATAAGATCCTGGAGCGGGGTGCTGGGATGCCAGTAGATGCCTGGCACGCCCTTGTACGTGGCACCATACGGCCAATCGGTCTTCGCGACGTTAGCCCAGAACACGCAGTTGGTGATAAACAGATTAAGCGTCTGCCCAGTCTGCAGATAGTCACATGCAAGTCCTCCGACATTGCGGACGAAAGTGCAGTTCAGCAGCGAAGGAATCGAATCCATTCTGAACGGGCACTGGTTGTCGACAAAGAGGCAGCTCGTCACCCTCGCCTCGGAGGCGTCGGACGACGGCGAGCTGTAAAGACGCGGAAGCGAACTCGACACCGTCGAAGAGAAATTCGAAATCACACAGCGATCGAGCAGCACCTTGGATTCGAAAAACGCGTCGGACGATCCGGCGAATGTCGAATTCGCAATCAAGCAGTCGACGACTCGGGCCGTGCCGTTCGGATACGCGTGGTTTAAAGCGTCTCTCCCCGTGCCGACAAGCCCCTTTGCCGTGGAAGTGTGGTTCACGAAAACGCAGTTCGTGATTGTCGTGCATCCGGACACGGCAATGACGGCATGGCCCTGTCTTGCATCGTTCGAACGGCATCCGTCAAAGGTGGAATCTTCGATCCAAAGGGCGCCATTGATCGCGCCGCCACCGCACCACATATCGGTGTTTGTCGCAACACAGTTTTTGAACTTGCAGCCGCTCACCAAGCCGTACTGCCCGCGCGTCACGAAAGAGGTATAGTTTTCGTTGACGGCGTCTATCGCGCCGCCGTACTTGGCCTGGCAGTCTTCGAAATCGCAGTCGACAATCTTCACGGACGCGACAGACGCCGCGCTGCTGACCTTTATCGCTCCGCCCTGCGAGGCCTTGCCGTTCCTGAATGTGATGCCCCTAACGGTGAAATTTTCGCCGGAGACCTCTAGCAACCTGAACGTCGAGTCTCCCTCGATGATCGTCCGGTCTCTGCCGCCGCTCGATCTCAGCGTGACGCCGTGCGCGGAGACGACGGAGAGCTTCGCGGCGAGCGTGTATGTTCCGGGAGCAAGCACGATCTCCTCACCGTCGGAGGGACTGATGAACGCGGCGTAGAGGTCGGCGACGCTGGAGACTTCCGTTGCGGCGCCAACATCAAGAACGGCCAGGCCTGCTGCAAAAGCCATCGACATGAGTATTCTGGATTTCATTGTCGTTTCCTTTCTGTCTGTCCCGGGGCTTCCCCAAGTGTTCGCGTCAATTATAGCACCGCCGGCGCCAGTCGGCAATCCCTACGAACGTAGGGTATTCACCGCGCGCGCGCCTTATGCTATAATTTAGGCACAATGAGGTTACGGCAAATGAACTGGATGACATCTCTCGCATGCGCACTTCCGCTCGCGGCGCTCGGACTTCGCCTCGCGGCGCAGCCGCTCGCCTCGGTGGACTCGTTCTTCGACGACCAGCACGACGACACTCCGTACCGCATACGCGGGACGGTCGCGGACACATATGTCGACGAGGTCGACCCTCGCTTCGTCTACTTCACGCTCGAGGGGGGCGAGCGGCAGATACTCTGCTCCGTGAGGATCGACAGCAGCGATCCGTCCGAGATGCTCGCGCTCTCCGGACGGCGCGTCGAGCTGCGCGGCGTCGTAAGGACGGCAAGCTCGCTCATAAGCCGCGCCTACCTCGGCAAGATGTTCCTCGTCGAAAGCACGGACGACATCTCGCTCCTCGGCGAGGATCCCGATCCCTTCGACGTGCCCGAGCTGTCGCTCGAAGACGGAGTCCGTCCGGACCAGCTCGCGAAGTTCGGCAGGCGCCGCGTATCCGGACAGGTCCTCGCCGTCTGGGGTGGCAGGAACGTCCTTCTGCAGCCCGACTCGGGGCGCCCCATAAGGGCGGTCCTCGCGACAGACAAGGACCTGCCAGCGTACGGACAACGCGTGGACATCGTCGGCAGAACAGAGACGGACACCTACAACATCACCCTCACGCACGCGCGCTGGCGCTCCGCAGGCGACATCTCGCCGATGGAGCGCATCGTCACCCCCGTGTCCGTCCAGAGCCTGCTCTCCGACGGGAAAGGCAACAGGCGCTTCGAGACGAAATTCCACGGCTGTTCCATACGCGTGTCGGGAACGGTCCGCGGAATGGTCGACACGACGCGCGGCAGGTTCGAGATCGAAAGCGCCGCCGGGCTAGTCGCTGTCGACGCGTCGTCCCTGCCGGGCGAGCTCGCCGACCTCACCCGCGGGTGCGAAGTCGAGGTCGTGGGAACGTGCGTCGTCGACGCGGACCTCTGGCGCGAGAACGAGCTCTTCCCGCGAATCCGCGGAATCGTCGTCGTGCCGTGCCTCCCCGGCGACGTCACGGTCACAGCGTCGGCGCCCTGGCTCACGCCCGCACGCGCCTGGACGATCTTCTACTGCCTCGCCGCGTTCGTCGTTGTCATCGTGCTGTGGAACCGCATCCTCTGGCTCAAGGCGTTCAGGTCGGGGAAGGCCCTAGCCGATGAGGAAGTCGCGCGAGCGGAGGCCGACATGCGCACGCGCGAGCGCACGCGCCTCGCCGTCGAGCTGCACGACTCAATCGTCCAGAACCTCGCCGGCGTCATCATGGAGCTCGAGACGGCGAAGCGCTTGATCGTCAGCACGAACGAGGAGCCGCTCGTCCACCTCAGGCGCGCCGAGCGCGCGATGCGCTCGTGCCACGCGGACCTCAGGAACTGCCTCTGGGACCTCCGCAGCGAGGCGCTTGAGGACGAAGACATGTCGCAGGCGATACGCACAACGCTCCTTCCGCACCTGAGGGACGCGACGATAGACGTGCGCTTCAACGTGCCGAGGGCAGCCGTGAGCGACAGCACCGCGTACGCGATTCTCCGCATCATCCGCGAGCTCACGCTGAACGCAATCAAGCACGGCGGAGCGAAGCACGTAAAGATCGCAGGCGCGGAGGAGGGAAGCGTCCTCAGGTTCTCCGTCCGCGACGACGGCGCCGGGTTCGACCCCGACACCGTGCCGGGCGTGACCGAGGGACATTTCGGACTCGAGGGAATACGCCAGCGCGTGCGGAGCTTCTCGGGGACATTTGACATGGAAAGGACGGCCGAGGGAGGAATGCGCGCCATAGTGACGATTCCGATCCCGTCCGCATCGGAGGGCACGAAATGAAAAAGACCACCGTTATGATCGTCGACGACCACGCGATATTCAGGATGGGGCTCGCCTCCCTCCTCGGAACCGCGAAGGACATAACCGTCATAGGCGACGCCGGCGACGGAGAGACCGCCGTGAAAAAGGCGCTCAAACTGCGCCCCGACGTCGTGATCATGGACTTCCTGATGCCCGGTGTGGACGGTGCGGAGGCGACGCGGCGCATCCTCGCAGAGTGGCCCGAGGCGAAGGTCGTCATCTTCACGACGTACGACTCCGCGAACGGAATCGGCCACGCGCTCGACGCCGGCGCAAAAGGCGCGATCGTGAAGAAGGCTGAGTTCGACGACCTCCTCGACGCCATCCGCGCCGTCGCCGCCGGAGGCACCTTCATCTCGCCCGAGATAGCGCAGGTCCTCAAGTCCAGCCCCGCGACCGCGCCGCTCTCGCCGCGCCAGGCCGACGTACTCGAACTCGTGACGCTCGGCCTCTCGAACGAGGACATCGCCTACAAGCTCGGCATCACCGCGCCCGTCGTGCGCGACTACCTCAAGACCACCTTCGCAAAAATCGGCGCCGCAAACCGCGCGGAGGCCGTCGCAATAGCGATGCGCAAGCACCTGCTCAAGATCTGAGCCTCAACGCGCGAACCGCAGCGCGACGGGGCCGAGAAGGCCCGACGGGACGGGATGCTCGTCCCCTCTGAAGTAGTCCCAGCTAGTGAACGTCACGCGGTTCGTGGACGGACGCGATCCGTCGGCGTTCCACGCCCAGTCCGGAATGCGCCTGAGTCCCCTGCCGCAGAACGTCTGCGTCCCGGCCATGTCGCTCTGGTGCGTCCTGTCCGGCCCCCACTCGCAGTCGTCGTCCGGAAGCAGGTGGTCGCCGAGCAGCCTGTTGTGCCATCCGTTCGTGACCTCGACCTCAAGCTCGTTCTCCCCTTCCCGCGCTGCGTCGCACGTCCGCACCTCGAACGGAGCGCACCACGCGACGCCGAGGTCGCGTCCGTTCAGCCGCACGCGCGCGATGTCCCTGACCTCGCCGAGCGACAGTGCGAAGACGGACCTCGCATCGTCCTTCGAGAGCGCGAACTTCGTGCGGTATGTTGCCGTGCCTGAGAAATACCTGACGCCGGAATCCTGCGAATCTGACCACGGCGAAAGACGCGCCATCTCCAGCGGCGCGGCAGATGCGCCTCGCCCGGGCTCGAACGAAACGGACCACGGTCCGCCGACCTCCATGCCGCGCGCCGTCTCCCTGCGGCGGCTTTCGCGCCAGGCGTTGCCGCGGCGGAACGTCACGAAAACGGATTCCTGCGGCCCAAGCTTCAGCGGCAGGCGCGCATAGCCTTCGACAGATGCTGCGCCGTTCATAAACTCTGTCTCACCCGTGCCGGGATACCAGAGCTCAGGCTGCCCTTCCGCACGGAAATCGGCCGCGAACGAAACTGCTTGCGCCGAGACGTTCGCGACGAAGAAGAGCGCGTCGCCGCCAGACAGCCTGCGCGCCGTTCCGAGGACCGGTCCGTTCGGCCCCGTCTCGAATCCCTCCGCAACGCTGAACGGACGCTTCGGCAGCGCGTCGCGTTCGCCGAGCAGCTTTACGCCGACTTTCCGAGCCCGCTCCACGACCGCGGCACATTCGCCGCGCAGAGATTCAGGAACGGCAAGGAACGGATAGGACCGTCCCGACTCGCGTACGACCGCGCGTCCGTCCGCAAAGTCTACGCCGGACATGAACACGCGCATCGGCACGATGTCGACGCCTTCGGTAATGCCGCGGAAATCCTCGACCGCGAGAACGTCGATCATTTCCTCGCCCTGCTGCAGCCTCTCCTTGCAGCGCGCGAGGTAGTCGAAGAACGCCCTGCCCGGCTCGAACCACGTCTGGTTCTCCCCGAAGTGCGCGCCCCAGTAGCCCATGTTCATTCCCGGCACGCGGCAGGCGGGGAACGGCTGGTGCACCCAGTGGTGGAGGAACATGAGGTTCACGCCGCGCGCGAACGACGCGTCGGTGCACGCCTTGAAGTCTCGCGGGGCGAGAAGGTACGGATCCTGAAACGGCATCGCCGTGTACGCCTCAGCGGCGAGTATCGTCCGTCCCGCCGCACGTCCCGCGGCGCCGCCGATCTGCGGAGTGCCGCCGACAACGCCTTCGCTCACCCAGAAAGGACGCGCACCCCAGAACTCCGTGATGGGCATGTCACTCGCCCACGCCGCCTCGCATCTGTCGAACGGGCCTCCGTACGGCTCCACGAAGAACTCGAGTCCGCTAGCGTGCAGGCGGTTCCGGAACACGCGGTAGTGGCGCTCAGTTGAAAGCTCGCGCACCGTCTTCGCCATGTCCGCCTTGATCTTCTCCGCGCCATCAGCGACCGCGCCGACGTAAGCGGGAAGAAGCGGAAGCGGATCATACCCGCGGCGCCTCTCGAACTCCCAGCGGAAGTCGCACGTCCAGTCGTACGGTCCCGCCTCGTAGCTGTCCATGAGGATGAAGTCGAGTCCGACGTCCTTCGCGAGGACGTTGTCGAGATGGAGGTTCACCGCGGCGGCACTCATCTTGTCCGCCTCGAGGCATCTGCCGAGAAGCGACTTCGCGACCGGCATGCACTGCGAGCCCGTGCAGGTGTAGCCGAAGCGGTAGACTCTGCCGTCCCTCTCGACAGTTCCGATGTCGCGGTAGAAGCCGAGATTCGTCTCGGGCTGCGCTGGCTCGACGCCCTTTTCCGCGACGGACCACACGAGCTTCTTCATCGCAAGCTCCGGCGTGATCCACGGTCCGCCCGAGACTGTGTAGCCGGGGCAGTTGTGCATGCCGATCTTCATTCCGCGTCTCTTCGCCTCGCGCGCCGCGAAGGCGACGAACTCCCACCATGTCTCGCCGCCGAACTCGAAGTCCGCCATCGTGTCGTCCTCGTATCCGAACGCGGGGACCTCGGAACACGGTCCGCGCGCGACCTGGAATATCGTCGCGCCTCCGATACCGGCGCTCTTCATCGCGTCGAGGTCGCGGACGATGCCCTCCTTCGTCACGGCCGTTCCGCACCAGTGCCACCAGACGAACGGCCTGGCGCAATGTCCTTGCGCGCGGCACGCAGGCGGACGCGCAATCAGCTCGTCGATCATGTCGCGGAGCTTCGCCTTCGGAGTCTTCTCGACGAGCACGGCGTGCGGACCTTTCTCCGCCGTGACCCAGGTGTTGGATCCGGACACGGGATCCACCGACATCGCGCCGCGATCCAGTCCGAAGTCGCTCTCCCAGCCGCGGACAGCCGCAAGCACCGTGAGTTCGTCCCACGAGGGGCGTCCGCAGCGCTCTTCGTTCCAGACCTTCATGCAGCGCACGAACGCCTCCGACACGCAGCCGTTCGCAACGCCCAGCCGCGCGACGGGAATACCCGTCAGGACATCGGCGCCAAGATTGAAATCGACGAAATAGATTGGCACCGGGCTTTCGCGAATCGCCCTGTCGGACGACTCCGCATCCATGCGCAGGTTGCATTCAAGTCCGTTCGGCAGCATCCCGCCCATCTGGTACCACGCCTTCACCTTTTTCGCGACGAGCTCGCGTCCGGACAGGGGAGATATCTCGTCGCCCTTCGTCTCCAGAAGCCGACGGATGTTTGTCGGGAAGCCAACGACGCAGAGCGTTACGGATCCGTCGGGAGAATCGGCAAGCGCGCGTCGGTATATCTCGTTCGCGTCCGGCGCGGAGTCCGTCGATGGATGGCGCAAAGACTCTTTCCGCGCGGCAACCATGTCCGCGAAGATTTCGCCGACGCCGTTCAGTTCCGTCCCGAAGCAGAAGCCAATGTCGCGGCACGCGCCCATCGGGACGTTGGCGCGTCCGTACTCCGCGTTGACCATCTCGCACATTCCGAGCGCGGGCGAACTGCGCGACGACGAAACGACGGCAAGTATCTCGCACTCGCCCGCGTCAGCTAGCGCGTTCAGCACCGCAAGCGCCCCGACGTCGTCGTAGTCGCCGCACATGTCGGTGTCGAAGACGATGCGCGCGGGCGTAGCGGACGCGCAGAGCGCGAGCGCGGAGAGCGATGCGAAGAGCGAAGCCGTCAGGCGCATATCGGCTTGCCCTTGTGTCCCCATGCGTCGCAGGGGCGCACGGTGAAGGTCAGGTCCTTGTAGCCCTCGGCGTCGAGCTTCTCCTTGTCGAAGACGACTCGCACCGGCTCGCGGTCGCGGTGCTCGGCGAGTCCGATTCCCTTCGAATACACGCGGCGGCACTCGATCTGCCGACGGAAGTCCTCGATGCGCCCTTCTGCGATCACCTCGTAGTCGAGAGCCCGCGCGCCGGCGTTCTCGTGCCGGAGGGTCGGGAACTCGAGGATCAGCCTGCCGTCCTTCTCGGTGCGCTTGAGGACGGTCCCCTCGGGGAACTCGGGGACGACGGACCTCTTCGCCTGCGCATCGTACGCATACGGCCTGCCGCGCGAAATCGGCCACGGGAACTCCCAGTCGTCGCCGAGGTTCTCGTCAAAGGCGAACTCGCGCTTCTGGATGACGATGCGGTCGTCGTAGACGGAGAGGAGCTGTCCGACCTTCGGCGTCTCGCAGTCGAAGAGCGTCTCCTCGGGGAACTTGCGCGCGCGGTGCGCGTTGGAGCGTCCGCCGATCACGCCGGCGAACGGAAGCCCCGGACACGCCGACGCGTCGATGGAGGTGAACTCGCCCTGCCATATCGCCCTCTCGTCGCTCATTGTGACGTGTGTGTGTCCGGAAATCGCGATGCAGTTCGGATAGTTCTTCAGGTATTTTGTCGAGCGGCCGAAGTCGTGTCCTCCCCAGCCCTGCGGCGACGCATAGAGAAAAGGCGAGAAGACAGTGTCAGCCGGATGGTGGTGCTGCACGTAGAAAAACGGCTTGTCGCCCTTGAGCTCCGCGCCGCGCGTCGCGAAGAACTCGTCGAGCTTCCTGTGCTCGTACCTGAGCGCGTTGTAGAACGGAGTATCCGGCGGCTCGGCGGTCCAGCGCTCGGAGCAGATGTCGCTCGCGAGGTGGGCGAACCAGTGGAAGAGCACGAACTTGTAGCCCTTGACCTCCTTGACCTTCACCGTCTCGTACTTCTCGTGGAAGAGCTCCTCCCACACGCGCTCGCGGTTGCAGACGAAGGACTCCTTCGCGGACTCCTCGTCCACCGGAAACTTCACCTTCGGGAATTCCGGACGGTGGTAGAAGTATCCGTCGACATCGTGGTTGCCGGTTACGAAGAGCTTTTCGACGTGTCCGCCGTCGGAACGCCGGTCGTTCGGAAACACCTCGTACCAGATGTCGGCGACGCACTTCAGTTCCTTGATGAGCCCGTGGAAGCCGAGGTCGCCCGAGATCGCGACGCCGTCCACCTTCTGTGAGTCGAACCACTTGAGCGCCTTGCGGAAGTGCTCGCCCTCCTCCATCGTGGGGACGTGTATGTCGCTAAGTATGCCGAGCCTGAGGCGGCACGGACTTTCTGCGGCGACTCCCCTAAGCGGCTTCATCGCCGCGGCGAATGCGCCGGCAAATGCCATTCCTCCGAAAGAACGTCGCGTGATCATATCCCGTCCCTCCTTACGTCAGAACTTCCGCACGCCGATGACCTTGAAGAACGACGCGCCTTCCGGCTTCGGGAAGGTGAACGCCCCGCCCACGGACTTCGCGTCGAGCGCCGGAGCAAAGCTTCCGGGCGCGCTTCCAGGGACGACGAAGTATTCCGCCGTCGGACTCATCCTGTCGACCTCGATCGTCACTTTCGCGGACTCAACTCGAATCGAGGTTATCCTGGGCTGCTCGATTTCCGTATAGACGCCGACGCTCCCCAGCCTCACTGGCGCCGATGCCTTGATCTTGCCACCGGCTGCCGGAGCGGCTCCCTCGTCCGTCGCCGCGCCGAGCGAGTTCACGAGCTGTGGCGCGCCGTCGCGGAAAGGCGCCAGCGCGACGCGTCCGTCGTCGTTGCGCACGCGCGTGTCGAGCAGATAGAGCGAGAACGTCCCGCCTTCGTACTCACGCGCCGCGGCGGCGTCGAGTTCCAGGACGGTCGTCGGACATCTCCCCGCCTTCGCGAGCGGCGCGACGAGCACAAGACGGTCGGTCTCGGCGATGGTCTTCGCGTCCGCCGTGAGCCCGCCGAACGACGCGCCGTCCTTCGTCCATACGAGCGCGTAGCACTCTCCGTTGAGAACGCGCGATCCGTCTGCGTAGAGGTCGACGCCCGGCGTGGAGAACGTCAGCAGCGTGTCGTCCTGAGCGGCGGGCGCAAGCGCCGCGGCGAGGACCGAAAGAACCGCGATGGCTGTATTCTTCATGGATGCACTTCCTTTCGCTTTATGTCACTGGCAGATGTTCACGAAACGGCGGCGGCGCAGCGCGAGCAGACCGGCACCGAAGAGGAGAAGCGTGCCGCATGTCGGCTCAGGAACGGCGCCGAACGCGCTGTAGGCGTACGGGACGATACCGGACTGCCCCATGTTCTCGTAGGTGTGGAACTGACCCTTGAGGATCGCGTACGAGACCGGATCGCTCACGCCGACGAGCATGGACTCTCCGTTCGCGTTCTCGCGGTACAGCTCCACGGCGAAGCTGTATCCGTCCGCGGCATATGCGCCGAGAACGGAATACGCCTCGTCCGTTGCGTAGCCGGAGATCGTGTCGGGATAGTCCGAGTGGTAGACCTCGGTCCATCCGTCCGTTCCGTCGAGGGCGAGGTATGTTCCGCTCTCGACTCCTTCGCCGCTCACGGCAAGCTTCGCGTACGTGAAGTCGATCGGATCGGACTGCGACTTCTGGTCGACGAGCCACAGCACGTACTCGGCGCGCGCTGCGGCCGCCAAAAGCACGGTTGCAAGAATCACAAGCATCCTGTTCATTATTCGCCCTCCTGGTTGTTTGCGGTGTTCTGGGAATTCCAGTTCAGCGTGCCGGATCCCGTGGATATGTACCAGAACGCCGCGCCCGCCGGCACCGTGACGTCCGTTACCAGCACCGACTTCGCGAACTGGCGTCCGCCCGGCGCGGTGATGACGCGGTTCTCGTGGTATCCCCACGTTCCGTTGGAGTACGTGATGTTCCACGGCGCGCCCGCCGTCGGGACGACGATCCTGTCGCCGTCAGCGAGCGGAGCGAGCCCGGCAAGCGGCAGGGGCGCTCCGGACGGATTGCCGACGAGGTTCCATCCGGACGTCACCGGCGTCGCCACGGCAGCCCCGTCGTACTGTCCGACGAGATAGACGTACCCCTCGACGTCGGCGCGCTCAAGCCACACGCCGAGTCCGCGCGCGACGGCTGACGCCTCGGATGCGTCTCCAGCGTTCGACACGTCGAGGATTCCGGCATGAAGCTGGTACGTCGCGAGCGGATCCCACAGTCCGTTGTCGCGCAGCTCCCACGCCTTGTAGCCGTCGGACGATCCGCCGCGGTCGTAGACGTACAGCTTGTCGCCGGGCGTGAGGTTCATCGTCTTGACGAGGTTCGCGGCGGCGACGGGAGACGATCCGGACGGCGCGAGCGCGGACCACGGCACGGCGATCGCCGCGCGCTCGGCGCGCGTGTTGACGCGAAGGACGCCTGCGGTGTTTACGGACGTGACGAACTCCTCAGACGTCTTCTCTTGGTCCGGCACGAAGATGAGGTCGATGACGTAGAGTCCGCTCGGATCGGTCGCGACGTTGACGTCGAAAACGCCAGTTTCGTTGACCGCTCCGCGCGAAAACTCCGCTGCGTCGCCGAGTTTCCCGTCGAGGCGATAGAGAACGGTGAAGCCCGAGCCCGTCACCGGGGCGAGGTCGTTCATCTTGAAGCGGATGAGGTTTCCGCCGACTGTCCTGTACTGCGGGGAGTCGATCCACAGCGTGGCGTTCCTGTCGCCAGGCTTGATGCCGAGCACGTAGTCATGCCACATCTTGAGTCCGGTATCCGTGTCGACCTCCTCGAGGAGTTCGGTGATGAGCGCTTCCTGCTCCTCCTTCGTCTTGCCGGAGAGCCTTTGCGCGATGTCGGGATACTGCGCGAGCATCCAGTTCGTCGTCACCTTGATCGGGAAGAGCGGAGAGTCCGTCTCGCCGATCGCCTGGCGCACATGCACCTTCGGCTCGGGCTCGAACAGCTCGGACACTTCGGAGAAGCGCGGCTCGAGGATGAGGTCCTTCCAGACGTTGAACGTCCATACCGTCGCCGTCGCCTCGGTGGTGACGGGCTCGGTCGCGCCCGGCTCGAACCACCCGAGGAACGTGCGCGCGAAAGCGGGCGTCGCGGTGAGTGTTACCGGTGTGCCCTCCTCGTACGTGTCGCCGTAGAGCGTGATGCCGGTGACGGTTCCGTTGACCACCTCGCCCGCAAGCTTGACGGTGTAGTACACCTTCTCGTCCTCAAGCCATCCGGAGGCACCCGTGACGCCGAAGGAGCGTCCCGCCGCGCTTTCGTAGTAGTTCGTCACCATGTGGTCCGCGTCGGCCGCCTGGAGGTCTCCGACGGCGACGAGCGTGCCCGCAGAGTCGAGGTCCCCGTAGTGGGCGGACGCGTTGGACACCGTCGCGTAGGACATCTTCACCACGCCGCTCTTCCAGTCCGACGCGTCGAAGTATGTGTATACGCCGTCCGTCCCCATAAGCGCCTTGCCGGGCGTTTCGGAGTTGGGCAGCGTGCGGAGAATCGGAGCATAGCGCGCGAGCTCGGCGTTCAGCGATCCGTCGTCCTTCGACACGAGGCGAGCGCCGTTCACCGGCATCGTCGTGGACTCGCTGTTCTGGTATATGCGCGTCGTCGCGAAGTAGGAGCTGAAGACGTTGGAATCGGCTTCGACGTCGGAGAGCGCCACGTCGTTCGCGAGCGTGAGATGATTGGCGCCGGTCTCGAGCTGGAATATGCTGGTGTACACGCTGTAGCGGATGTCGTTGACCATGCGATCGCCCGGCGCAACGCCCTGGAAGTCGAGCGAGCAGACGTCGGAGCGGTGGATCTCCCCGGACTGCTTGAGGTCGATCTGGTAGTTGTCGCAGAAGAGGCTGTTGACTGAGTAGAACAGGCCATTGTGGTTGTGCGCAAGGCGCAGTCCGATGCCGCCGCCCCAGTCGGAGATGTTCGGGCGCGACGCGCTGAAGTTCCCGGCGACGGTCGTGTTCATCATGTAGAGCTTCACGTGCTCGTCGGAGCTGAAGTTGTTTATGGCGCCGCCGATCTCGGTGGACGAGTTGTTGCAGATGACGCAGTTGTTGACGAAGAGCGTCCCGCCGTTCTCGCAGGCGCCGCCGCCGCCCTCGGCGTAGAGGGAGCGGTTTTCGGAAAGGCTGGAGCGGTCCATCACCGCGAAACCCTTGTTGAAGAGTCCGCCCGCGCAGTAGCGGCAGTTGCGGACGATGCGGCAGTCGTCGAGATAGAGCCGCGCGCCCTGCATGTTGAGTATCGCGCCGTTAGAGCGCGTGATGGTCACGTTCTCGAGCTTGAGCGTGCCCTTGTTGAGTATTCCGTGGCTGCCGTTGTTGTTCACCGCCGGCTCGGCGATTCCGCCGCTCCTGATGTGCATGTTGCGTATCGTCACGTCGTGCCCCTGCGCGACCTCGATCACCTGCGGGAACTCGACCGTGTAGCCGCTGGAGACGTAGCCGGACTCGTCGACGAACGGATTGCGCACGCTCACCATGTGTCCGTTACCGTCAAGCACGACGTCGCTCGCGATCGAGACGGACTTCCCGATCATCGGTTCGTCCGCGACCATGAGTATCGTGTCGCCCGACTGCGCCGCGGCCGCAGCGTCGGCGAGCGTCGTGTAGATGTCGTCGCCGATCTTCGCGACCGCCGCTGCCTCGGCGGCGGCCTGGTTCGCATAGCAGTAGCTCCATCCGCTTCTGGTGTATGGAGCCTCCGAAGCGGGGACGACGTGGTACGGCGTTTCGTTGTCCGTCGTGTCGTGCAGTATCACATATCCAGAGACAAGCCAGCTCGCCTTGGGCGCAAGCGAGAAGGACCCGCCGGAGATGCGGATGTTCCCCTGGCGCAGGTCGCTGCCTCCGTTCGGATTGTGCTTGCGCCATCCGCGGATGAAGAACCTTCCGCCGGTGATGTCGAGCACGCTGGCGCCCGTGCCGGACGCGAAGAGCGTCCCCGTGTGGTAGCTGCCACCGGAGATCGTGATCTTCTCGTCGCCGCCCGTCACCATCGCAAGCTCGAACGGCTCGTGTCCGCTCGTGTCCCCGACAGTGACGTCGAAAAGCGTGAGAGTGTTGGCGGCGCTTTCGCCTTCCGCGACCTTGAAGAGCGGAAGATTCGCGGAGGAGCTCCCTGGGAACACTCCGAGCGAGTGCGCGACCGCGACTGTTCCGTTGGAGACAACGAGTCCGGGAGTCTCGGACTGGATGTACGACGAAAGGTCGTTGCGCGTCAGCGTGAATCCGTTGAGGTCGAGCGTTATCGCCTTGTCTATCGCGTAGGAATGGAGGACCGCCACATTCTTGAGAAGCGTCACCGTATCGCCCGCAACAGCCGCCGCAAGGGCGAGGTCAAGCGTGTCATAGTGGTTCTCGCCGATCCGCGCGACGCCGTCTACAGCAGGCTCGTCTCCTCCGCCCGACTCGCCGCCGCCGGACTCCCCGCCGCCGCTTCCGTCAAGTTCGCGCACCTGGATGGCGTTGATGGCGCAGTGGTCTCCATATGACAGTGTGAAAACCTCAGTCACCGCCTCGGCTGTAAACTCGGCGGACAAGGAACTGCCATACTCCCAACCCGTACCTGCAAATTTTACAACCGTATTGCCGTCCGGTGCGGTTACATTTGCATTTGGAGCTCCTGAGTAATTGCGGTAGGCTATTATCTGAACAAGATATTTCTTCCCAACCTCAAGATTATTCAATTGAAGCTTTCGCGACTTGGGGTTTGGGTTCGCGTTAGCCCACCAGCCATACGATAGCAAATTCTTATAGCCGCCATCTTCAGTGTCTTCCGGCGGTTTTGTCTGGCCTTCTACTGCACCAGAAGATGCTTCCCATGCGATGCAGTCCGCATTATTGATTATTTTGTTTCCTACGCCGACAAACGCAACGCCGTTGGCTGTATAATCTCCGCGCGCGTAGGCGTACTTGAGCGTGCCGTCGGTGCGGATCGACGTGCTGCTCGCTGTAAGCGGCGTGCCAGTCCATGTGACGTCTGTCGCGGCAGGCGCGGATGCGGCGAACAGCGCGGCGAATGCCGCAAGGAGATGGAATATGCGTGATTTCATTGCTTGGCACCTTTCCAACTTTGCTTCTAATATTCGTGTTCAAAAGCCGTCACCCTCCTTTGACAGGCTTTCTACCACATATTATAAGTTGAAATGCCGATTTGGACAATCCCTACAAACGTAGGGGTGCCAAACGCCGCTCGGGGAGGGGACCCAAGTTTACTTTCGGAAACGGCGCGCTTGGGCAGATTCACAAACTCCGATCAGCAGGGCTCTCGCGCGGGGCATTGCTGCTGCTTCGCAGTTCGCGCGCACCCTCTTGCGACTTTGCTTCGCAAAGCTCCTCGCTTCGCTCGTCGGGGGACCTGACGGCTTCGCCGCAGGTGCATCTTGCGCTCACCCGACCCGACGCCTTCATATCCCCCGGCCGACAGGCCGTCCGCGAAGCGGATGCCCATAAGAGGAGGTGGAGCTTCCAGCTCCGCCACGCCGACGCGGCGAGACGCCGCATCTCCTTGTGTCGCCAGACCGCTCGACGACCTCCTTGACAAGCAGCCAGCCATCGTAGAAGTATGTGTGCGTCGCCTCGGGCGTGATCTTCTGCACGCGGCGTCCGAGATGGTCGTAGCGGTTGTGGCGGACAAGCTTCAAGGTATGCGATGGTGTCCGGTGACAACATACGAGAACAGCCTGTCCTCTTCCTGCGTCCCGTCACCGACATTGTGGATGACGAGAGGCACTCCATGCTGAGACTTCCTGTCTGCGATGATCATTATGTGCGGCAGATCGCCACCGATGAGGCATGTCACAATGTCGCCGGGGTGATAGTGCGATTTGTCCCGTGTCACTTCCAGCGACCACCCTTGTCGCTCGAAGAAACGCTCGAGATTGAGAACCCGTCGGTGATCGATGTTTGCATCCGGCTTGAACATCCGCCACCGCGTCAGAGATGGATACATGAGATAGTGCGCCTCCATGTCCTCGTGCACCAGCTTCTGGAGATCAATCCCCCGCGCATCCCGAAGAGCGCGAACAACAACGTCGCTGCAAACGCCGCGATCCCTGGGCACGTCACCGCCAGGATAGCCGATCTTCACATATGCCGGATCATACTTGACCGTCACCCCGATCTGGCTTCGCGCCGCAGCGACGATGTCCAATCCGTTTGCCGGCGCCGCCGAAGGATCTCCGAGGTGCTTCGGCAACAACCCCTTGCCGCAGACGAACACGGCACACACGGCAAAGATCAACGCAAGAGAGATCGCCGCGCAAAGGGCCGCACGCCTCCCGCGCAAACGACAGACGAGTATGACCGACGACAACGCGACAATGTAAACGCCAGCGCCGCATCCAAGCTCTTTCCAGGAAGAGAGCATCGCCACGCTTTCCGCTCCGAACAGTCCGACGACGGCGCAACCCGTCAGCAGAAGCACCGCGGCGGCCGCGGCCATCCCGATGACCATCTCGCGGAAAACAGAAACGACGAAGCAATATTTCATGGTCGGTTCCTTTCATTTGACACCATTCATTACACACCCGGCTACTGCCACAATCCCGCCTCCACCTCTTCGAGATAGTTTGTGTAGGCAGCGCCGGAGAGGATGTCGTTCCAGCGACTGGTGGAATCTGGCATCGATATCTTGTATTTGTTCACAAGCCCAATCACCTTCGGCTCATGATAGCGTCGGATAAGACATGACATCAGGTCATATCGAGTGGTTGCCTGTGCCCATGCGAATTCCTTCGCTGTAATCGTACCATTTGTCTGCATGTCAGATAATGCACCCATGAAGTCAATGTAGAAATCTTCTCCGTACTGCTTGCCGACGCCAAGCACAAGCAACCGCTCAAGATTGTTTGTTGCAATTGCTTCAAAATTTTCTAGCACCTCACGCCAGCAGTTTGAAATCGAAGATGCAAATCCCGCATAAGTTGGGACATCGCTGAGTCCCTCAAAATTCAGCGCATCTCTTAGCATAGAATAATCCCAGCGGTTTGATATGCATAACAATTCCGCTGCATGCACATCGCTGCGTATTTGCGACGGACTGAACTCGGCATTTAGCTGTAATACCGCCAAAATTAATACCAGCAAGTTTACAATCTTCATAGTCATTCTCCTTGCGCTTCTGGATTGTGTTTGTTAAAACCGCATGTGCCATCCTTCCAATGAGGATATTGCCGATTTACATTTTCAGCACCTGCAGCAATGCATTCGCCATCAAAGTCGACAATACCGACATGCCCACTGCCAGTAGCAGCAGGATGTCCGCTTATATATCCCGGTTGAACGATGGTCAACGATGATAAATGCGACCAGTGCGGTATCAGCGTCCCGTTAGCCCAATCATTTGCCAAGGGCGGATATTTACGCCACAATATCTGTCTCTGCGGCAGCAGAGGCAAACCCGCCTCCCTGATTCTATATGCCACAAAATAATTGCATTTCCAACTCCCGTCTGGAACAGCGGCAAAACCGTAAGCTCCATCCAGCTCACCCATCAATGCGTAATCCGTCGACCCGAGGTAAGATTTCGCGCAGTTACGCAAGTCGATCTGCCACTGCTCGTCGCAGACCCCGAACGCCTTGACATCCCCTTTTCGCTTAAATCCGATGTCGGTATCTTCATCCGCATTCCAGACGTAATACCGCTCGTCCGATCCACCGGCGGCAACAAAGGCATACGCTCTCACCTGATAGATGCCGCCGAGTGTCGGCGTAAAAACCAAAGAAGCCCCTGGCTGGTGGTAATCTGCCAGTTGCCACTCATCATGCGTCCCGTCCGATTTCAGCCGCCGAGTGTGCCACATCGAGGAAAGAAATGCTTCCGCCCCCTGCGGCTCGCATTCCAGATGCATCGCGACAGGCGTATTCGTAAGAACGACAAGCCCGTCCGCCGGCGCAACCGGGATCTGCACGTCGCCAACCCGGACCACCGTCATCGCCCTCTCTATGGTGTTTGTACTATCCCCTGACGTGAACTGCATCCTGAACACTACATCGCCGATTGACTCGCTCGGCGCCAGCCCCTCTATCGAGCGCGACACGGACATCTCTCCCTCTACCATGCGAGGGCCGAGGAATCCAGGTGCGCGAAATTTACCGTCTCCCGAAACGCAGGTAACACGGACCGTCCCGCTTGTGGGGACATCAGCGGAAAACGACCAGGACACAGGGGCAATCTTAGCCGCGTCAACCTCGTTGCTGTTGAGCAGTATTGCCTCCGGGACATTCAGCGACATGTGCACCTGCGGCGTAGCATTGGTGCCGTATGACAGGAAGTCGAGATATGACGTCAGCGAACGTTCGCCGAATGTCGCCGTCACGGAGGCGCTTGCCGACGCCCAGCTCGGCATAGAGTCGACAGCAACGGACGTCGACTGCGCGTTCGGCGTTGAGAGAGTGAGTCCGTCCGATGCAGTCCAATGGAATGCCACCTCGTCCGCGCGGCAATAGTCGCTCAGAATCGCCGAGAACGTCACTTCGTCGTTCGGACCAATGTGCGCGACATCTGGCGAGCCGCACAGCCACGGCAGCCACCAGAACCGCGCATGGCCAATGCCAAGCTCATAGTCCGTCCAGAACCCACCGCCGCCAGGCGTCCAGGTTCCATTGCCGCCGTTGCCAGCAGAGCGGAGCTGAGCGCCACGCATTATCGCGACATCATCCATGGCGCATATAGTCACATTGCTGCTCGGCGGGAAAATGGCAAAATCGTATGACGGTCCCTTCTCCAGTACAAACACATACTCGCCTGAATTGGTGACGACGACAGAAAGCTCTCCAACTGAAATCAATGTCGTCTCGGGCAGATCATCCGAGACCGTGATCGTCAGCTTGTAAAGCCCGTTAGTTAAGCCGACGCCTACCTGCGAGTCAACCCACTGCGGATAGCCTACGGAGAGAATCTCAGCCGCGTTCGTGAACGTCGCCTGTACCCATGCGTCGGACTGTCCGTGGAAGTCTCCGCCACAGACAATCGGCTCGGAATCGAGAGAATCGACGAGCCCGTCACCGTCGGCGTCGAAGGAGGAAACTCGAGGATATCCAAGAGGAATCCCGTAGTCGTCAAAGTCCGGGACAAGCGGGCTTGTGCACGTACCGATGCGGTACCTGACGGTCCTTCCCGCAGCCGGAGCCGGACCCCGCACCGTGTAGTATCTGTTCGTGTCGCCGAAATCGCGCTCGCCGTCGCACTGCACCCCGAGCGGCATGTCCATCGCGGCTAGCGACGGATCGACAGAAAGATAACTCACGTACACGATGTTGGGCTCGTTCCGAGGAAAGATCACCTCGTACGTAAGCGCCGGAAAGCCTGAGCCTATGTCAGAAAAGAGTCCGATGTTCCGGAACTCGACCACGTCGTACACGACTCCGTTCGTCGACACGGTGTCGAAGTAGAGTCCGCTTCCCCACGTCGTCTTCCTCGCCCCCATGTCGGCGTTGCACCCGAACACCGACAAGCATCCATCGGCAAGGCTCGACAGCCCGAAGGCGACTCCCTGCGACGGATCGCACCAGTCGACGGCGAACGGCCCGACGCCAGTCTGAGGAGCGAGATAGACATGTCCGTCCAGCGTCGCGTGTATGGAACGGTAGACGGTGCCGTTCATTGTGACGGGCACGCCTAGATCCTCATCTAGATACGCGTAGTTGCTTGCGTCGGACCCGCCTGTGATGTAATTCATGAAATGCGGTATGTCCAGCCAGAGGAAGTCGTCCTCGGGCAGGGCCTCGGCAAACCCCAGCTCCTCGCCGTCGGAGAGGAGGTCGCCGTCGGTGTCGGCAAGGTCGGGGTCGAGTCCGAGCGCGACCTCGCGCTGCGCGACTACGCCGTCCGCGTCGGAGTCGTCGTTGGCGAGGAATCCCCTCGCGTCGAAGAACGCGGCATTGTTCGTCACTATCGTCGGATCGGTTATGGTCCACGAGCAGTTCGTCTCGCCGGAGACGTCTGTGCGGAAGTCGATCCGCGCCCAGTCGTTCGACTCAATCCATCTGGAATAATATAGCCCGATTGCGCTGAACACATATTCGGGAGTCCACGCCGAGGCGAGGTCAACGCGGTTCGTCTCCTTACCGACCATGTTGAAGGCGAACGCCGGCGCGTCGTTCGTCGCGTCGCCGCTGCGCGTGCCTCCCGTGAGGAGCGAGCCCAGAGCGGCGCGCTCGGCTTCGGCGGCGGCGAGCTCCGCGCGGAGGCGCTCCTTCTCCTCGCGCGTCGGGACGCCGCCGTTGGGCGTCGTCGCGAATATGCCCAAGCCGAGAAGCAGGAAGGCGAACAAAGCGGGCACCGCGAGCCGCGCAAGCCTGCGCAGCCCCGTGACTAGCGGAGCGGCCAGCGCCATTCCGCATATCACCAGCACCGTCCAGCGCCCGAACGACATCCAGTCAAAGGCATATGCATCCCCCGCCGACGCGAACGCCGTCGCGGCAAAGGCCATGCACAGAACTGTCGCGAAATGTTTCATCTGCTTATGCAGATATTATACCATTTCGCGCGGCACATCTGCCGCGTTACTTGCCGACGCGGCGAGACGGGGTGCGATTCTAAACCGTTGAACCGCTTGCGCGCAATTCGGTTGGTATCGAG
>JAEDKA010000083.1 GCA_016296065.1 Kiritimatiellia bacterium
AGCCAGAGACCATGCCGCCTGACGCGCGTAAGTTCAAATGCGTAAACCCTGCCCTCGCCGCAGCCATGCCGCTTTCGGTGTCGGAAATATGGTAAAATACACGATATGAACCTGAAACGGATTATCCTTGCCGCCGTGCTGGCGGCTGCGGCCGTCTGCCGGGCGGACGACATACGCGACGTGGCGACGCTCAAGCGCGCCATATACGCCACGGAGCGCAGCAGCGGCACGTTCGACGTCGAAGTCATCGTCTCGAAGGTGGACGACGATCTCGGCGGATCCGTCGCGGTCACAGACGGCGACGCCTGCGCGATCCTCGCGGACACGAGGGGCGCCGGCGCGCAGATGCTGCGAACGGGCGACAGAATCCGCGCGCGCGGCATCGTGCACATGAACGACATCGGCTACAACGGAGCCGACTTGAAGGAGGCGGAGATACTCTCCCACGGCGAGCCGCCGCCGCCCGCGCTCGTCTGGCCGGGAGAGCTTCGCTCGGACGACAACCTCGACCGCCTCGTCCGCTTCGAGGGAATGGTGGCGGATGTCTTCCGCGACGACACCGACATCAGGTTCATCTTCTTCGTCGTCGCCGGAGACGACCAGGAGGTCGCCTACGTCCCCGTCCTTGCGCCGTCGGTCGAGTGGCACAGCCTGGTCAAATACATCGACGCGCGCGTCTCCGTGACGGGACTGTGCATCCGCGACAGGATGGGCAGCACGAAACGCAAGCTCAGCGCAAACCTCTCGCACGTGTCGCTGAACGACATCCGCATCACGAGGCCCGCACCCGCCGACCCCTTCGACGTCCCGATGCTCGGCGGCACGGCGCGCGACACCTACATCCCAGTGCCGGGCGTCTCCAGGCGGCGCAAGGTGCGCGGACGCGTCGTCGCCGTCTGGCACGGAGACAGGCTCGTGGTGAGGAGGGAGAAGGAGTACTCAACCGTAACCCTCGCCGACACTTCCGCCATCCCCGCCTACGGAGACGTCATAGATGCCGTGGGACTCCCGGAGACGGACATCTACCACCTCAACCTCTCGCGCGCCATGTGGCGTCCCGCCGAGGCAGACATTCCGGACCAGGACGAGCCGATGCGGATGACTCCAGAGGAGCTGCTCACCGACGGACACGGACGCCGCCAGATCGACGCGAAGTACCACGGACGCGCCGTGACCGTCAGGGGCAGCGTCGCGCACATGCCGTCCGAAAAGCCGGGGGAGCTGCGCATCTCGATTGAAAGCGGCGGATACGACCTGACCGTCGACTTCAGCTCCGTCCCCGAGGCGCTTTCGGGCATCACGGCCGGATCCGTCGTCGACATAACCGGAACCTGCGTCGCCGAAATCGCGAGCTGGCATCCGCAGGGCGCCTTTCCTTCCGTCGAGGACTGCGCCGTCATCGTGCGCAAGCCGTCCGACGTGACGGTCGTCGCGCGCGCGCCGTGGTGGACCGTCCGCCGGCTCTTCACCGCCGTCGGCTCGCTCGCCGTCGCGCTGGTGGTGATCCTCGTCTGGAACATCATGCTCAACAGGACCGCCGAGCGCAGGGGGCGCGCGCTCCTCCACGCGCAGCTCAAGGGCGCGAAGGCCGCGCTGAAGGCCGAGGAGCGCACGCGCCTCGCCGTCGAGCTGCACGACTCGCTTGCCCAGATCGTCTCGGGCGCGGCAATGGAGATAGCCGCGGCCCGTCGCATGCAGAAGGACGCGCCCGAGGAGACCGCGCGCCACCTCGACATCGCCGAGAAGACGCTCGCATCCTGCCGCGACGGACTGAGGGACTGCCTGTGGGACCTCCGCAGCCGGGCTCTGGAGGAGACGGACATGAACTCGGCGATCCTGCGGACCCTCACCCCGCACGTCGGCGCAAAGAGGGTGGACGTGCGCTTCGACGCGCCTCGCCGCCGCCTCTCCGACAACACGGCGCACGCCGTACTGCGCATCATCCGCGAGCTCACCGTCAACGCGATACGCCACGGCGGCGCCACGCGCGTAAAGATCGCCGGCGCGCTGGACGGAGACCGGCTCCTCTTCTCCGTGACCGACAACGGATGCGGATTCGACCCCGACGTCGCTCCCGGAATCCTGCAGGGCCACTTCGGCCTCGCCGGAATCCAGGAACGCGCACAGCAGCTGAACGGCGGGATGGAGATAACGAGCGCTCCGGGCAAGGGCGCGAAAATCAGGGTGGTCGTATCGATCGCCGAGAAAGACGAGGTGTAGGATATGAAGAAGGTCAAGGTTCTCATTGTCGACGACCACGCTGTGCTTCGCATGGGGCTCGCGTCGCTCCTCGGAGCGCAGCCGGACATCGCCGTCGTCGGAGACGCCGCGGGCGGCGAGGCGGCGATTGCGAAGGCCGTGAAACTCTCGCCGGACGCCATCGTGATGGACCTCGCGATGCCTGGCATGGACGGCATAGAGACGACGCGCGAGCTTCTCAAGAAGCGCCCCGGGTCGAAGGTGCTCGTCCTCACGACCTTCGGCACGTCGGACGGCATAGCGCGTGCACTCGAGGCCGGCGCGACCGGAGCCATAATGAAGAGCGCCCCGTTCGACGAAATCGTCACCGCGATACGCGAGACGGCAGAGGGCGTGCGACACGTCTCCGCAGAGATCGAGCGCATCCTCGCCGACGACCCTCCTGTCCCGCAGCTCTCCCAGCGCCAGGAGCAGATTCTCGAATCGCTTGTCCGCGGACTCACCAACGGCGACATCTCGCGCCAGCTCGGCATCAGCGTCGACATGGTGAAGGAACACATGATCGCCCTCTTCGCCAAGATCGGGGCGGCGAACCGCACGGAGGCCGTCGCCATCGCGCTTAGAAAGCGCCTCGTAAAACAGTAACGCGGCGAGGCAGCATCCCGCCCCGCCGCGTTTCGCGCGAACTACACCCCGCGCCGCCGGAACTACTTCAGCAGAAGCGCATTGGGCTCGATCTCGTACTTCTCCGCTATCTTCGCGCCCGTGCCGTCCGCGAATATCTCCTTAAGAGTCGCCTCGACCTCGTCCCTGAGGGCGACGTTGCCCTTCTTGAAGCCGATGCCATACGTCTCGGTCATGACGATCTCGCCGAGCATCTCGAACTTGCCAGGAAGGTCGGACATCTTCTTCTTCGCGACGCCGACATCCATCGCCACAGCGTCGACTCCGCCCATGTTGAGCTCGTTGACGGCCTGGTTGTAGTTGGGCATCACGACGAGCTCCTTGAAGGTCGCGCCGAGCTCCTTCTTGTCTCCGTCCTTGGAGAGCGCCTTCTGGACGGGCGTGTCGGTCTGAACGCCTACGATCTTCCCCTTGAGGTCGGTGAGCGTCTTTATCGGCGAACCGGCCTTGACGAGGACGACCTGCGAGTTGTCGACGTAGGGGACGGTCCATGTGTACGACTCCTCGCGTCCCTGCATCGTGAAGCCGTTCCAGATGCAGTCGATTGAGCCCGAGTTGAGCTCCATGTCCTTCGCGTCCCAGTTGATCGGGTTGGCGACGAACGTCCAGCCCTTGCGTGCGCAGACCTCGCGCGCGAGATCGAGGTCGAAGCCCTTGTACTCCGCACCGTCCTTGAATCCGTACGGAGGGAAGTCGGCGTCGAAACCGACGGTGAACTTCCGCGTTCCGTCGCCCTTCTCGCCGCATCCGGCGAGCGCCGCCACTGCGGCCATGATGATCATCAGCTTTTTCATGGATCTGTCCTCTTTTGATGTAACTCTTGATTCGGATGGAAACTACATGTAGCGCGTCGCGAAGACGTGGGCCTTCCCGCGCAGGATGACCGGCTCGCCAGGCCCCGCGAGAACGCTCGTGCGGTTCGCGACCTCCACACCGTTTGCGGAGAACGAACCGTCCGCGGCAAACAGCACCGTGCAGCCCTCCGACGCCTCAAGCTCTAGCTCTCCGTCGAGGTCGAGCTGGCGGAAGTCGAAGAACGGACACTTCACGTCCCTTGACGGAACGGGCACCGGAAGCGCATAGTCGATTGCCTTGAGCGACTTCTCAACGTGCAGCTCACGGGGTTTCCCGTCCTTGCCGACACGGTTCCAGTCGTAGAGGCGGAAGGTCGTGTCGGAGCTCTGCTGCACCTCGTAGATGAGCGCGCCGTCGCCGATCGCGTGGACGAGTCCGCCCGGAATGAAGAACGCCTCGCCCTTCTTCGCCTCGTGGCGGACGAGAAGCTCCTCGAAGCGGCCCGACTTCACCGCCGACTCGATGTCCGCCGGGGTAGTGCCGGGCTTGAGGCCCGCGTATATCACGCCGTCCTCCAGCATCGCCCACATCTCGGTCTTCGGATCTCCGCCCGTGAGCTTTCGCGTCTCCTCGTTCGGATGCACCTGCACCGAGAGGCGCGTCTTCGCGTCGATCACCTTAATCAGCAGCGGGAATCCCGGCTCGACGTCCGCAAGCGACTCGCCCGCGCGCGCGCCCTCCGCGACGAGGCTCGGCCCCGCCGGATGCACCGAAATCTCCCAGCTTTCCTGGCCCCACAGCGCCGGATGGACGTTGGGGCCGAACTTCAGAATCTCACCCTTGTTCATGGCCGTAAATTATACCATAAGTGCGCGTGGAGTTCAAAGCGGCCTGCGCAGAACCGCATCATCGCGCATCGCCGAGCAGAAACACGCGGTCGTAGCTTCCGGCGTGGTCGAAGCTCTTGAAGATGCGTATGGCAATCGTGTTGCGCTCGCCCGGACGGACGAGATCGCCGAGGTCGTACTCGTGCTGGTGGTTGTAGTCGAACCAGAAATACGAAGGCCCGCGCCAGATTGTGTCCGTGTAGTTGCCGTGGTCGAACTGCACCGGAGTGCCGTTCACCCATATCTGCAGCGCACGGGCGATGAGGCTCGGGAAAAACAGCTTCACGCGCTTGCCCGCGAACGCGCCCGGAATGTCGAGTTCAGTGCGCATGAAGACCGCCGAGACCTGCTTCTGGGTCTGGTACTTGACGTCTGGCACCACCGTAATGTCCCAGTCGTCGAGCGACGAGGCGTCCGTCTCCGGCAGATGCAGCCTGTCGCGCGTCGAGGCGAGGTTGTCCGTGTCGAGGCACGTCTTCCACATGCGCGGCAAGCGCAGCGAGACGGCGGCGGACTTGATGCGTTTGTCCCACGCGAGGTACTTGTTGTACCATCCGCCCGGCTCGTAGATTATGTCGCCCGCCCTGCCCGCACGCGGATTCATCGCGTGCGAATACCGCTCGTGCGACTTCTCGATGATCGCGAACGACTTCTCGAAGAGCTGCGCCGCGGCCGCGAAGTCGCCCGTCTCGCGGGCAAGCTCGATTCCGTCGCAGAAGAAGTCCGTCGAGTCCTGCATCTCGCGCGCAATCGCGACCTGGCGCTTCGCGAACTCGCCCTTCGCGGCGGACTCGGCCTTCGCAAGCTCGGCGCGCGCGGCGGCGCGCACCTCGGGAGTCAGGACGAGGTGATTGCCCCATATCTCGTTTCCGCACAGCTCCGGAATCTCCGCCATGCGCCTCTCGTAGACGGCGTAGTAGGCGCGCATCGCCTCGCCCGCCTCGAGGAAGCGCCTGCTGCAGTAGTCGGCGACTATGTCGCGCCAGTCCTGCTCGGCGTTCCAGTACATGCGGATCATCATCCAGTGGTCGAGCGCGCAGGAACCCCAGTCGTCCCAGCCCTGCGTCGTGTGACCGGTGAGCCCAAGCCTGTGGAAGTAGCGGTAGTTCTGCCCGATGATGGGCCAGCGCGGACATATCATAGCCTTGTTCCAGGAGAATCCGAGCGGCTCGTAGTCGTAATAGTAGCTCTCCGCGCCGACCGCCCGGGCCTGTCCGAGCCACGACTCGAGCCAGCCCTTGTAGGCTACGTTGTCCCTGCTGCGGGTGTCCCCCACCGGGAAGAGCGGCGAGATGCCGAGCGGAGCCAGAACGAGCGCCATCGCGGGATGGACCGTCTCGATGCGCGGGGGCGTGAGGTTGTTGGAGTAGACGAGCACGCCGAACCTGCGTCCGGGCAGCTCCTCGAGGACCTTGTCGATGTAGCGCCGGTGGAAGAACCAGAGCCGGTCCGTCGCCGAGAAGGAGCCCATGAACGGATCGAACTCGTTGGACTCGAGAAGGCGGCTCTCGGGACGCTCGTCGTTCATGAGCGCGTCCTCGGCCGAGATCGACGCGTACTGTCCGAACGCGTTGCCCTTCAGCTCGCGCTTGTAGAAGTCGGCGTAGATGTCCCACACCTTCGGATTCGACATGTTCGGTATCATTCCGTTGGGCTGTCCGTCCTTCATCGCATAGTAGTCGGGGCTCTGGTTCGGGGCGGACTGGATTCCGGACGCCAGGTGGTGCCCCTGCGCGATCTCGGGATCGCCCAGCGCTCGGATGAAGTTGCCCTTGTTGCGCAGCGTCCAGCGCGGATACTCAGCGCCGTTGCCGTAGGTGCACCACCAGTAGCGGACGCGGTGCGTGGGGTTTTCGCTGCGCGACCCCTCGGCGACGACCCTGTCGAGCTTCGGGACGAACTCGCCGTCCTTCCCCGGCATGAACCACCTGACGCCAAGTCCCTCGAGAAAACCGTAGACGGCGTAGAGCGTCCCGCGCGCGCGCCTTCCGGCGAGATGGAGACGTCCGTCCTTCACTGCAACCAGGAATCCGTCCGGCTCCAACGCATCGAGCGCCGCGCCTAGTCCCGCAGCGCGCGCAAGCTCCGAGCCGAGGCAGACCGCAGGCGCGGGAGGAAGCGCGGCCGCGTTCGTCACGACGGGCGCGGCTCCGGTGATCTTTTCGAGATACGCGCGCAGCTCCTCCGCCGCGAGCCGCTCGTCGTCGCCGGCGCGCGAGGCCTCCCATTTGCGCCAGTCCCGATAGCGCGCAACGATGTCGTCGAGCTCGGCGTCAGTGGCCTTCGGAAACCGCGCGCGCTGTATCTCGCGCGCCTGCGCGTCGTCCATCGCCACGAACCGCTCGGTCTCGGTGGTTGACGGAAGATACACCGGCGCCGCGGCGCCATCGGCGACCACGGTAAAAACCTCGTCGGCGCGGAGAAGCCCCGCCAAGGATGCTGCGGAAAGGAGACAAACTGCTGCTAGTGAAGTTTTCATGCCGTAAATTATACCATTTTGACTCGCAATAGGCACTTGCGAAACAAGATTTGGTATAATGTCCTGAAACTGGCATCCAGCAAGCAAGGAGAGTCACAAATGGAACGCACTACATTTTCGGTGGGAACATTCGAGGTCAACTGTTCGATCGCCTGCGAAAACGGCAAGGCGCTTGTCGTCGACCCGGGCGCGGAAGCGACGCTCGTCGCGGCAAAGCTCGCGAAACTCGAGCTCAAGCCCGCCGCAATTCTCCTCACGCACGCTCACTTCGACCATATCGGCGCAATTCCCGACCTTCAGCGCAGGTTCCCGGGCCTTCCCGTGTTCATCAGCGACGAGGACGCGAAGATAGTGTCGCACCCCTTCAACCAGTTCCCGCCGGACTACCCTCCGGTCGGAGAGCTCAAGGACGTCCGAGACACGAAGACCCTCAAGGAATTCCTCGCCTCAATCGGCTGGCAGGCGACAGTCGACGTCATCGAGACGCCCGGACACACCCCCGGCGGCGTCTGCTACCTCTTTGCCGACGGACAGTCCGGCACGCTGTTCTCGGGAGACACGCTCTTCTGCTGCTCTGTCGGACGCACCGACTTCCCGGGCGGAAGCATGCCGGTCCTGAAGGAGTCGCTCGAGAAACTGAAGCTTCTCCCGCCGAAGACGGTCGTAGTTCCGGGGCACGGATGCGAGACCACGATCGAGCGCGAACTGAAGTCCAATCCGTTTCTGCAGTAGCACCCCCGGACAGCCGTTTTCCCTCATGACAAAATAATGGAGACGCGGCTTCCAGCCGCGTCACTCCCTGACTGCGACGCGGCAGGATGCCGCGTCTCCTTGACGAGCTGCTTGAAGCGGTTCTCGCCGAGTTCCTTCGAGACGGCGTTCTTCGCGAACG
>JAEDKA010000040.1 GCA_016296065.1 Kiritimatiellia bacterium
TTGATGAGGGGGCCTCCGCATCGGAAGAACCGAGGCGGAATGCTCTACTCCACAAAACCGAAGACTCGAATTTGTTGGCGCAAAATGCATGCAGAGTTCTACTTTCCATCGTCTTTCTTGTCTGCATCTTGCTCGTCTCATGTTGCTCATTGGCACTGTCGTCGGAATGGGCATATGAGGTGTTGGGGAGTCTTGTTGACATATCGGCCATTCTGTTTGGAGTTTATGGCGTTTGGCTTGGTTTGTTCTATCGGCCGGACTCTGCCTGTTCGCTGCGGGGGAAACAAGGAAAGGATCTCGAGAACTTATGCGCAGAGATTATTGTGGCGGAAAGGCGATTTGGTAATATTCTGCGGGGGTTGGTGGTTTCGGCGTCGGTGCTAATAACTTCGATGTTTGCGCGGGCGCTTCATATCCCATCGCGGCATGTAATTTATAATTACTGTCCAGAGGCTTTGCCGTATTGCAAATGCGCGTTTTTCTCTGTTGTTGGACTTTGTGTTGTTGCACAATTATATGCCATAATCATTGCCATCGCACCGATGTATGAGGCAAATCGCAGGATGAAGGATGCCAAGGATGATGCTGAGTTCGTGCGCTCGCTCTAAAATGGCCTAATTTAGTTAACGAAAGCTGAAAAACAAGAAAGGACAAATGTCATGAAGATGATTAGAGCATTCGATGATGATACAATTATGGAAATCTTTGGCCACGAAGCAGCCGAAGACGATGACATTGAGCGTTTAAAGAAATTTTACTTTAAGAATGCGGCCTATTCCAGGCTTCGGGCGAACAATCCTTTGAGATTATTGATAGGCCATAAGGGAATTGGAAAATCCGCAATGCTTGCGGTGGCTGCGCGAGAGGATACAGCGCAGCACAAGCTATCTATTTTATTGCGTCCTGATGATATTGATGAGATTGATATAGAGAACGTTGCGATGAATGCGCAGATTCGGGCTTGGAAAGATGGTTTTCTTCGCATAATAGGTGAGAAAATTTTTGAGTCCTTTTCAATTAAGAAATATTTCAACCAGTGCGAGCATGCGTCTACTTGGGCTGCTATTGCAGGCGATTTTGGACGTATTGTAACGAGTATGTTGGACAAGAACGGTATAAAGCTTGAGTCTTCCAAACAGGCGGTATTGGAACAGTTTTGCGCTGGCAATGTAATCAGGATATACATCGACGATTTGGATAGGGGGTGGACAGCGACGTCAAGTAGTGTGATGCGCATGTCTGCCATGTTAAATGCTGTTCGCGATATTACTCGTATGCACAAAAATATTCATTTTATAATTTCGTTGCGGTCTGACGTTTTCTATTTGGTCAGGACATCAGATGAGTCAACAGACAAACTTGAGTCTGCATGCATATGGTTTTCTTGGACAAATCATGAAATATTGGCGATGTTGGTCAAACGAGTAAAAACATATTTCGGGCTTCCTTGCCCTACTGATGAGGCATTGGTCCAGATGGATCAGCATCAGTTGGCGATGGACCTTGGCCGCATCATGACGGCTAGATTCCATGGAAGGGGGCTATGGGCCGATGTCCCGATTCATCGAATATTGACGACTCTTATTCGCAGACGCCCAAGGGACCTTGTCAAGCTATGCACTCTGGCGGCTCGTCATGCATATGAGAATGACCGGAATAGAATAGATACGCAGGACTTTGACATGGTGTTTGATAGATACTCGCAGGATAGGTTGCAAGATACAGTAAATGAATATAAATCAGAATTGCCCAATATACAGGAGCTACTGGAAAATATGAAGCCTTCGCAATATCAACGGAAAAACGCTCGTAAAAACTGCGGTGTACACAAATTCATGTTTTCTACGGCTGATATTATTAAAAAGATAGATACTATCTGCCAGGGGCACCACTTTAAGTTCTATGGCACGAGAGTTAATGCTGACGCAAAGGATATTGTGCATTTTTTATATAAAATAGGATTTATCACGGCCAGAAAAGAAATTGAGTCAGGAAAGATTATTCGTCATTACTTTGAAGAGCAGAATTATGTAAGTTCACGCTATGCAGATTATGGATGTGCATGGGAGATACATCCAGCTTATCGATGGGCGCTATCACCATATGACAAGGCGGTAACTGATGAAATAGAGATACTTGAAAGTTCTGCGGAATGATTAATGTAGGTCATGTCAGTCGGAGGCATTACGACAGCGAAAATTCTCGATGGGTTTGCCGCAGGCGGTTGGATTTTGATTCAATGGTCTATCGTCACTCGTCGCGGACACAGTCGAGTAAGCGTCCGATCGCCATCCCAATTGAAATCAACCGATTGCCGTTGAGGTCATTGAGACCTGTGGCAGCGCTGACTGTAACTGGTTTAACTCTCTGGAGTCGTGTTTTCCCCGCTGCATACACCGTGGCGGGGATTGTCAAGCCCGGTTTTATATTTTTTCAGATTTTTATAATGGGGTGTTTTGCCGTGATTTTGCGATTTATTGCCAGATATAAGCCAATTCCTACAGTTTCGCGGGAAAATTGTAGGAAATTTGTAGGAATTCTTTCGTATACTTGCGCGCGTCACGTGGGAGTGTGCGCATTCGGTATGGCCTTGGCATCGGAGAGTGTCGGCGACCGTAGCGGACTACGAAAGGGTTGAACATATGAACAAAAAGACATTGGCATTGCATGTCGCCTATATCGGTACGGCTGTTGCCGTTCTGATGGCGGCGGCAGCTGTCGTAGCCATTAGGAAGAATGGTGTCGTGGCGACAAAGCCGGTAGTCGAAAAGCGCACGCCCATAGACAAGGTACGTGTCAAGACTGCGGAGCGGAAGTCTGGACTAGAGGATCCGAGCGGGGCAACTGCAACGACGGCGGCAATAGGCATCGTCTGCGGCAGGGACAAGGCGACAGCCGACCGCTACGAAGCGAGGAACGACGCGCTTCGATCAATTGCGCGAAGGCGAGATTTGGCGAAGAACGACGTCGACGCGCTGTTGGCGTATCTGCGCTCGGCAGATGACGCGATGCGGGTCGAGCGCGTGGCGGCGCTCAAGAACGACGTGATGAATTTGCTGCGCAACCAGGAGCCGCCGGTGAAAGGGCTGGCGGAGACGTCGATTGTGATGATAGAGGGAAAGAAACATCCACCCGTCGTTATTGACTACTGCATCCAGCATCTTGGCGCGATGGTGAACGAACTGAACGACGCAACGCGAGTCGGCGTGCGCGGAGCGTTGGTCAGGGCGGCGCGTGAGAAGACTAAGCCATACGCAGGGACTGCGCTCTATTCGCTTGCGGAGGACAAGCGCGCGACGCGCGAGCAGGAAAGGGAACTGAAGCGGCTCACGCTCGCGCTGTGCAAGCCCGGCGTCAACAACGTCGCGCGCATCGCGGCGATACAGCTCGCGGGGCAGCGCGGATACGCCGAGGCGCTGCCGGTCTTGCGCGAGACGCTTTCCGGTGAAAAGCGCGATGCCGTTCTCGACACGGTCTGCATCGGTTCCATCGGGCTTCTCGGCAACGCGGATGACATTGCGCTGCTGGAGCGCTTCAAGGGCGACACACGGCGCTCGGCCGCAGTCGAAGCGGCGATAAAGCGGATAAAGGGTCGGGAGGATATTGGAACTCCGACGGCTGGCAAAGAGGCTTCACTAACGTTGCGCCCTCTGCTTCGCGCTGTTCAGCCGCATGAAATTCGCAGCGACAGCTTTGGGGGTCTGGGGGCGGTGCCCCCAGATAAAGAAAACATAGTAGGAGGCAATAATCGCGGTTTCGCGACGCGGAGCTAAGGCGAAGTGGTAACGGAGCCAATTTTTTCAACCGTCGGAGTTTCTCAAAAGTTCTACATGATCTACACGTTCTACACGGCTAAAATAAACATGAAAAGAAAAGTTGTTTTCAGTTGTTTATGTTGTTTCCCATTCATGGCGGCACTATCCGCCACGCGGCTCACCATCCCACCTGAAGGCGTGTCGTTCGGCGAGATAGCCGCAGGGGAGACCGCGTCGAAGTCCGTCGAGTTGCGCAACGCCTCGCCGTCTCCCGTCACCGTCTCGCAGGTGAAGGGCTGCTGCGGTGCTGAAGCATCGCTTTCCTCGATGCGCATCGAGCCGTCGTCTTCTGCGACGCTCTCGGTTTCACTCAAATCCATGCTCCCGGGCGAATTCTCTAAGCACGTCCAGATTCTCTGCGACGACCCTGAAAGCCCGGTAATCAACATTCCCGTTACCGGCACCGCCGTAGAGTCGAAGACCGCCGCCGCCGCGTCGCGATGGACGCTTCCGACCGTCCTCCTCGCTGGAATCGTCGACGGATTCAATCCGTGCTCCTTCGCGATCATGATCTCCCTTGCCGGCATCCTCGCCATCGGAGGCCGCAGGCGCCGCGCGCGCATCGTCGGAGGCCTCGCGTTCTGCGCCGGCACGTTCGTCACCTACATGCTGATGGGCCTCGGACTCATGCAGGCCCTGAAGGCTCTTGAAGGTCTGCGTATTCTCCACGACGTCGTGATGGTCGTTCTCGCGCTTGCGCTGTTCGTCCTGTCGTTCCTGAGCTTCCGCGATGCGCTGAAGTTCAAGAAGGTGCCAGTCTTTTCCGTAGTGACATTGAAGCTGCCGGAAGGTGTGAAGGTGCTCATCCGCAAGATCGCGATGGAGAGCTGGAGCGGTCCGGCTGTCGCCCTCGCGGGCTTTGGCTGCGCGTTCCTCGTGACGCTACTCGACGCGCTCTGCACGGGTCAGGTCTATGTTCCCGTCCTCGCGCTCATATCCCGCGAGCCGGGCGCTTGGCGCTCCTTCGCGTTGCTTGCCCTCTACAACCTCGCCTTTATCGCGCCGCTCGTCGCTGTGTTTGTCCTCGCCTCGAAGACGACGGATGCCTTCCAGATGGCGAAGTGGTCGTCGCGCAACGTCATCCCGGCGAAGATCGCGCTGGGCGTCATGTTCGCGATCCTCGGAACGCTGATGCTCTTGAATGCCGCAGTCCTCGGCATTGGAACGACTTTATGGTAAAACTGAAATGAAAAGGAGACACACGATGAAAGCAAATGCATGTCACTGGACCGCATGGGTAGGTGCCGCTGTCGCGGTGGCGGCGCTGTCATCCGCAGCCTTCGCGGACGACGTCGTCGGGGTGGAGCGCGTGGACGCGGGGACGAACGGACTCGCCGAGGTCGTGATGCCGTTCGCGCCGATGGAGGAGTCGGGCCCCGCCGGATTCCTCTCCGGCGCGTTCGAGGGGGACGGCGGCGAATTCTCCGACACGCTCACCGCCCTCTGCCCGGCGGGCGGCGCGACGAACGCCGTGTGGTCCGCGACCTCGTGGATCGACCCCGCGACGGGCCTTCCCTCGTTCATGCAGGTCTCGCCCGGCGACACGCTGTGGCTTATGCGCACGTCGCTCACTCCGCTCGGCTTCTCGCTGTTCGGACGCCTCCCGTACGCGTCCGCGCATCCCCTGCCGCGCTTCGCGTCGTTTTCCGCCGACGAGCCGGAGGACGCGCTCTCGCTCGCAGTCGCATCGGGCGGACATCCCTACGATGTCTACGCGGCTGAGTCGACGAACGCTGCGGCGGCGGCTGACTCCCCGTGGCTCCACGTCGCGCGCGCTCCTGCGCATCCGTCCGTCTCTGAGTGGACGGACCTTCTCCCGCAGCACGGCCGCGCCCGGCTTTACGCCGTCTCTGACGCGACGCGCGACACGGACGGAGACGGACTTTCCGACGCGATGGAGGCGCGCGTGCACGGCACGTCTCCGCTGCTCGCGGACACCGACGGAGACGGAGTCCCTGACGGACTCGAGGTCGCGTGGGGGTCGGATCCGCTCACTCCCGGCACGGCGTCTCCCTTCCTCTGGTTTGAGGGATTCGAGCGCCCCGGCGTGACCCCCGGTGACCTCGCGGGGCAGAACGGGTGGCGCGTCTCGGGCCCTGCGTCCGCGACGGTCGTCGAGAGCGCCTCGTTCGACGGGACTGCGTCGCTTTCCGTCGCAAGGACCGACGACGGAAGTCTTGAGGTCGCCCGGGACGTCGCGGTCGATGCGGACGAAGTATGGGTCGACATGCATGTCCGCGGGCTCGGGATGCAGGGCATGGCCTCCGACTCGGATTCCGTGCTTGGCGTCGCGGCGGACGGAAGCTGCTCGCTTGTGGTGACGGACGGCGGTCTCGTCCATACCAACAGGTCCGTGTTCATTCCCGAGGACGAATGGACGCGCGTCACCATGCGGCTCGACTACGTCCGCCGCACATGGGACATATACGTCAACGGCACGGTCGCGCACACGGGACTCGCCATGCGCGGAACCGCGCAGCGGATGCGCGGCCTGACGTTCTCGGACGGAGGCGGCGATGCTGACGCAATCAGGGTCTCGACGGAGCGTCCCCTTGGGCTTTCCTCCGACGGCGACCCTCTACCCGACGAGTGGGAGCACGCCGCGTTCGGGTCGCTCTCGCGCGACGGGTCCGAAGACTTCGACTCCGACGGACTCCCCGACCTCGCGGAGTACATCGCGGGGACAGACCCTCTCTCGCCCGACACCGACGGCGACGGACTCCCTGACGGATGGGAGGTGTCGCACGGACTCGATCCGCTCGACTCCGCCGACGCCTCGCTCGATCCCGACGGAGACGGGCTCGCGAACGCGCTGGAGTTCGAGCTCGGAGCCGATCCGGGATTCTCCGAGCCCGATCCGCGTCTCGCGCGTCCAGGGCTCTTCGCAGACTTCCGCTTCACCGACGGCGATCTCCAGGCGATGCCAGACTTCCACTCCCTGGAGCCGTTCGCCGAGGCGGTCGCGCCGGTCGTATCGTTCGTGGACGGGGACTGGCCCGAGGCGGTGGAGTCGCGCGGCGACGGCTTCGCATGCCGTCTCTCCGGGTTTGTTCGCATACCTTCCGACGGAACGTACACCTTCTTCGTCACCTCGGACGACGGCTCGGAGCTGTTCGTGAACGGTGCGCGCGTCACATCCGACCCGGCGGAGCACTCCGCCCGCGAGACGTACGGCGCAATAGCGCTCTCGGCCGGATGGCGTCCGATTGAGATCCTCTACTACGAGAACAAGGTGGACGCGGTCCTGTCGCTCTCCTGGAGCGGCCCCGGATTCGGGAAGGAGCTCCTTCCCGCCGACTCGCTCTGCCACGTCGCCGAGGAGTCCGAGGCTGTTCCGGTCGGCTACGCGCGCGGCCTCGTTTCCTCGTACTACGCATTCCCGTCGGCGCTTTCGGAGATGCCCGATCTTGACGGACTTGAGCCCGTCTCGACGGGGCTTGTCGAGCGCATCGCGTTCGCCGCGACGACATCCGCATGGGATGGCGCGCCGGCGTCGCTGACCGACCGCTATGCCGCCATGTTCGAGGGTGCGCTGCTCGTCCGCGAGGCGGGGCGCTGCACGCTTACGCTCAGGTCGGACGACGGCTCGCGGCTCTACGTGGACGGCTCTCTCGTCATCGACAACGGCGGCAACCACTCGATGCTCTCCGCATCCGCGACCCTGCCGCTATCCGAGGGATTGCACGACATCCGCATAGAATACCACGAGAACGACGGCGACGCGGGGCTCGAGCTCCTCTGGGCGCGTGAAGGGCGCGCGTCGAACATCGCAGGCCCTTACAGCCTCTTCCACGCGGTCGGCGAAACAGACTCCGACGGCGACGGAATGCCCGACTGGTGGGAGGAGCGGCACGGACTCGATTCCGCAGACGCTTCCGACGCGGCGCTTGATCCCGACGGCGACACAATCGACAACATCGCCGAATTCCGCGCCGGGACGAATCCGCATTCCGCGGACTCCGACAGCGACGGCATGCCCGACGCGTGGGAAATTGCAAACGGCACGATTCCGTTCCTTGCCGACGCGATAGAAGACCCTGACGGCGACGGACTCATCAACATCGAGGAATTCTTCCACGGGACGAACCCCAGTCTTGCGGATACAGACGGAGACGGCTCTGACGACGGAACGGAAGTTCGCAATGTCAGGAGCGATCCGCTCGTCCCTGACATCACGTGGCTTCCAGTCCCCGCCGGACAGGCAACCTCCGGTGCATCCTTCGCCGCATCGACGGGAACGTGGCGCACGGACGCTGACGGCGTCGCATACGCAGCCGAGCGCGCGGGCTCGCTCACGTGGAGCCTCGACGTCCCGCAGGGCGGAGCGGATGCGCTCGCGGTGCGCGTCGGACAGCACAACTTCTACGCGAAGACGGATTCGTTCGACCTCTCGCTCTTCGTCGACGGACTCTTCGTCGCGCGTCAGGTCGTCTCCGCGCCCTACGGGACGAGCGAGGACGCCTACTTCTTCCTTCCAGAGATTCCAGCAGGGGAACACGAGTTCCGCCTCGTCTGGCACAACTGGGAGGTGAACACGTTCCTCGCCGTCTACGACCTCCGGTTCGTCAACTTCGGCGGGCCAGACGCGGACGGCGACGGCGTTGCGGACTGGAAGGAGCACAGGGCGGACGAAGCGACTGACGTAGCAGACCTTCCTCTCGAAAGCCTTGTCTCGCCGCTCTGCGTGGAAGGGCGCGACCTCTGGCGCGACGTGCTCGAAGTCGAGGTAGCCTATCCAGAGACGAACGCGACGTTCGCAACCGTCAAGACCATTGGCGACGGATTCTACGCCGACATCCCGCTTCCAGAAGACGGCATTGCGACGATTTCGCTCCGCGACCGCTCGCTCGCCGGGTCGTTCAACGTCGCGTGGAAGCCGTTCGACGTCTTCGCCGAGGACTACACGACGAACGCACTCGTCATCCGCACGGGCGACGCGCTGAGAATTGCGCCGTATGAAAGCGCCGAAAGCGAAGTGGCGATCAGCGTGGCCGACGGCACCAACGGATGGACCGCCGTCACCAACTGGACCGAGTCCGTCGCAACGCCGTATGTCTTCGAGACGGAAGGGCTCTATCTCGTCTCGGTCGCGCATGATGGGCTTGTCTTTGATGACGCGGCCTATGCGCTCGTCGAGGTCGTGCGCTCGCGCTTCCCGAAGCGCAACCCCGCGATACTGATGGACGCCGACGAGACGCTTGACTGTCCGGAGCTGTCGCCCCGCAATCTCATCGAGCACGACAGCGAGCTTCAGCTTTCCGCCGAGGTCTCCGGCGAGGGCGTCAAACTCTCGCTCCTCACGCATGCCGACCGCGACTTGGGGCTCGTCTCGCGCCTTGACGACGGCGGGGCGATATCCGACGCCGTGCAGGTGACGCCCGTGTGGGCGGACAACGGAACGTACTACCGCGTTGCCGAGACGTATCCCGACGGCTCGCAGCTCGTCGAGGTGTCTCTACTCCTCGGCGCTGTTCCCGAAGGAACTACGGTCGATCTCGAGATATTCGTCTCGGGCGTGACGTTCGACGACGGCACGCGCTTCAGGACGCTGACAGCCGACGACTTCGACGCCAACGGACACATCACGATCCGCTTCATCAAGGCGCGCGGCGTGACGACCTCCGTCTGCCACCGCACCTACATCTACCAGGACGGCAAGCTGATCTACACCAACAAGGAAAACTGAGTTACGCCAAACGAAGACAGGAATACATACCATGAACATCAACGTTACGCGATTTGCCGCGATTGTCGTGGCGTCCATCTCGCTCTGCTCGAGCGAGGCGATTGCGGCGCCCATCGCCCAGAAGAATCTGCCGAAATGCGATCCTAAAACTGAAGACTGCGGCTGTTCGTGTGAAGCGGTGTCGGTTGGCTGCATCAAGGTATCTGTAGACCTTGGCGAGACAACGCCGTGGACAGGCTCAATGCCGTGTGCGCTCAAGATAATGGCTGATGATGACTCGCCGTCCATTTTTACGGCAGAATCTCTTCACGCTGTTCTTGGCGGATACACGTTCAAGCGGCTTGGAACGCAGAATTTGGATGATGGGATAACTCCAGCCGAGGTCTTGTTCTCGCATCCGAATGGGGAGTCTGTTCATTTCGTATTCCAGAACGGGGAGTCTTGGGGGCGTCCCGATCCAGGCGTCCACGTCAAAATGGATGAGCGTCTCATGATGGTTGACGCAGAGGGTTGGGCGGCAACGTCCGATCCGGTGTACTACGACCTCTACATCGGCGACGGCACGATGCGTCGGTTCCTTGCTACGGACATGGGTGGAGCGCTTGGGAGTCTGGTTTCAATTACCGATGCCCGCGGTATCACTTCTATGCCAGCTGACATGGGCATAGACATCGTCTACGACTCCAACGGCGTGCGCCAGTTCCTTGCGCCGTCGCGTCTTGCCGATGTCACGCTGACTGCAGATTTCTCCGGCTACGACATCAATGTATACGCCATCAGCGAGCCGCCAGCGAAGGACGCACAGACGGGACTATATCAAGCCCCGGGCGGACAACCTGTCGAGCATCTCTCCATACGCCGCGAGAACGACGGCAAGAGGGCAGTCGTCACTCTGCGCAAGGGAGGTGGCGGCGAGCAGCGATATGTTTTCGACTATCTGTTCAACGACTGGTCGCTTACACGACCATCGGGTAGGATGGAGCGAAAGGAGAGTTACATTGACGACGAACGCGCGGCGCAGGTCGTCAAGACGGACTTGTCGTCCTCCGGCAACATGCTTGCCAAAATAGTGAAGAACTACAAGTGGGAGTCCTGGGGCTTCGCCATGACGAACCGCGTCGAGGGCTTCGACGGGCTCACCAACATTACCGAATGGACCTACTACACCTCAGGCAACGGCAAGGGACAGGTCAAGACGGAGAAGCGCCAGTCGGGGTTGCTCACGCAGTACACCTATGACAATGTCGACCGTGTAATTTCCGAGACGCGCTCCGGCCCCGGCATGTTGACCGAGACAACGACATTCGATTACACTCCGGTCGATGCGAGCGATCCTGTCCTTCCCGTCGACACCCGTCCGCGCACGGTGGTTCGCAAACTCAACAACATCGAATGCGAGCGCACCTACTATGTCTATTCGCCGCTTACCAACATCGTCGAGCGTGTCGGCACCCAAGGCGCGCCCTACGGCAGCACCAATGTTCTCCGCACAGTGACTGCGTTCTATCCCGCCGTTGCAAACGATGTCCGCTCCGGCCTCGTCGCCTCTGTTCGCCATGAGGATGGCAAACTCGACGTCTACGATTACGCTCTCACCTCCAATCTCTGGGTCGAGACGGTCACTTACCTCCACGAACAATCTCCTTCTCCCATCTCCGGCAAGACAACCCGCGACATCACGCTAACCAACGCCCGTGGCGAAAATATTAAGCAGAAAACCGAGGCGTTCATCGACGGAATTTGGTATACTATCTCCCGAGACCGCATGACATACAACGAACAGGGCAAGCGCACGTCGCTCGAAAACCTCGCCGGGCAAGTCACGACCACGGCGTGGGACTGCTGTCATAAGGTTTCTGAAGTTCAGCCCGATGGTTCCACCTCGACCTGGGACTACGACGACGAAGGGCGCGTAATAGCCTCCTCGCGCTTGATCCCGCTCGACATGACCAACGTCACGTGGCTTACCACCTGCTATCGCTACGACGCCCTCGGCCACCAGACTGCAACTTGGCAGACCAACTACGCTGCCCAAGTAGGCCTCCCTGTCGAGCGCACGCGCTACGACCAGCTAGGCCGCGTAATTGCTCGCGTCGGCCAGATCGGCAACACTACGACGACGGAGTATAGTCCAGACGGGAGAACTGTGTTCGTCCGTAATCCCAACACCTCAACTCGCGTTACCACCCGCTCCGCCTCAGGCGACGTTCTCTCCATTACCGGCACCGCCGTCACTCCCGAGTTCTATTCCTATGGCGTCCTCCCCGACGGCACGCGCTGGGCAAAGACAATACAAGGCGAAACAGCTTCCTCACCGCGTTTCACCCGCACCTACGAAAACCTCCTCGGCCAGACCATCCGCGAAGAACGCTCTGGCTTCAAGGGCTCTGTACTCGCAACCACCCACGTCTACGACTCCCACGGCCGCCTCGTCTCCACCTCTGCCGACTACGAGCCAACCACCGACTATACCTACGACACACTCGGCAACCGCATCGCCACTACCCGCAGGGTTGGTGCTGCGGCGACTGGTACAACGAGCATCCTGCTCGTTGATGCTGAATGGCGCAAAACCGAAACGCTCACTTCTTTCATTCTTGACGACGCCATCGTCTGGCTTGTCCACACCAACATCGTCTCGTGCTCCGACTCCGCCATCGCGCCTCTCGTCACTTCTTCTGCTCGCCAACTCACTGGCCTATCTTCCGCGCTTCCATCTCGTTCGCGCACGACTGATGTTCGCGGCAACGTGACGGAAGACGAACTTCTTGTCTCTTCACCTTTCGTCACCTCTTGCCAAACTGTCCCTTATGCCACCAACAAGCCGCTGGCGTTTTCTCGTTACGGCGTCTCGCTGATGGAGGTCTCTGTCTCCGTCGTCACCAACACGATCACTTATGATGCCCTTGGTCGCCAGATCGCCAACACCGACGGCCGTGGTAACACCCGTCGTGTCGAATACAACGCCTTTGGTCAGCGCTCCGCTTCCATCGATGCGTTAGGCAACCGTACTGCCTACGCCTACGACCAGTTCGGCAATCTTGCTTCCGTTACAGATCCGCTCGGCAATGCTATTGTCTACGAATACGACCTTCGCGGGAACAAGACCTACGAAGGTGGAGCTACCTATCCCGTTCGTTACACCTACGATGTCTTCGGCAACAAGACCACGATGACGACGTATCGCGACGTGGGAGGGTCGCAGTCCTCTGCGACCGCGCCTCAAGGCGACGTCACCACCTGGCTCTACGACATCGCCTCCGGCTCAATGACTAACAAGGTCTATGCCGACGGCAAGGGCCCATCCTACTCCTACACCCCCGACGGCAAACTCTCGCGTCGTACCTGGGCACGCGGCATTGTCACGGACTATTCCTACGACAACTGGGGCAACCTCACCAACACAGTCTACTCGGACGGCACGCCAACGGTCTCGCTTGCCTACAACGCGCTTGGCCGCAAAAACGAAGCCAATGATGCCGCAGGTGTGACTGCTTTCCTCTACGACCTCTTCGGTTCTCTCACCAATGAAACCGTGATCGGTGTTGCGGGCACCAACACAATCGAGCGCTTCTACGATGCCTTCGGACGCGATGTGGGCTACGCGCTCAACGGCGTTCGCCAATCGACTCTCGCCTACGATCCCTCCGCCGGCCGTCTCGCTACGATGCAGATTCCGTCCAATCAATCAAACAATCCAAACAATCAAACAATCAAACAATTCAACTGGAACTACCTTGCAGGCAGCGACCTCAAGTCCTCGCTCTCCTATCCCAACGGTCTCACCGCTTCTTGGACCTACGACGCGAACAACCAGTTGCTTCAAGTCTGCAACGCAACTCCGACCAACATCATCTCGCAGTACGACTACGTGTATGACGCACCAGGTCGTCGAATCAATGTTTCCAAGACTGGAACAGCTTTCGCGCAGAACGATTCTGTTGCCTACGGCTACAACGTTCGCAGCGAATTGACCAACGCCGTCGCAGCCATTGATGCCGACTACCGCTACGGCTATCGGTTCGACGACATCGGCAACCGTGATATATCATCTGAGCGTGGTACAAACCACACCTATGTGGCCAACAACCTCAACCAGTACACCTCCATCTCCAACTCCGCGCTCTCCGCGTCTCCGCGTGAGACTTTTACTCCGCAGTTCGACGACGATGGAAATCAGACGCTTGTCAAAACAGCTACCGGTGTGTGGTCCGTCACTTACAACGGCGAAAACCGCCCGGTACTCTGGGAGTGCGTTTCCACCAACTCACCCACACCCAACTCCACCACTTCCACACTGATCTCGATGTCCTTCGACCGCATGGGGCGTCGTGTGACGAAGAATGACCAGCGGTTTGTCTACGACGGATACTTGCAAATTGCAAACTTCGAGCGTGCGTCAACCAACTCACAACTCACAACTTACAACTCACAACTGTTCATCTGGGATCCCACTGAAAAGATCGCGACTCGTCCGCTCGTGTGGAACTCTTCAACTCTTCAACCATTCAACTTTTCAACTTCCTACTACGTTCACGACGGCAACAAGAACGTGAGCGATGTCGTCGCAGACAATGGCGATATCGCTGCCCACTACGAGTACGCGCCGTTTGGCGCCGTTATCGCCCAACGCGGCGCATCTGCCGCGGCGAATCCCTGGCGGTTCTCGTCTGAGTACGCCGAGGATGATACTGCGACGGTGTACTACAACTACCGCCACTATGAGCCTGTGATGGGGAGGTGGATGAGCAGGGATCCGATAGGAGAGCACAGTGAAAATGTTCTATATGTGTTTATTCAGAATCAACCTGTTTCTAGCATAGATTTTCGCGGGATGAACATTTTTTGCACCGCCTCTGATAAGAATGGTGTATATTTTAAATACAATGGAAAGAAGGAAGAAGATTGGCCGATTAAAAAGGGGAAAGATGCTAAGGGCCGACCTATAATTGCAAGTGGGGCTGTTGAGCCCGGTGCGTTGTCAATTTCAGCATGTTGTAAATGCATTCCTAAGCCTGAGAGGGGACCAGTTTATGAATTATGGGTGGCAGTTGAGTCTTCTTATTTGATAAGAATTGTAAAGGTTGATGTTGTGGGATTTGGCAGGTTGCGAACGCAAGCAGGATATGATAGGACTTTAGCGCATGAGAACCTACATGTATCAAATCTTCGCAAAGTTCTTGGCGAAATTATGGATATACTTAAGCCGCAGAGCGAGAAGGGCGAGAAGGGCGAGAAGGGCGAGATGGAGAGATTCGAATGCGAGAAAGAGCGAAAGCTAGTCGTTGGAAGTAGGGCGAAGTTAGCTCGAGATAAATGGAATATAGCGAAAATGAATGAGACTACACATTCTGGTAAAGATTGGGAAGACTGGAAAAAGAATAACGGAAAGACCGAAACAGATCCGGAGCTGTGGTGATGAACTTGAAGTTGTTTTTTTTATTGGGACTTACATTGTCCTTGGTGGTTTTCCTATATATAAAGCATTGCGATTCTCATAGATATGGCTCTGTATATGACCTCAGAGAGGCAATCGGACGTCAGCTTGAATATGATCAGTCGTTCCATGAACGTAGCGTAGAAGTAGTTGCCTCAAAGGATGTTGCGGATGCCTTGAGATTGTTTGATGCCTACATTGTTCCTACATTGGACAAGCAGAGTGAACGTCGCCTTGATCGTCTCAAAAGGCAGATTGTTGAGGGGCGGTCATGGATGTACCGTGGTGCAGCTGAGGGATGCAGTATTTATTACCTAATAAATCTCTTTCCAAGTTTCTACGATTCAAGGTATGGATTTTCATTCATCATCGGTTGCTGGGATGATGCATCGGGAGCTTGCATGCAAGGAAATGAGGATGGAGGACTGCTTGAACTAATGCCGCAAAAGAATGTTTCTGGTGTGTTGTATCCTGTATCAGCATACGAAGAATTTTGTCAAAAATTGCCGCGTGTGAAGGATGGGTTGCCGAGCATTAATGAATGTTGCCATTATTCCTCGTTTGAAAATGTCGGTAATATTGCCGTTGTCGATGTGATTGATGTTCAACTCGTTAATGTCTCACGTCTTGATTATATGCATCGTCATAGCGACTGCATAGAAGGGTGTGTTGCCGCATATTGCGTAAGAATGGATGTCCGGGCGGTCGAACGAGGGGCCTTCCCTTCTGATATATTCATCCTCGAAACGCGGCGCAGATGGCATGAGTTTGCATATGAGCGAGAGTGGTTGTATTATCGTGGCATGTGTTTGCGAGTCGGTGTCATTGAAAGAGATGGCGACTATGTGTTGGTCATAGAGCAACCAGTGTGCCCATACTCGCCATACTCTGATGTTGTTAGTATCGCTGGCGGTGGCTTGATAGAATCATCAGGAAATAATGGCGCGGCATACAAATTGAATCCTTTGCAAGTCCAATATGAAAGGAAATGCAGAGTTGAATTTTGCCCCGGCGACTTGATTGCTGTAGGCAATCGGGGTTCTTTTGTTGATTTCGGCGTTACATCTAAAGCTAGAATTCAGGAACTTGACGACAGTCTGAATATTGATCACTGGAGAGGAGCATGGTTCATAGATGAAAACGACAGATTGTATCGAAATGAGCTTTAAGAGGATTCCTTGGAGGTGTCCGAAGAACGACCAGCGGTTCGTCTAAGATGGCTATCTTCAGATCGCAGAGTTGCCCTCCGAACCAATTCTCAATTCTCAATTCTCAATTTTACATTCGTATGTCTGGGATCCAACCGAGCCGGTTGCGACTCGTCCGCTTGTGTGGAACTCTTCAACTCTTCAACCATTCAACTTTTCAACTTCCTACTACGTTCACGACGGCAACAAGAACGTGAGCGAGGTCGTCGTGGAGAATGGTGACATCGCGGCTCACTACGGGTACTCGCCGTTCGGTGCAGTAACCATCCAGTACGGAGCATTCGCCGTGGCGAATCCGTGGCGCTTCTCCAGCGAGTGCGGCGAAGACGACACGGCTACGGTTTACTACAACTATCGCCACTACGAGCCGGAGACGGGGAGGTGGAATAGTAGGGACCTTATTGCTGAACGCGGCGGAATCAACATGTATTTGTCTTTAAAGAACTCAATGGACACTGATTGGCTAGGACTTAAGTGCAATGTTGGTGAGATACAGAATAAACAAATTGATTATCAAGTTGCCAAGAAAAATATATACAACGGAATAGACTTAGATAGCGCAATCGAATTTAGCCAAGCCTGCAATACTGGTGCAAAGGTATCATTGTGTGGAGGTATTGCGGGAGCAGGAGCCTCATGCGCAGGGGCTTGTGTTGCCGCAGGGAGCGAAGCTGGAGTGACCGCAGGTGTTACAGGCGGGACTGACGTTTGTGCAGATTATTTAATGGGTAAGGCCTGTAATACGAAAGATTGACGGAAGTTGAGCTTTTGCTAAAGTTTGCCGCGTCTAATCTCCTACAGTTTTGCAGGGGATTTGTAGGAAAATTGTAGGAATTGGATGATAGCATATTCGCGTAAAACCACCAGAAAGGGGAAAACGCGATGAAAAAAGCTATCCGGGCCGTATGGCTCTCTGCAATCTGCTGCGCTGCCGCCGGCGAATGCCAGGCTGCGGGTGTAGCCGTAAGTGACATGCCTGCATGGACATTTGCGGACACGGAAACGTCCACAAACTGCGCGCTTCGGATTGCGCGGAATCCGGTTGAGGACCTATCCCTCGTGCTCGAGTTTGCCGGAGGCGAGAGCAACAACGTCGAGGTGGCGTTTGGCTTCGACGCAAACACGAACGGAGTCCTCGACGTCTCGGAGCGTGGACTCTCCGTCGGATGGGACTGCGGCGAATGGGTGTTCCGCAGCCTCGGCAGGGAAAGTCTTGTCTGCCCGGCTGCGACTACAAACGCGCAGAAGCGACTCTGCTTCTCCATGCACGTTTCGGACTATTCCGCCAAATGCATCGCGGCATCCGAGAACGACGTGCCAATAGACTGGGGTGTGGAAAGCGCACCGCCTCAGTGGGCTTTCGACCCAGGATGGAACATGCTGAGACTTGCCGTGCGCGGAGTTGAATGTCCGTTCGACTCCCTTCGCGCGGCGGTGTCTGTAGACGCGATCAAGATACGTATTCGGTAAAGGAGGTGCTTCATGAACTCTGTTGCATTGATGTATGTGGGCCTTGCGGCTGTCTCGGTGCTTCTTCCGGCGGCTGTCGTTCTATTCCTCCACGATAACAATATCCGTCCGGTGGCGAGGCTTCTCGCACTCTATCGCGGCATGCCGCTCATGGGTAAAGTCGTCGGCGTCGCTTTCGCCGTCCATCTGATCGTCTTCGGTTCAGGCAAGGACGGACCGGATTCCACGAACTCCATGCTGCGCGTCGCGCGGCCGCTGCATGACGCATCGTTCGAAAGCGGATTCTCCGAGGACGAAATATCCGTCGGCTACGCACTCTGGCGCGTCGGGACGAACGAAACATGGTCGTCCTCTGCGCCGGACGGAGCGACGGACGTGGCGCAGTGGCGAAAGCGTGGTGCCGCTGATGACTGGAGCCATGTCGAAAGCGACGGCATCCCGATTGCGGAGGAGGACGACATGGCGTACATGACTTCATCCGGTGACATCGCAGTGGGCGATCTGACGATTTCCTCGTTCACGGTGCGGGCGTCGATAGTTCCGGGCGGAAACCTCTCCGCAGTTCCGGACGCCGGCGGCGGGAGCGGCGCATGGCACTTGGCCGACGGCTTTGGCGACTTCGCATGCGGATGGGTGAACCTTATGCTCGGACGCTCCACCAATATGCTTGCGTCTGCGGCCGTGGAGATGTCCCGTGGCGGCGATGTGGCGATACGCTACGACCTCTCGCGTGCCGGAGACGCGGCTGCGGGGTGCACTGCGTCTGTGTCGCGCTGCGGACGCGAAGTTTCGGCTGGACTTTCATCCAATGTCACGTCGGTCGTATTCTACCGCCTCCGCCCCGAGGATCTCCTCCTTCCCGACCGAGACTGCGACGGACTGTCGACATGGGAGGAAGTGAACGTCTACCACTCCGATCCGGGTCTTGCCGACTCTGACGGGGACGGAATCCCCGACGGAGAGGAAGTGCTGAACGGAACCGACCCTCTCTTCAGGAACGTGCCGGACGCGATGATCCTCGCTCGAGTCGCAGCATCATCGACGAACGAAGCATTCCTGGTGTTTGAATCGATGTCGGAAAATTCCCTCGAAGCGTCGAAGCTGTGGGATGGATTCGCCGCAGACATTGATACCGTCGAGACGAACCTTCTGTACGAGAGGACGATCAGCATTGACACGTGCGGCGGATGGCGGCATTTCTTCCTGTCGTCCCGCCCCGACTGCGCCGGTGACTGGGACCTCCGCGGAATGACTCTCGAATGGGAGGACGACGAGGGTGCGTCAGCTTCGACCGCCGTCTCGCCAGTCGGAGACAGCCTGTATCTGCCTGTCTCGGACGGTGCAGGGTCCGTGACCATCCGGCTCCGCGCGAACGGCCAAAGCGTCCGCTCGCCGTGCCCCGTGTATCTCCTCGCATACGCACCGGTGATGAATCTTTCCGGATGCGTGTCCGTTAGCGACCCGGTGACGAGCAACGAACTGGCTGTTGTCGCGATGAGGGACGCGAAACATCCGATCCGCGTGACGTTCGACAGGTCGGCGCGTCCGTCGTCTTCGGCTTTGCACGAGGAGGAGTCCTCCCTCCCCGGCCTGGCGGACATCGAGTCGCGCTCCGGCGGCAGACTGCGGTTCAGCGGCGACGCATACGGAGGGACTCTCGAGATACTGCGCACGGGAGAGTGCTTCATTCCGGCGACATGGCCGGGATGCGGTCAGTCGGATACAAATTCCACCGACGGTGCCGTCTGGAGAAAAATGGTGTTGCTCGACCCTTCGATAGACTTCGGCTCCAGCGAAGAATACTCGCGTTCCTATCTTGTGTACGACCCAGACGGCGACATGTATTCCGTGACGAACAGCTATCCGGTAGACGGCAGATGCCTTTGGCGGAACTGGATGAAGGGCGTGGACGGTTCGGTAAGCGGCGCCGGCGAGCCGTCCGTGACATCGGGAGCGGACGACCTGCCGTACGTCGACACGCAGTGCGACGCGGAAGGGGATTCGGCGACGGGATCGGTTGCAGTGTATGGTCAGGTCGTCTGGACCGAAACGGTGGTCCGCTCGTGGCTCGGCCTCTGGGACGACGGGATCGCCACGTCCGCAGAGCTGCTGGAGGAACTGGGAGAATGCAATCCTTGCGAGGAGGACTGCTCGGACGGAAACTGCGACGCGGTAGATGGCGCGTCGTTGGGTTCGGTCAGATTCCGCGTTTCGCTCGGCTCTCCGCGCTTCGGACAGCACAGCGGCTTCGTGTTCTTTGAATCGGATGCCCCCGTGGCGGTCACGCCGTCAGCATTCCGGCTTGCCGTGCGCAGCGGAGCGTCCGTCACGGCGATCACAAACGCATCTGGAATTGTCTATTCATGCTTAGACGAGCGCGGACGAGACCTGACGATAGAGTCCGTCGCGAATGGCGCGCGCGTCATCGCCCGTACGCACGAGACGGGCGCGCTCGAGTACACGTGGGAACTCACGAACGTCGACGGGAACCCGGCGCAGGTGCGGGTTCGCCAGATCAGCAGAATCGGAAACATCATGCGCGACGAGACGTATGCATGCGACGACGGAGAGTGGACGTCGACTGACAACATAACTGGCGTCCGCGAGAGCGTGTCCCGCGTCGGCGGGCTTGGCGATTCGGACGGCGGTCGCATAACCGAGACGCATACGACTCAGGACGCCGAAGGAAATGTCGTCTGCCTTGCCGTGACGGAGTCCGAGCGGATCGGCATCGGCGTGAACGCCGTACTTCGCCAGACGTACCTCTCGGAGTCCACGGGCTTCGCCTCGCGCTGGCGTCGCGCCGAGTACTGGGACGATGCGGCGCACCGCGCAAGGCACGGTAAGGTGCGGCTCCTCTACGGCAACAGCATCGCATGGTCGTACCACGACTACGACGAGAACGGATTCGAGACTCTGCGCGTAGAGCAGCGCAACGGGTCGCCCAGGCCGCAGGCGTTTCCACGGCTCGTTGCCGGAGAGCTGATCGGCACCGAGTGGATTGCCGACGCGTGGATCACTGTATTCGACTATGCGCCAGCAGCGGGCGACGACTGTGCGCCGGAGGACGCAGGTCGCTGCAGGCGAGAGACGAGGTATGTCGTCCATTCGGGATTGCCTCTCTGCATCGGGCGCAGATGGCACCGCTACACGCACGTCGCGCACGGCGGACTGCCGTGCTTGAAGCGCGAGACGTGGAGGGCATCGGGTCCGTCGGCGGAACGCGGCGACGCCGGCAACGCCTATTCGTGGGAGACGACCCTCAGCGAGACCGCGCAGGGCGTCCCGCTTGTCCTTCGCGGACGCACCGCGTCGCTGTTTGACGAGAACGGTGTCCTGGAAAGCCACGTCTTCGGGATGCAGGGCGGATGCGTGACGGATTCGACGCACCGCGAATACGATGGAACGCCGTTCGCTACATACGGCGTGACGGAAATGGACGCCACGCACGGGAACGTGCTCCGCACTGCCACATGCATCGAAGGAAACGGTGCCGTCGTGGAAGAGACGGTTTCCACCTACGACGAGAAGAACAGGCTGAGGTCATCCGCATTCCTGGACGGGACCTCGCTAACGAACGCGTATTCGTGCTGCCGGCTGCTGTGGTCCGAGGACAGGCGCGGGCGCAGGACGCTGCGCTCGGCAGTCACCGGCGAGGACAGGCTCTATTATGCCGAGGAGGATGTCTGGCTTCGCGGCCTTTCTACGAACGGTGCGCACAGGGTCACGCAGCATTTCATGGACGGGTTCGGACGCGAGACGAACGTCGTCGTGTACGTTGCGGAGACTGCGGGAGAGGCGACGAACCGAACTGCCTCGGCAGGGCGCGTCGAAAGCCAGTCGACTACGGCCTATCCGTACGGCGGCTCGGACTATGTTGAAACGGTCGACGAGCGCGGATTGCGCACCGTGACCTGGACGACTGAGCATGACGACAGGACGGAATCCGTCGAGAGGAAGTATGAAGGCTCCTCGTCCGACTGGTCCCTCGAGAGGGTGACGACGCGCTTGCGCGGCGGATGCACCGTGGCCGAGAGGAGATGGGACGACAAGTGGGTGCGCGAGTATTCAGCCGCAGGCTACAGTCCGACAGGATGCGCCGTCCGATACGACGTCACGGAATCCTCCGACTGCGGCGTCGTGACGAACAGGATCGTGCGCTCAGACTTCCTCGGACGAACGGTGCTCGTTGAAACGCCGACCGGCGATACCGCCACAACGTACCTCGGCTCCAGCGGACGCGTGGACGCGACCGTGTTCTCCGCCGGCGATGTTTCGCGTACGACTTCGGCGGTCTACGATGCGCGGGGCGAGAGGGTCGGCGGGACGTCCGATGGAGTGACTACGAGGAAGGATGTCGCCTACGTCGACGAAGGCACTGGCGTATGGTGGCGCGTTGAGCGCAAGGCCATGATCGGGAGCGTTACGAACTCGGTTGCGGAAACAAGGACGCAGCTGACCGGACTTGGCGCCGGCAGTGTCGTCTCGCGCGTTGTCTCGATCTCGCCGGATGGCGCTGTGTCCGAGGCGGTAGAATCGTTCGGAGCCGTGCCGGGCGAGCGCGTGACCGTCGAGAGCAATTCCCTGGCGGGCGCAAGCGTCCGCAGGTCGCAGTTCGGGGTGACAACCGAGACGTCGGGGAATGGCGGTGCGCATCTGCTTTCATACGACGCATTCGGGCGAAACGTGGCGGTGTCGCGGCAGAATGGGCTCCGCGAGCGCGCGTACGAATATGATTTGTCGGGTGGTCTCGTCGCGGCGCATTCATGCACGAACGCGGACTCCTTTGTTACCGAGCGGTACGGATACGACTCATTCGGGCGGAAAACGATTGTCGTCGATGCGCTCGGCGGAGCGGTGACAACGCGCTACGACGTCGTCGGGAACGTTCTCGAACGCTCTGGAGCCGTCCAGCCGGCAAGGTATACTTACGACACTGCCGGGCGCCGCACCTCCCTCTCGACGACGCGAGATGGTATAATATGGGACGTGACGAGATGGAGCTATGATCCGGAAACCGGGGCGTGTACGGCGAAGCGGTACGCGGACGGCTCGCTGTCGTCGTATTCGCGCGCTGCCGACGGCTCTGTGGTCCGCGAGACCAATGCGTCGGGAACATGGCAGTCCTTCGTCCACGATTCCGCAGGACGCCTCGCGGGCGTGTCAACGGGCGAAGGGGGTTGGAGCGCCTCGTTTGAATATGACGAGTTCGGGCGTGTTTCTTCCGCCTCCAACGATGTCGCATTCTGCGCCTACGCGCGTCATTCCGGTGGAGTCGCGACGAACGAGTTCATGTCCGTCGGCACGAACACGGCGGTATACGTCCGTGCCGTGGACGGCTTCGGGAGGGTGAGCGGACGCGGATTCGACGGTGGTTCGTGGCAGACGATAGAGTACGACGCTGGCGGCAGGGTGTCGCGCGTCTCGAACGATGTCGCGTCCGTCGCATACTCGTACTCGGAGGACGGATGGGACGAAGGGTGGACGACGGTCCTGTCCGGGGGCGTTGCCGTCCGACGTCAGGTCGTGCGTGACGTGTTCCGTCCTGAACTCGTCGTTGCCGTCACGAATTTCGTCAACGGCCTGGCAGTAGACGGATATTCCTATTCGCGGGATGCGGCCGGGCGGATCGTCGGACGCAACGACAGCGTGTTTGTCCGCGACGAGGCGGGACGGATAACGTCCGCCGGACCGCTCGGATACTCCTACGACCAGGCGGGCAATTTCCTTTCGCTTGCGTGCGGGACAAACGTGCTGCCGTGCGCGGCCAACGGACTGAACCAGTGCATGTCGTTCGGAGGGGACGACGTCGTGTTTGACGCGGACGGATGTGTCGCATCGTTTGACGGCATTTCGTTCGGATACGATTCCGCGCTGCGGCTGAGCTCAGCGTCGGACCTGGGCGGGCAGCTTGCGGTCTTTTCTTACGATGCCCTTGGGCGCCGCGCGAAAAGGGAGTCCGCGTCAGGAACGTCGGCGTTCTTCTACGACGGGCTGGCCCTGGTGCGCGAGGTGAGGTCCGATGGGGACGGGATCGTTGGCGTTGACGAATACTGCTGGGGACGGGACGAGTCGGGCACGCTCTGGGGAGCCGGCGGCGTCGGGGGGCTGGTGTGCATTGTACATGACGGCGCGGCGTATGTTCCGCTGTACGACGCGCTTGGGAACATTACAGCCTACGTCGATTCGGCGGGCGACGTCGTTGCGCGCTATTCCTACGGCGCATTCGGGAACGTCGTCTCCTCCGCCGGAGCGCAGGCGTCGGAATTCCGCTTCGGCTTTTCGACGAAGTACATGGACGACGCGACAGGGCTTCTGCTCTATGAATACAGATGCTATTCGCCAGCTCTCGGCCGCTGGATGACGCGCGACCCGCTCGGAGAGGATGGAGGCGAAAACCTGTACGCCTTCTGCGGGAACGATCCCGTCGGCAAATACGACGCCCTCGGGCTTTCGACGGAAGTTCCGCTGATTCTTCCTGATCCGAGAAATCTGTGGAAGGCGTTTTCGGTTCTCTACTTCCGCGCGACGATGAACTGGTACTTCTCCGCGACGCTCCTAGAGATGTCGATAGACGGCACCCGCCGCACGTCTCCGGAGGTTTTCCCGGACGGGTCCGCTGAGGCGTCTAGGATACTCGCCTCGGAAGACTACAGGCGGGAGGTTCGCCGCATCATAAGGTCGCTCCCGGCAGGGATGAACAGAGTCGATGAATCGGGTGTGGTGGAGTTCACGTCGGGCGATCTCTACGCCGCAGCCCATCGTGCGGACATAGTGTTTGACGGGTATGTATGCAGGCCGATAATAGGCGCGGACCGTGTCGCCCTCAACGTCACGGTATCCGACACTTACGACTTCGAGTGGTGGGGTCTATCCGACGCGAGGCGCAACAACAGTCTACCCGCGGGGATACTGATCATGGTCGGCAACAACCTGGCGTACCTCGACCAGTGCGTTGGATACATCAGGCCCTTCAGGTGGGAGGCGCACTTCAAGGATTCCGGGAGGTACACGCGATGAAGGCATCGAGATTGTTTAGGGCGGCAGGCTGGATGCTGGAGCGCAGGCCCTGGCTTCCCGGCGCGGTTTTCCTTGCGACACTCATGCTGGCGCTGCTGTCCGCGGTCCTGCTTTTGGCGAACGTGTGCGATTCGCCTTATCGGTTTTTGCCGGAATTCCCCGACAGGCTGATCGTGTTCCTCGGCGACTCGGCTGCTCTTCTCGCCTATTTCACGGCGCCGAAGATAGCTGTCGTCATGATCGCGATTCCAGTCGTGATGATCTGCTTCGGGCGTTTCCGGGCAGCCGGCCTGAAGATGCTTGTGGCGTCGTTATGCTCGCTGCTTGCCGGGCTGCTGATCTACGCGGCGATCTTCGTCGTAGGGCTTCTTGCGCTGAGCACGGGCCAGACGGAGGTCGCCGAGGCGAACCTTGCGCGCAGGGCCGAGGCAGAAAGCAGGGGAGAGGCAAACTATGTCCGAAAGGCTGTCATGCCCCTGCGTCAGATGGTGTGGACATTCGCCGGCGGCCGCTATCGAATATCCCGCGAAGGAGACGACGATGGCTCGGAATACTACTGGCTTGTCGACGAATGGGCGCGTTATGACTGTTTTTCGCGTCGTTGGAATGGCCGCGTCTTGTTGTATGACGTGGCGCGTTGGGATGAAGGCAAGGGCTGGCTGTATTTGGAGACTCTCAACGGCAAGTGCTATGAGCTGGAGTTCGCGACGGGGAAGCTTACAGAGCGAAAGACAAGAAAAAAAGAGGAGGAGGGGAAATGAAGGTTCTTGTGATGGAAGACGACAGACTGTCGGCCGAGCATGCTGTCGCTGCGGTGGACGCCTGTGGATACGACTGCGACGTGGCGAGCAACGGGAAGGAGGGTCTGCGTATGATGGCTGCAAAGGAATACGACATCGCGCTCGTCGACATCGAGATGCCCGAACTCGGAGGGCTCGACGTCATTCGCACCGCGAGGCAGCGCAAGACGGATACATATCTCATTGTCCTGAGTTCGCATGCAAGCCCCGCCGAGCGAATCGCAGGCCTCAAGATGGGCGCGGACGACTATCTCGTCAAGCCGATCTCGATCGACGAGCTTTCGCTCCGGCTGCAGGCGGTCGCGCGGCGCATCGCGCCGGATTCGGCGGAGGACATATTGTCCTGCGCCGGCGTTGTCGTGAACGTCGACAAGAAGACCGTGAGGCGGAACGGACAGATCATCGAACTCACTCCCACCGAGAGGAAACTCCTCGTCTATCTCATGCGGAACAAGGGCAAATGCGTGACGTACGATTTGATCGCCGACCATTTGTGGTGGCATCTGGACTCTACGGGGAGCGTCGTCTCCGCGAACGTCAGCAGGCTCCGCAAGAAGCTTGCCGCCGGAGGGGGCCGCGAGGTGATTCATACCGTGAGGGACTTCGGATATGTGTTCAAGTAGGAGCAGAAGCATACGGACGGTGATCTTTGCGACCGGCGTTCCGCTTCTTGCGGCGTCCATGGTGCTTGCGGCCGGCGTCGCGCTCTGGCTTGGCGTCGGCTCGCTGCTGCGCAGGATGGGCGTCGAGGGGTTTCCTTGTGTAGTTTCGGAGTACGTCTGGATATTCCTGTGGGTGCTCCTGGCCGAAGCTGCCGCGGTGGCGGCGGGAATCGTCGTGTTCCGTCTGCTCGCGCGCAGGATATCTCGTCCGGTTGAGAAGTTCGCCGCGGAGGTTGACGGACTTGTTCGGTCGCCCAAGCCCAATCACGTATGCGATGACACGCGCATAGCGGAACTCGACAGGCTTGCGCAGGCGTTCAACCGCCTGCAGACGGTGCGTGCGCGGCAGGCGGCCGAGATACGCGACCTGGCAAGGAACGTCCTCCACGACCTTCGCGCTCCCATCGCGAACATCTACAACGAGTCAGACAGGCTGTTCCATGACATGGTGGGACGCGAGGAGGCGTCCGCCGCGATCATGTCCGCCAGCCGTTCGTTGCTGCGCATCATCGACACCAACGCGGAGATATCGCGCAACTACAGCGGCTGCGAGGACACGCCGTCCTCGCCGGTCGATCTTGCCGAAGTCGTCCGAGAATCGGTTGAAGTGTATTCCGCGGTAGCTGAGGAGAAGGGCGTCTGCATCAAGTGCGTTCTGCCGGAATCGCCTGTTCGTATGGAAGGGCACGTCGCCAAGCTGCAGCGGCTTGTCGGCAACCTCATCGACAACGCAGTGAAGTTCACGCCCGGCGGCGGTTCTGTGAGCGTCGAGCTCGTTTCGGATGAAAAGGGGATACGCCTGACCGTATCCGACACGGGGGTTGGAATCCCCAAGTCGGAGATAGACTTTATCTACGAACGTTTCTACCGCTGTTCCGACGCCAAGTCGGTTTCCGGAACAGGACTCGGCCTCTCAATGGTTCACTCGATTGTAGAGTTCTACAATGGCAATATCGACTGCCAGTCGAGCGTTGGCTGCGGTACGAGCTTTTTCATCAGCTTCCCGCCTCTGCCGCAATCCACCGCCGTTTAACGCCTCCCCGCAGCTTGCGTCCATAAGTTTGCGCAGTCTAATCTCCTACAGTTTTACAGGAAAACTGTAGGAAAATTGTAGGAATTCTTTTCTATATTATTGCGCGTGTTCAGACCAGGTTGTGCCATGAACACGAGAACAACAACTAATGTAGACATGGAGTAGGACTATGAAAAGCGGAATCAGTCTTGGTCTTGCCGCCGTTTCGGCGGTGTCGATCGCGCTTTGCTGCGGCGAGGCGCTGGCAGGCAGGGAATTGTCGAGGAATCCTCCGTCCGCGTGCAGCGGTCCGGGGAACAAATGCGGGTGTCCTGAAAAGAAGGTTACGGCAAAGTGCATCAAGGCTACCGTTGATCTGGGAGAGACAACGCCGTGGACTGGCTCGCTTGAATGTTCGCTGAAGATATTCGCCGACGACGATTCTCCGTCGATATTCACGGCGGACTCGCTTTACGCCGTCCTTGGCGGGTACACGTTCAAGCGGCTCGGCACGCAGAACCTTGCGGACGGCGCAACCCCTGCGGAAGTCGTGTTCTCCCATCCGAATGGCGAGCCTGTCCATTTTGTCTTCGCCGAAGGAGAGTCGCTCGGACGGCCCGATCCGGGCGTACACATCAAGATGGACGAGCGACTCATGATGGTCGATGCGGAAGGGTGGGCGACGACCAGCGATCCCGTGTATTACGACCTGTACCTCGGCGACGGTTCGCGACGCCGATTCCTCGCAACGAACATGACAGGCGCCCTTGGTCAGCTCGTCTCCATAACCGACGCGCGCGGCGTCACAGCTACGCCAGCAGACATGGGCGTAGACATCGTTTACGACTCGAACGGGGTGCGCCAGTATCTCTCGCCGTCGCGTCTTGCCGATGTCGCGCATGCATCGGGATTCTCCGGGTACGACGTTGCGGTCTACGCCCTGCAGGAGGCCCCGGCGAAGGATGCGCAGACGGGACTCTATGCTGTTCCTGCGACTCAACCCGTCGAACGGTTTTCCATCCGGCGCGAGAACGACGGGAAGCGCGCCGTTGTCACGGTGCAGAAGGGCGTAGGGGAAACTCTGCGGTACGTCTTCGATTACGCCATGGGGGAGTGGTCGCTCACGAGGCCTTCTGGTGCGCAGGAACTGAGGGAAAGGCATATCGCAGACGAGCGCGAAGCAAAGATCGTGACCTCGTATGTGTCGTCGCATGGCGAGCGGCTGGAGCACACCGAGTACAACTACAAGTGGGAGTCCTGGGGCTTCGCGATGACCAACAAAGTCGAGGGATTCGACGGTGTGACCGACACCACCGAATGGACATACTACACCTCCGGCAACGGTAAGGGACAGATCAAAACCGAGAAGCGCCAGTCGGGGCTGCTCATCCAGTACACCTACGACAATGTTGACCGCGTAATCTCCGAGACGCGCTCCGGTCCCGACATGATGACGGAGATGACGACCTACGACTACACTCCGGTCGATCCCAGCGACCCAGTTCTTCCTGTCGACACCCGTCCGCGCACGGTGGTTCGCAAACTCAACAACATCGAATGCGAGCGCACGTACTACGTCTATTCGCCGCTTACCAACATCGTCGAGCGCGTCGGCACCCAAGGCGCGGCCTTTGGCGGAACGAACGTTCTCCGCAGCGTCACGACCTATTACCCCGCAGACGAGGGTAACGGCGGCTCGGTAGGGGGCGGCCACCGGACGCCCCGCTCCGGCCTCGTCTCCTCCATTCGCCATGAGGATGGCAAACTCGACGTCTACGATTACGCTCTCACCTCCAATCTCTGGGTCGAGACAGTCACCCATCTCCACGAGCAATCCCCCTTGCCCGTCTCTGGTAAGACTACCCGCGACATCACAGTTACCAATGCTCGCGGTGAAGAGATCGAAACCCGCACCGAGGCGTTCATCGACGGAATTTGGTATACTATTGCCAGAAACCGTATGACATACAACGCAGAAGGCAAGCGCGTTCGAAGCGAAAACCTCGCCGGTCAGGTCACGACCACGGCGTGGGACTGCTGTCAAAAAGTTTCGGAAACCCAGCCCGACGGCTCGACCACAACCTGGGACTACGACGACGAAGGGCGCGTGATTGCCTCTTCTCGCCTCATCCCGCTCGACATGACAAATGTCACTTGGCTTACCACCTGCTATCGCTACGACGCCCTTGGCCGCCAAGTCGCCACCTGGCAAACCAATTACGCTGCCCAAGTAGGCCTCCCTGTTACCCGTACGCGCTATGACCAACTTGGCCGCGTCATGGCTCGTGTCGACCAGCTTGGCAACACTACGACGACGAAGTATAGTCCAGATGGACGAACTGTGTTCGTCCGTAATCCCAACACCTCAACTCGTGTCACTACCCGCTCTGCCTCTGGTGACACGCTCTCCATCACCGGCTCCGCGGTGACTCCCGAGTTCCATTTCTACGGCATCCTCCCCGACGGCACCCGCTGGTCCCGCATAGTGCAGGGCGAAACAGCCTCTTCGCCGCGCTTCACCAAGCGCTTTGAGAACCTCCTTGACCAGACCATCCGCGAAGAGCGTAGCGGTTTCCAGGGCGCGGTTCTCGCAACGTCTCACTCCTACGACTCTCTCGGTCGCCTTGTTTCCACTACCGCCGATTACGAGCCTACTACAGAGTACACGTACGACACTCTTGGCAACCGCATTGCCACTACCCGCAGGGTCGGTGCTGCGGCGACTGGTACAACGAGCATCCTGCTCGTTGATGCCGAATGGCGAAAAACCGAAATGCTCTCTTCCTTTGTTCTCGACGACGCCATCGTCTGGCTCACCCAAACCAACATCGTCTCCTGTTCCGATTCCTCCATCGCGCCTTTTGTCACCTCCTCTGCGCGCCAACTCACCGGCCTTACCTCCGCGCTCCCTGCGCGTTCCCGCTCTACTGACATCCGCGGCAACGTCACTGTGCACGAAACCATGGTTGATTCTTCCATCGTCACCTCTCGCCAAACGCTTCCCTACGCGACCAACAAGCCACTGTCGCTCTCCCGCTACGGAGTCTTGGTGATGGACGTCTCTGTCTCCGCCGTTACCAACGCTGTCGCCTACGATTCTCTCGGTCGGGCTATAGCTAACACCGATGGACGCGGCAACACTCGTCATACGGAATACAACTCCTTCGGCCAGCGTTCCGCTTCAATAGACGCTCTTGGCAATCGTACAATATACGCCTACAATCAGTTCGGAAATCTCGCATCCATCACCGACCCCATCGGCAATGCCACAATCTACGAATACGATCTTCGCGGCCGCAAGACCTATGAAGGTGGCGCAACATATCCAGTTCGCTACACTTACGATGTCTTCGGAAACAAGACAACGATGATGACGTACCGCAATGAATCGCTTGGACCGAACTCAGGCGATGTCACTACTTGGCTTTACGATATTGCCTCAGGCTGCATGACCAACAAAGTCTACGCCGATGGTAAAGGCCCAACATACAGCTATACGCCTGATGGCAATCTCTCTCAGCGCACATGGGCACGCGGAATCATAACGGATTACGCATACGACGGCTGGAACAATCTTACAAACACAACCTACTCCGACGACACGCCGACTGTCTCGCTCTTCTATGATGCAATGGGTCGTCAGACAGAAGCCCATGACGCCGCAGGTGTAGCTACGTTCATCTACGATTCCTTTGGTTCGCTTACAAACGAAACGGTCATCGGGGTCGCCGGTACGAATACTATTGAGCGATTCTGGGATGATTACGGTCGCACGGCAGGCTATGCCCTTAACGGAATACGCCAAACCACGATTGGCTATGGACTTGGAACTGCGCGTATCGAGACAATGCAAGTCCATGAATCAACAGAACCTAACCTCAATTCTCCAACTCCAACTCAAAACTCCAACTGCTTTGTCTGGTCCTATCTTCCCGGCTCCGACCTCAAGTCATCCCTCGCCTACCCCAATGGCCTTACTGCATCATGGCAATACGACGCCAATAACCAGCTGCTCCAAGTCTGCAACGCAACGCCGACCAACGTCATTTCGCAGTACGACTACGTGTATGATGCGGCAGGCCGTCGCGTGCAGATCGGCCGCTCAGGCTCGGCGATGTCTGAAAACCGCATTGACGTCTATGGCTACAACGCTCGCGGCGAACTTACCAGCGCCGGGAGGGCCGAGCTTGTCTCGACCGCACCAGAATATGCCTACCAGTACGACGACATCGGCAATCGCCTGACTTCGCTCGACCTCGGAACCAACCGAGTTTACGCGGCCAACAACCTCAACCAGTATACCTCCATCTCCAACTTTGCGTCCTCTGCGTCCTTTGCGGCTGAATTCATTCCTCAATTCGATGACGACGGCAATCAGACTCTCATCAAAACCGCGACCGGCATTTGGCAGGTTCAGTACAACGGCGAGAACCGGCCAATCCTGTGGGAATGCGTCACACCCGACTCAAACACTTCAAACTCAAACACTCAAACACTCATCTCGATGTCCTACGACCGCATGGGCCGCCGCGTGACGAAGAACGCCCATCGGTTCGTCTACGATGGATACTTGCAAATATCGAAATTTGAACATCAAACATCAAACGCCAAACTTCAAACTTTCATCTGGGATCCAACCGAGCCCGTCGCAACTCGCCCGCTTGTGTGGAACAGCGGCCCTTCTGTCTCATATTATTGTCATGATGGCAATAAGAATGTGAGTGAAGTTGCCTCTGATAATGGAGGCATCGTTGTGCACTATGCGTATGCGCCGTTTGGTGCGGTTATTGAAATGATATCTGATAATATAGTTAAAATGTTATGTTTTTCAGAGACTAATTCATTTTGCTTTTCGTCTGAATATATTGACGATGCATTGGGGCTTGCATATTACAACTACAGGCACTGTAGCTTTATTGTGGGGAGGTGGACGAGTCGAGAGCCAATAATGGAGCATTCAAATCAGAAATTATTTACAGGGTACTTACCAGCAACGGAGGATGCCCCTATGAAAGCACTATATCAATTTGTAATGAATTCATCGCTCATGAAATTTGATGTCGGAGGTTTATTCCCTGCTGGCAAAAACGAAGACTGGGAGAGCATGGAAACTAGCAGAGGTAATTGCTGGCGTTACGCATGCAATGATCCTGCGAAAGGCAAGGAAGAGCCACAGGCGCATCCGCCTGGGATATATTCTATTCCTGGACAATTAATTTTATTTGATGCCTATGGCAGATATGCTTCATGTGCAGATTTGAAGAAAGGCATTGAATCTGTTCATGGTATTAAAGCGTGCAATAGTGCGCAATGCCCGCCATGTCATTATGCAATTTTTGCGGTTTTGAAAAAAGTTCCGCCCAAGCAAGATTGGGCTTCTAGACTTCTAAGGAAACTTGGCCGAAAGGATGAAGATGTGTATTCGGATTTTCATTTCTACCGGCAAGACACGGATGATAAATGCGTGCCTACTGGGACGTGGAGTCATAAAAGAGGGAAACTGCCCATAGAAAGCGGTATTACGGATCCTGCGCAGCATGCTCGTGATACTTTAGGTTATAAAGAATCGTGTGGTTATTATTGTTTGCCGTGTTCGGGGCTTGATGCTGATTTGCTCGAAAGGAACACAAATGCTCAGTAATCATATGACGACTAAAGCAGTATATCTTCTGTTCTGTGCATGGTTTTGCTTGGGGTGTTTCCAAGTAAGAACTGCAGTAGTATGCCGTGTCGGTAGATTACAGGTAACGACAGATGATTCATCTAATGTTCAAGTTGTGACAACGGAACGGAATGAAACTGAGGAGGTCTTGTGGAATTTAGATCGCCCTAAGATAGGATATTTATATGGTTCTGAATTTCTGATATCGGGAACATTACAACAGATAATAGGGGAGTTTAGGGAAAAACCAGCGAAAACCGATGAAAAGCAGAAAGATGCCATAACGATTGCAATGATGTCTTCGGATAGTAATATAGGGGATGTTTTGTTGTTGGAAACTGTTTATTATGGGGGGTGTTACAACCTTTTTGAAACAAGAATGACTATGTTTTCCAAGCGAGAAGCGTATTATTGTATGGTATTTGATGCCTGTTTCGGATATGGGATTTACCCTGTTTGGGGCGTGTCATGTGACGGTGGAATTAGAATCCTTGAGAGGACATGGAATAATGGAAATAAAGTTTATGATATTTGTTGCTCTAAATGAGATTGCAACAAGAGACAAAAAGTGCCGGGCTTTTCTGCATAAGTTCTACTGCATAAGTTTGGTTGCGGAGTGTTGGGGAGAGTCCAACGGGTCGTGTTACTGCATCGCTGCGCTGAACTGCGATTCCAATCTTAGTCGGATGTCCGGGTAAAATGGAATGCCGCCCTTGATCCGCGGGGCAAAAGGGGCTTTTGCCATGACCTTTTGAACGAGGCACAGCCGAGACTATTCGGAGAACCGAGGTCCGAAATGCGCGGCGATGCGAGCCGGGCCGAAGCGGTCGTCAAGGCGGTGGAGCGGAATGTCGAGACGCTTGATTTTAGCAATGCCGAAGCGCCTTTGGCCATGTTGGCTCACAGCCCGTGAATTGCAAGTCAGGTGAGTCAATTTTCTGAAGATGGATCCGAGGGGTCTC
>JAEDKA010000005.1 GCA_016296065.1 Kiritimatiellia bacterium
GGAGTTCAATTACAAACCGGAAGTGGATTTTCACTTAACGCAAAATGAAAATTGCTACTTCACCCTTTGTTTACTGGGGTGTGGCCGTTTTCATGCCCGAAAAATTGGGGAACCTCCAACGGGATCGGCGGTAAAACTGTAATGATGTAGTGTGTGCGTTACATGAATTGTAACGGATTGGCTGCTGATATTGCGCGGAATGTGTGTCTTTGCGCCTGTGCGCTGGAAACATGTGCTTGGCACAGAGTGTGCTATCGTATTTTCGATATGCAACAGACTAAAGATGTGAACGAAGGGCCGCAGCGCGGCGGCGGACTCTACAGGCGCGAATACGAACACGACGCGTGCGGCGTTGGAATGGTGGCGAACCTCTCCGGAGAGGCGAGCCATGAAATCGTCGAGAAGGGCATGACGATTCTGAAGCGACTCATGCACCGCGGTGCGACGGGGAATGATCCAGAGACAGGCGACGGCGCGGGTCTCCTCATGAAGATTCCGCACGCGTTCTTCAGAAAGGTGATCGGGACGCTCTCTCACGCAGAGGCGCAGAGAGACGGAGATCGCGGAGAGAATTTCCTTTTTGGCGTGGCGATGATCTTCGGCGGAGAAGGCGAAGAGGAGAAGATCGAGGCGGCGGTGAAGGGCGAGGGGTGCGAGGTTCTCGCCTGGCGCGACGTGCCGGTAAACCCCGACGCCATCGGACACGACGCGCGCGCCGCGATGCCGAGGATAAGGCAGGTGTTTATATCTGAGCCTTTGACAGGATTTACAAGATTAACAGGATTATCCGAATCGTCTAATACTGTAAATCCTGTTAATCCTGTCGAAAAAGACTTTGAGCGCCGCCTTTACGTCATCCGCCGGCAGATCGAGAAGGCGACGAAGAATACATACGTCTGCTCCTGTTCGTCGCGGACGATCGTCTACAAAGGGCTGCTTCTCGCGACGCAGATCGAGAAGTTCTATCCCGACCTCTCCGACCCGGATTTCGTCTCGCCGTTCGCGATCGTGCATCAGCGCTACTCGACGAACACCTTCCCGTCGTGGGAGCTGGCGCATCCGTTTCGCGCCATCGCGCACAACGGCGAGATAAACGCGATCAAGGGCAACCTAAACGCCCTCGCCGCGCGCGAGGCCTCGCTTGCGTCGCATGTTTTCGGAGGCGAGCTGAAGAAGGTTCTGCCGATCGTCCACGGAGGGCAGTCAGACTCGGCGTCGCTGGACAACATCTTCGAGCTGCTTGTCGCCGCAGGACGCGATGCGCCTCATGCGATGATGATGCTCGTTCCGCAGGCGTGGGGCAGGAAGTATCACATGGGACACGACGTGCGCGCGTTCTACGAGTACCACTCCGCGCTGATGGAGCCGTGGGACGGACCTGCCGCCGTTGCTTTCACGGACGGCATTGGACTCGGCGCGGCGCTCGACCGAAATGGCCTCAGACCCGCGCGCTGGACGCTCACGAAGGACGGACTCTTCGTCCTTGCTTCGGAGACGGGCGTTCTCGACATCCCGGCGGAATCCGTCGTGCGCCGCGGACGGCTCCGTCCGGGCTCGCTTCTCTGGCTCGATCTTGAAAAGCACCGCCTCATGGAGGACACGGAGCTCAAGACATACTACGCGCGGCGGCGTCCGTATCGCCGCTGGGTGAAGGAGAACCATATTCCCGTCACGGGGCTTTTCACGGAAATCGTGCCGTCCAGTCCCGATGGCCGCACCGCGTCCGAACAACGCCGCTTTGGATGGACGCTCGAGGACATCGAGATGATAATCCGTCCGATGGCGGAGACGGGGCACGAGCCTGTCGGGGCGATGGGCAACGACGCGGCGCTTGCGGCGCTCTCGCGCAGACCGCGCGTTCTCTTCGACTACTTCCACCAGCTCTTCGCGCAGGTGACGAATCCGCCGATAGATCCGATCCGCGAGGAACTCGTGATGTCGATCATGACCTACATCGGCAACGAGGGGAACATCCTCGCAGAGACGCCGGAGCACGCGCGGCTCGTGAAGATGACGCGTCCGGTGCTGACCGACGACGAGCTCGCGCGTCTAAGGAACATTCCCGATTTCCCCGCTAAGACGCTTTCAATGTACTTCGACTGCGGTCTGAAGGCAGCGCTCGACAAACTTTCCGCCGACGCGCTCGCCGCGGTGAAGGACGGAGCGAAAATCATAATCCTTTCGGACAAGAGAAATGTTTCTTTGACAGGATTAACAGGATTGACAAGATTAGAAAATGAAGATAATCCTGTTAATCTTGTAAATCCTGTCAAAACGATTCCTTCGCTCTTGGCTGTCGCGGCGGTGAACAAGGTGCTTGTCGCGGCGGGGGCGCGTCCGTCTGTCGGCATCGTCGTGGAATCTGGCGAGGTGCGCGAAGTGCACCACTTCGCCGTGCTGCTCGGCTTCGGCGCGACGGCGATTAATCCGTATCTCGCGCTTGCGACGGTGGCGGATATTGCGGAGCGTGCGACGATAGCGCCACATCAGGCGACGGCGAACTACGTGTCGGCGGTATGCAAGGGGCTGATGAAGATCATGTCGAAGATGGGAATCTCGACACTGCGTTCCTATCGCTCGGCGCGCATCTTCGAGGCCGTTGGCCTCGGGCCGAAGATCGTCGCCGAGTATTTCGCCGGCGTCACTTCGCCCGTCGGCGGCCTGGAGCTCGAAGACATCGAGAATGTCTTGACAGGATTTACAGGATTAACAGGATTTAATGATGCGACCAATCCTGTCAATCCTGTTAATCCTGTCCAAAACAGCCTGCATCCCGGCGGGGAGTATCGACTCCGCAAGGGCGGCGAGGAGCATCTCTGGACGCCTCAGCGCGTCGTCGATTTCCGAGAGTCGGTGCGGCACGACGACTACGCGCGCTTCCACCGCTATACCGACGACATCGACTCCAATAGCTATGTCACATTGAGATCTCAACTGGAATTTAAGAGTTCGACAGGATTTACAGGATTGGAAAGCGTAAACAATCCTGATAATCCTGTCAAAAACAACATCGAGTCCGTCGACTCCATAGTGAAGCACTTCGTGGGCGGGGCGATGTCGCTCGGCTCGCTCTCGCCCGAGGCGCACGAGACGATTGCGCTCGCTCTCAACGGACTCGGCACGATGTCCAACTCCGGCGAGGGCGGCGAAAACCCCGAGCGCTTCGGCACCGAGAAGAACAGCGCGATCAAGCAGGTCGCCTCCGGGCGCTTCGGCGTGACGATAGAGTACCTTCGCTCGGCGAAAGATTTGCAAATAAAGCTCGCGCAGGGCGCGAAGCCTGGCGAGGGCGGACAGCTCCCCGCGCACAAGGTGAACGAGTTCGTCGCTCGTCTCCGCCACGCCAAGCCCGGTACGACGCTCATCTCGCCTCCGCCGCACCACGACATCTACTCAATCGAGGACCTTGCGCAGCTCATATACGACCTCAAATGCGCGAATCCAGCGGCGCGCGTCTCGGTGAAGCTTGTTTCCGAGGCGGGCGTGGGGACGATTGCCGCTGGCGTCGCGAAGGCGCATGCGGACGTTGTCGTGATCTCCGGCTTCGACGGCGGAACGGGCGCCGCGCCGCTCACCTCGATGAAGCACGCCGGGCTCCCCTGGGAGGTCGGCCTTGCGGAGGCGCACCAGACGCTCGTCAAGAACAACCTCCGCGATCGCGTGAAGCTCCAGGTCGACGGACAGCTCCGCACCGGGCGCGACATCGTGATCGCCGCGATGCTCGGCGCGGACGAGTTCGCGTTCGGCACCTCGATGCTCGTTGCGCTCGGGTGCGTCCAGTGCCGCAACTGCAACCTAAACTGCTGCCCTGTCGGAATCGCCACGCAGAAGGAGGAGCTGCGCTGCAAGTTCGCCGGCAGGCCCGAGCATCTTCAGCGCTACTTCCGCTTTCTCGCCGAGGAGGTGCGCGAGCATCTCGCCGCGCTCGGGCTCAAATCGCTCGCCGAGGCGCGTGGCCGCGCCGATCTCCTGAAGGCGAAGGACGGCTCGAAGCTCGACTTCGGGGATGTCTTGGCTTGCCGCAAAGAACGCAAAGAACTCAAAGACTTTGCGCTCGGCACTCGCGTTAGCTCGGCTAGGCAAGCCCACCGGGCTTGCCCCGCTTGCGCGGCGGCTACCTATGCGTTCTCTGCGGCCGAGAACTACGACTTCCGCGAGCTGATACCGGCGGTCAAGAAGGGTGAGTCGCGGCTCGAGCGCACGGTATCCAACTGCGACCGCTCGGTCGGCGCGGCGCTCTCTGGCTGGTTGGTCGAGAAGCGGGGGAATTGTCCTGATGGTCAGGCTACGCCTGACCTAGTCATGGACTTCACCGGCGTCGCGGGCCAGTCTTTCGGCGCGTTTCTCGCGAAGGGCGTCACCTTCAACCTTGCGGGCGAGGCAAACGACTATGTCGGCAAGTCGCTCTCGGGCGGCGTAATCACCATAAGGCCACCGGAGGGCGCGGAGTTCCCGCCGGAGGGCAACGCCATCGCCGGCAACGTGATCGCCTACGGCGCGACGTCGGGCGAGGTCTTCATCAACGGACAGGCCGGCGAGCGCTTCGGCATCAGGAACTCCGGCGCGACGCTCGTCGTTGAGGGGATAGGAGACCACGGATGCGAGTATATGACAGGCGGCGTCGCCGTGGTGCTCGGGTCTGTTGGCGTCAACTTCGCGGCGGGCATGACCGGTGGCGTCGCGTATGTCTACGACGAGAGCGGAGACCTCGACCTCAACTGCAACCTCGATTCCGTCGACCTCTTCCCCGTCGCGGAGGGTTCGGAGGACGAGGCGCGGCTCCTCGCGCTCCTGCGCAGGCACGTGGAGCTGACCGCCTCGCCCAAGACAACGCGCATGCTCGCGTCGTGGAACCCGGTGCGCGCCAGATTCGCCAAGGTCATGCCGACGAGCCTGTGAAATGACGGGAGGAATCTTCAAATGTGCGGAATAGTCGGATTTTCGTCAAGGTCCACTTCGGCCGTGAGGCCGCTCGTGAGCGGCTTGAGCCGCCTCGAATATCGCGGATACGACTCGGCCGGCGTCGCGCTTGAGTCGACGGCCGGCGTCCGTGTCTTCAAGCAGACGGGCAAGGTGGCGGAGCTGGACAAGCTTCTGAAGCGCGAACTGCCCGAGGAGGAGCGCGCGAAGTACACGCTCGGCATCGCGCACACGCGCTGGGCGACGCACGGACTCCCCACCGTCGCCAACGCGCATCCGCACCTCGCGGACGGCGGACGCCTCGCGCTCGTCCACAACGGGATAATCGAGAACTACGCGGCGCTCCGCGACGGGCTCGAGCGACGCGGGGTTGAGTTCGTTTCGCAGACGGACACGGAAGTTCTAGCGCATCTCGTCGCCGCGTTCGACAGGGGAGATTTCCTCGCCGCCGTATGCGAGGCGCTGAAACGCGTCGAGGGCACCTACGGAATCGCGGCGATTTCGGCACGGCATCCGGGCGAGATGGTCGTTGCGCGAAAGGGAAGTCCGCTTGTCATCGGCATCGGCGAGAAGGACACGGTCGTCGCGAGCGACGTGTCGGCGATCGTCGCGTACACGCGGCAGGTGATATACCTGAAGGACGGCGACGTCGCGATGGTGACGCCCGACGGAGTCGACATCCATTCTCTCGACAACTCGCCCGTTTCGCGCGAGGTGCAGGAGGTTGACTGGGACATCGGCGCTATCGAGAAGGGCGGATACGACCACTTCATGCTCAAGGAGATATTCGAGCAGCCCGACGCGCTTGCGAACACGATTCGCGGAAGGCTCGATCCGGGCGGCGGGACGGCGATACTCTCCGGACTCAACCTCTCGCCGCGCGAGCTCGCGGCGGTGCGGCGGCTCGTAATCGTCGGATGCGGCACGTCGCTCCACGCGGGGATGGTCGGGAAGTGCCTCTTCGAGAGCCTTGCGGACGTTCCGGCGTCGCCCGAGCAGGCGGCGGAGTTCCGGTATTCGAACCCGATCGTCGGACCGGACGACTGGGTGATCGCGCTGTCGCAGTCCGGAGAGACGGCCGACACCCTCGCGGCCGTGCGCGAATCGATCCGGAAGGGCGCGCTCGTCTCCGCGCTGTGCAACGTGGTCGGATCGACGATCGCGCGGGAGGCGGGCCGCGGCGTGTATCTCCACGCCGGGCCGGAGATCTCAGTCGCCTCGACCAAGGCCTTCACGGCGCAGGTGACGGCGCTGCTCATGACTGCGTTAAAGCTGGGCCGCACGCGCCGTCTTTCGCGCGAGGCCGGAGACAGGCTCGTCCGCGAAATCACGGGACTGCCGGACCTTGTCCGCCGTGTGCTTGCGCAGTCCGAGGCGATCGCGCGCATCGCGGAGAAATACGCATCGGCGAGCGACATGTTCTTCATCGGACGCGGCATTCTGTATCCGGTCGCGCTTGAGGGCGCGCTCAAGGTCAAGGAAGTGGCGTATGTCCACGCGGAGGGCTATCAGGCCGCCGAGCTGAAGCACGGTCCGATCGCGCTTCTATCGGAGAAGACGCCGGTCGTCGCGCTTCTCGCCGACATTCCCGGCAAGGAAAAGACTCTCGGCAACGTGCAGGAATGCCGCGCGCGGAACGCGCCGGTGATCGCCGTCGCGACAGAGGGCGACGAGACGGCGGCCGCGACGGACGCGATGGTCGTCCCGAAGACATGTCCGGAGCTCGCTCCGATAGTGTCCGCCGTCGCGCTGCAGCTCTTCGCCTACCACGTCGCGCGGCTTCGCGGATGCGAGATCGACCAGCCGCGAAATCTGGCGAAGTCGGTAACAGTAGAGTAGCGCTCCGCGCCTCACGCGCTCCGCTTGAATTCATTGCTTTGCTCGCCCATGAATCATCGACAAACGGATGCTTCGTTCTCTTCATGATTGCCGCACGGGCCCTGACTGGGGGAAGCGCCGTCTCGGCGCTTATCAGCCTAGTAAAACGCGCTTCCAGCGCGTTTCTTACAACACAAGTCCCACGCCATTTTTAAACGCGCAGGATGCGCGTTTTACCATTTTGCCGCGTTACTCCGCCTTGATCGGCGCGTCGTTGACCCAGACCTTGTAGAAGCCCTGCTCGCCCGTCTGCTTCGGCGTGACAACCACATCGCCCGCCTTTGCCGATTGCCTCTTGCTCCATAGCAGGAGGAACCTGAATGGTCAAGGACATCTCGCACCTCCTTTCGTTTTTCCAGCCAAAGGCCATCAAGACCGATTGCTGACATTGCACCATAATCCGTCTGGCAATGTGCGCGCCATTTGAAATCATGCATCCGTTAACGCAGCGCTCGGTAAAGCGCGCGCGAAAAATGGTATAATACGCGTATGACGAATCCAGAGAAGTTGACGACAGATTACCTTGAGATCGTCGAGCGGACGCTTGACGAAGTGCTGCCGAAGCCGGGGGAGCGTCCGGTGGTGCTGAGCGAGGCGATGCGCTACGCCGTCGGAACGGGCGGCAAGCGCATCCGCCCGCTCGTCTGCATCGCCTCCGCGGCGGCTGTCGGAGGCACGGCCGAGGATGCGCGTTTTCCGGCGGCGGCGATCGAGCTCCTTCACAACTACACGCTCATCCACGACGATCTCCCGGCGATGGACAACGACGTCGAGCGCCGCGGAAAGCCATCCGTCTGGGCGAAGTACGGCGAGGCGAACGCGATACTCGCGGGCGACGCGCTGCAGGCGCTCGCGTTCCGCGCCGCGGCGGATGCGCCGCGCAACGCCTCGAAGATCGTCGCTGCCCTCGGTTCTGCGGGGGTCGGCGTCGTACAGGGGCAGGTGGAGGACCTGGTGCGTGAGTGCGGGAAGGACGGGACCTCTGGTGTTCCCGCGCCCCTGCCTGCTGAATGCGTCGACTTCGTCTATACCCACAAGACCGCGGACCTTTTCGTTGCGGCCGCTGCGATGGGCGGCTACGCCGGAGGGGGATGCGAAGAGGACATCGCCTCGCTGCGGGAGTTCGCGCTCAACCTCGGGCTCGCGTTCCAGTACGAGGACGATCTTCTGGACGGCGACTCGCCGTATCCGAGGGAGAAGACGGAGATGCTTGTGCGGCAGACGACCGAAGCGGCCGTCGCCGCGCTAGCGAAGCTGCCTGGCGACACGGCGTTCCTCGGGGCGCTTGCGGAAAAACTCGTGGGGAGAAAGGCCTGACGATGAGGAAGTTCTGCCTTTTCGTGTCTTCCGGCTTCGGACTCGGGCTTGTCGCGCCGTTTGCACCTGGCACTTTCGGGTCGATTCCCGGCGTGATCCTCGCGTACGGCGCGGCGGCGCTTGCTGTTCCGCTGCAAATCCTCTCCGCGCTAGGCTTTGCGTTCCTGGCCGTTCCGTTCTGCGACATCGCCGAGCGCGAGCTCGGGATAAAGGACGACGGCAGGATCACCGCGGACGAGTGGATGCTGTATCCGATTTCGTTTATCGGCATTCCGCTTCTGGAGCTTCCGTGGTGGTCGATGATCGTGTTCTTCTGCGTCGTGCGCGCGGTGGACATAATAAAGCCGTGGCCGTGCAGGGGGCTGCAGTCGATTCCGGGCGGACTCGGCATCGTGATCGACGACTTCGTCGCAAACATCTACTCGCTCGGAATCAACTGGGCGATCTACTGGTACTTCTTCCATGTCTGACCACATCATCCGCGTTACAGATCCCTGCAAACCGCTCGAGTTCGACCTGTCGCGTCCGCTCGAGATCGAAGTCGGCTGCGGCAAGGGCAAGTTCCTCACCGCGCGCGCGGCGGAGAACCCCGACTGCGACTTCCTCGGCATCGAGCGCATGCTCGAGCGCGTGAGGCTGTTCGACGGCAAGTGCCGCCGCGGTAACATCGAGAACGCGAAGGTGCTCCGCCTCGAGGCGCTGTACACGTTCCACTACCTCCTTCCCGCCCACCACGCGCGCACGGTGTACGTGTTCTTTCCCGACCCGTGGCCGAAGAAGAAGCACCACTCGCACCGTCTGTTTGGCCCGCTCTTCCGCACTGCGCTCTGGAAGCGGCTCGAGGTCGGCGGGAAGCTCGAGTTCGCGACGGACCACAAGGAGTACTTCGACGAGGTGTGCGAGGGATTCGCCGGCGACGCGCGGTACGAGCGCGTCGAGCCGATGCCGCGTCCGAAGGAGGTCTGGACCGAGTTCGAGACGATGTTCCGCGAGCAGGGTCTGCCAATATACTCCGCCGCGTGGAAGTCGCTTCCGGGCGATGACCAGCCGCTAGAGCCGCTGACGATTCCGCCCGAGGCGGAGCCGCGCGAGGGGATTGTACGCCGCGTTTCGTCGGAATATGCTAAAATATAGGGGTTGAAACCAGACACAAGGAGAGGCTTTATGAAGAAAATGCTCGGATTGCTCGTCAGCCTTACGCTGATCAGCGGCGTATGCGCCGCGGTACTGGCCTACGTGAACTCCATAACGAAGGATCCGATCGCCGCGACGGCCGAGAAGGCGCGCGAGGCGGCCAAGGCGGCCGTGCTGTGCGGAGAGGAGGGCTACGCGGTCGAAGGGCGTTCCGGCGAGGGCTACGGCGGAGACATCGTGCTCATGGTCGGCTTCAAGAAGGACAAGAAGACCGTCATCTCCTACAAGGTGCTCCAGGCGTCCGAGACTCCCGGGCTCGGCATGAAGCTCAAGACGCCAGAGTTTGCGGACCAGTTCTCCGGCAAGGACGGCAGCGCGCTCAAGGTGAAGAAGGACGGCGGCGACATAGAGGCGATCACGTCCGCGACGATAACCTCGCGCGCGGTGTGCAAGGCCATAGCGGACGCGCAGAGCAAGCTTTAGGCCGTGCCTGATGGCGAAGAAGTCGAGCATAGCGACGAATCTCGAATATGCCGCGCTCCGCTGCGCGTGCGCGCTCGTGAACGCGGTTCCGTATCCCGCCGCGATGCGGCTAGCCGACGCGTTGGCCTTCTTCGCGGTGAGGTGCCTCGGCTTCAAGCGCGCGCGTACGATGGAGCGGATACGCTCCGTTTTCCCTGGGAAGCCCCCCGCCGAGTGCCGCGCCATAGCGGTGCGATCGCTGGCGAACGTCCTTAAGACGGCGGTGGAGATGATCCGCGCGCCGAAGCTGACCAGCGCGTGGATGGACCGTCACGTCGTTGACGGCAGGCTCTACAAGGACAGGTTGCAGGAGTACGTCGACGAGGGCAAGGGAGTCGTCATAATGGTTCCCCACTCCGGCAACTGGTACATGGCGGCCTGGGCGATGGCGGCCTACGGCCTTCCGCTCTTCGCGATTGCGGCGAAACAGCGCAATCCGAAGGTCGACGCGTGGATGAAGCGACAGTACGGCAGCGTGGAGGTGCTGGAGCGCGGCAGCGCGAGGACTCTTGTCGAGATTAAGGAGAAGCTCCGCGCGGGAAGGGCCTTCGCGATTCTTCCCGATCTTCGCGTTCCGCACAGGGACGTCGAGGTCGACTTTCTCGGCGGGAAGGCGAACGTCAGCCATGCGGGCGCGATGTTCGCGGTGAGGTGCGGCAGCCCGATCATCGTCGCCATGATGCGGCGCGAGGGAGGAAGGCACGTCTTCGACCATATCGGGACGCTCAGGCCCGATCCGGCGGCGACGGACAGAAAGGCAGAGGCCGCGCGCCTCACCAGGGAGGCCATGTCGATGATCGACGGCAGGCTCAAGGAGCATCCCGAGGACTGGTACTGGTACAACAAGCGCTGGATACTCCAGCCGGTGGAAAAATGAATAAGAGGCGCAGACTTCCGTTCGACATCCTGTTCGAAGACGACGACGTGATCGTCATAGACAAGCCCGAGGGGCTTCTCACGACGCACACCAAGCTCGCCGGACGCGCCGCGCGCGAAAGCCAGCTGACGGCCGAGAACGTCCTCAACGACTACGTGCGCAAGGGCCAGGCGAAGTCAAGGAAGCGCGTCTGGCTTGTCCACCGCCTCGACCGCGACACGAGCGGAGTCATGATGTTCGCGAAGTCGGAGGAGGTCGCGGAGAAGTTCCGCGCCGACTGGTCGAGCCTCACGGAGAAGACGTACCTCGCGCGTGTGCAGGGAATCATATCCGAAGAGAGCGGAGTCTTCGAGAGCTATCTGCGCGAAGACGCGGACGGTTACCGGGTGAGGTCCGTGCCGGCGCCACAGGCGGGCAGGGCGCGGTCCGACGGACGCGAGGCGCGCTTCGCCCGCACGGAGTGGCGCAGGCTCTCGACTAAGGGCGGCACGACGCTTGTGGAGGTGAAGCTTAAGACCGGACGCAAGAACCAGATCAGGGTGCATTTCTCAGAGGCGGGGCATCCGGTCGTGGGAGACGTGAAGTACGGTGGCAGGATGGCGGACAGGCTGCACTTGCATGCGCGGACGCTGCGCTTCCGGCATCCGCGCACGGGCGAATGGCTCGAGTTCACCGCCGGACCGCAGGAGTGCGATTTCGTTTGAAGAGGAAAATTAACAAGACAACGAGGAAAGACAGAAATGAAGGGCTTTGCATCGATAGAGGAGGCGCAGGCGTTCTTTTCGGGCGACAGGTTCGCGACCGAGAACGGAATGAAGCTCGAGGAGCTTGACGAGAACCATTCCGTCACGAGCATGACGATCGACGCGCGGCACAGGAACGCGCTCGGCGGCGTGATGGGCGGGGCGATATTCACCCTCGCCGACCTCGCGTTCGCCGCGCTCACGAACGACCGCGAGAGGTCCGTCGTCGCGCAGCAGGTGAGCATAAACTACCTCTCCGCTCCGAAGGACGGACGGCTCGTGGCGACGGCGAGGTACAGGAAGGACGGACGCAGCTCGTGCGTCGTCAACGTAGACGTGACGGACGGCTCGGGGCGCGACATCGCGCAGTTCGTCGGCACGGGCTTCAAGCTGAAGGGCTGACAGGAGAAATGAATCTTCCCGGCGCAGAGAGGAAAGTCCTCGTGCTCGGAAAGGGCGCGAGCGGAACGGCCGCGGCGAAGCTCGCCGAGGCGAAGGAATGCGACGTCGCCTTTGCGGACGGATACGGACTCGTCGTGGCGAGTCCGGGCGTGAGGGTGATGAGCGAGCTCGAGTATGGATGCCGCGAGCTGAAGCGGCTTGGAGTGAAGATGCTCGCGGTCACGGGCTCCAAGGGGAAGTCGAGCGTCGTGAAGTTCGTAGCCGACGCGCTCAATCTCGCGGGGATGCGCGCGACGCCGTGCGGAAACTACGGCCTCCCCGTTTCGGAGCTTGCCAACCAACTTTCAACTTCCGGTCTTCAGCTTTCAACTCCAACATGGGCCGTGGTCGAGGTGTCGTCGTTCATGATGGAGACGACGAACCTTCCGCCCGACACGTTCGAGGCTGCGGCGATACTCAACTTGCAGGAAGACCATCTCGATCGCCACGGTTCAGTTGAAGTCTACCACGCGCTGAAGCGGCGGTTGCTTTCGATGACGCGTCCAGAATGCGCGTTCGACATGTCGGTTTTTGAAGGGCATCGCATCCTCGAAAGCGTGTGCAAAGATGGCCCCGACGAGATATATGCGGACTCCTATTTCGACAATCCCGTCCTTTCTCGCAATGCTCTTGCGGCGATACAGCTTCTCAATGCCGCAGGAGTCGACGACAAGACTATCCGCCGCGCGTTCCTCGCCTTCGAGCCGCTGCCGCACCGCATGCAGACCGTCGCCGAGATCGACGGCGTCCGGTATGTCGACGACTCCAAGGCGACATCGATCGCGGCGCTTGTCGCCGGCGTGAAGATGGTTCCGAAGCCGTGCGTCTTTAGTTCCGGGCGGAACGTCCGCCTTATCGCCGGCGGGCTGCCCAAGGGGGACGACCCAAAATCCGCAGTCCCCATCTTGACAGAGCGGGGCAAAAAAGTGTATCTTATAGGACAATGCGCGGAGGAGTTTCGTTCCGCTTGGTCCGACGCCGTCGACTGCGAGGTCTGCGGCACGATGGAAAGGGCGGTCGAGGCTGCGAGGCGCGACGCGGAGAAGGGCGATACGGTGCTCCTTTCACCTGGAACCGCGAGTTTCGATCAGTTTAAAAGTTTCGGGGAGCGCGGGGAAGTCTTCGCGCGACTCGTCAAAAAAGAAGGATAAAAAGAAAATGAACAAGCTCGGCATGGTTCTCGGACTCGCCGCGGTCTTCGCGGTCGCGGGTTGCAAGGATCCCAACTGGAATCGCAGGACCTCGAAGGACGAGGTCAAGAACGTCGGCACGACGGTCGCGCCGACACCCGTGGAGGCAGACGGCCCGGCAGCCGGCTATCAGGCGCCAGTGGAGCCCACTCCCATCGCCATTGAGGAGCAGCACTGCCACTGCGCTCCCGGGACGAAGCACGAGCTTCCCTGCGCGTGCGGAGCCCCCGACTGCAAGTGCGTCGTGATGAGGCACGATCCGAAGCCGCTTCCTCCGCCGGAGCCCGAGTACACGATCTACATCGTGCAGCGCGGCGACTACCTCGCGAAGATCTCCAAGAAGTACAACATCACGATCAATTCGATCAAGCGCCTCAACAACATGAAGGACGACACGATCCGCATCGGGCAGAAGATCAAGCTCCCCGGCAAGGTCGATGTCGGCGAGCAGAAGGTCCCCGAGGGCGCGATCAAGGAGGCGCCCAAGGCCAAGAAGGCCTATGCCCCGTATACGGGCGCGACGAAGGAGTATGTCGTCAAGTCGGGCGACACGCTCGGCGCTATTGCGTACGGCAACGGAATCAACATCCGCCAGCTCAAGGAGCTCAACGGGCTCGAGTCCGACGTGCTCAAGGTCGGCCAGAAGCTGAAGATCCCCGCCGAGAAGGTCGTCAAGCCGGTCGAGACCGCGAAGGTGCAGCCTGCCAAGACCCAGACGGTCGAGAAGAAGCCCGAGGCGCCCAAGTCCACGGCTGCTGTCGCGGAGACGCTTTCCCAGGTGGAGGAAGTCGAGGCTAGCGAGCCCGCCACGCCTGTCGAGCCGGCGGCTGCAGAGCCCGCTCCCGTCGTTGACGATGCGGACACCCTTACCTACACCGTGAAGGAGGGCGAGGATCTCGCCGACGTCTCCATTCGCTGGGGCGTGAGCGCCGCGGCGGTCCGCGAACTCAACAACCTCGGCGAAAACGACAAGCTCAAGGCCGGACAGGTCCTCAGGCTTCCCGCTGACGCCCAGCAGAACTGACGCAAGGTGCGCAAGTCCGCACTAATCGCACTGGCCCTGGTTGTCGCGGCTCTCGTGGCGCTGGGGCTTATCGTTCTCTGCAGCGCAAGCCAGGCGAACGGCATTAAGCTGCATAAGGACGCATACTACTTTTTCAACAGGCAGATCGTCTACATAGCGGCAGGCGTGTTGATCGCCGTTGTCACCGCTTTCGTGGACTACAGGAAGTGGCGCGAGATACCTGGTGCGGCGTGGTTCATGTATGGCGCCGTCCTCGTGCTGATGGTGCTGGTGCTCCCGTATTTCATCGGGCACAAGGTCAACGGATCCTTCCGCTGGATCAGGCTCGGCCCCGTAAACCTGCAGCCGAGCGAGCTCGCCAAGCTGGCGATCGTCATCGTCGTCGCGGTGTGGATGGACCGCCTTGCCTGGCGCGTTGAGCTATTCGTCAAGGGCACGCTGGTCCCGTTCATGCTGATCGGTGCGTACGCCTTCCTCGCGCAGCGCGAGCCCGACTACGGCTCTCTCATGGTGATCGCCGCCGCCGGCGCGCTCGTCATGTTCGTCGCAGGGGCGAGGTTCTGGCACATGTTTCCGCTTGGGATTGCGGGAGGAGGGCTCGCATTTGCGGCGATGTGCTTCAACGACAACAGGATGCGCCGCCTTATGGCGTATGTCAACGCCGCGTTCGGGAATGCCGCAGAGGCGGCGGAGAAGGTGCCGATCTCGAAGATGGACCCCGCACAGTTCCAGGCCCACATGGCGCTCGTCGCCTTCAAGAACGGCGGAATTGGAGGCGTCGGGCTGGGCGAATCCATACAGAAGCAGTACTACCTCCCCGAGTGCCACACGGACTTCATCTTCGCCGTGGGCGCGGAGGAGCTCGGTCTCTTTTTCTCGATAGGCGTCATCCTTCTCTTCACCGCCTTCTTCGTGCTGAGCATCTATATCGCGCGCAACGCCTCCGACCGGTTCGGACGCTTTCTCGTCATCGGCATGTCGTTCATAATATTCTTCCAGGCGATGTTCAACCTCGGCGTCGTGTGCGAGGCGCTGCCGACGAAGGGTATGGCGCTGCCGTTCTTCAGCTACGGCGGGACCAACATGCTCTGCGCGTTTTTCGCAGTGGGCACGATACTTTCCGTCGGAATCCACTCCTACCGCGACAAGAAGCGAATTCTGTCGCGTAGCGTCGTGACGAGGGCCTGACGCCATGGCGGCGCAGTTTCCAGAATTCACCGTCACGTCGCTTACGGCGGAGCTTAAGCGCACGCTTGAGGGCGGATTCTCCAAGATCGTCGTGGAGGGCGAGATAAGCGGATGGCGCAGGTATAATTCCGGGCACTGCTACTTCACTCTCAAGGACGGCGGGGCGCAGATTTCCGCCGTGATGTTCGCCGGGCCTTACGAGGCGAGCTGCGGGAGGCATCCAGAGCTGCGCGACGGGCTGAAGGACGGCGCGAAGGTGAAGGTCTTCGGCAACGTCTCGGTCTACGCCCCGCGCGGAAACTACCAGTTCATCGTCCACTCCGCGAAGCTCGCAGGGCTCGGCGATCTCATGCAGCGCTATCTCGAGCTCAAGTCGAAGCTCGAGGCGGAGGGACTCTTCGACCAGGCGAGGAAGCGTCCGCTCCCGAAGATGCCGCGTCGCATCGGAATCGTCACGAGCGAGTCGGGCGCGGTAATTCACGACATGTGCACCGTCCTCACTCGGCGCTTCCCCAATCTCGCCATACGCCTCTTTCCGTCGTCCGTCCAGGGCGCGGACGCCCCGAAGACGCTCGTCGAGGGCGTTGCGTACTTCAACGCGCTGCCGCCGGAAGAGGCACCGGACCTCCTAATCGTCGCTCGCGGCGGCGGAAGCTTCGAGGACCTGTTCTGCTTCAACGACGAGACGCTCGTGCGCGCCGTCGCCGCGTCAAAGATTCCGACGATATCGGCTGTCGGACACGAGACGGACTACACTCTCTGCGACTTCGCTGCCGACAGGCGCGCGGGCACTCCGTCCATCGCGGCGGAGATCGCCGTCCCCGTGATGGACGAGCTCAAGGCGAAGCTCGACGCGCAGATGTCGCGCATAGTCTCGGCGCTGCGCTCGAAATACGAGTTCTGCGCCCAGCGCGTCGACAATCTCGCCGACTCCCTCGCGCCGGCGCTGGAGTCGCGTGCCTCCGACGCCGCGCACAGGGTGGAGGTGCTTTCCTCGGCGCTTGGCGTCGCTCTCTCCGCGCGCGCCACCGATGTCGCGCATAGGCTGGATTCGCTCTCGGCCGCGCTAGAATCTTCCGTCGTCCTGAATCTCACGCGCAGGGAATCCGAGTTCGAGCGGCTGAGGACGAAGCTCGCGATGCTTTCTCCGTATTCCGTGCTGGAGCGTGGATACTCTCTCACCACCGACGCTTCCGGCGCCGTGGTGAAGTCTGCGGACCAGGTGAAGCCGGGCGACGTAATCAGGACCCGCCTCGCCTCGGGCGCGCTGAGCTCGACCGTCAGCGGAACGGAAGGCGGACATTCGGAAGGCTAGGTGCGCGGGAGTGCAGACGATACTATACATCAACGGCTCGACCGATTCGGGGCCATACCGCATGAAGCTTGCGGGGCTCAAACGGTATTCTCGCATGAAGAAGTGGTCCGGCAAGGTAGTGTACTGCGCCCGCGGCGAGTTCAGCGTCCACGAGCTTCTCGCGGAGTACAGTCCGATAGGCGTCGTCGTCGAGGGATGCTTCAAGCCGAACATCATCCCCGCGGAGGAGTTCGAGGGACTCCCCGTCGTGTACCTCGACATAGATCCCGACTTCGACGTCGGGGATTGCGACATCGTCATCCACAGGGCGGCGGACACGGCGCGCTGCGCGTTCGAGGGGCTTGCATCCGCAGGCGTCGACAGCTTCGCGTATGCCGGATGGTTTACGAACGAGTCGTGGACCCTCCGTCGTGAGGCGCTCTTCGCCGCCGCCGCGAGGGAGAAGGGCTTTGAGCCGTTTCTGTTCCGCTCCTCGCATTCCGAGACGGAGAGGGACGCCTACATGCGTGACCTCTCGGACTGGCTGAAGAAGCTTCCGCGGAACACCGGCGTCCTTGCGGCGAATGACGCGGTCGCCTCCTGCGTCCTTACCTGCTGCAGGGACCTCGGCATCGACGTTCCGGGCGAGATTGCGCTTGTCGGTGTCGACAACGAGCGGATGCGCTGCGAGGGCGAGACGCCGCAGCTCGCGAGCGTCCAGCTCGACTTCGAGCAGGCGGGCTTTCTCGCGGGGATGACGCTCGACGCGCGAATCGCGCAGCCGCAGGCGCCGCGCCGCGTCGTCGAGTTCGGTCCGCTCGGACTCATCCGCCGCGCGTCGCTTCGCTCCTCGCCCGTGATAGGCAAGAAGATGGCGTCGTCCATGGAGCTCATCCGCAACCGCGCCTGTGAGGGGCTTTCGGCTGCGGAGGTCGTCGCGTACATCGGCGGCAGCAGGCGTTCCGCTGAGATGCGCTTCCGCGAGACGGTCGGAAAGTCGATTCTCGAGGAGATCATGGACATCCGCTTTGCGCGCCTGTACCATCTGCTTGAGCACACCGACATAACGCTCGACGCGCTCGCCTCGTTCTGCGGCTTCAACAGCCTCGAGACGCTACGCAAGCTCTTCCGCCGCCGCACCGGGCTTTCCCTCCGCGAATGGCGCAACAGCAGGCGCATGCGCGCGAACTCGCCCGGCGAGAGGCTTCCGTCTCCGGTGTTCCGCTAGCATTCCGCCGCGGCGACGGAACAGGGGAAGGTTCCGTGGTACGACGCCTACGGCAACGTCGTGTAGGAATTTTTTGCGCAAATATCCCGAATCGGCGGATGCGGATATGGTAGAATTTGCGCAGACAGTCGACAAAGGGGCGGCTGTTCACGGAACAGCGGAAAACAAAAAGGAGATTGGCTGATGAGCATCAGGATGAATCTGGCGTTGGCGGCGGCGGTATCCGTTTCGGCGGTTTTCGGGGCGGACGGCTTTCTGCGCGTGAAGGGGCATGACGTGGTGGACGCGAAGGGCGAGAAGTTCGTCATCCGCGGCACGAATCTCGGACACTGGCTGAATCCTGAAGGCTACATGTTCGGATTCGACAAGTGCAGCTCCCCGCACTTCATCGACGAGATGTTCAAGCAGCTCGTCGGTCCCGTTGAGACCAGGAAGTTCTGGAAGGCCTTCAAGGACAACTACATCACCGAGGCCGACATCGCCTTCGTCGCTGCGACCGGCTCCAACACGGTGAGGCTTCCGCTCCACTACAAGCTTTTCACCGACGAGGACTATCTCGACCTCACCGGACCGGGCGACGGGTTCAAGCGGGTTGACGATGTCATAGGATGGTGCCGCAAACACTCCCTTAGGGTGATCCTCGACATGCACGACTGTCCAGGCGGGCAGACCGGATCGAACATCGACGACTCGCACGGCAACGCCTGGCTCTTCGAGTGCGAGGAGTCGCAGCGTGAGTTCTGCGACATCTGGAGGAAGATCGCGAAGCGCTACGCCAACGAGCCCGTGGTGTTCGGCTACGACCTCATGAACGAGCCGATATCGCACGAGCTGAAGGACAAGGACCTCTACAACAGCCGCATCGAGGCCGTGCAGAAGGCTGCGGTGAAGGCCATCCGCGAAGTCGACAAGAAGCACATCGTCATCCTCGGCGGCGCGCAGTGGAACTCGAACTTCGAGCCGTTCAAGGACTTCACGTTCGACTCGAACATGATGTACCAGTGCCACCACTACGACTTCGGCAATCCCAAGCTCGAGGACTGGAAGGTCAAGCGCCACGCGGACTTCCGCGACAGGGCGAACGTCCCGATGTACATGGGCGAGTGGGGACACAACGACATCGTGTGGTACAGGGACATGGTCGCCGCGATGGACAAGTACAACATCGGCTGGACCATGTGGCCGCTCAAGATGCCTGGCGATTCCTGCTGGTTCGGCTTCCCCTATCCGGACGGATGGAAGGAGACGATCGTGAAGTTCGCGGAATCCGACCGCAGCAGCTACAAGGCGATATACGCAAACCGCCCCGACAGGGCGAAGGCGCTCGAACTGATGCGCCAGTACGTCGAGAACTGCAAGGCCGCCAACTGCCTCGCAAGGAAGGAATACATCAAGGCGCTCGGGCTCAAGGTCCCGCCCGCAAAGTGATTCCGCCCAGGCGGGAGGGCAAAATCCGTTTTGGTCAAATACAGAAAGGCAACTGTCTATGATGAAGGCATGTCTTCTTGCGCTGGGCGTATGCGCGTCCGTCGCCGCTTTCGGCGGAATCGAACTCCCGCCGCTCGTCTCGGACCGCATGGTCCTGCAGGCCGGGACAAAGGCGCCCGTGTGGGGCAGGTGCGAGCCTGGGGCGAAGGTCACGGTTTCGTTCCGCGGCAAATCCGCCGCGGCGAAGGCGGACGCGGACGGCGCGTGGCGCGTCGACCTCCCGGCGATGCAGCGCGACGGAATCGACGACAAGGGCACGGACCTCGTCGTGGAGTGTGGTGGCGAGACGAAGACGGTGCATGACGTCCTTGTCGGCGAAGTGTGGCTAGGCGCCGGACAGTCGAACATGCACACTCCGCTCAACGAATACTGGAACGATCCCGAGACCGGCGCGCTGAAGGACGGGAAGTTCCCCGCGCTGCGCCTTCGCAAGATGGATCAGCTCCACGGCGGTGAGAACTGGGGCTGGTGGGCGGCAACAGACTGGCGCAATGGTGCGTTCTCCGCGCAGCTCATCGGCTTCGGCGTCCGCCTGCAGCGGCACTTCGGCTGCCCTGTCGGACTTGTCGAGGCCGCGTCCAACGGCTCGCCATCGGGTCCGTTCCTCTCGAAGGAGGGTTTCCTCGCCAGCGCCGAGATATCCGCGATGGTCGAGAAGAGGCCCGACCTCGCGAAGTACGCCGACAAGGTCGGCTGGCACTGGCGCGGGATGATCGCGCCGTGCGTGCCGTACGCAGTGAAGGGCATCTACTGGGACCAGGGCGAGGGCGGAACCGAAATGCCCGAGATAAGCCAGCCCGTCGTCATGCGTGCGCTCGTCGCGTCATGGCGCAAGGCGTGGGGTCGGGACCTTCCATGGATATATGTCCAGAAACCCTCGGGCGGCGGCTGCGCGCTCGATCCGTCGCAGCCGTACGCCAACGGCGCCGCTCCCGTCGCGGAGCTGCCGAGCGAGGTTCCCGGAAGCGACTGGAACGGCGGACAGCGCTGGGACGGATACGAGATCGCAAAGACGAAGGGCGTGTACCTTCTCGTCAACAGCGACCTTTCGTCCGGAGTCCATCCGCCGATCAAGAGCGCCTACGCCGAGCGCGGATTCCGGATCGCCATTGCCAACGCCTACGGCGAGAAGGTCGAGTGGACGGGGCCGCGCTTCAAGGCCCTCAGGCTGAAGGGCGACCGCATCGCCATCTCCTTCACGCACGCCGACTCGGGACTTGCGGTGCCGAAGGGCGCGAAGCTCCAGGGGTTCGCGCTTGCGGGAGAGGACGGACGTTATATCTGGGCCGAGGGCGAGATACGCGGCAATGCGGTCGTCCTGAAGGTTCCCGCAGGACTTTCCCCGAAGCGCGTCAAGTACGCGATGGCCTGGCCCAACGCCTGGGCGACGCTGTTCAACGCCGAGGGTTTCCCCGCCTGGGGGTTCGAAGCCGAGGTGAAGTAGCCGCTTGTTTACAGATGCAAGGCTAGATCATATTTGATATAATTCAAAGTACAAAAGGAGCGAAAATGATAACACTCAAAGAAACGGCAATGGCTCTCTCTGTGGCCATGATGTCTTTCTGCTCGCTTCACGCAGCGACGGGCGATGTCTCCGCTGGTCGCATTTGGCTCGAGGCGTCCGGCGTCCCGGGCGAAGAACCGCTTGTCAACTTTCCGGTGATGATCCGCCTCCGCGAGGGCGAGCGCAGGTTTTCGCACGCCGACTTTTCGGACGGCAACGGCGACCCCGATGTAACTTTCGCGGACGAGCACGGAAACATCCTGACGCACGAGATCGAGCAGTGGAACGTCTCGGGTGAGACGGTCGTCTGGGTGAAGATTCCGTCGCTCGTGAACGGGATGCGCATCAGGATGTACTCCAGAGGCCCCGTGCAGGATGTCGACACGACCGCCATCTGGAGCGCCTACAAGGGCGTGTGGCATCTCAACGAGCCGGCAGGGGCGACGACCTTCGCGAACGCGCAGGGGTACTACATGGATGGAATCGACCACGGCACGACATATGCGGCCGGCATAGCCGGTCCGGCGCGCCGCATCTCCGACGGCGTGAAGGGCGCCGCTGACGGCCATAACATAGAGATCCCCAACAAGGATGAACCCGGCGTTGGCTATGTCAATCAGCGTGTCTTCAACGACAACAGCGCGCACAACGCCTTTTCCATGTGGATCAAGTATCCTTTCGACCAGACGCCGGGCAACGATGTTCTCACCAGGCAGCAGTGGAACGAGGGCGATAAAGGCGGATGGTCGGTGCGACTCAACGGGAACGCGACTCAGCTCTCGTCCACAGGCAGGAATCAGGGGCAGACAAGCGATGAAGTCTTCAACAATCTGAGCGATGGCGAATGGCACCACCTCGTCGTCGTGTATGATGACACGAGCCGCTACATATACACAGACGGAGAGCTGCGCGCGCGGATGACCGGCGTTGCGCCGATCGATGGCGACTGGAACTGGCAGCCGATGGGCTGGGGCGGATATGTGAACGGGAATCCCGTGAGCTTCAAGGGCTGGATGGACGAGCTTCGCTTCGCGGCCGGGCTCTATCCTGCCCCTGTCGAGAAGGACGGCGGCTACGAGGCTCCGCAGCTCGTTAAGGCGGAGTATCTAAACGTGAAGAATGGTTTCTTCGCGATCCGCCGCTACGGTTTCACCATGAAAGTCAGATAAAATCACTACGGAGCAAAAAAGATGAAGAGACTGACATTGTCGGTGTTTGCGTTCGCGGCGGCCGCCGCGGCGTTCGGTGGGGTTCGCTTCGGCAGGGAGTCCGTCGACGTGGATGCCCCGGGCGGAACGTTCCAGTTCTTCTATCCCGAGGTGCAGGCCTCGGGCGGACAGCAGCGTCCGGACAAGGTCGAGCCGTCTGGAAAGACTGCGGTCTGTTCCTATGCCAGCGGCGCTAAGCTCGAGCTGTCCATAGGCGACGACCATCTTTCGTACAGGATGCTCGAGACGCCGTCCGGAATGAAGGACGTCAAGTTCCATCTCGTGATGCCGCTGTCGCTGGGCGAGAAGGGCGCGAAGTGGACGGTCGGCGGGAAGTCCGGCGCGTTCCCGAAGGACAAGGGCGGGGTGAAGCTCTTCCAGGGCAACGCGGGCGACTTCACGTCCGAGCTCGGAGGGAAGAAGTTCTCCGTGCTCTTCCCCGAGAAGTTCTGCTGGGTCGAGCTGCAGGATCTGCGCGAGTGGAACTGGGGCGCGTACGGCATCGCGTTCACCACTCCGTTCAACGTCTACAAGCAGATCGTCGTCGTTCCGTTCGGTCCCGACGCCGCGAAGCTCGCCGACGTGCGCGGCAGGGTGGAGTCCGCCTTCTTCGCGAAGAACGGCGGCGGCGCGCCGAAGAGCGCGAAGACCGCCGCGCCGACGCTCTCGCTCAAGATGCTGGACAGCGGCGTGAGGATCGACTGCGGGTCGATGGGAGACTTCCATCTTTCGCATCCGATGCTCAAGATCGGCGGAGAGGACCGCTCGAAGCCAATTGAGTCGAGGGTTGACGGAAACGTCTGCCGCCTCAGGTTCAAGAGCGGAGGAGAGCTCACCGCCACACTCGACGGAAGGAGTGTCCGCTACCATCTCGACCGCAGGCCAGACGGATACGACAAGCCGTTCCAGGAGATGTACGTCCCGATGACGTTCAACCAGGGCGGAAAGTGGTACGTCGACTCGAAGAACGGGGAGTTCCCGCTCGCGAAGGGACCGACGAAGCTCTTCCAGGGCAACACGCAGAAGTTCGCCGTCTCCGGACCAGACAACGCGAAGCTCTCGCTCAAGTTCTCCTCCGCGCCGTGGATGGAGGTGCAGGACAACCGCGAGTGGGGATGGGCGATATTCTGGAACGGATTCCACCTGCCGGGCGGACTCGCCGACTGGACGGTCGAAATTGCGCTCGACACGTCCGCCTTCGCGCGCAAGGTTCTCGTCGACAAGTTTGGACAGGTCACGCGCGAGTTCAAGGGCAAGGTGAAGGACGAGGCGGAGTTCATCGCGGTAGCGAAGAGCGAGGACGCGTACTACAAGTCTCTTGGCTACGCGGGCAAGATGGCGGAGAAGAAGATGCCACTCGACAAATTCGGCGGTCTCGCCGGCGTCGGCGCTAAGCTCGGGCTCAAGAAGACCGGCTATTTCCACTGCGAGAAGAAGACGGTCAAGGGCAAGGAGCGTTGGCTTCTCGTCGACCCGGAGGGGAATCCGTTCTTCCACCTCGGCATCTGCTGCTTCTTCGCCGGGAGCGACGACACGACGGACGTTTCGGGACGAGAAGACGCCTTCGAGTGGCTGCCGCCGCACGACGAGAAGTTCACCGCCGCGTGGAAGGACAAGCCGGGCGACTGGTGGAACGGAAGGGCCGTCTCGTTCTACAAGGCGAACGTCGTCCGCAAGTACGGTGCATACGACGAGTCGGCGCAGAGCAGGCGCTACGTCAACCGCGCTCGTGCCGTCGGCTTCAACTCCATCGGCGCGTTCTCACCGTGGCCTCAGGAGGCGAGGGAGAGGAACTTCCCGTACGTCGGCTTCGTCAACCTCGGCAATCCCAAGATGATTCCGTCCGTGCGCGGCATGTTCGATCCGTTCGACGAGAAGAGCCGGAGCGAGGTTGCCAACGCCATGAAGGGCATGGCGAAGAGCGCGGAGGATCCGCTCGTCATCGGATACTTCCTCGCGAACGAGCAGGCACTTGAGGACATTCCGCGCGCGATTCCCGCGCTCGACGCGACATGGGCCGCGAAGCGCGCATTCGTCAAGTCGCTCAAGCAGAAGTACGGCACGATCGCGAAGTTCAACGCGGCGTGGGATGCGAAGGAGACCGACTTCGCTTCGCTCGAGGCGAAGGGCCTCGCGGTGACGACCAAGGCGGCGTTCGCGGACGTCAACGCGTTCAAGGAGAAGTTCCTCGAGGAGTACTACTCGCTCATAGAGCGCGAGTTCCGCGCGAACGACCCCAACCACATGCTCATCGGCAACCGCTGGCAGCCGGGCACGGCGAACGACGAGACGCTCTGCCGCGTCGCGGGACGCCACATGGACGTCATATCGATCAACTACTACACGGCGGGCGTGGACAGGAAGTTCATCACGCGCCTCTACGACTGGACGGGCAAGAAGCCGCAGTTCTGGAGCGAGTTCTACTACACGTCGACCAAGGAGTCCAACTGCGGTCCGTCCGGATTCGACCTCGCGACGCAGAAGGAGCGCGGCATGGCGTACCGCAACTACGTTGAGGCGGCGGCGGAGCTCGGCTTCGTCACCGGCATCGAGTGGTTCACGCTCATCGACCAGGCCGCGACCGGACGTTTCTTCGAGGGCCACAACGGCGAGCGCGCAAACACGGGTCTCTTCGACGTCCTGGACCGTCCGTACAAGGACATGTTCGCCGAGATGCTCCAGGCGCATCTCGACGTCTATCCCGTCTGGCTCGGCGTGAAGCCGGCGTGGAAGTTCGACGATCCGCGCTACAACGGATCGGGCAACGCCACGCGCAACTACTCCATCGGACGTCCGATCGCGAAGATGGCGGTCGACGGAAAGCAGGACGGCTATCCGCTGCGTCCGCCGGAGCTTATCTCCTCCTCGCGCCTCGTGATGGGACGCGACGCGGAAGGACTCGAGGCGTCCTTCAAGGGCTCCTGGGACGATCAGAACCTCTACCTCCTCGTCACCGTGACAGATGCCTCGCCGCAGTCGAACAAGGAGAAGGGCGAGTGGATATGGAACGGCGACTGCATCGAGATATTCCTCGGCGCGGAGTCGCCGGACAAAGGCGGGCCGATGCTCTTCACAGACAGGCAGGTGCTCGTCTCCGCCGCGAGCGGCGAGGCGTTCGTCCCGAAGAACTCGAAGAAGATACCCGTGAAGGGCTGTGCGCTCGCGACACCTGACGGCAAGGGGCACGTCATCGAGGTCGCTATCCCCTGGTCGCTCATCGAGTACACGCCGAAGGCGAACGACACGATCCTCTTCGACCTCGCGGTGGACGACGCGCCTGCGGGCGGACAGCGCGTGCGGCAGCTCATGTGGAACGGCTCGCAGCGCAACTCCTCCGACCGCTCCGGCTGGGGCCGGCTCACCCTCGTCCCGTGACCGCCTTTGCAAGGTGCGGCGCAGATATGGTAGAATATCCGCCGCACCATGCAGAAGGCAGAACAGGCAGATGAACGCAGTATTCTTTGACGTTGACGGAACTCTCTTCGACACCCGCGCCGACCTCGCGGCGACGGTAAACCACACGCGGCGGGACCTCGGCCTCCACGAGCTGCCCGTGGAGACGGTCATAACGCACGTGGGGCAGGGCGCGCGCTACCTCCTCGAGCACGCGATTCCCGAGGCGAAGGTTCCGTACGAGCAGCTCTGGGAGATATTCAGGAGCCACTATGCGGAGCACTGCTGCGAGACCGTTGCGCCGTATCCGAACGTGAGGCGCACGCTCGACGAGCTCGCCGCGCGCGGATGGAAGCTCGGGATCAACACGAACAAGCCCAACTTCGCGGTCAAGATGATTCTCGAGAAGTTCGGCTTCGCGAGGTATTTCGGCGCTGCGGTGGTCGCGGGAGGCGACGGAGTGCCGCTGAAGCCGGACGCGCAGTCGCTGCGCGCGTGCGCGGCAAGGCTCGGCGGGCACCGGCTCTCGTCGCACGACTGGATGGTCGGCGACAGCTGGACGGACATGCAGGCGGCGTCAAATGCCGGAATTAAGGGCGCTTTCTGCACTTTTGGCTTCGGAAGGCTCAACGACTCCAGATGCACCGTTAAGATAAATCGTTTCGAAGAACTCCTTCGGCACTTGAAAGCCGAGGACTAAATATGGTAAAATATCCGCTCATTTCAGTTGAAAGGAAGAATCAATCATGAAGATGACATGGCAGCCCTCTAAGATCAAGAGGAAAAGGAAAATCGGTTACCGCGCCCGCAAGGCGACCAAGGGAGGCCGCAAGGTCCTCGCATCCCGTCGTGCGAAGGGGCGCAAGCGCCTTACGCAGGTCTAAGGACGTAGCCGACATGTCCACGCGGCTCCCCGGCGCGAAGTACAAGCGTATCTTCGACCGGGGGCGTTCCGTAAAGGGACGTCTCCTAGTCGCGTGGCGGCTATCGTCACCCGACGCCGACCGGCAGGCCGGCGTCGTCGTTTCAAAGAAGAGCTTCCACGATGCGGTCGACCGCAATCGCGCGAAGCGACTTCTGCGCGAGGCGTTCCGTCTTCTCGTCAAGGAAGGCGCGATGCCCGCGAACACGGAGTGGATATTCATCGGCCGCGCGGCGCTCCGCGGCAGGCAATGCGCCGATGTAATGGAGGAGATGAAATGCCTCGCGTCTCGCGATTCGCGTCCGAGGCATTGATTCTCCTCGTTCGCGCCTACCAGATCGTCCTTTCGCCGATTATGGGTGGCGCCTGCCGTTTCGAGCCCAGCTGCTCAAACTACATGATAGAGTCGCTGCGCGTCCACGGTCCGATCAAGGGAACTCTGCTCGGGCTCTGGCGAATCCTTCGGTGCCATCCCTTCGGCGCGCATGGCTACGATCCCGTTCCGCCCCGCGGCCGCTGGCGCAGCGAGGTGGAACTGGGCGGAATACACTCAATGAAAAGCAGGGAACGCAAATGACCGTAGACGACATACCGTCCGTGGATAGGGCGCTGAAGCGCGAGTTCAAGGCGCACAGCGCGCCGATAATCGAGCTCATCGAGGCGCAGACGCACGATCCGTTCTGCGTGCTCGTCGGTACGATACTCTCGGCGCGCACGAAAGATGCGTGCACCGCAGGTGCGGTGCGGCGCCTTTTCGCGGAGGCGGAGGGGGAGCGTTTCGCTCCGTCCGACCTCGAGCGCCTTCCTGAGGCGAAAATCGAGAAGCTAATCTTTCCCGTTGGCTTCTACCACGACAAGGCGCGCCACCTGAAGGCGCTTCCGAAGGTGTTGAGGGAGAAGTTCGGCGGCGTGCTGCCGAACACCGTCGAGGAGCTGTGCGAGCTTCCGGGCGTCGGACGCAAGACGGCGAACCTCACGGTAGCCGTCGGGTTCGATCTTCCAGCGATATGCGTCGATGTGCATGTCCACAGGATATGCAACCGCCTCGGGCTCATAAAGACGAAAACTCCGCTTGAGACGGAGATGACGCTGAGGAAGATACTCCCCGTCAGGTACTGGAAGACGTGGAACAGCCACCTCGTCTCGTTCGGACAGACGCGCTGCGCGCCGCTGCGTCCGAAGTGCGAGGGGTGCCCGATACGCCGCTTCTGCGAGGCGCAGGCCTGAGAATGCGCGGCAGATGCGCCGCGGTTTTTGGTATAATATTCCCGCAAAGGAAAAGAACAAGATGAATGTTGTCTGCTTGGATCTCGAAGGCGTGCTTGTTCCGGAAATCTGGATCGCGTTCGCGGAGAAGACGGGAATCCCCGAATTCCGCCGCACGACGCGCGACGAGCCGGACTACGCCAAGCTCATGCGCTTCAGGATAGACCTGCTCGAAAGGCACGGCCTCGGGTTGAAGGAGATACAGGAGGTCATCGCGGGGGTGGATCCGCTCCCCGGCGCGAAGGACTTCCTTGACGCGCTCCGCGCGAAGACGCAGGTCCTGATACTGTCCGACACCTTCTACGAGTTCGCGATGCCGCTCATGAAGAAACTCGGCTATCCGACGCTTATGTGCAACGCGCTCGAGGTCTCGCCGGAAGGGAAGATCACCGGCTACAGGATGCGCTGCGACCACTCCAAGCTCACGACGGTGAAGGCGCTCCAGAGCTGCGGCTTCGAGACGATTGCGGCGGGAGACAGCTTCAACGACCTGGAGATGATCCGCGCGTCGAAGGCCGGGTTCCTCTTCCGCTCCACGGACGCGATAAAGGCGGCGAACCCGGACCTCCCCGCGTTCGAGAACTACGAAGACTTCCTCCGCGGCATATGCGCCGCGCTCTGACATGATTGCGACAATCCTGCTGGCCGCAGCCCCCATCGTGGCGTTCCCCTCCGAGGGCGCGCGGCTTCCCGCCATTGACAAGGTGTACCTGATCGGCTCCACGCGCAAGGGCGACACGAACGTCGTCGTCAACGGCGAGAGCGTGTCCGTGTACCGCACGGGCGCGTGGGCGACGATGGTCGACGTGTCGGAGGGTTCGAACGACGTATCGGTCGCCTCGCAGTCCGGGGAGTCGACGAACGTGTGGTTCCGCATCGCGAAGAAGCCGGTGGCGGACCCGAACGCGACGCCCGCTCCGCCGAAGGTGTGGGAGAAGCTCGAGTACGCGAAGGACGAGGCGAAGGAGCCGCCGACGAACAAGGCGCCGTGCGAGATAACGATCGTGCTCGATCCCGGGCACGGCGGAAGCGACACCGGCGCTGTGAGTCCGCACGGGTTCTTCGAGAAGGACGCCAACCTGCTTACGGCGGTGCGGGTGAGGAAGGAGCTCGAATCGCTTGGATACAACGTCGTCATGACGCGCGAGGACGACACATTCCCATCGCTCTACGACAGGCCTAAGGTCGCGCATGCGAAGGGCGCGGACGCCTTCGTGTCGATACACCACAACGCGCCGCCGTACGACAAGGATCCCCGCGAACTAAGGTACCACACCGTCTATTCGTGGAACGATATCGGCGAAGCGCTGTCGAAGGCGATAAACGCGCGGATGGCGGCGGAGTTCGACGGCGAGTTCAGGTCCAACGGGAACATGCACGCGAACTTCGCCGTGACGCGCAATCCGGAGATTCCGAGCTGCCTAATCGAGGCGGACTTCGTGACCTCGCCGGCGGGCGAGGAGGCGATTTGGAACGCGGAGCGCCGCGCGCGCATGGCGCGTGCGATCGCCGCGGGGATCGACGACTGGTGCAGGGGACCGGTCAGTGCGTCCGGCGCCAGTCGCGAAGGGTCTGCCCCGTCCGCGCCTTGAAGAATCGCTTAAGGTAGGAGTCGGACCGCATCCCGCACCGCGCGGCGATGTGTCCGATGGGGACGTCCGACTTCAGCAGCTCGAAGACCTTCGCCAGCCTCACGGACTGTATCTCCTCGAGTATCGACTTTCCCGTTGCGGCGAGGAACCGCTTCTCGGCGAGCCTGCGCGAGCAGGGCATCTCGGCGAGGATGTCCGCGGACGTTATGCCGGTTGCGGCGTCGCGGCGGATGCGTTCCACGGCGCGCGCGACGACGGGGTCGTTCCTCACGAGCGCGCGCGACGACTGGCGTCGGACGAGCTTCGTCGGCGCGAACTTAAGGTGGCGCGGAGGGAGCTTCGGGTTCGCCATGAGCTCCGCGAGCAGGTCGGCCGCGAGGCGTCCGCCGCCGCGGAAGTCCTGCTCGATGGACGACACCGTCGGTTCGCAGAGTTCGCAGTGCATCTCCTCGTTGTCGACGCTGACGAGCGTGAAGTCGTCGGGACAGGTCCAGCCGAGCCGGCGGCACGCCTCGACGACCTGGACTGCCGCGTAGTCGTTGACCGTGAAGATCCCGACCGGACGCGGGAGCGGCTTTAGGAACTTCGCGAAGCGCCTTTGCGCGTCCAGGGTGTCGCCGATGTCCCAGTTTTCGCCGAACGAGACGCATCTCGCGCCCTCCGCGGCAACTGCCGCGGAGAAGGCGCACTCGCGCCCCTCGCTCCAGCGTGTGGGGACGCACCATCCGAAGAAGGCGTAGGACGCCGGTTTCGTGAGCATCAGCTCGCGCGCGGCCATCCGCGCCGTCGCGTCTGGATCGTCTGTCACGACGTGTCGGGCGTGGAGCGCGTTGGTCGGGTCGGGGTCCATGTACACGACCGGCACCCCCCGGAACGTGCGCGCGAGGTCGAGGGAGTCCGTCTTGCTGCCCTCGATGATGCAGCCTGCCGGACGCCACTGGCCAAGAATCTCCGAGATGGAGCGCGTCGTGCGCTCGAGCTCCACCTCGATGACGCGCCAGCGGTGCGCGGCGGCGCGGTCCACTACGCCGGCGAATTCGCCGACATGCGAGCCGACGTGAAGGTCGGTGATGTAAAGGACGGTCTCCATCGCCGACAAGTTTATCAGATTCCGCGGCACTTTGCAATCCCGCCCGTGTCGTGTTTTGATAACTACAACAAGTCCTGTTTTGATTTCACCCCGACATGCTGTGGTGAAATCCCTGCCGATTTGGTATACTAGTCGACAGGGAAGGGAACATGGCGGATTCTGCGTCGGCAATGTAACCTTTCGCCGATTCGCGTGTATGCGAGTTGAACCCGTGAAGGAGGGAAACAAATGCCAACAGTAGAACACATCGCGAACGTTTCGTTCAAGGACCATTTCCTGTCCACGCAGGAGGCCGCGCCGAAGAACGGCTCGATCCAGGTCAACAGCAACACCTTCGACGTCACGTTCGTCGACGGCAAGGTGAACGCCAAGTTCACGAGCGGGAACTGGTTCACGAACCTTTTCCGCTCCAACACCCTGGCGCGCTTCACCCAGACGCTCCAGACGCAGTACGACAACTGGATAACCGAGCAGGCCGCCGCGTCGGGATTCAAGGACAACGCAAACATCGGCGCCATCAACTCCGCGATCGACGAGGCGATCGACGTCCTCTACAAGAACCACGACAAAATCGACGCCGGCGGGACACAGCATCCGAAGGAGGTCATGAAGGCCTTCGCGATGCCCAACGCGGACATCCAGCTGAGCGATGAAAACTACGATCGTCTCGTCCGCATAATGGAAAACGACTCCATGCCCAAGAATATGGCCACGATCCTCAGGCGGCTGGGGGACATCGGCAAGCTCGCCGCCCTGCGCAACCAGCTCACCAGGCTCCCGACCGGCACGGCGTGTAACGAACTCCTGGCCCAAGCCAACCTGTCCATCCACATCGACTTGAACAACACCGACAAGAGCGAGAGGAACATAAAGCGCTACGTGATCAATCTGGTGGATTCGGTGATCAACGGCTTCCTCGAGGCCATGAACGGGATGAAGGACAAGAACACGCAGGTGCCGGACCTCCTGCTGCACAAGCTCGACGGCGGGTGCCTCGAGGCCAAGGTCGACAATCTTCAGCAATACATAGAGAAGTCCATGAACGCCGTCTCCGCCGGCCGTTCCGAGGAAAAGAACGACCTCGCCTTCAGCGCGACAGCCGAGTTCAAGGTGCTGGCGGACGAAGTCAGGGCGCCCTTCCTCCAGGCCGCGCGCACCGAGTGCGAAAAGACCGTCCGCGAAGAATACGAAAAGGCCGGCATCAAGGACGAAGCGACCATCCAGGAGCGCATCAACGAGCGAGCCGAGACGATGGTGGCGATGAAGGAAGGCGAAATCGCCCCTCTCGTCCGCCAGAAGCTCGAAAAGGAAGGCAAGAGCATCCTGTACGAGAATCTCTGCGGCGCGCTGCGCCCCGTCACGAACATCGTCAGGGACGAACCGAACGACAAGTGGATCGTAACCACGCTCGTGGACAAGGAGAAAAAGCCGGTGATGAAGCCCGTCTCGGCCTACGACATCGACAAGAACTTCGACAAACTCGTCGACATGTACATGGGCGACGCATATCTGCTGTTCAAATTCGAGAACAAGACGCGCACGACGGGGAGCGTGAAGTTCGCGACGCAGAGCGACCTGTGCGCCAAGGGCGTCATCGACGCCGCCAAGTTCTACGCCAAAGGAAGCAAAGAAGACTTCGACGAGCTGGTCAAGGCCGTCAAGAGCGAAGTCCGCAAGGGGTTGAACCTGCCGGACGACAAGTTCGAAGCCGCGGTCCGCGACGCGCTCGATCACATAACCGGCACGAAAAAGCTCAACGACGACGATACCGAAGACGCTTTCAGGAGACTGGTGACGAACATCGCGACGTCGGCCTACAAGGACAAGAGGAAGGACAGCGATCGGCTCGTCTATCTCCTCGCGCGCGGAATCGAGCAGGCGAGGGGCGACGCCGAAGGCAACCACCTCGACGACATCGAAGGCAAGGCGTGGCGCTGCGCCCACATGCTCAAGACGACCTTCAAGGACAAAGTCGTCGACGTCGAAAAGGCGCAGAAAGCCATCGCCGACACGATAAAGAAGCATGGTCGAGAAAAGCTTCAACCCCAAGAACGGCGAAAAGGTCTCCCAATCCACCAAGACGAATCTCGGCAAAATCATGTTCGGCGGGCGTCTTTTCACCGATCAGATCGACTACGACATAGGGCACCGCGCCGCCCGCGGAGCGGAATCCAGGCTCATAAACAGCTTCAATTTCCTGCTCACGTGCGTCGAACACTACAACAAAACCTACCGCTCCGAGTTCATCCACGAACCCGGCCAGAAGGACAAGAAGGAGGTGGCGGCATGACCCCCGGCGCATCCGAAGCCGCGCTCGCGGCGCTCTCCGCCCGCCTCGGACTGCCGCTGGCGTTCGACGACGATTCCTGCTCCGTGATGATCGGCGACCAGCCGTTCTCCATCCGCCGCGACGGGCCGGGCGATCGGCTCGTCGTCTCGGCGCTCGTGGCGGACGACCTGCCGGACGCGCCGTCGCGCAAACTCGTCGAGGACCTGCTCAACCTCGGCTTCGGCCTCATGCACGACGGCCTGCCGTCCGTCGCGCGTGATCCAGAGACGGGCTTCATCGCGGCCTTCGCGATCTTCGCGGGCGACCGGCTGATCGCCCCCGAGTTCCCGGATGCCTTCGAGAAGTTCGCCGCCTTCGCGCAGCGCTTGACCGACCGCCTCGACGCCGAGCGCAGCGGCTATTCCGCTGATTCTGGCGGCGACGCGCGCGAGGCCTCCGCCGCCGACCCCGCCGGATTCGACATAATACACGTCTGACTGAAAGGATAGGCACCGACCCGGCGCAGCCCCGGATTTTCAACCTTTCAACTTTTCAACCTTTCAACCTTTCAACTTTTCAAGGAGTCACACAAAGTTATGGCAATCAATCTCGCGAACCTCAACATCTCGCTCGACCAGTTCCAGAAGATGGCGACGGGCGACTATAACGCCGGCGAAGTGGCGCTCAAGAGCGAATCCAGGCTCACCAAGATCAACAACCACGTCCACCGCCTGAGCGCGAACACGAAGTCGATTTCCCATGAGGAAGTCCTGGCGATCAAGAACGCCTTCATGAAGGCGCTTTCCGCGAACGGCGTGGGCGGCGACGAAATCAACCAGATCCGCAAGGAGCTGGGGCTGGCGCCCGACGAGACGGCGCCGAAGGCGCTGGCCGGGCGTTCGATCAAGCCGCTGTCGCGCCAGCAGATCCGCGACATCATCGACCGCAACGCCGCCGCCATCAACGCCGCGCGCGCAGAGCGCGGGGAGAAGGCGTTCAAGACGTCGGCGCAGCTCTACGGGACCAACCCGACCACGCTGCACAACCTCGAACAACACCGCCGCGCGGCGAGCGACTCCGTCCACCGCACCATGATGGAGTCGGAGGAGATCGCGAATTTCCAGAAAATCATCGAGGGCAATGCGGCGGAGGTCGCCGGCGAGGACCGCAGCGAGATGCTGAAAACGATCCTCGCGCAGCGCGACGCGATCGTCGCGAAGGCGAAGGGCAACCCCAAGGCCGAGGGGAACTGCGTCCTGGAATACACGACCGAAAACGGGCAGAAGATCCTGTTCGCGAGCTCCAAGAGCGAGCGCGAGACCATCCGGATGCTCGACGAGGCGTATCTCCTCCTGGCCGGCGGCACGAATCTCAAAAAGCGCAACGCCGCGATTGCGTTCTGCCTGACCACCTCGGTCGGGAAACCGATTCCGTTCGAGATCAAAGAGATGGCCGATTCCGTCCGGGCGGAGGCGACGGCGGTTTTCGGCAAGGGGGCGGTGGCGCAGGCGGACAAGCCCGTCTCCCGCCTGGTGAAAGACTCCACTTTGCGCGAGGATGTGGAGAAGATGACGGAGGAAGGAAAGGCCGTGACGGCCGACAACCTCCGCGAGGTCTACCGCGCGAACTGCTTCAGGCAAAGCGCGTTGAACCTGGTCGAGAGGACCGTCGAAGGATTGCTGCGCGAAATGGGCCGGAAGACCTCCGGCTGCGCGGACATAAGGGGGAATCTGGAAAAAATCATGCCGGAGACGTTCCGCGCCCTCGCGGAGGCGAAGACGGCGGACGAGGCCAAGGCGATCCTCGACGGCGCGATGGGCACGATCCGCGAGACGACCGCCAAGGCGGCGGCGGCGATCGATGCCAAAGCAAAGCTCAAAGACTTCATGAACGAGGCGTTCGCCAAGGAAATCGGGGTGAAGTGGAATCCGGCGAACGGGGAACTCGCTTCCTTCGAGTACCTGGCAGCCACGCAGGGCGATGCGCTCAAGACCGACATCCTCATGGGAAAGGTCAAGGCCGGCACGCCCGAAGAAATCACGGCGGAGTTCAAGAAGCTGGCGCAGAAGACGGCGCATGCGCACGCGGAATTCCTGCGCGGCGCCGACGCCCTCGGGCTTTCCGGCGATGCCGTAGACCGCGTGAAGCAGCATTTGCTGGGCATCAACAGCTTCAAGCGCCTCGACCTGGCCAAGGCCAAGGAGCTTGCCGGGGAAATCGACGTCAAGCCGCTGGCGGACGCCTTCGCCGCCAAGGCGCCGATGGCGAAGATTTTCGAGGAAATCGGCAAATTGAACGCAAGCGCGGAGTCGAAGATCCCCGCACTCTACGCGGGTGCCCGCGAAATCGGCGCGGACGAAACGATCAAGGGCGTGCCGCTGCTGCTTTTCATGGCGCTGGACAAGTCTCCGAATCTCGCGGTGGATCTGGAGAAGTTCCTTGCGGGCGGCGACGTCCGGAACGCGATCGGCCACGCGAACGGAGGGGAGCTCCCGGACGGCGTGACCCAGGTGGACACGTACATGGGCCGGACGCCCCTCACCCCCGCCCAGCTCGCCGTCACCCTCGGCAAGCCGGACATGCAGCCGCTCTTCGCGCAGGCGCTCATGAAGGCGGCGGACGAAGCCGGCCTCGCGCAGCTGCCGCCGGAGATGAAGCTCGCCGCCTTCGGCGCCGGCACGGCCGCCGGACGCATCCTGCGGGAAGCCCTCGCCGCGATGCCGAAGGACATGTCGCCCACGCCGAATTTCCTCTACGGCATCGCGCGCGGCGCGGCCAGGGGAATCGACGCCGCAGGGCTTCGGTCCATCAACGAGACGGCGAAGCGCTTCGCGCAGGATGCGGCCATGCAGGGGAAGGTCCTCGCGGCCGGCTACCACAAGAGCGAGCTCCCGATGCTCGCGGAGGCCTTCGCGTTCATCAAGTCCGCGACCGGCTGCAGCGACGCGGACGCGCTCAAGAAGACGCTGAACCCGGCAAGCTCCGAGCGCCGCCTTTTCCAATACGGCGGGCGCTTCACCGCTTCAGCGGACAATTTCAAGGCGGGCCTGAAACTCATGGATTCCTTCAAGACGTGGTTCGAGAACACCGCCGCCAACGTCAAGTCCAAGAATTGCAACACGCTCACCGAAAAGAACGCCGGCGGCACGTTCCTCACGAAAGAGGGTCTCATGGGCTTCGAGAAGTTCGTCTTCGAGGACATCGCTCTCGACCCGACGTTCAACCTCGCCGCGCCGGACCCGGAGAAGGCGTTCGGCATCGAAAACAACAAGGCGATGAACTTCTTCGCCCGCGGCAACGGCTCCGGCTGCACGGGCACCGTCGCGCAGCTCTCCCCCGAAAAGCGCCAGGTCGTCTATGCCGTGTTCGCCGCGCTCGAACCGCCCTCCCCCCAGCCGAAAGGCGCCACGAACGTCGTCGCCAACTCCCACACGCTCTCGAGAATCCTGCGGCATTTCGACGAAATCGTGGAACTCAAGAACGCCGGCAAGCTCGACCGCACGCACATCAACGCCGTGCTCGTGCCGGACCTCGAAATTCCGCCGGACGCCTCCTCGCACGACGTCAACGACGTCTTCATGAACAAACTCTACAAGAAGTACAGCACGAACCAGGGCAAGCTCATGGAGGTCTCGAACTACATCGAGCAGAGCGGCTGCACCCTCGCGGAGGCGCTGGCCGCCGCCGAGGGCAAAGGCCCCAAACCCAAGACGCTGCCCGACTACTCGCCCACCACGATGAAGATCGAGGAAATCGACGGCTCGACCAAGGGTGGACGCAGCCGCATTCTGGGCGACTTCGTGCGCCCGGAGAACCCGAAGTATCTCGGCGGGACGCGCATCCTCAGCGCGGAACAGAACCACTTCACCGTCAAAATCGGACAGGAGACGTTCACCGCCGACGGGAAAAACGGCGGCGCGGGCAACGCCGTCATCGCCAACAGGATCGAGACCCTCTGCGGCAAGGTCCACGTGAGCCAGGCGTCCAGCGTGATGCGCGCGCTTTCGCAGGCCGCGCACCAGCCGCTCCTGCCGCTGTTGCCGCAGCACGGCATCCGGGGCGACATCGGCACCGAGCACATCCCGCTCACCTACACCCTCTCGCGCAACGACGAAACCGGCGCCATCACGATCCGCTACTCCGAGCCCGAGGGGATGCCCGTCAAGTTCCACTGGGAGACCACGGTCGCCCTCGACGGCTCTTCCACATCGACCCCAATCCAATTCACCGAAACCCTCGAGGAGTCCGGCAACAAGGCGCTCGCCAAGACGGTCGGCGGCACCAGCCCCGCCGCCAAGACGATGCAGAACTTCATCCTCGACGCCTCGGGAGCCCAGGAAAACGCCCCCGTCATGGAGAAACTCGGCCGCTTCAACGCCAAACTGCAGGAAGAGACCCGCAAGGACCTCGTCAACACCTTCGCGTTCCTCGTCAACAAGCACCTCGTCAAGAAAGACGGAGGCGGCAACCGCACCGAGGACTTCGACTGCGTGCACTACCAGTTCAACCGCGACGTGGTGGCCGGCGGAATGACCGTCAACCTGCCGGGAGGCGGCAAGGTCTCGACCACGAACTACGAAACCGCGCGCGACCAGCTCGTCCAATTCATCACGGGCGACGACAAGGCGACCTACAAGGCCGCCTCGGCCAACGTGAAGAAGCAGACGGGCCTTCTGATGTCGATCGTCACGCAATACGCTCCGAGCATGGTCAAGAACGGGTTCATTTCCACCCTGCAAAAGGCCGGGCATGAATACAATCTCACGGGCGGACGCAAGGAAGCCCCAAACCCCTTCCAAAAACCCCTGACCTGGACGCTCGGCAAGGCGGAGGACGGCTCGATCAAGGCTTCGGTGACCATCACCGAAGGCATCGGCTTCCTCTTCACCGCCCAGGGCCAAACGAAACTGGACGACACCGCCAGCTACGAAGAAACCACCCTCGACATCACCATCCCCGCCGGCAACCTCTCCACCCTCGCCGACCAGGACTGGTCGACGTTCGACGAGGGGGCGTTCAACGCCGCCGGCAAGGACTCCGACGCGCAGCTGTCGGCCATCCCGCAGCAATTCCGCCTCGAAGCGACCGTCAACGCCTCCTACAACCTTCACTTCGACGCCCCGGCCGCCTAGCCAACCCTTCAACCCTTCAACTTTTCAACCTTTCAACTTTTAAACCGGATACATCCATGTCACTCGACATAAACGGATACAACGATACGTTCAGGGCGTTCACTGACTTCGCGAAAGTCATGACGCAAAGCAAGGGCGGAATGAATTCGATCGCCCGCGTCGACGGCGGCGTTGACATAACGACCGGCGCGCTCGCTGGGCGCACGGTCACGGCCTCCACGACCGACTCGATCCGCGGCATGTTCAAATGGTTCCGCTCGCCCGACGACCAGACCGCCAACAACGAGACGCGCAAGATCTTCAGGGACGCCATCAACGAAATGTTCGGCGGCGACTCGAAGATACCCGATTCGGTCAGGGATGCCATGCGGATGGCGGACTACGACAAGGGCAAGCCGCTCACCGCCCGACGGATATTGATCGTCAAGGAGGCGGTCGACGCGGCGATCAGCGCGGCAAAAAGCGAGATGCGCGCGGCCATCGCCCAGGCAAAGGACGTCGCGAAAGATTCCGCCTCGATCGTCTTCAGCCACGTGCCCAGAGACCGCAAGGCCGAGGTTGACGGGCTCATCGACATGGCCATCGGACGGTGCGGCGGCGACAAGGACGCGCTCGAAATCATCTCAAACTGCATGGGCAGCATTCTTCTGCGGGGCGACTGCAAATTGCGTTCTGCCGATGCGGCCATGAAGAAGGTGGACGGGGTGCTCGCCAATCTCGATGAAATGCGCCAGACCGCCAACGGCAATCGCGCAGTGCTTGCCGCAAGCAAGGATTTCCTCATCGCGATGAACGGAAAGTCGCTGCCGCCCGGGCAGCTGGCGAAGGTCATGCAAATGGTAACCACCACCGACACCTCCAGCATCGGGCTGCTCAAGCCGGGCGCGAGCGCGGAGCAAATAGACGCCGCCTTGAGCCGGCTGGGAAAGATGACCAATGAACTGATGATCAAGTCCGGTACGGACGAAGCGACGGAGGGCTCGGACGAAAAGGGCTGCATACGCGGCCTTATCGCGTGCCTCGTCATCGCCAAGATCGGCCCGTCCGGCGCTCGCAACATACGGCAGGCCCTCATGTCCGAAACCGCGCAAAAGCTTTTGGCTTTCTACAATATGGTCGTCCAGGACGACATCAACCTCGGAAATTTGTCGCTTGGCCATAAAGACTATACCAACCTGACCGCACATATTGCCTGCAAAATGCTGGACTCCATGAAGTTTACGGTCGATCACTCCCTTGGCATGAAGTGTACGGAAGTTGAATCTTATGCAGGCAAATTCGACATTGCCGAAATCAACTCCTCGAATATATTAAACCGCATCACGTCGGACGCCAAGGAAATGATGCTGAGCAAGCGCGACGAGAAAATCGCCAAGTACGTGAACGGCGACGGACCGGGCGCGCAGGAGATGCGCACGCTCTTTGCCAACATGATGGGGCCGGAGCCGCACACCGGCAGGGATGCCGATCTCGAGCATATCCAGGAGAAGGACTTCATGAACGCAGCCACCTTGACCATTGCATCCGAATGCAAGAAGTGCGTGGCAGGCGATTTCAAGAACACCGTTTTCGCCAGGGACGTCGTGCAAAACATGAACGTGACGTTCCCGGACGGTTCGAAGATGTCCAACGATTTCGAGACCGCGCGAGACCAGATCGCCTCGTTCGTGACGGGTGGCGCTGCAGCGAAATACGACGATCTCGACGCCACCGGCAAGGGCAAGGCCAACATTGTCATGGCGCTGCTTTCGCAGGAGACGGTGAAGGGCGCGTACGATAGCCATGCGCACATGCTCAATCCGAAATGCAACACGCTCCAATACGATACGGTTTCCGATCCGGGCACCGAGAAGAAGGAGTTCAAGCTCCGTTTCGGTAGGGATGGCGACCTTTATATCAAATTTACCGGGGAAAAGCAGCTTCAGCAGATGACCGCTCGCGTCCCAGAGACGAACGAACACGGTCAAACGGTCTATTCCTCCAAGAAGATTGCCGTGAATCCCGGTTCTACAATCGGTGCGGGGTTCGCTCTGACGATCAAAGCCAACGAATTCGAAGACATGGCTAAGCTCGACTATTCCAAGTTTGACGACAACAAGGCCCGGGAAATCCTCGACAGCAAGGACGATCTGTTCGACAAGCTCAACCAAGCGGTTGACAGTATCGACCAAACGTTCCGGTTGAATAAAGGCGCAGTCTTTGCCGTCATGAAATTCTCCGCCGAGTTCGTCTAACGGGAAAGGACGTCAATGGAATACAAGGAACTTGTTGATTCGTTTGCCTCGTCGCTCGGTCTTGACGGGGCTCAGACCGAGGGCGGCGCGTGCGCGTTCGAGATCGACGGCATGAAGGTGGACATCTTCCACGACGAGGCCGCCGGCACGGTGATGGTCTATGGCGAGATCGGCCTTCCGTCGTCCGACGACGACCGCACCTTCGGCACGGCAATGCTCAAGGCAAACCACCTCTTCGGCGGCACGGGCGGCGCCACGCTCTGCCAGAACCCCGAGACGGGCGAATACGCGATCTTCCAGGCGTTTCCGCTCTCGGCGCTGAACGCGGATTCGCTTGCCGCTGAGGTGGCGCGCATCGTTGACAAGACCGAGCATTGGCGCGGAATCCTGAATGCCTTCCAGGTCGCGGAGCGCGAAAGGGGTGAAACCGCCGCCGAGGAGGTCCTTCTCGATGCCATCCACGGCGGAAATAGCGGCTTCATGCGGGTCTGAAAATCTAAACACCCAACGGGGTATGTTGAAAATTTTACACTCTTGATTTCGGCACCACGAACGTGCTATAATTAGCGCTAATTTTAGCACCACAAAGAAGCAGAGGAGTAAGCAATGATTGCGACAATACCCGCACAGGTAGTCAAGCGGCGCGGAATGAGCGCACTGAACGCGCAGTTGAAGGATGGCCCGGTGTGGGTTATCGCCAACAACACGCCGAAATACGTTGTCCTTTTCGCCGACGATTTCCGGCGCATGAGGCACGAGGCGTTTGTGGAAGGTTGCCTCCAGTCTGATGCGGAATGCCGCGCAGGGCTTGCCACGCCTACTACGGTCGAGGGATTGATGTCGGCTTTCGACGAATAGGAACGGCGACGATGTACGAATTAAAGCAGACGCCGTATTTCGCCCGTGCTTTCAAGCGTTTCGCCAAACGACATCCAGAATTGCGGGAAGCAACCCGAACGACCTTGAACACGCTTAGGGAGAATCCGTTTGCGCCGTCGTTGCGGTTGCATCCGCTGACAGGCAGACTTGCGGGGAAACAGGCGGTTAGCATCAACTACGCCTACCGCATTGTCTTGTGCGTGGAGATTGCCGAACATGAAGTAATCCTTCACAACATCGGCTCGCATGACGAGGTTTACGGTTAGATCGTAACGCCGCACTCCAGAACTCCGAAACTGCCAACGCAAATTGCATATCCCGCCAGAATGTGCCATTTGCGTTGGCGGTTTTTGTGTCCATTGTCTTTGTTGACTGCAGTGCCTTTATTTTGGTAGAATAGCCGCAGAAAGCAAAGGAATAAATGACCTCATCCATCATCCATAACGGCATCGCTGGAGCGCGCTTGAGGGCGCGCTGTGAGGCCGTTTCGCCGAGGGTGGCTCGGGGGTGGAGACACCGTTTGACTGGGGGAAGCGGCGGATTTGCCGCTTCAAGATATCTCACGCAGAGGCGCGGAGAGGCCGAGAGCGCAGAGGGGTTTAGATGTGCAGAGCGGGTTGGCGTTTTAGGGGGTTCCGTCGCTCGGGCTCTTGCGACTTTGCTTCGCAAAGCTCCTCGCTTCGCTCGTCGGCCAACCTGACGCCTTCGGCGCAGGCGAATCCCGCGACGGAACAAGAAAGGGCGTGGAGCAGTTCACTAGAAAGTCACTTTCCATTCTCTACTCTCGCATGCTCCCGATTATTTGATTTCTTGCGAGTATTGTGAATGTCCGTCGCGGGATGCGCCCGCGCCGAAGGCGTCGGGTTGGGTGAGCGCGTAGCGCGAACTGCGAAGCAGCCGCAAGGCCCCGCGCGACGGACCCCCTTGGGCTCGGCGAACTTCTTCAGGGTGAGGATAGAGGAGTAGTTCTTCGGCGGGAGCGAGTTATTCGACAGGATTTGCGGGATTCACAGGATTGGCGGGGTGGTGAGGTAAGGGCGCTCACCTCTATCGATCGTTTCGCGGCTCTGGCTGCGGACTCGGCTAAATTGCAAAATACAGATTAGCCGAGGAAAGGAGTCGCATGAAAGGCAGTGAAGTTATAGGCAAGAACGTTGAGGGGGCAACGCGGCTGGAAGCCGCGTCTCCAAGGGAGAGGCCGAGCATACCGCCGCGCTACAGGGGGTTACGTCGCTCCGCGACGGAACAAGAAAGGGCGTGGAGCAGTTCACTAGAAAGTCACTTTCCATTCTCTACTCTCGCATGCTCCCGATTATTTGATTTCTTGCGAGTATTGTGAATGTCCGTCGCGGAGCGACGGACCCCCCTGGGTATAGTTGTCCCTATGCCGCGCGGAAAATATCGGGGACTGTCCCCGTTATTCCTTTAACTCCGAGGGTTGGCAAAGGGGCTTCGCGTTTTTCAACCGCCGCTCTACGGTTGCTTTCGCTATTGGGAGTCTCGGAGTTTTGGTGACAGACCTCCAATACTCCAAAACTCCCAGCAGCGAAAGCAATGGCTTGGAATTATAGTTAAGTTATAGGCAAGAACGTTTAGGGGGTGACGCGGCGAGACGCCGCATCTCCTTGGGAGCGGACGCGGCTGGAAGCCGCGTCTCCATGGGAGGCGCTGAGCATCCCGCCGCGTCGCCAAAAAAGGAAATCGTGTCTAAACACACACACCGGTCGGTAGCCGTCTAATCCATTGTCACCGCCTTTCGCTGCGGTTCCTGTTGCCTTCCAATCCCTTATTATGGTAAAATGCATACTATCGTCGTCTGGCGCAGATGACTCCGGTAACCTTTCGGACTTTCGCGTGTAGACAGGGCGAACCGAACAAAACAAAACAGTTTGAAAGGAGAAACAAAAATGTCAAAGATCGAATGGAGCCAGGTCAAGATGTCCGACATCCAGCGGAACATCTTGACGGGCGGCAAGGAAGGCGTGAGCGCGGCGGACGCGCTCGACGCCCGCAGCGCGGCGTACCAGGCCGGCAAGTCCCACGGAGCGGCGCGCTTTCTGAAGGGGCTTTTCTCGCTCGGCATCAACGAAATCTGGCGCTTCGCCAACTACCAGAGCTACGAAAGCGACAAGGCGAAGATCGTCAACTGCGTCAAGGACGTCTACAAGGCGCTCGAGCCGAAGCTCGGCGAGAAGAACGTGAGGATCGTATTCCGCGAGGCGGACCATAACCTCGGTTCCGGCAATTTTGGCTCCGAGGTTGTGTCTACGCCGCATGTCGACCATTCGACCGGCAAAGTGAAGCTGCTGGAGGCCAAGGCGACGATCGAGCGCAAGGCGGACGGATCGGGCCTCGTCACCATCGCCGGAATGGACGAGGGGATCGTCATCAACGATTGCGAGCAGGCAAGGCGCAATCTCGAGATATCGATGATGAGGGAGGCGAAGCGCTTCGGCAAGGACTTCGTGATGGGCATCCTGAACGGCTACAAGGAGTCTGCGCTTGGAGATGTCGGGACGACCAAAGCCGGAACGCTGCACTTCGGCGACGGCGACGACAAGCAAAGCATCGGCCAGCGGCGCTTTATGGCGGGCATGGGATTGATCACCGCCCGCACCGACGAGGCGCACGAGGTGGTCGAGGCGAGGCTTCAGGACCAGACGGGGAAATCGTCCGCCCGCGCCCATCTCAAGGCCATGCTCTCGGCCTTCTACTCCTCGCAGCTCGACCTGCCGGAGGAGGTGGGCGGAACGATGGATCTCGCGCTCGGCGTCGAACTCGCCGGCAAGGTGATGGACGGCGAAATCGACGACGGCAAGAAGCTCCAGGCGTTTCTCGACAAGGGCTCCAAAGGCTGCCACCTCACGACCGCCGAGGGGCAAAAGGTCATGGCGCAGTTCGAGAAGGCCGAGGCCGCGAAAGACGCCGCCGTCGGCAAGATCACGATCGACGCGAAGGCGCTTGCGCCGAAGGATCCGCGTCCGACCCTGCCGCAGGGCGAGGTCAAGAAGCTCCACGATTTCGTGGCCGACCTCATCATGAACGAGGAGAACACGGAATACGACAAGTCGCTCGACGCGGGGCGGCTGACGGGCCGGCGTCTGCGGACGCTCGTGCGGAACAACAGCAAGCTCGTCGCCGATCTCATGGGCAAGGAGGCCGCGGCGCTCGACGAAACGCTCAAGACGCTCGAGCCGCGGATGGCGAAGGTTCTCAAGGAGACGATTCTCGCGCCGCTCGAGCAGAAGTACAAGGCTTATGTTGCCGAGCAGGAGGCCGCGAAGAAGAAGTATGTGCTGCCACGCGCCGACTGGCTGAATCGGGGCATCGACGATGCGCAGAAGAGCGCGGCGAAGACGCGCATCGCGCTCGGCGTGCGGCACGAGGACGAAATCGGCAACGACACCCTGGATATGCTCACGTCGGACGATTCGGTGCGCGCGGACCTCGAGGCCGGCGGAGCCGATCTCAAGGGCGTGTATTTCATGAGCGACGAGAAGGGCCGCCAGCAGATCGCGCTCGGCCTCGACTTCTTCGCCGAGAAGGAGAAGGAGCTCGAAAAGGCGGTCGGCGACGCGCTCAAGGAAGTTCAGCAGAAAATGTCCGGACGCCTCGACGCCATCTTCGGCCCTGACGAGAAGGCCGAGGTGAACAAGTCGGCGCAAGATCTCGGGAACATGACCCTCGAGGAGATTCAGAAGGCCTACGCCAAGGATCCGACCATCACGCTCGTCAAGAACACCCTCAAGACGTACTTCAAGGACATCGGCCCCCTCCAGCAGCGCCAGATGCTCGCCGCGCAGACGCGCTTCTGCGCCGAGATCGAAGGCAAGACGACGGATGGCGCGCGCTTCGGCGCGCTCATGAAGGGCGCCGGGCCCGTGATGCAGAAGATGCTCCAGGGCATCGACGCGAGCAAGTTCGGCGACGACGAATTCAAGCTCGCGCTCGCGGACATGAAGGACAATCTCGCGCCCATTTCCGACAAGGCGGTCAAGGCGTATCTCTACGACCTCATGAAGAACTCGGACGATCCTAAGATCGTGTCCATCGATGTCAAGAAGTCGCTCGGCCAGGCGTCCGTCGGCCAGGCGCTTCTCTGCACCGTGAAGCGCGAAGGGCTCGAGCCGCAGGAATGCGTCGTCAAGATCCTCCGTCCGAACGCCGCGCTTGCGGCGCACCGCGAACACGATCTCTTCATCGCGGCCTGCGGCGACGACGCGAGCATGAAGGCGACGTTCGAGGGGCGCTTCAAGTCCATCGAGGAGGAGCTCGACCTCACGATCGAGGCCGAGAACATGAAACGCGCCGACAAGACATATTCCTACGACAAGGACATCCCCGAGATCGGCACCTTCAAGAACACGACGAGCGCGAAGCTCTTCGAGGGCGTGAAACCGACGTCGAGCGTGATGATGCAGGAGAAGGTCGAGGGCGTCACGGTCAAGCAGTTCCTCGAAGAGACGCACGGCAAGCTGACCGATGCGGACGCGAACGTGTCCGTGGACGACCTCAAGGCGATGAAGGAGAAACTGCAGAAGACGCATGCGGCGCTCGTCTCCACGTCCTACATGTGGGCGAACGAAGGGCTTTTCGGCAGCGGCTTCTACCACGGCGACCTGCATGCCGGCAACCTCATGGTCGGGAAGGACGGCAAGGTGACGATGATCGACTTCGGCAACGCCACGCAGCTCGACAAGACCGGGCGCACGAACGTGACGCGCGTCATCACCGGCGCGGCCGTCGGCAACGCCGAGCTTTTCCTCGAGGGCTACGTCGCGCTGCTGGGCGAAGGCGGCAAGAGCAACTACGAAGCCAACAAGGACGCGATCAAGGCGAAGCTCGACAAGGTGTTCGAGAAGCAGGGGCTGGCGGACACGGCGCTCAGGCTGAGCATCGCCCTGAACATCCTCCAGCTCGACTTCAAGATCGAGGTTCCCGGCGCGGTGCACAACTTCCTCGAGTCGCAGAAGCGCCTTTCCGCCGCGATGGACGACACGGCCCGGCTCATCAAAGAGATCGACGACAGGCTCGGCACGGAGAATCCGCCCAAGCCGCTCTCGATGATGCAGTGCCTCGTCCAGGTCGTGCGGAACAACATCTCGCTCAGACTGCTCATGTCGATCGGCCTCAAGAACGCCAACGACGTGATGGACGCGGTCCAGAACGACCCGCTCATCAAGCCGCCGCAGGACGGCAACGTCGTGATCGTGCCGTGAACGAAAAGCTCGCTAAGTCCGGGCGGATGATAACGTTCACAGCGGGAACTCGACCGTCCATTTCGTCGGCGGGCTGTAGACGATGTGAGGAAGTTTTGATATAATTCCAACGCCATGACGTTAGAGGACATAGTAAACAGCGAGGAGGTCAAGTCAGCAGTGAATGACTACAGGAGCATGTGCTTCTGGAGCGTTGCTCCTGATTTTTTCCCAGTCAATCTCAGTCAATTGCAGTTCGTGTTGGATTCTTTGGATAGATATGGCGATTTGTCCGCCTACAGACGTTCAGGGAGGATAAGGGAATGGCTCTCACACGCTACCAGTCAGAGATTCTAAGATTGCTTGCAGGCAACCGGAAGTCGAATGCCGGGAGCTATGTCGCGGGCGGGCTTGCGCTGAACTATCGACTCGGAACGCCTAGATTGTCGCGAGACATCGACATATTCCATGATTCGACAAAAGCGCTGGCAGAGAGTTGGCGTATTGACCGCGAAACTCTGCTTGCCGCTGGTTATTCCGTAAAAACCGTTCGTGAGTGGAGTAATTTCATAGAAGCGGAGGTATGCCTAAACGGCGAGCGCACAGAAATTCAGTGGGGAGTCGACAGTGCATACCGCTTTTTCCCGCTTATAGAGGACGACATTACGGGTTTCACTCTTCACCCAATCGATTTGGCTTCCAATAAACTGTCTGCGCTGGTGGGGCGTGCGGAACCTCGCGACTGGATAGATGTGATTGCGGCAATTTCCGAAATACAGCCATTGGTGTATTTGCTGTCAGCGGCCTGCGGCAAGGACCCTGGGTTCTCGCCGAGTTCCATGCTTGAATATGTAGCCCGCAGACATTACAACCAGGCCGAGATTGACGAGAAAATCATTCCCGCCGGAATCTATGACGCCGCGAAGCTTTGCGCATTCTGGCGCGAAGAGGTGAATCGTACCCGTGAGATGGTCATGTTATTGCCTCGGGACAAGGCCGGCATGTGCGTCCTTGACAAGGCCGGCAATCCATACAAAGGTGAAATCGGACAACTCCGCGCCGCGCTTGCGGCCGGCGAGGTGGTATTCCACGAAGGCCACATCTGCGGCGCATGGCCGCGCATCATCGGCTGAACCCAAGCGCTGAAATTTGATATAATATCGCTAATGGAAGTGCCATGAAGAGTGAAGACACGTAACATATTCACAAAAGCCGCGGCGGTTGCCGCGCTCATGCTCGCACCGGTTGCGGCGCGGGCTGGGTTCACCACGGTCGAAACACTCGGATCTGGCGATGTCGGCAAGGAGCTCGCGAACAACACCGTGTACAAGGTGGAGTCCAACTTGACGCTGACGAACACCGGTACCGGTCCAGGATTGAAGGTGGCCAGCGGCGCGACTGTTGTCCTCTACATTAAAAAAGGCGTGACGCTTACGGTCAACGGCGGCAATTCCAGCGGGCGGAGCGCTGGCGACGCCGGCCTCCGCGTGCTGTCCGGCAGGACGCTTGTCGTGACGGGAGGCGGCAAGCTCATAGCCACGGGCGGCAACGCCGCAGCAGGCGCGAACGGCGGGGATGCGGGATCATGCTCTCTCGACATGAGCGGCAATTCGCATGGCGGGCACGGCGGCGCTGGCGGCAACGGCGGAGCGGGCGCGTCGGCGGGCATCGGCGGCTACGGCGGCTACGGCGGCTACGGCGGTTCGAGTCCGTCGGACGAATCATGGGTCGAAACGAACGACACCGACGACTACGACCGCGACGGACACAACGGCAACGGCGGCGATGCCGGCGGCAACGGCGATGACATGGGGACGGTTTATCTTCTGGGCAGCCTGAACGTGACGGCTACCGGCGGTTCCGGCGGTTCCGGCGGATCGCCAGGGGGCAACACGGGCGGCGAGCATGACAGCAACTGGTCCGGCGTCAACTGGTATTACGTCGGCGGCGCGGGCGGCGGTGGCGGCGGCGCGGGCGGAATCGCCGCGCCCTACGCCATAGGCGGCGGCGGCGGTGGCGGCGGTGGTGGCGGCTCCGGCGGCAACGGCGGCCTATACTGGAAGGGCAGCGGTGGCACGGGGACAATAAATAAACCGGATGGCGCCGGTGGCCAGGGCGGATGGGACAACGGAGTTTCCTCTTCGCGCACCGAGCCAGATTACGCCCAGTCGTCGAGTGGCACTAAATACAAACACGGCGGATATCGCGGATCGGGCGGCGCAAAGGGCGCGAACGGCGGCAACGGCACGCTCTACCGCGACAGCGGCGTGACTCTCAATGCCACATACGCCTCGGCGACGAGCGCCACCACGCACTCCGCCATCGAATACCTCCTCGTGTTTGACGACGCCCAGCGCGTGTACGAGGCGATGGACGTCAAGCTCGGCTACGCGTATCCCGCCGCGCCGATTCCGCCGTCGCGCCCGGGCTGGACCTTCAACGGCTGGTTCACGGAGAAGAACGGCGGCGGCACGAAATACTACAACGCCGACGGCACCGCGACGGCCGTGGAATGGGCGACGTGCAGCGACGTCACGCTCTACGCCTCGTGGACGCTGACGGACCCGGACGCCGCCGCCGCGATCTCGATCAACGGCGTCGGTCTCGTCGGCGGCACCTCGACGTCCGGCTACGGCTGGGACTACAACGGCGCGGACGGGCGCCTTACGCTCACCGCCTCGACGGGCTCCTACGTGATCACGGGCAAAGACGAAACGGGCGAGTTCAGCATCTATGCCGCCGCCAACCTCTGCACGGTCGTGATGAGCAACTTGACGATGAATGCGTCGAACACAATTGCGCGTCCGCCGTTCGAGAGCGTCTCCGGCAAGATCGCGACGCTGCAGTTCGAGGGCGTGAACAAACTTACGGGTTGCTCCGGGTATCCGGCGATTTATGTCGCCGAGGGCAGCAGCGTCACGATCGGCGGCGCCGGTCAGGTGGAGGCAAACGGCGGCGCGAACGCGCCGGGCATCGGCGGCAGGACGGGCGAGACGAGGGGGACCGCGAAGCTCAACATCATGGGCGGCACGATCGTCGCAAACGGCGGCGCGAACGGTTCGGGCATCGGCGCGGCGGTGCGCGCGGGATTCGGGATTACGACAATCTCCGGCGGCACGATCACGGCGACAGGTAAGGATGGCGCCGCGGGCATCGGCGGCTCGGACGGCGCGGGAATGGGAACCTACATCATCACCGGCGGCACGGTGACGGCGAATGGCGGCGCGAACGCGCCAGGCTTCGGTAGCGGCATGAACGCCATTGGCGGCACTATGAAGATTACCGGCGGCACTGTGACGGCCACGGGCGGCAACTACGGCGCCGGCATCGGCACGGGGCGAGGTGCCACCAACGGCATTATAGAGATCTCGGGCGGCACCGTGACGGCGAGGGGCGGCAAATCTGGCGCGGGCATCGGCGGCGGCCACAAGGCCAAGGACGTGTCCATCTCTGTCACCGGCGGAAACATCATCGCCGTTGGCGGGAACTACGGCGCTGGCATCGGAGCCGGCGACGGCGACATTGGCGACAGCCAGAATGTCACGATTTCCATTTCGGGGGGACGCATCGAGGCTGACGGCGGAATTAACGCCGCCGGCATAGGCTCCGGGGACTATGCCAGTTGCGGCGCAATCACGATTTCCGGAGGAACCGTCAACGTCACGGCCGACACCGGAGCAAAGCAAATCGGCAATGGGCGCGATGGCTACGGCAAGGCCTCGTCCGTCACCATCACAGGCGGCGCGGTCTATCCCGCGCTTGCCCAAGTCTCCCCCGCGCCGACGAACACGGCTTCCAAGGCCGTCTTCCCCATTGACTTCGAGATCGGCGAGGTGACGAACAAGGTGACGTCGCTCACGCTTTCAGGCGCGCTCGCCAGCTACTCCTACGGCGTGAACGACGCCTATACCGACGCAAGCGGCAAACTGCGCGTGTGGTTGCCCGCGACGGACGGCGCGGCGTTCGTCGCAAGGATCGAAATGGCGAGCGGCGCAGTATACTACTTCTCGTTCGACATCGACGGAAGCGGCAATGTCACGCCGCGCGGGTTCCTGGTCATAAACGACGGAATCGTCGCGAGCAATGTGGACAACTCCGGCAGCGGATGGTCGTTCTCGAAAGACACCGGAGACGTGACGATTTCCGCCGACGCCGACATACAGGGCTTCTCCACGAACGGCGAATACCGCATCGTCATCCCAGCGGATTCAGGCGCGTCGACCGTGTCGCTAAAGAACCTTACGCTCGTCGGGCCGACCAAGCGGAATGCCTCCGCGATGGACATCGGACGCGACGTCGCTCTCGTGCTCTCCGGCGCCAACACGGTCACGACGGCGGGAAGTTACAGCGCCGGGGTCGGGGTGGCCTCGACGGCGACGCTGACTGTCAAGGGCGAAGGCTCGCTCTCCGCCGCCGGCGGAAAGTGCGCGGCGGGCATCGGCTCGGCAGGAGGCCTGGCGTCTCCCGGCAAGATCGTGATCGAGAGCGGAACCATCGTCGCACAGGGCGGCTCCGATGCGGCGGGCATAGGCGGGGGCCTGTCGTCGAACCTCACCAGGGCTGACAACATCGTGATTTCCGGCGGCAACGTCACCGCGACGGGCGGAGAGAACGCCGCTGGCATCGGCTCTGGCTACGTTGGGAAGATTTCGGGTGACAAGACTCTTGCCGACGGCGCGGTGAAGATATCCGGAGGCACGGTGTTTGCGACGCGGGGCGCGGAAGCCACGTACGATTTCATTTCCAGCGGCAACAAGGTCTCGACAACCGCCGGCGCCAGGGCGTTCTGCATCACCGGCGGCAGCGTCCACGGCGCGAATCTCGGCGCATACCCCAATCCCATCGACGCATACCCCAATCCCGTCGACGCGAATGGCGTCCAGCTGCGCTATCTGCTCTTCACGAACCTGACCGCAGGCGCGGAAGCGAAGTTCGTTTCGCCTGACATCCCGTCGGCATACGGGATGAATGACGTCGTTGCGGATTCCACGGGGTCGATCTGCCTGTGGCTGCCGTACACGAACATGGTGCGCGCGGTGAACGTGAATGGACTGTACTTCAGCGGCGGCGGCACGACGAACAACGTGTTCGATGTCAAATCCGGATCGTCCGAGCCGGTGGACAGGCGCAAGGAAGGCTCCGTCACGCGCTGGCGCGTCAAGGTGCCGGAGCTTGAGCCGGACGCCGCCGTGACGCTGCAGATCGGCGCAGAATGCCAGACGCTGTCCGACAAGGCCGATGCGAACGGAAACTACTTCTTCTATGTTGCCGACGGGCGCTATCTTTTCAAGGCGAACGGCCTTGACTACATCGTCATCGTTGACAGAGCCGATGCCGTGGCCAAGCGGATCGATCTGACGCCGACAGGCGTGTTTGCGGACGGCATCGACGTCTCGGAGGGCCTTGGCAGCGGGTGGCGGTACGACTTCGCCACGTCCAACCTCTTCCTTTCCGCCGCCGGGCCATACGTCCTCTCCGGCACCAACCTCGAAGGGCGCGTCGCCGTCATCATAGAATCCGCCGGCACGGACGAGACCGTAGTCACGCTTTCCTCGCTCTCGCTCCGCACCGCGGGCGCGGCGGCGCCGGTCTCCGTCTCCTCCAATGCGACGCTCCGCCTTCTTCTCGAAGGCACCAACAGTCTGGAAAACGCGGGCTCCGCCCGCTACGCCGCGAACGCCGCAATCCATGTGCCCGCCACGGGCGCGCTCAGCATAGCCTCCGCCTCGAAAGCCGAGCGCGGCGTCCTCTTCGCGCAGGGCGGCTACGGCGGCGCTGGCATCGGCGGCTCCTACATGGGCAAGGACAACACCGGCTCCATATCCATCGAGGGGGGTGAGGTCCGCGCCACGGGCGGACTCAACTCCGCAGGCATCGGCGGCGGGTGGCAGGGCGCAGGCGGCGTCATCGAGATTTCCGGCGGCATCGTTGACGCCACGGGCAACGCTTCCCCCGGAATCGGCTCCGGAATGGGCGATTCCGCCGCCCTGCCCGTGTACCGCCAGAGCGGCGGCACAGTCGTCGCGCGCGGCGCCAACGGCGTGGACGTCGGCGGCGGCATGCATGCGGACGGCGAGGCGCTTCTCGTGACCGGCGGCTCGCTCCATCTCGCCAATGCCGGGGCGGCGACGATTCCGCTTTCCAACGCGACGGAACGCGTCTGGTGCGTCACCGTGCCGGACCTTCCTCCGAACGAACCCGTCTCCGTCCTGAAAGGCCTTCCCGATGCCTACGGCACGGCCGACATTGTTGCGGACGACTCCGGAGCGATCTACCTCTGGCTGCCGGACGGGCGCCACACGATGGAGATTGGCGACGACATCTGGTTCGCCGAAGTGGACGGGGCCGACATGACGGCAGCGAAAGTCGTCGAGACCGGCGTTTTCGTGGACGGAGCGGAACTCTCCGAGCTTTCAGGCAACGGCTGGGACTTCTCCCCGCAGACGCGCGTTGCCACGCTCAGGGGCGCGGGGCCGTTCACGATCTCGGGCGGAGGCACGAACATCGGATTCATCGCCGCATCGGACTGCGCCGTCACGTTCGACAGTCTTTCCATCTCAAACAACATTTCCAAAGGTCTGCCGCCGTTCGACTGCGGCTCCTGTTCCGTTTCGATATCCATCTGCGGAACCAATACCATCCTGTCGACGGGTTCGCGCGTGCCCGGAATACGCGTGGTGAGCGGGGCTTCGCTTGCAATCGACGACGCCCGGCCCGAAGGGCTTTCGCCTTCGTCGCTCCTCGTCACCGCCGGATACAACGCTGCGGGCATCGGCTGCGGGTATGAAGAGAATGCCGGTTCCATCTCGATTGCAGGCGGAGTGGTGACGGTGCACGGTGGCGAGGATGCGGCTTCCATCGGCGCGTGCAGCTACGGGTCCTGCGAAGCGATCTACATCTCGGGCGGCGTCGTTACGGCAGACAGCAGCGTCAACAGATGGGGCGGCGCGGGCATCGGCGGAAGCCGCGGCTTTTACGGCGCGGGTGGGAAAATCGTCATTTCAGGCGGGGAAGTGACTGCCAAGGGCGGTTCGCAGTCACCCGGAATCGGAGGCGGACCGTTTGCCTGTTCGGAAGATGCCTATCGCAGCAGCGTCACGATTTCCGGCGGAATCGTCAAGGCCATCGGCGGAATGCGCGCGCCGGGCATCGGCTGCGGGGATCAGGGGGGATTTGGACCGATCCGCATCGAAAACGGAACCGTTGTGTCGATTGGCGGCGAGAAGTCGCCGGATATGGGCGACTGTGCCACCTACTATTACAGGAACTCCATCGTGTTCACCGGCGGCGCGATCTACACGGATATCGAAGGCATGAGACCAACCCCGACCAACGACGTTTCGGCCGCCGTCTATCCGGTGGACTTCGCCCTCGGGACGCCCGACGCCAGGGTGGAGTCCATCGAGATCGTGCGCGACGGCGAGGCATACGAATACGGCACCAAAGACCTCTATGCCGACGCCGACGGCAAATTGCGCATCTGGCTGCCGAACGGCGGCTACGAATTCCAGGTCGACGGCGAGGACTGGACGGCCGAAGTGGACGGCGCCGCGAATACAGCCAGGAAGGTCGGCGCCGGTCCGGATAGTCTCCGCATCGAGGGAATCTCGGTTGACGACGGCAAGGTCTCGCTCGTCGTCTCGGCGGAGCCGGACGGCTGGCTCACGGAGGCAACGGCGCCGCAACTGCGCGTGCGCGCGGCGGCGGAGCTGCCCCTGCCCGAGGGAGACGCGGCGCTTCTGCCGCGCGAGGACGTGGAAATCTCCGCAAACGGCGACGGAACGGCGACGGCGGTTGCTCCGCGCGCGGCGGATGCGCCGCGCACTTTCTACCGCGTCGAGGCTGGCGATTGACGGCGCTCGGCCAACTGAAGCCTTGGAGGTTCCCCAATTTTTCGGGCATGAAAACGGCCACACCCCTGTAAACAAAGGGTGAAGTGGTGATTTTCATTTTGCGATAAGTGAAAACTCCTTTCCCGATTTTCTAAGCAACTCCGAGCGTTTGGGCTCTCGCTACCGCTCCGCAGCTTCGCGCCACTCAACGACTGTATATGTGCCAGGGTAAGCATTTTGGGATGCGACTGCGTCGCATAAATCGGCCGAAGGCCGCTATAATCACAGCAAAGAGCGTCTCCTGGGTGTGGTTGAAAAGTGCGGAGCAGTGAAGCGGTAGCGGGAACCCTAACCATCGGAGTTTCTGAAATTCCGCGCGGGGTGTCGGGAAGGGGCGGCAGTACCTGCGAAAATTGGGGAACCTCCAAAACTGAAGCCTGCTTTACAAGTCAAAACTAAAACTGCTATAATACCGAAGACAGGCAAAACAGATTCGTCAGCACGGGCCTACGCAACGGGTGTTGTAATGGCTACTGGATGGCGTGACAAAAAGAGGGAAGATGAAAATGATGAAACCGTTGGCGGTCATCGCCTGCGCAGGCGTTCTTGCGCTGGCAGGATGCGATGAAAAGGGGAAGAAGATCGAGGCTCTCGACGCGTCGCTCTGGAACGAGAGCGAATGGATTTCGGCCGTTGACGCGCCGGTGTACGCCGGGAAGGTCGAGGACGGCGCGCGCGCGGCGGACGGCGCGAGCTGGTTCGTGCGCAAGATCGAGAACGAGGGCAAGGTCGTGTCCGCGAAGTGGATGACCACCGGCCTCGGCGTCTACGAACTCTACGTCAACGGAATGCCCATCGGCGAGGAGGCCCTGAAGCCCGGCTTCACGCACGTGAAGAAGACGCGCCGCTCGTTCACATACGACGTCACGCCCGTCTTCAAGAAGGGCGAGGGCGACATAAACTTCCTCGCGGCGGAGGTGACAGGCGGATGGTGGCGCGACAAGATCGTCAACTTCACCGGAAAGAAGAGCGCGTTCAGGTCCGTCCTGGAGCTCACATACGCCGACGGAACCGTCAAGGTGATCGGCACGAAGGCGGGCGAATGGATGGCCGGAATCGGCGGACCCGTGAAGCAGGCCGCGATCTTCGACGGCGAGGAGTACGATGCGCGCGTCGAGGCCCCGTACATCGGAAGCGACTCCTTCAAGCCGGCGGAGCGCAACGACGAGTTCAAGGGCGAGATACTCCCGTCCGAGGGCGGAGAGGTTGTCCGCCGCTTCGACCTCGCGCTCAACCCGGTCGCCGCGTACGTCTGGCAGGGCATCGACGGAGCGGATACGGCGAACAAGGTTTTCGGCACGGTCCACAAGCTGCGCGACATCGAGGTCGGCGGCGGGAAGCCGAATCTCGCAGACTGCACCATCGCCAAGGGCGAGACGCTCGTCGTCGACTTCGGTCAGAACTGCGCAGGCGTACCGATCTTCGCGTTCGCGGCGGCCGAGGGAACCGTGCTGACGTGCCTTCCCGCCGAGATGCTCAACGACGGCAACGGCGAGCGCTCGCGCGGCAACGACGGTCCCGCGGGGAGCGTTTACCGCGAGAACCTGCGCGTCCCGACAAAGGGAATGCGCGCCGTCTACACCTTCGGTGCGACTGAGGGAGGCAAGCCCGCGTTCTACTTCCCGAGGCACACGTTCTTCGGCTACCGCTACATCTCCGTCACGGCGACGGACGACGTCACTATCAAGGCCGTCGCGTCCATCCCGGTCACTTCGATCAGGAAGGAGATGGAGCTCGGAAAGATCGAGACCGGCGTCGAAGACGTCAACAAGCTCATCTCCAACGTCTACTGGGGTCAGCTCTCCAACTACCTCTCCGTTCCGACTGACTGCCCTCAGCGCAACGAGCGCCTCGGCTGGACCGCCGACACGCAGGTGTTCACCGAGGCCGGCGCGTTCAACGCCGACACGTCTTCCTTCTTCCACAAGTGGATGCGCGACCTCTGCGACAACCAGGACTCGCGCGGAGGCTTCCCGGGCGTCGCGCCGCTCGGTCAGTACGGCAACGAGCCGATGCGCATCGGCTGGGCGGACGTCGGCGTGATCACGCCGTACCAGGTGTGGAAGCAGTTCGGCGACACGAAGATACTCTCCGAAAACTGGGCGTCGATGGAGAAGTTCGTCGCGCGCGTCAACGAGACGAAGTACGACTACGACGCGACGAAGGGCGAGAACGGCGGCTACCAGTGGGCCGACTGGCTAAGCTACGAGGACCTCGAGAGCTGCAGCGGAAAGGCGTGGAACAAGGACGGACTTCGTCCCGAGTCGAAGCTCTACTGGAACTACCTCGGCGCGTGCTACTGGCTCTGGGACGCGCAGATGATGTGCGAGATGGCCGCGGCGATCGGCAAGGACGCGGACAGGTACGCGAACATGGCCGCCAATGCGAAGGCGTACATCCTGAAGAACTTCTTCGAGGAGGACGGACTCGTCGCGAAGCCCCTTCGCGGAATGCAGACGCCGGCGCTCTTCGCGATAAAGTTCAAGCTCGTCGAGGGCGAGGCGAAGGGTAGGACGATCGAGGCCCTGAGGAAGAACTTCGCGGATCACGGCGACTGCCTGCAGACCGGCTTCCTCGGGACGTCGATCCTGATGGAGACCCTGAGCGCTAACGGAATGTCCGACATCGCCTACACGCTCCTCCTCCAGCACAAGAATCCGTCGTGGCTCTACTCCGTCGACCAGGGCGCGACGACGATCTGGGAGCGCTGGAACAGCTACACGAAGGAGCGCGGCTTCGGCGACGTCGGGATGAACAGCTTCAACCACTACGCCTACGGAGCCGTCCTCGCGTGGATCTACAAGGACGCGGCCGGAATCGCCGCGGACCCGAAGGCGCCCGGCTTCAGGAACATCATCATGGCCCCGAAGCCCGACCGCCGCCTCGGATACGTCAAGGCGGAGTACAAGTCCGCCGCCGGACTCGTCAAGAGTTCCTGGCGCTATGAGGGCGAGAAGTGGATATGGGACTTCACCGTCCCCGAAGGCGCCACAGCCGACGTGACGCTTCCCGGCGATTCCGTCGCGAAGCGCTACGCCGCCGGAACCTACCAACTGGTGCGATAGCCGACGCAGGCGATACTCGCACTCCGATTTTGGTATAATATGGGGCATGGATAGCAAGACAATAGCGCTGGTGTCCCTTGGTTGCGCGAAGAACGCGGTCGACCTGCAGGTCATGGCCGGGAATCTCGTGAAGCAGGGGTGGACCCTGTCACCCGACCCCGACAGGGCGGATGTCGTCATTGTCAACACGTGCTCGTTCATAGAGTCCGCGCGCGAGGAGGCGGAGGCGGAGATACTCCGCGCGATCGAGCTCAAGAAGCGCGGCAACTACGGCAAGGTCGTCGTCACGGGGTGCTATCCGCAGCGCTATCCCGAGCTCAAGGGCGCCTTCCCGGGCGTGGACGAGTGGAACGGAGTTCCGAAGGACTGGATCGAGCCTAAGATCCCGGCGCTCAGGCTCACCGGCAAGGCGTTTGCCTACCTGAAGATCGCCGAGGGCTGCGCGCACCGCTGCGCCTACTGCGCGATTCCGCTAATCCGCGGCAAGTACCGCTCCCGTCCGATGCGTTCGATCCTCAAGGAGGCGCGCGCGCTTGTCGAGAGCGGATGCCGCGAGCTCAACATCGTGGCGCAGGATCCGATGCTCTGGAACGAGAACGGGAAGAAGCTCCCCGACCTTCTGAAGACGATCGACAGGATAAAGGGCGACTTCTGGGTGCGCGTCCTGTATTCGTATCCGAGCGAGATTTCCGAGGACTTTCTTGTCTGGATGCTCACCTCGCCGCACGCCGTGCGCTACATCGACGTCCCGCTGCAGCATACCGTCCCGGAGGTGCTTGTGAAGATGAACCGCAAGGCGGCGATCGACGATTCGCTCACTGCCGCGGAGTTCCTCAGGGACGTCGTGCCGGGCATCACGCTCAGGACGACGATAATGACGGGTTTCCCGGGCGAGACGGAGGCGAGGTTCCGCGTCATGATGTCCGACCTGAGGCGCATGCAGTTCGACCACCTTGGCGCGTTCGCGTATTCGCCCGAGAAGGGCACGAAGGGCGCGAAGCTCGCGGGGCGTCCGTCCCGTGCCGTCGCCGAGAAGCGCGAGAAGGAGGTCATGGGCCTCGCGAAGGAGATTTGGAAGATGCGTTCGAAGCGGCTCGTCGGACAGACGTTCCGCGCGCTCGTCGTCGCACCTGGCGTCGCGAGAATGGAGTCCCAGGCCCCCGACGTGGACGGAGTGACGTACCTGACCGCCGAAGGCGCGATGCCGCAGGCCGGCGAGTTCGTGGACGTCAAGATCGCGAAGGTCAAGGGCTTCGACTTCATCGGAGAGGTGATGTCGGGGCATGAGAGACGCGAGAGACATGAGCCATAGGGACAACCTTTCAACTGTTATCCCCTTGAAGCGTCCCATTCCATACGTGAACGAAGAGGTCTCCAGCCGTGACCTCAAGTACTACATTTTCGATTGGGACGACAACATCCTGCACATGCCCACGCGGATTCAGATGGAGCACCGCGATACACCGGACGATCCGTGGACGCCTGTCGAGGTCTCCACGGCGACCTTCGCGCTCGTGAGGGCGGACGAAGAGCACTACCGCGCGCCCGGTGGAGTGTGGGCGGAGGCGTTCCGAAATTTCGAGGACGCCCCCGGGAGGGACAACTTCATCGAGGACACGATCGCGGCGCTCGAGAAGATCGAGCACGGAGAGAAGCCCTCGCCGAGCTTCAATACGTTCAAGAAGACGCTCGTGGAAGGACGCATCTTCGCAATCGTGACGGCGCGCGGACATGCTCCGGAGACGATCGAGAAGGCCGTGAGGGTCTTCATCAAGTACGCCCTCAGCGAGGAGGAGCGCGAGATCATGATGTCCAACCTGCGCGGATACCGCCAGTGGATCGACGGAGTCGGCGACGGGGAGTTCGGGACGGACGCGGAAGAGCTCGACTACTATCTCGGGATGTGCCGCTACTCCGCCGTGACGTACGGCGGCTTCAAGGAGCGCATGGAGCGCGATCCCATATACCAGGAGAAGCTTGCCGTCGCAACGACCGCCGCGAAGCCGGAGCTTGCCAAGGAGTTCGCCATACGCGACTTCGTGGAGCACGTCTTCCACATGGTCCGCCGCAACGGCACTGCGAACCGTCCGGTGTCGATCGGCTTCTCCGACGACGACAAGGGGAACGTCAAGTGCGTGTCGGACTACATCCGCTCGGAGCTTTCGAAGCGCTTCGAGGGCATCAAGTTCGTTGTCTACGACACTTCCGACCGCTCCCTCGCCAAAGGGCGCAAGGTATGCGTTTCCGGTCAGCTCAACCTCCCGGGATTTTAATATGGTCCTTTTTGTACGTGTGTTTGACTAAGTTAACACAATTGGGGTAAAAGTTAATTTATTTAAAAATATGTGGTTTACCCCCTTTACTTTTGGACGGTCAATCTGATATACTATATGGCCAAAAATTCAAGAAGCTGTCTATAGTGGGAATGGACAGTAATTGATTGAGCACAGAAGGGGAAGATTATGTTGCAGAAACATAACGCGAAAGCGTCTGTTCTGGCATCTATGATCGTTGCGGCGGGAGCATATGTCGCCGGAGCGGTGGATGCACTCACCGTAGACTACGCCAATATCGACGGCGGAGACCTTAGGCCCAAGCTGACCTGGAAGGGCGCTACCGCGGTTAACATCGAGCGCGCGGAGGGCAGTCAGGAATCGTGGACCGTGGTGACTTCGGCTGAAGCCGGCACCACCACGTGGACCGACACCTCCACTGTCGTCTCGAAGACCTACTGGTACCGCCTGAACGATGGCTCCTCTACGAGCGATCCCCAGAAGTTCATTGCGGTAAGGAAGCTGTCGGCATCCGAGGGAACGGTGATTACTCAGTGTCTCACGTACTATGGTGATGGCACGCGCACTGCGGAATCTGTTTTCGACGGGCGTATTGACAATGCGGAAAATTATTTCTGCGATGGCGAAACTTCGACAACTGGTACTTCTACACCAAAGGTAGGTATCGAATTCGGCAGCGCCACGTATTATGTGGCGTTTGCTAGATTCTATCCTCGGATTCAGTCGAATGCGGCTGGATACTCTGGCGGGGCGATCCTCTACGGATCAGCCAGTGATGGTGCAACAGAAATTGCGACAGACGATGTTGCAACTCCTCTTACGGAGGCGACCCAGTTCACTAACGGGGATAACTTCTGGCAACGTCGCGATGTTGCGACCCCTGCCCCGTACAGAACTTATTACTACAGGGGATGCTCTGGCGGACAGATGACGGAAGTCGAGCTCTACGGCTGGTCTGCTGCCGACATTCCATCAGAGGAGGCGAGTCCGATAAGCGGTGACTGGTACTTCCGTGGCGAGCCTGAGCATATGTCCTTCCTGTTCAGTCAGAGGTACACGGTCAAGCCACGCTTCACCATAGTTGGAACGATTCATAAGAATGAGTGGTTCGGGCGCAATGCTTCGGACGATTCGTTCAGCTATGTCGTATGGAATGCCGCGCCGTCTTCGGGGAGCGAGTTGAACGGACTTGCAAGTTCCGGACAGCTCCGCATCGCGGACTGGTCGGAGGGTGATCCTCTCGAAGGGCAGAACTTTGGCGCACTCAAGATTGAAAGTGGAGACTATACCTTTGAGGGAATCCATGTCGGTGAGACTGGAGAAGGTCACTTCTGGCTCGCGGGTGGCAGTGTGAACTCGAGCGAGGATGTGTGCCTTTCGATGTCATACGGCGGCAGCGGCATCGTCGGACAGGACTCGGGCGATCCCGCGGTTCTCAATGTCGCCGCGAACAAGTGGCTGTTCGTCTCCCAGAACGATAAGACGCCTGGTTCGCTCGTCATCAAGTCGACGGGCACGGTGGTAACGCCGCATCTGGACGTGCGGCATCCAGAAGGCTCATCCCTTGTCCTCGACGGCGGCACGATTGTCCGCAACGGAGACACTCCTAACGAGAAGCACGAACTGACGTCTGCAACGTTGCCGCTCACGCTTACCTCGAAGGGCGGAACGATCAAAGCCGATGTCCAGACCGCAATACTGTCGGATATCATCGGCGAAGGCGTCCTAACGAAGACCGGCGCAAGCGAGTTCTACATCGGCGGCAATGTGGATACAGACGTGGGGCTCAAGATATCCGAGGGCAATGTCAGGATCGCGTCGGGACTTCAGTTCAAGAGCATTGAAATCGCCGAAGGCTGCAAGCTCATAGTTGACTTCTCCAACGACGGAGTTGACGGAATGTCCACCTATTCGCCGGTTGCGGCGGGCGGCACGTTCTCGATGCCATCGGGCGCAACGTTGACGGACTATATCGGTGTAGTTGGAGCCGAGGGTAGTTATACTTATACCCTCGCACTCGAGGAGGGAATTCCCGTATTCCGCATTAAGGCGGTCCCTGGCAGTGCAGAAGCGAAAATTGGCGACGAGATATTCCACAGACTGGCGACGGCTGCAGAGGTGGCAACAGATGATCAGACGGTCGAGCTACTCAAGGACTGCCTTCTGTTCAACGCGGTCACGTTCACCGGCGAGAACGTCACGTTCAACATGGCTGGACACACGCTAAAGAGGTCCGCTGGCGGCGGGTGTATCAGCTTCCCGCAGGGCGGCGTCGTCTCGAACGGTACATTCACCACCATGCTCGGACGTGAGACCATGGGCGACTCTCTACTCGCCGTCGGAGACGGAAAGTCGCTTCTCGTCGAGGGTGTCACGATAGGCTCAGAGGGAAGCGAACTCTACAATGTGTTCTACGCCCGCAAGCAGTCGAAGATAACTGTCCGCGACGTCACCTGCTATGCGACGACGCTCTTCTCTTGCTACTACAAGAACAACGACGTGGGTGTTTTCGAGGTGGAGTCCGGAGACTTCCACTTCCGTGCATGGAAGATACGCAACGGAGAATACATGAACGGAAAGGTTCAGTTGTCCGGCGGCGCATATTCGCTCATGCCCATACTTGACTATGTGAAGGACGGCTATGTGAGGCTCCACACACCTGCGGACACAGAGCTTCCGTACAGTGTGGTTCCGTATGACAGCAGTCTCTACGCTGTCGAAAGCCCTGCTGGAAACGTATACTATTCGAGCCAGGCCGATGCCGAGGCTGCGTATGTCGCGTACGTCAAGGAGACTGGCAAGTACTACACGATGATCTCCGCCGCCGTCGCGTCGGCTCCTGACAACGGCACTGTCGAGGTCATTGCCGACGTTCTCGATCTCCCTGAGATGATACAGGTGACCGGTGAAAAGACCGTGACGGTCAACGGAAACGGACATCTCGTCAAGGTTTTGAAACCGTTCGTGGACGAGTCTGGATATGTCGGAAGCGACTATGTGCTCGAGCATGATGCGGTGTTCACCGTATGGGAAAACGGCGAACTCACCCTCCGCGACATCCACCTCATGGGCGGCGGAAAGCTCAAGCCCGAGAGCGACAACTCAACCGTCAACTTCGCAATTACGAACCACGGGCACCTTATGCTCGACAACGTGACCATCACGCGTTCCAATGGCGCCGTGTTCAACGGGGAAGCTGGCTACCTTTACATGAACAACTGCCGTCTTGTGAGAAACTGCCGCTACTGCGCCGGCGGACTCTTCAACTACGGCTTTGCCGTCCTCAACAGGACGAGCCTTTCCGAAAACCGCTCGCTCAGTAGCGGCGGCGGCGGCGGCGCGACGGAGAACGGACACTTCATGTACCTGAACAACTGCGTCCTCTGCAACAACTCCTCGACGGAGATCGGAGGCGCCATCAACAACTTCAACTCCAAGCAGGAAGTCAGGCTCTACATGATGAACACGACGATCTCCGGCAACTTCGGCGCGTCCGACGCTTACGACTACGGCGGGGGTATCGGGCTCAGGGCGTCGGCTAACCCCGGTAGCTTCTATGGTGTCAACAGCATCATTCTGGACAACCACCATGTGCAGATCAAAGACTCCAAAGAGACTCTACGCGACTCTGACATCACGGCGCTTAAAAACGACTTGCCGAGCAATGACCACATGACGAACTCGCTGCACTACTGCGTATATGGCAACCTTTACAAGGATGGCACGGAGGGTGTGCACTGGGATGTCGGCGGCGACAACCGCTGTCATGACACGCAGGGAGTCTTTAACGACTACTATGCCACGACTCGCGTCTACCAGAACGCGAAGGTTACGCAGAGCGTCATCGACGGCGCCCAGCTCGTCTCGAAGGACGACGGTTCGCTCAACGCCGACCTCGCGCGCTACGCTCCGATCAAGAAGGCCGGCGACGCGATCTTCGGAACCGATGGCGAGGACGGAGTTCTTACGTACTTCGACGCGTCCGACTGGAAGAACGGCGTCGTCAAGATGTCGTACAGGACGCAGAACGGAAAGATGACGGCGCTCGGCAATCTCGAAGCGGCGTCGGAGAGCGACATCGTGACGAACTTCTATGAGCGCGCGTACGGACGCACCATCGGCATCGCCGGTGCATCGGGGCTTCTGGAGTCCGAGATCGAGTACCACACGGTCCGCCTCTCCGAGGAGCCCAAGAACGGCACCGCGACGGGAATAACGCTCTACGGCGACAGCTATGCGGACGGGACCGAGGTGACGGTCGTCGCCCAGCCCAACTTCGCGTGCTCGTTCCTCGGATGGTACGCGGCCGACGGAACGACGCTTATTTCCAGCAGCGCCGTCTACACGTTCGTCGTGCACGAGGATGTCGCGATGTTCCCGAAGTTCTCCGAGCCCGCGGCGACCGTCTCCTACGTCGTCACCGCGCGTCAGGGAGCCGAAGACGCGGACTTCCCGATTACCGTTTCGACCACGTGGCTGAACCAGTATGTGGACAGCACGAAGGTTGACTACAACGACCAGGCTGCGGTGAAGGCGGACCTCAACACGGTCGATCCGGAGAACGGACTCAAGAAGTGGCACGAGTACGTGCTCGGCTTCACGCCTGGCGACCGTAACGCCAAGATCTGGATCAACTCCCCGCAGCTCTGGGACGAGACGAAGATCAGGATGAAGATGAACGAGCTCGCGCCGACGAAGGGCACTGGCTTCACGGTGAAGTACCTCCTCGGCACGAAGGCGCAGTCAGCCGAGAGCTTCTCTGACGGCGACTATTCCGCAACGTCGACGTTCGACGTGCCTGTCGACACAGACCCGACCGGACTCTACCGCATCAGCCTCGCGTTCATTCCTGACGGATACGACACGTCCAACGAGCGCGTCGTGACGGTCAACACCGCGGGCGTCCTCAAGGTGACGGCTTCGGCGAAGAAGCTCCCGATCGCTGTTCCGTGGGTGGCGTTCTCCCCGACTAATTCCGCGCCGATTTCCGCGGCGAACCTCGTCAAGACGATGAACCTCACTCCCGGCGACCGCCTGCATGTCTACGACGGCGACGGAACCGGCACGTACAAGTCCTGGCAGCTGCGCGAGGGCGGCGCGTGGGAGCCGCTCGGCACCTATGCGATCGACAGCAACGGCAACATCAACTGGGAATCGTCCGGCATGCCTACTGCCACGACGGTTCCGCGCGGCGCGGGTGCGTGGCTCGAGAGGCAGAACACCTCGACGCCCGTCTATGTCGTCGGCCAGCTCGACGAGGCGAATGTGACGACGCCTCTTACCGCCGGATGGAACCTCGTCGGCAGCCCGACTGGTGCGCAGTTTGATGTCTCCGACATTACGCCTGCCGAAGGCGACCGCATTGTAATCCCGACGGGCACCGAGCCGAAGAACTGCACGTACGAGAACGGCAATTGGGGCTACAACGTCACATCGGTCATCAACTATGGAGGCCTCAGCTTCACCAAGACGGTGCGTAAGACGGAAGACCTTAAGGTCCCCGTGGGCACGGCGTTCTGGTACATCAGCAAGGGAGCTGGAGAAATTAAGTGGTAAGAGAAGTCAGTAAGAAAAGAATCAAAGGGAATTCAACGAAAATGAAGAAGATAATATTTGCAGCCGCTCTTGCGCTTTCGGCGTGCGCCAATGCGGACTATCTCTACTGGATGGTCGAGCAGAACTCGTCCGAACCAGACGCAGTCGAGTTCATGTACGCGCGAATCGCGGTGTCTGGTGAAGGAGTTGACGCCGGGACATATCTCTCCGACGGAAGCGGAAACTCCAGGTTCGCGTGGAGCGGATTTTCTGAAAGCGCGCTGACCGGATACAACACGCTTGCCGGATACGTCGACCTCGCCGCGTACGGTGCGGATGGCTACAGCTTCGCGGTAGAGCTCTACAATACGGCGAACGAAGTCGTCGGCGTCGGCAATGTCGAGACATACAACAACCTCAAGAAGTTCGTCTACGGGGATATGCAGCACACCGGTATCGATCCGTGGGTGGTCAACACCCTGCAGGCGGTCCCAGAGCCGACGAGCGGGATGCTCGTTCTCGTGGGAACGGCGCTTCTCGCGCTGAAGCGCCGCAAGTTGCTTGTCTGATTTATGTCGAAGACTAAACAAAAAAGAAAGGAAACAGAAAAATGAACAAGTTCCTCGCACTCTTTGCGGCAGTCGCCGTTTCGGCAGCCTTCGGCGCCGCCAACGACACTCTTCTTACGTTCTCCACGCCCGGCATCGACAAGTACGCCGACGGCAGGCGCGTCCTTGACGGAGAGTGCTACGCTCTCGTCTGGACGAAGGACGGCGCGACGTTCGGCGGAATTGCCGCGGACGGCAAGCTTCTTTCCGAGAACGACAAGCTTGTCCTCGTGGCTCCAGTCGCGAAGAACGGCAAGTGCCCCGCGACCGTGCTTGAGATCGACGCGGAGATCGCGCCGACTTACGAGGGCGGAACCTTCGGGCTCTACCTCCTCGACACGCGCATCGTGGCGGCGGACGGCAAGACGGCGCTCGCTCCGTTCGAGAACGGATTCCCCAAGGTCGTCAACGCCATCGGCGCCGGAGAGGGCGCTGCGCGCGACGGCGGAGCCGCCGGAATCGGCAACGTCGCGGCGAAGGGCGCTGTCTCGCTCGGCGAGGTCGGCGTGCGTTCCGAGATCGAGTCCCCGACGATCACCTCCATCAAGATCGAGGGCGCGAGCGTGACGCTCGAGGTCGAGGGAATGAGCCCGGCCGCGGACTACTTCGTCGTTCCCGGCTCGACCCCCAGCGCGTTCGCCCCGGCGCTCGATGCGAAGTCCGAGGGCTCCACGTTCAAGTTCGAGAAGCCCGCCGACGCCTCGTTCTTCAAGGTCATCGGCGTCCGCAAGTTCTGATTGCCCCGCGGCAAGGGCCGCCCGCAGCGGCCCACGCGCCGAAAAACTCTTGGTTTGGCAAAATCCAAGAGTTTTTGGCTCTTCGGAGTTTTTAGTGGAGTATTATAGAATAACTCCGACGGTTAGGGTTCACGCTACCGCTTCACTGCTTCGCGCTTTTCAACCACAATCAGGTGTCGCAGTTTTTCAGTGTTTAGAGCGGCCTTCGGCCGATTTATGCGACGCAGTCGCATCCCAAAATGCTTACCCTGGCACATATACAATCGTTGAGTGGTGCGAAGCTGCGGAGCGGTAGCGGGAGCCCAAACGCTCGGAGTTTATATTTCTTAGAGACATGCTGTTCCACTAAATTCTTTGAAGAACCGAGTTTTTTCTACAATCCCCAGTTCATCGGCTGGATAGGCAGGGTGCGCGAATTTTTGGTATAATTATCAGACTGTAATCCAAATCAGAGGCTAATGACATGAGTTGGTTTGAAGCTAAGGCCGAAAAGGCGAAGATACCACCTGCGAAGGCGCTTTGGGCGATATGCCCGAAGTGCAAAAGCCATTTCGAAAAGGCGGTCTGGAAGAAGAACGGCGGAATCTGCCCGAAGTGCAACTACCACGGGCGGCTCTCGGCGCGCGAGCGCATTGCGCAGATAGCGGACGAGGGGACGTTCAGCGAGGTGTTCCGCGCGGTGACGTACTCCGACCACCTCGAGTTCCACGACGCGACGGGTCCGTACAAGGAGAAGGTCGAGGCGACGATTGCCAAGACGGGCGAGACCGAGTCGATCGTGATGGGCACGGCGAAGATCGGCGGACACGACGCGATGCTCGGCGTGATGGACTTCGCGTTCATGGGCGGCTCGCTCGGCACCGGGACGGGCGAGCGCATCGCCCGCGCGTGCGAGCAGGCGATCGCCGAGAGGCGTCCGCTCATCCTCTTCTCCGCTTCGGGCGGCGCGCGCATGCACGAGGGCATCCTCTCGCTTATGCAGATGGCCAAGACCTCCGCGGCGATCGCGAAGCTTAAGGAGGCGGGGCTTCCGTACATCTCCGTACTCACCGACCCCACGACGGGCGGAGTGAGCGCGTCGTATGCGATGCTCGGCGACATCAACGTCACGGAGCCGCGCGCGCTCATCGGCTTCGCCGGAAGGCGCGTCATCGAGAACACGATCCACCAGAAGCTGCCGGACGACTTCCAGTCCGCGGAGTACCTCGAGTCCCACGGCTTCATCGACCGCATCGTCGAGCGCAAGGACCTCAAGGCCTTCATCGCGAAGATGCTGTGGTACTGGGGATTCTGAGTCACAAGTAGACAGGAGATTTGGCAATGGCAAAGAGTGCGATGGACTGCGTGAAGCTTGCGCGCGACGCGAAGCGTCCGCATCTCAAGGACTTCATAGACCTTATCTGCTCCGACTTCGAGGAGCTTCACGGCGATAGGCTGGTGAACGACGACCGCGGTCTCGTCGGCGGTTTTGCGACGATCCGCGCCGGCGAGAAGGCGTCCGACAAGGACGTCAAGGTCCTGATTCTCGGACACAACAAGGGCACGACCGTCGAGGAGAACATGGCCTCGAACTTCGGCATGGCGAATCCGGACGGATACCGCAAGGCGATGCGCCTCGCGAAGCTCGCCGAGAAGTTCCACCTTCCCGTCGTGACGTTCGTTGACACGCCCGGCGCGTATCCCGGCAAGGAGGCGGAGGAGCGCGGACAGGCCGAGGCGATCGCGAAGTCCCTCGAGTTCTTCTCGCGCCTCAAGACGCAAGTCGTAGTCGTGGTGACGGGAGAGGGCGGATCGGGCGGAGCGCTCGCGATTGCGGTCGGCGACAGGATCCTCATGATGGAGAACGCGGTCTACTCGGTGATTTCGCCCGAAGGCTGCGCCGGAATCCTCTGGCGCGACGGAACGAAGGCGCCGGAGGCCGCCGAGGCGCTCAAGATCACCGCTCCCGACCTCCTGAAGCTCGGTGCCGTCGACGAAGTCGTCAAGGAGCCCGCTGGCGGAGCGCAGAAGAACCACAAGGCCGCCGCGAACGCGGTGAGGAAGGCCGTTCTCGCGGCGCTCAAGGACCTTGCGAAGATTCCCGTCGACGAGCTTATCGAGCGCCGCTACGAGAAGATCCGCTCCTACGGGAACTTCCATTGACCCGCGCCATGAAGATTGCAGTCATCGGAGACGGCGGATGGGGGACGGCGAACGCGCTGCTCCTGTCCGGGTACGGACACGACGTGACGCTCTGGGGCGCGTTTCCCGAATACATCGAGGAGATGCGCGCGACACGGCGCAACGACAAGTTCCTGAAGGGCGTGGCGCTGCCGGAGTCGCTGAAGCTGACGTCGGACCGCGCGGAGGCGGTGAAGGACGCGGAGATAGTCGTCCTCGCGCCGCCTTCGAAGTTCTTCGCGTCCGTGATGGAGGGCTTCAAGGGCCTCATCACCGACTCGCAGCTCGTCGTCTCGCTCACGAAGGGGCTCTGCGAGACGTCGCACCGCCGCATGACTGAGCTTGCGAAGTCGATACTCGGCATCGCTAACGTCGTCGCGCTTGCGGGGCCGACGCACGCCGAGGAGGTGAGCCGCGGTATTCCGACGACGATCGTCGCCGCGTGCGAGGACGAGGAGAAGGCGAAGTTAGTGCAGAAGGTCTGGTCTGGTCCGCTCTTCCGCGTCTACACCTCGACCGACCCCGTCGGCGTCGAGATCGGCGGCGCGGTGAAGAACGTCATCGCGATTGCCGTCGGGTGCTCGGACGGAATGGGCTTCGGTGACAACACGAGGGCTGCGCTCATAACGCGCGGTCTCGCGGAGATGAAGCGCTTCGTCCTCGCGTACGGCGGGAAGCCCGAGACGCTTTCGGGGCTCGCCGGAATCGGCGACCTCATCGTGACGTGCACCTCGGTGCACTCGCGCAACCACTCGGTCGGCGAGAGGCTCGGGAAGGGCGAGAAGATCGGTGACATACTCGGCTCCATGCAGATGGTGGCGGAGGGCGTCTGGAACTCGAAGGTCATCCACGAGTTCGCCTCGTCCCTCGGCGTCGAGATGCCGATCTGCGATCTCGTCTATTCGCTCTGCTACGAGGGCTATGACGCGAAGAAGGCTGTCAACGCGATGATGACGCGCGAGCTCAAGAGTGAATAAAACGGACGATCTTTTTACGAATCCGCCCGCACTTATGGTATAATAACCGAAAACGATGAAGAACGGCGTCCTAGCGATACTTGCGATTCCGCTGCTCCTCGCCACGGGTTCCTGCGGCGGGGAGGAGAAGCCGTCGTCGCAGGAGGCCGCGCCGGCCGCTGCGCCAGTCGCCGCGGCTGTTCCGAAGGAGTCGGAGTTCGACTCTGCGGACGGGGTGTCGGGGGCTGTCGAGTCGAAGGAAGAGATCGCGTCTGCGAGCCTAGAGGTCGAGGAGGTCGCTTCCGGCGACATTGCCGCGGCGGAGCCCGTGGCGGCTTCGGACGTGGACGAATCGGTCATTTCGAATGCCGTTGCCGCTGCGGTCGCCGCTGCGAAGGCGGCGGAGGAGGTCAAGGCGGCTGCGGCGGCGCAGGAGCGCGCGGAGGCCCGCGAGGAGGCCGCTCAGGCGAAGGCGGAGGCCGCGAGGGAAAAGGCGGAGGCGGAGGCTAAGGCCGAGGCCTCGCTCGCGCGGCGCAGGATTTCGACGCGCGTCTTCCGTCTTGCGCACGCTTCCGCCGAGGAAGTGGCGGAGAAGCTTAACACGACGTGGTCGGGCGACTTCGGATCGACATGGAAGATCGGCAAGATGGCGATTGCGTTCCAGGAGTCGAACTCCGTGATGGTGACGGCCCCAACCGTGATACTCGAGGCGTGCGAGGAGGTCGTGAAGGCGATCGACGTCGAGCCGAGCCAGGTGTACATCGAGGCGCGCTTTGTGGAGCTTTCGAACAACGTGTTCCACAACATCGGCATCGACTGGTCGATGCTGGACGGGATGAAGGGCACCGTGTCGCTGGGCGGAGGCGTCCAGCAGAACCGCCTCGGGAAGGGCGTCAAGGACTACACGCGCAAGGTGGACGACGGGACGACATACACGCTTTCCGGTTCGGAGCTTGTCGGCGGGCACGACGGCAACATCACCTATTTCAACGGGACGCTTGACTTCTCCCAGATGTACGTGCTGCTGTCGGCACTTGAGGGAAACCGCGACGCGCGCATATTCTCGAACCCGAAGATCATAGTGTCGTCCGGCAAGAAGGCGACCGTCGACATGACGACGAAGTATCCGAACGTCAAGATCGCCGCGAAGCGCACGACGAACTCGGGCGGTGACTCGCTGGACCTCGACATGCAGATGGCGTCGATTCCGGGCGAAGACAAGATGATGTTTGCGAACGAGGCGTTCTTCAGCTGGGGAATCTCTCTCGAGGTCACGCCGCGCATCGGCACGAACGGGCTCATCAGCGTGTCGATCGTCCCGACGATCTCGTCGCAGAACGGATGGGTCGAGTCCGGCACGTCGTCGGAGGCCGAGGAGGGCACGATCTCCGCGAAGTACCCCGTCATCGAGGTGCAGCGCCTCGTCACGGAGTTCGCGATGGCGAGCGGGACGACCGCGGTTATCGGCGGACTTTCCCGCACGGTCGAGGAGCAGGTTGACAACGGCATCCCTCTTCTGAGCGACATACCGTGGATTGGTCCGAAGCTCTTCGGCTCGCAGGGCCGCAAGAAGCAGCAGAAGGAGATCATCGTCTTCGTCACCGTCGGGCTTGTCGATCCGAAGGACATGCGAAAGGACGCGGGGCTTCCCAAGAACGCGGTCCTCGGCAGGCAGTACACGAAGGGCCAGAAGCTCGAGCCGGGCGACAGGCCCGAGAAGAACCTCGAGGGCATCGGCTCTCTCGACCTGAGGTCGCTCGAGGACCAGGCGCAGGATCCGCTGCCGCCGCCATACTCCGACTCGATTCCGTGGATTCCATTTACCAAGTCCAAAAACCAAGAAAGAACAGATAAACAATGAAAAGAGCAATACTGGCCATGGCGGCGATAGCCGCTGCGTCGGCGTTCGCCGACAAGGTATACCTCAAGTCCGGCACGGTCCTAACGGGAACGGGAGCGGTCGTTGCCGACGACAAGGTGAAGTTCACGTCCGACGATCTCGGCGACATCGAAATCGCGGCCGACAAGGTCTCGTACGTCGAGACGGCCCAGGCCCCCAAGGTCGTGGTCGAGGAGCTTCCCGTCGAGGAGAAGCCGCCGGAGACCTGGCACGGCGCGATCAACGTCGCGTTCGAGAGCGCGCGCGGCAACACGTACAAGAACAACGCGTCCGTGATCGCCAACCTCAACCGCCGCTGGGACGAGGATCGCGTGAACATCGACTTCGGCTACTACTACAGCGAGACCGGCACGTCCAAGGACAACCGCGAGACGTCCACCCGCCGCTGGGAGATCGAGGGTCAGCACGACCACTTCTGGGGCGAGAAGTTCTACACCTACGAGAACGGACGCTACGAGCAGGATGAGATCGCAGGCATCGACTTCCGCCTCCGCCTCGGCCTTGGTCTCGGCTACCAGTGGCTCGACGGCTACAAGACCGGCATAGGCAAGGTGAGCTTCAGCCAGGAACTCGGCGCCGCGTGGGTGCGCGTCGACTACCAGGACAAGGATCCGTCCGCCAAGGACAGCTTCGCGACGCTCCGCTACGCCCACCACCTCAAGTACAATCCGAAGTGGAATGAGGCGGTCGAGGCTTTCCACAACCTCGAGTTCCTTCCGCAGGTCGACGACTGGGACAACCAGCTCATCAAGGCTGACGTCGGCTTCACTACGAAGATCATCATGGACTTCGACCTCCTCGCGAAGATCGAGTGGGATTACAACACCCAGCCGTCGGTCGGCCGCAAGTCCAGCGACTTCCGCTACATCGTCGGCCTCGGCTACAAGTGGTAATGTGGTGCGAAATGGGCGCGCGCGTCTGCGCCTGACGGCTTGACGCGCTTGCCCGTTTCGGAAACCTTCCTATGAGAATCGCGATCGCCTACCCGCCGTTCAAAAGCGAGAAGGGGGTCGCGCTTCTCACTCAGAACCGCCAGTTCCAATGGTTCTCGCGCCCGACCTACATCTTCCCCGTCGTGCCCGCTACAGCGGCGACGATGCTGAAGAAGGCCGGGCACGATGTTCTCTTCCTGGACGGCATCGCCTCGGAGCTCTCGCCCGAGGCGTTTGATTCAAAGCTCGCCGCCTTCAAGCCCGACCTCGTCGTACTCGAGACGAAGACCCCGGTCGTGAAGCGGCACTGGAAGTGGATAGCGGAGCATGGCTACAAGGCGGTGCTTGTCGGCGACCATGTCACCGCGCTTCCCGAGGAGTCGATAGAAAAGCCGGGGGTGTGGGCGATAATCCCCGGAGGCGACTGGGACTACGGGCTCCTCGATTTCATCGCCGCGGGCTGCCCCAGGGGCGTGCAGCCATTCGCGCTCAAGGATTCAATTGCCGACGCCCTGTGGATCGACCGCGACCTCGTTCACTGGGAGCTTTACGCCGAGAAAAACGGCAACTTCCGCCGCAAGCCGGGAACGTACATCATGTCCGGCCGCGACTGCTGGCACGCGAAGTGCACCTTCTGCAGCTGGACCACACTCTATCCGCGCTACCGCGTCCGCAAGGTGAAGGACGTCGTAGACGAAATCGAAATGCTCGTCTCGAAGTACGGCGTGAAGGAGATCATGGACGACTCGGGTTCCTTCCCGGTCGGACAGTGGCTCACTGACTTCTGCAACGAGATGATCTCGCGCGGGCTTCCGAAGAAAGTCCGCATCGACTGCAACATGCGCTTCGGTCGGCTCACCTTGGACGACTACAAGCTCATGCGAAAGGCCGGCTTCCAGTTTGTCCTCTTCGGCGTCGAGTCCGCGAACCAGGAGACGCTCGACCGCTTCTGCAAGGCGCTCAAGGTCGAGGATGTCGAGAAGGGCGCGAAGTGGGCGACCGAGGCAGGGCTCGACGTACACGTCACCTTCATGTTCGGACACGCCTGGGAGGGTCCGAAGGAAATCGCCAACACCGTCGCCCTCGCGCGCAAGCTCCTCGCGAAAGGCTGGGCGAAGACGCTTCAATGCACGCTGACGATTCCGTACCCAGGAACGCCGCTCTTCAAAGAGCTAAAGGCGAATGACGGCCTCACGACGCTCGACTGGGACGAGTACGACATGCGTCGCGCGATAACGAAGACGCCGCTTGCGTCCGAGGACGAGATAAAGTGCGCGATTCGCAAGGTCTACCGCGGCTTCCTCCAGCCCGCCGCGCTCTGGCACCTCTTCCGTCGCAACCTCTTCAACTTCGGCTTCTACTATCGCGGCTTCCGCTATCTCATCGGGCATCTTCTCGACTTCAGAAGTGGGAATGCGTGAGAATGATGCTTGGATCAGTATACAGAGGTGTCGCTGTGTGCGTGTATGTCGCAGGATCTGCCATCTTGGTCGGATGCTCCACAACGATATCCGACTCATATATGTATTATCAGAGATTTGGAGCCTTCTTTGTCTCCCCTGCGCAAGCAGAACAGAAGTTTACGGAAGTGACCATTGACTGCCGTCGAAATGTGAACTGGCGCTTCTGGCTTATTGTCGACGACGCGGTCGCAGCCCGTATCTCTCCGGTTGTCCGCGATGAACTGCGTCTTGAGCAGTGCGGATTCGAGAAGGAAGGGGACTTGTATCGTCTTGTTTTCGAGGGCGGCTTTGCCGAGGTTCGCATGTCTGGACAGCAAGTCGTCTCCATGGCACTCCGCAAGACTTTTGCCGACAAAGGGCCTCGAATCTGTGTAGAAATCACCAGAAGCATGTCGCATGACGGACTCCCAATGAAGATTTCTGTGCCTGCGGATGCGGATGGTATTCTATCTGCTCTTGGCGAACCTGACGCCGAAGGCAATGTAATGGACTCCAAGTGAAATTCCTCGTAATCGTGAGGCAATGCAATGAATAGTGGCAAGTCATCTATGTCGTTCAAGGCGGTCATTCTCGCCGGCGGATCGGGCGAGTGGATTTACTTTACGAATTCTTTACAAACGTTTTACAGAGGCTTGACAACCGCCAGCGCGAAAAATGGTTAAATGTTCACCGTCGAGGGCAATGACGCCCGAGATGCAACGAAAGGACGGATGAATATGAAAAGACTTGCTATAGCCGCGTTTGCGGCGACTATGTTCGGGGGCGCGTGGGCGGGAGTCTCCTGCCGGATCGAACCCGACTACTCGGTGCGGCTTGCCGACAAGGCGGGCGAGGCGTACGTGAAGGTGACGCTTGCGGCGGACAAGGTGGCGGCTGCCAATCGTCCGTCAGTGAACCTCGCCATAGTTCTGGACCGCTCCGGTTCGATGAGCGGCGACAAGATCGTCAAGGCGAGGGAGGCGGCGTGCGAGGCGATAAGGCGGCTTGACGCGAAGGACATCGTGAGCGTCGTCGCATACGACGACAGCAGCGAGGTGATCGTCCCAGCGCAGCACGTCGCCGAGAAGGAGGCGCTCATCGCCCGTATCAACGCGATTGAGCCCCGAGGGTGCACTGCTCTCTTCGACGGCGTCTCCGCTGGCGCGACTGAGATCAGGAAGTTCAAGGGCAAGTGCGAGATAAGTCGCATCCTGCTCCTCTCGGACGGCCAGGCCAACGTCGGTCCGTCTTCGGCAGAGGAGCTCGGGCGCTATGGGGCTCTCCTCATGAAGGAGGGCATAGCAGTGTCCACTATCGGACTTGGCGTCGACTACAACGAGGACCTGATGACTCGCCTCTCGCAGAAGTCGGACGGCAACAGCTACTTCGTCGAGAAGTCAGACGACCTGCCTCGAGTCTTCGCGAGCGAGCTTGGCGACGTGCTGTCCGTGGCCGCGACCAAGGTGGCGCTCAAGGTAAGCTTCGGCGTCGGCTTCACGCCAGTCGAGCTGATTGGACGCGACGGACGCATCCTCGACGGAACCGTTTCCATCGACCTCAACCAGCTCTACGGCGGGCAGGAGAAGTACGTTATCGTCAAGTGCGACGCGGCCCCGGGATCCGTCGGCTCCGCACGGGAGATCGCCAAGGCCGAGGTCGCGTACGTCGACCCGAAGGACGAGAGGCAGAAGACCGTCACAGGCGTTGGCACGGTCACCTATTCCGCTGACGCAGCCGCTGTGGCCGCAAGCGTAAACAAGAGCGTCGTCCGCGAGCGCGCGCTGAACGAGAACGCCGTTCGCACGGAAGAGGCGCTGAAGCTCGCGGACCGCGGCGATTTCAAGGCGGCGGAAGAGCTCATGCGGCGCAACTATTCCAATTCGATGGAGGTACAGCGCGTCATCGGCAGGGACGCCGCGCTTGAGGAGGACGCCGACATGCAGCTCGGCAATTCGAGAAGCATGAATGCGTCGTCCTATAGCCGCAGAGAGCGCAAGAGCATGAAGACGCGCAGCTTCCAGCTCATGAACCAGCAGTCTAAATGAAACGCCGCTGGCACATCTCGGTCGCCGTCGTTACGCTTTTGGCGGTTTCGCTTGTGTTCGCATGGGTGGTGGCCGAAATGATTGCCGGCGACCTTGCGGCGATCTCCGCCCAAGCCGCAAGAAAGGACGCCGCGCTTGCCGAAAGGCGCGTTTCGCTCGGCCTCGCCGCGTGCGTGGAGCGGGCGAAGCACGCCGCGGAGACTGCCGTGGCGTCCGTTCTGTCAAATCCGACGGACGCCGCGCTCGCCGAGATTTCCCGTCGTGAGCCGTTCGTTAGGAATGCGTTTCGCTGGGTCGCGGGACGCGGCGTTGTCTTTCCGGTAGAACGCGGGGCGACGCAGGAGGAGCGTCGTTTCCTCGGCAGATATGTGACGCTTTTCGAAGAAGGGTTCAGGGATACGGCAAAGGATTTCACCTGGAAGTCGTGGTTCGAAGGCGACCGGCTTTCCTTTGTCGGCTGGCGCAGGGCTGCTGACGGAAGCATAGTAGGCGTCGAGCTTGAGACGGTCGCGTTCCTCGCCGAGTTTCCGTCCGTCCTTGCCGATGCTGCGGGGGAAGGGTTCGTCATTGAGGTTAGGGACGGGTCGGGAAAGGCTCTGTTCAAGACAGGTGCGACGCCGGAGGAAGCCCCGCCCGACGAGGTGTTTACGCTTTCCCCGGTGCTTCCGCACCGCACTCTTGCGCTGTGGCGCATGGGTGCGTCCGACATTGCCTCTGACGGAATAGGCGTGCAGCTGCTCGCGGCGTCCGCTGGAGGCGTGATTTTCCTGCTCTTCGCGGCGGGCATCGTTGTTCTGGTCGCCGAAGCGCGGCACGAGAGGCGCGAGTCGGAGCGGAAGACGTCGTTCGTCTCGAACGTCTCGCACGAGCTCAAGACGCCGCTTACGTCGATACGCCTCTGTGCAGAAATGCTTTCGGAGGGGCGAGCGAAGGACGATGCGGCGAAGGCGCGGTATCTCGGCGTCATAACGAAGGAGTCCGAGCGCCTGACGCGGCTTGTTGACAACGTCCTGGACTTCGGACGTCTTGAGCAGAACAGGCGCAAGTACGACTTCGCAGACGTCGACCTGCGCAACGTGGTGCGGGACGCTGCGGAGTCCCTGCGTTCGCGCGTGGAGTCCGCTGGCATGGCGCTCGCAGTCGAAACCACCGCAGAGCCAGCTGTGCGGCGCGTAGACCGCGACGCCGTGAGCCAGATAGTCCTGAATCTGATTGACAACGCCGTCAAATACGCCGCGGAGGGCAAGCGGCTCGACGTGAGGGTTGGTTCGCAAGGCGCTGTCACGGTCGCGGACCGCGGGCCTGGCGTGCCAAGGCGCGACAGGGAGCGAGTGTTCGACCGCTTCTACAGATGCGACGATTCGCTCGCCGCCAAGTCGTCTGGAAGCGGCCTCGGCCTCTCCATAGCGCGCAGGCTCGCGGAGGGCATGGGAGGCACGCTCGTCTGCGCGGAGCGTGAAGGAGGCGGCGCGGAGTTCATTCTCAATTTCGGAGGTTGTCAATGAAGAGGATACTTGTTGCGGAAGACGACGCGGACATACGCGAGACGCTGAAGGACCTTCTTTCGGGCGAAGGGTACGCCGTGGAGACCGCTTCAGACGGCGTGGCGGCGATCTCTGCATGGAAGGGTGTGTCCGAGCCGTTTGACCTTGTCGTGCTCGATGTCATGATGCCGGGAAAGAGCGGGTACGACGTCTGCCGTGAGATGCGCGCGGCGGGGAGCAATGTGGCGGTGCTGATGCTGTCTGCGAAGAGCGAGGAGATAGACAAGGTCATCGGACTGGAGCTTGGAGCGGACGACTATGTGACAAAGCCGTTCGGCGTGCGTGAGCTCCTCGCGCGCGTCGCCGCCGCTCTTCGGCGCGCCGGTCAGTCCGCCGCGCCGAAGGCACAGGCCGCCGCTGACTTCGAGTTCTGCGGCGCCACTGCCAGCGTAAGGCACTACAGGCTGGAGAAGGGCAGGCTGTCCGTGCCGCTCACGGAGATCGAGATGAAGCTTGCGTCGCTTTTTGCGGCGCATCCGGGCGAGGTGCTTGCGCGAGACAGGATGCTGAACGAGGTGTGGGGCGTAAGCTACCTTGGCACGACGCGCACCTTGGACCAGCACGTAGCGAACCTGCGGCGCAAGGTCGGCGAAGTCGGAGGGGAAGCCTCTGCGGTCCGCACGGTCCACGGAGTCGGCTACTGCTGCGAGTGAATTGGGCAGTGCGGTGCCCAGGCGCGCGCCACCGGCAAAAAGACGGTCAAGTAGGTGGATGTGCGGATGCATGCGCAGAACGTCTTGGAATATGCTATAATTTCATACGTAAAGGAGTGAAGATGTCAAAAGCGGATTTCAAGGCAGTCATACTTGCAGGCGGGTCGGGTGAGCGGTTCTGGCCGCTTTCGACGCCGGAGCGACCGAAGCAGTTCCTACGCGTGTTCGGAGGCGAAAGCCTCATCCGCCAGGCGCTCGCAAGGCTTGACGGACTCGTCTCGCCCGAGGACGCGTTCGTCGTGACGACGAAGAGCCTCGTCGCCGCGACGCGGAAGGAGCTTCCGGAGGTCCCGAAGGGCAACATCGTCGGCGAGCCGATGCGCCGCGACACAGGCGCCGCGGTCGCGCTCGGCGTGGGACTCGCCGCAGGAGCGGACAACCCTGTGATCGGCTTCTTCTCGAGCGACCAGATGGTCGCGAAGCCGAAGGAGTTCCGAAAGGTCGTCAAGAAGGCCGTCGCGCTTGCGCGGCGAAAGGACGCGATTGTCACCATCGGCATCAAGCCCGACTACCCTGCGACGTGCTTCGGCTACATCTCGCCGAAGACGCGCGCGTTCGTGGAGAAGCCGGATGCGGAAAAGGCGAAGAAGTACGTGAAGGCAGGCTATCTCTGGAACGCCGGAATGTTCATCGCCCGCGCGTCGGTTTTCCGCGGCGCATTTGCCGCGCACGCCCCGGAGCTGGAGTGCCTGGCGAACATCGGCGGGGGCGCGCGACCCATCGCGCCCGCGAAGCTCGCGCGCCTTTACGCCGCGCTCCCGAAGATCAGCTTCGACTACGCCGTTATGGAGAAGGCGGAGAACGTCGAGGTGGTTCCTGGCGACTTCGGATGGGACGACGTCGGCAGCTTCGCCGCGTTCGACAGGTACTTCCCGCACGACGCGCGCGGCAACGTCCGCGAAGGGCCGTGCACTGTCGTCGAGGCGTCGGACAACATCTGCGTCGCGCGCAACGCGCGCATCTCGCTTCTCGGCGTCAAGAACCTCGTCGTCGTCACTACTCCGAACGCCGTCCTCGTGGCCGAAAAGTCGCGTCTTACGGAGATGAAGCGACTTTTCGCGAAATAACCTCGTGCGGAGCCCTCCCAAAATAACCCGCCGTTTGAGCGGGTGAATTTTTGATATAATATACTCATCTCGTGAGGCGGAGAGCGAGTGTAAAGTGTAAAATGTAAAGTTATGGAGACGCGGCTTCCAGCCGCGTTGCAGACGGCAAATTCGTCCTCCATTTTACATTTTCAATTTTACATTTGCCCGTGCGGCGCGGGGTCATAGTCCGGAAAACGGGAAACCCGCCGGGCGCTTAATCAATGTAGCATCATACGCTACACGTCGTTTCTCTGAAATACTACCACTGTTTCAAAACCAAAACGACATGTAAGTGATGATGCGTCCAGCTGGGCGCATTGTTTCTTCCTGTATTTTGGTTGAGCCTGTGGTAGGGCTTCAGAGAAGTGCAAGGAAAGGACATGCGCTCTTTTTCATGCATGCGAGGCGGTCTCCGCGGCGGTTTTTGCGTAGGACGAGAATATTCCGCATTGAAATCTCACGTCGAGGTGCGGAGCGTTCTGCAAGGCGGCGAGACCTTTCGCTGCCGAATCGGAAGAGTTACAAATATGAATACTACACGAAAGGCACAAAGAATCAGATGTCCTCATTGTGGTTATGCTGATGATGCACCACCTGAATATGCTGGTCAGACGGGCATTTGTGATAGATGTGGAGGCGAGTTTATTATACCGTATCCAGCACCAACTGAAGATGAGGGGGGCTGTCTTTGCTTCTTTCTTGGTGGCTTTGGTCCCATTGGCATATTGATTGCGGCGTTAATCGGCAAGAAAAAAGGCGTGATTGCTGCGCTGTGGGGATTCTTGGTGGTAATGTTGGTGGTAGGTGTGCTATATGGTGTTCTTTTTGTTTTGCTTGGAATGTCAAGATGAAATGTCCTGATTCTGAATCGAAGATAGAACCGTGGTTTGGCGTAGAGATGCCTTTGAAACTCCCATTGGTGATAATTAAGGCGACGTAAATGCTTGTGCCGTATAATAATGTTGTCTGCATAGGTCTGTGGTTCAACTGAGCTACAGGTCGTGGTGCGTTGTCCCCGTGCCGCGTAACGAGGTCACATGAGAAGTTGCCATGTGCGTCATTGGCAGTAGAAGATTTGGTAAAATATACGGCATCTGATGATGTGTGATTTTGAGTCAGCCCGAGAAGTGATCGGCGGCTTGCTTGCGCAGGTCTGCCTGTCCGCGCTTTTGCTGATTGCGTGCGGAGTCGCAGTTGTCAAGCTCGCCAAGGCGACGGGTGGGCCGCTCGGCGAGCTTTGGCGCCGTTCGCGCGGCGCATTTGCCGCGCTCGCCATTCTGGCGCTGTGTATGACGCTCAATGCCGACAAGACCAACGAGATGATGCGTTCGATTCATCGCTTTGTGATGCGGGGCCAGCCGTCGCTGTCGGTTTCGGAGGCGGAGATTTCCAATGGCTACAGAGTCGAAGGCGTTGCAACGAACAGCGATCCGTTCGCCGCTATGCCGTCAAATGCCGTCGAGTACGCGCGGTGGTCGATGCGCGGCGGATTTGCCGCGGATTTCGCGCTCGATCTTGGAGGTTTCGTCTTCCCGATGGGCACAAACCGCGTCAGCCGCTTCGATGTTCTTTCCGGTGGAGCGGTTGAGCCTCTTCCGCGCGGCGCATCAGCCGCGATATATGCTGCGCGCGAACAGGCGTCGCTTGTCCCTGGCGTGAGCCGGTTCTGGAGCGCTGACGCGGACGACGGCGCGAAGGTGCTGCGCTGGGATCGCGTGTTTGCGAACCGTGACAGCACTGGCGAATACACGGCGGAGATGCGGTTCTTCCAGAACGGCGACTTCACTACGAGGAGCAACGAGGTGGAAACCGCGTATCGCCGCGTCAACCCCGACGACTGGGATGACGACGGAATCGCCAACGAGCGAGACTTGAATCCGCTCTTGTGCGACGGTGGTTTCTACGGCGTGGCGAATGCGCTGCCGTCAAACGCGAACCTGAATGCCTACTACTGGCTTGATCTTTCAGTGACTGGGCTTCTCGACTGCGCGACGATTCGCGTCACCTGTGACGGACCGAGCGACCTTGGCGACCATGTGGTAATCGTACGGACGAACCAGGTCTGCCACATCCCGCTGCTCGCGGGCGCGACATACGCTGTCGAAAGCGACCTGCCGATTGACTATTCTGCTGTGTCAAGCGAATACGCGGAGATAGCGACGAATTCCGCGACGAGCCTGACGGTCTCTCTGCCGCTGGAGCTTTATTTTGAGCGAGTTCAGATGCGCGGCGGTTCCGACAGCTATCTTGCACACACCTCGCCGATCGACATCGTGCCTGAGTTGATGTCGGTTGTGGGAACGTGTTGCTCGGCCATGATAAGTGGGAATGGATTGCATTGGACGTGTTTACCGACATGCACTTGTGGCGGTATGCCGCATTCGCTGGAAACAGTTGCTACCTGGGAAGGGTATTCAAAGTGCTTCGCATCGTATGCCGCGTGCGGATGCAGCGTGGACGCTCCAGAGCCGACGCCGCAGTACGGCCCATACGCTGCGTCGGTTTACGCCGCATTTAGTAAGAACACCGTTATATTTGAGGATGGCTACCTAAATAAGCCTGGTGAATTTGTTCCGCGTCGGTCCACTTCGACAACTCTGACTATACACGCCAACGGTGGACCCAATGGCGGCGTGCTGACGGTGATGGGGACAAATCTCAGTAAGCTGCAGAAGAATTCTGGTCCGGCGTTTCCGATTTCTTCCATAATTGTCCCAGCAGAGCATTCTTTGACGTATGAGATTGGATATGTTGGAATTGAGGCAAGTCTTGTTACCAATGATGTTATAGTTGCCGCGTCTTTTTTAGAGCATGGAAGCACCAATATTGCATCTAATGCGGCAACTGCGACCGTTGTACGGGTTGAACTTGCCCCTATGTATGCTGCGCCATTCAATGACGCGCCTCACAGGCATTTGTTCGGTGTGATGGAAGATGTATTTTTCAGCGCGTTCCCTGAATGCGCTCAGGCCTCTTGGCAATTCTTCGAGGGGCCAATAGAGATGTTGTCCATATATGGGAACAAGGTTATTATGCCCGCTGTGACGAATCAGTTTTCTGAAGGAAATTGCGAGGCGCGGGTGGCCGCAGGAGACGCATGTTTCACAAACACATTCAAGTTTTATATGCCGGAAATCATTGCGGTCAATCCACGATGCAATGAGGATATTGAAGCTCACATCGGGGAGGCAGGCTGGTTGCTGTTGCACATGGATTTGTATGTTTGCCCATTCTTTGTATCGTTTAATAATCTGCAGATGGTTGAGATTCCGGACGAAAGCGGGATATGCCCTCACGGCGGGTACTATGAAAATGTCGAAAAAGGAGGCCCGCTTTCGCATGGAGTCGCAGCAGGAGCAGGGAATTACCACTATGTTGGTCTAGACGGGTATTGGTGTTCTGACAGAGCGGGTCGTGGCGGACGATACGATGAGCCTTGGTCAAATGGATGGAAAGAATGGCCGATTCCTGTTGGATGGGGTGCTTCGAATGTTATACTGGGGCAATTTGATCAGCCACCTACAACCCAGAGGTTCACATTGCTGGATACTGGCATGTTTTCAATACGCAAGTACGACTACGAAGCTGTTAGGACAACATGGAACAATATAGAACTGAGGATGGTGGAACAATGAAATTCTTCTCAAGAAAAATAACTTTGGTATTCCTGTGCTCTTGTGCGGCCGTTTTATCCGTTGTATTGCTAAAGTGCACAGTTGCATACGAATGCGTCGTGGAATTCACATATGCCGACACAAGGCTGAGGCCTGGAGACAAGTGGGTTGATGCAGAACATTTTCGGCGGTTGATGTCTGGGGCGGGGGATTGCTTTGCCCAGCTAACGTCTGAGCTGAATTTGCAAAAGCTTGCGGACAAATATATGCATGAAGCCGGAGTCAAGCAAGGTAATTCGCAGGAAGTCCATTCTGTCTTGTCGGGAATGCAATTCGCCGTCATTGAGCGCTCGGAAACAAATTCCGCAATAAGGTGCTCTATTTCACTGAAGTCCAAAAAACGCGACCCACTCCAGGAAATGGTCAAGTTGTGTTTGGACTCATACAAGCACTTTGTCGAAAGCGAAAATACCTCCATGCTTGACAAGGCGGTTTATCGTGAGCATATAGAATGGGCAAAGTGTAAGAGGCGCATTGATGAGTTGGAGCGCGAAGCATCGACGGGGAAAGACGTGTCGAGAACGCTGGCCGATGAGCGAAAAAGGCTCGCCTCATTGGCAAGTGAAGAAGAAAAAGCGCGGGAGCGTGCAAAAGAACGTGGGATGCGGACAGTTACAGACGAGGTTGTAACTTTATCTTTCCCGCAGTTAGTCTGGGAATAGTCTAAATGGAGTGCGTTATGTTTGATGTATATGGAGGATAAATGATGTTGTCAATGTTTCTTCCCCTGTTCCTTGCTACTTCATTCTCAGTGCCTACGATGCCGGAGGCGGAGTGGGATGATACGGAAGTCGTGACGAACGCCGTGCTTCCGACGGCGCGCGCGGACTCTCGCGTGTTTGCTTTCTTGCTCGAACTAGACGCAACGGCAAGCAACAACGTCGAGGTCGCGTTCGGCCGCGATGCTGACCACGACGGCGGGCTTTCGCGGGGCGAGGCCGATATGCTCGTCGGCTGGGACTGCGGAGAGTGGAAGGTCGTAGACTGTGCTACGGGCGACGAGGTGATAGAGCAAGGAACGGAAGGTCGCGTCACGCTTGACTGGCGGCTGGAGTTCAACGCGGCAGATGTGCCGCGCTCGCTTTCGGTTACCGCGAGCGGCAACCCCGCATTCGCCGCGCTCGCGGCAAATCCGCCGCGATTCCTCTATTCGCCGGAATGGGACACATTTCGTGTTGTCTGTCGTGGAATGGATTCTCCGAACCCCGTGATATCTGGCTCCATAGAGAATATCCCGCTTGCCATAAGAATACGATAGTTTCACATCAAACCTAATCCTGTAGAACTGCCATGAAGATCGAACTGCAAAAGATAACGGTAAGCGAACTTGCTGAGGGATACGTCGACGATGCGGAGTCCGGCGTGATGGGCTTCGGCGGAAAGCTCGACATCCGACCCGCCTATCAGCGCGAGTTTGTTTACAAGGAGAAGGAGCGCAATGCTGTTATCTCTACGGTAAGGGCGTTATAAGCGTCGAACGCAAACCGTGCGAAGCCTGCGCCGGTATGGCGGAGCTGGAAGCTCAACCTCCTTGCAACTGAAAAATTGGGGTACTATGGTCGAAACGGCGGCTGATATTTTGGTATAATATATCCAAATGTCAGCTTGCAGAACAGTGAAGGGCGGAGTCTGCTCCGCCAAGGGGTTCCGTGCGGCGGGAGTCGCGGCGGAAGTGAAGTACAAGGGACGCAACGACGTCGCGCTCATAGTGGCCGACGAGCCTTGCGCCGCCGCGGCTCTTTTCACGACGAACAAGGTCGCCGCGGCGCCGGTGGTGTACGACCGCTCGGTGATCAAGGGCGGGCGCATCCAGGCGATCCTCGCGAACTCGGGGTGCGCCAACGCGTGCACGGGCGAACAGGGCCTCGCCGATGCGCGCCTCTCCGCGCTTGTGACGGCCGGGGAGCTCGGGATCGATCCGCACCATGTGCTCGTCGCCTCGACGGGCGTCATCGGAAGGCGCCTCCCGATGGACCGCCTCCTCGCGGGGATGAAGCTCGCGAAGAAGGCGCTCGGACGCACCGCGGCGCACGGACTCGACGCGGAGAAGGCCATCATGACGACGGATACGCGTCCGAAGCAGGCCTGCGTCTCCACGACGGTCGGCGGCAAGAAGGTCGTCGTCGGGGGGATGTCCAAGGGCTCCGGCATGATCGAGCCCAACATGGCGACGATGCTCGGCTTCGTGACGACGGACGCGGCGGTTTCGCCGCGGATGCTCAAGCGCGCGCTGCAGCTCGCCGTCGGGAAGAGCTTCAACCGCCTTGTCGTGGACGGAGACGAGTCGACGAACGACTCCGTCTTTCTGCTCGCCTCCGGCAAGGCCGGCAACCGCGAGATCGACAAGCCCGGGAAGGACTTCGACGCGTTCCTCGAGGCGCTCGAGGCGGTGTGCGTGTCGCTCGCGAAGCAGATGGCGACGGACGGCGAGGGCGCGACGAAGTTCGTGACCGTCACCGTGAAGGGCGCGAAGACGGAACGCGACGCCGAGCGCGCCGCAAGGGCCGTCGCGAAGAGTCCGCTCGCAAAGACCAGCTGGTTCGGCAAGGACCCCAACTGGGGACGCGTGCTCGCGGCCGTCGGATACTCCGGCGCGGAGGTGTCGGACATGCAGGCGGAGGTCTTCTACGACAGGGCGTGGGCGTTCCGCCGCGGACAGATCGCGGACGAGGCGCAGCTTGCTAAGCTTGCAAAGGTGATGGAGAAGGACGAGTTCACGGTGACTGTCGATCTCCATCTCGGCAAGTACGAGAGCTCGATCTACACCTGCGACTTCTCGCTCGACTATGTCCACATCAATGCGGACTACACGACCTGAAGAGTTGAAAGGTTGAAAGGCTGAAAAGTTAAAGTGTTGAAAAGGTTTGAAAGGAGAAAAATGAGGAAAACGGGAATTTTGGCAGTTGTGTGCGCGGCGGCGATGGCGGCCTGCGCGGAGACGGTCGTGGACGTCACGAGCGTCGGCGAGAAGGAGAAGACGTCCGTTTCGATCAACGTGACCGGACAGAGCGCGGCCGCCTACGCGGCGACGCTCAAGCGCAACCTCGAGCTCACGGGATGCTTCGTCGTCCGCGGCGACGGCGCGGTCAAGGTGACCGGCACGGTCGGCGGAAGCGTCACCGCGCGCGGCGCCGGCAAGATCGTCACCGCGCCAGCTCCGGCGACGGACGACAAGTCCGCTCGCATGGCCGCACGCCGCATGAGCGACGCGATGTGCGAGGCGATGTCGAAGAACGGGCAGAAGGGCTTCGCGTGCGACCGCGTTATATTCGTGTCGCGCAAGACGCCGCGCAGCTCGGAGCTGTGCATGTGCTATCCGGACGGACAGGACGTGCGCGAGCTCACGCGCGACGGAAAGGCCGCGGTCGGTCCGAGGTGGAAGGACGCGAACACCGTCTACTACATCGGCTACCTCAACGGCGGGCAGCAGATCTTCGAGCACAACGTCGAGACGGGCGCGCGCAAGGTCGCCTTCAACCTGAAGGGCATCTCCTCGCCCGCGGCGGTCTCTCCTGACGGCACCAAGGTCGCGATCGCCGCGTCCTTCCAGGGGAACCCCGAGCTGTACGTCCTCTCCGGCGGACGCTACACGCGCCTCACCAACACCAAGACGGCGAGCGAGGGACAGCCGACGTGGAGTCCTGACGGGACGAAGATCGCCTACGTCTCGGACGAGACGCGGCATCCGCAGATATACGTCATCGACGTCGCAACGAAGGAGAAGCGCCGCGTCACGGCTAAGGGCTCGCAGAACGTCGATCCCGACTGGGGCTCGGACGGCAGGCTCACGTACATCACCAAGCGCGGCGGGCTCAGCCAGGTCGCGGTGATGGATCCGAAGGTCGGCGACTCCTCCGCGAGGCTCGTCACAGCGCCGGGCAGCTGGGAGCATCCAGCGTGGGCGCGCGACGGACGCCACGTTGTCGCCGGACGCGACAAGGCGCTCTTCGTCGTCGACACGGTCGAGAAGGAGAAAGGCGGCGACGAGCCGAGGCAGATGTTCAAGGCGAACGGAAACTGGATCACGCCCACGCTGATGAGGTGAACTATGAAGATAGACGTTGCATACGTAGCGGAGCTTGCGAGGCTCGAGCTGACGGACGAGGAGAAGTCCGTCTTCCAGCCGCAGCTCGAGAACATCGTTAAGTACGTGGAGAAGATCTCCGAGGTGGACGTCGAGGGCGTTGAGCCGATGATGCACGGCAGGCCGCTCGTCAATGCGTTCCGCGAGGACGTGGTGCGTCCGTCGCTCGACCGCGAGGCGGCGCTGTCCAACGCGCCTGCCAGGGTCGGCGACGAATTCCTACTTCCAAAGATTGTCGAAGGCGCGGAGAGCTGAACATGGAACTTTACGAACTTGGAATCAAGCAGGCGCAGGAAGGTCTCGCGAAGGGCGAGTTCACCTGCGAGGACATCACGAAGTCCGTCATCGCGCGCTACCACGAGCGCAACGCCGAGATCGGCGCGTACCTCACTTTCGACGAGGAGCAGGCGCTTGCGCTCGCCCGCGCGAACCCGAAGGCGGTGCCGATTGCGGTCAAGGACCTAATCAACGTCGCCGGCCAGCCGTGCACGTGCGCGTCGAAGATACTGAAGGGCTACGTCTCCCCATACGACGCTACCGTGATCAAGAACATGAAGGCGGCGGGGTTCATTCCGGCGGGACGCGTCAACATGGATGAGTTCGCGATGGGATCCTCGACCGAGAACTCGGGGCTCGGCGTGACGCGCAACCCCTACGACCTCTCTCGCGTCCCGGGCGGAAGCTCCGGCGGAAGCGCCGCGGCGGTCGGCGGCAACATGTGCATCGCCGCGCTCGGCACGGACACCGGCGGGTCGATTCGCCAGCCGGCTAGCTTCTGCAACTGCGTCGGCGTGAAGCCGTCGTACGGACGCGTCAGCCGCTACGGCGTCACGGCGTTCGCGAGCTCCCTTGACCAGGTGGGACCGATGGCGAAGTCCGTCGAGGACGCGGCGATCCTCCTCAAGGCGCTCGCCGGACACGACGAGATGGACGGGACGACTCCGAAGGACCCCGTGCCGGACTACGCGGCGTCGCTCGCGGGCGCGTCCATGAAGGGCGTCAGGATCGGCATCGCGAAGGAGTACTTCGACGTCAAGGGAATGGACCCGGAGGTCAAGCGAATCACCGACGAGGCGGTGCGCAAGTGTGAGGCCGCTGGCGCGGAGCTCGTCGAGGTTTCGCTTCCGCACACCGAGTACGCGATGGCGGTCTACTACATCATCGCTCCGGCGGAGGCGAGCGCGAACCTCGCGAGGTTCGACGGCGTGAGGTACGGACACCGCTCCGACGCCGCCAAGGACGTCTTCTCGCTCTACACGAAGTCGCGCGCCGAGGGATTCGGACCCGAAGTCAAGCGCCGCATCATCATGGGCACGTATGTGCTGTCTAGCGGATACTACGACGCCTACTACGGGCGCGCGCAGAAGGTGCGCACTCTCATCAAGCGCGACTTCGACGCGGCGTTCGAAAAGTGCGACGCGTTGCTCACGCCGTGTGCGCCGACGCCGGCGTTCCGCATCGGCGAGCTGCAGGATCCGCTCACGATGTACCTCAACGACCTCTTCACGATTCCGTCGTCCCTCGCGGGCGTGTGCGCATCGTCCGTCCCCGCGGGCTTCACGAACGACACGAAGCTCCCCGTCGGCGTGCAGTTCATCTGCGGCGGCTTCGAGGAGGAGAAGCTTCTCAGGATATCCAGGGCGTTCGAGGAGATTGGCTGACTTCTGCCGGGCCTGCCCCGCTTATGCTTGACTTCAAGGGAATATCGGTACACTACGGACACCAGGACGTCCTGACGGACGTCACGTTCCGCGTCAACAAGGGCGACCGCGTGGGCGTGGTGGGTCCGAACGGCTCGGGAAAGTCCACGCTCTTCAAGATCGTCCTCGGCGAGATGTCGACGGACTCCGGCGAGCTCATAATCGAGGGGAGTCCGCGCATCGGCTTCACGCGCCAGAACCCGGAGCCGGACACCCCTGACGAGACGCTGCTCGAGTACTCCCTGCGCGGAATCCCCGGGCTCTCCGAGATGGAGGCCGAGATGCAGGAGCTTGAGGGAGACCTCACTGACCCCGCGAAGATGCGGCGCTACGGAGAGCTGCAGACGAAGTTCGAGCACCTCGGCGGATACGACATCGAGACGCGCGTCAAGGTCGCGCTCGGCGGACTCGGCTTCTCGACGGACGAGTTCACGAAGCCTTTCAAGTCGTTTTCCGGCGGATGGCGCATGCGCGCGGAGCTGTCGCGCGTTCTCGCGTCCAAGCCGGACCTGCTGCTCCTCGACGAGCCGTCCAACTACCTCGACCTCCCCGCGGTCGACTGGCTGCAGAAGTTCCTCAAGGCATACGACGGCACGCTCATGCTCATCTCGCACGACCGCTATCTCCTGAGGACTCTTACGAGCATCACCGTTGAGGTCGACGCCGGAACGGCGACGCGCTACGAAGGCGACCTAGACTACTACATGACGGAGCGCGAGGTCAGGTACCAGCACCTCAAGGCGGCGAAGGAGAACCAGGACCACCACCGCGAGCAGCTGCAGCGCTTCGTGGACCGCTTCCGCGCGCAGGCGACGAAGGCCGCGCAGGCGCAGAGCCGCCAGAAGCTCATCGACAAGATCGACGAGGAGAGGATCGTCCTTCCGAAGCGCTACACGAACTCCGGAAGGCTCCGCCTCGCCGAGCCGCCGCCGAGCGGAATCGAGATGTTCCGCTGCGAGAACCTAGGCTTCAGCTACGACGGGGTGAAGAACGTCTTCACGGGACTCGAATTCAACGTCACTCGCGGCGACAAGGTCGCGCTCATCGGCTACAACGGACTCGGCAAGACGACTCTGATGCGCATCATGGCGGGGACGCGTCAGCCCACGGAGGGCAGGGCGGTCATCGGACACAACGTGGTGCCGGGCTACCTCAGCCAGGAGTTCGCCGAGACGATTCCGCCGGACCTTTCCGTGTACCGCAACGCGAAGAACGCGTGGGACGCGCACGGGGGAGGTCCGGAGAAGGTGTTCCGCAACCAGCTCGGCGCGTTCGGCTTCGACGAGAACGACGTTGAGAAGCCCGCCGGGGTCCTTTCCGGCGGCGAGAAGATACGCCTTGCGTTCCTGAGGCTCTTCCTCACCGCGCCGAACTTCCTGCTCCTCGACGAGCCGACGACGCACCTCGACCTCGACGGACGCCGCCTCCTGGAGGACGCGCTCAGGAAGTACAGGGGCACGATTTTCCTCGTGTCGCACGACATCGACTTCGTGCGCGCCGTCGCGACTTCGGTTCTCGAAATCACGCGCGAGGGGATACGCCAGTTCCCGGGCGGATACGACTACTACTGCGAGAAAAAGGCGCAGATGGACAATGCCGGGGAACGTGGAACCGGCAGCGGGGAACGGGATGCCGGTCGTCGTCTGTCGAATGTCCCAGACGCCCCTTCGGACGCCCAGCCGGCGCTTTCCAAGAAGGACCTCCGCAAGCAGCGCGCGGACGCGCGGGCGAAGATCGCGCCGAAGGTGAAGGAGCTCAAGCGCCGCGTGGAGACGGCGGAGAAGAAGATCGACGAGCTGCAGAAGGCGCTGGACGAGGCGAGCGCGGAGCTGTTCAATCCGAAGCCGACGACGGACTTCGCTGAGGCGAACCGGAAGGTGCGCACGCTCCAGTTCGAGATCGACCGCTACACGGCGGACTGGGAGGAGGCCGCGACAGAATTAGAGGAGCTGACGAGCTCCGCCCAGACTTGATCCATACATTTGCAAAAAAGGGGAGATTGGCAGATGAAGAACGTATTCGTTTTGTTCACCATGGCATGGGCGCTGTCCGCGCTGGGTGCCGAGCTGAAGGCGCCTGACCATCTGACGGTCGAGAGGCTTGCCGATCCGGTCGGAATCGAATCGCGCTCGCCGCGTTTCGGCTGGTGGCTCGGCGAGGGGTTCGTTCGCCAGAAGGGCTACCGCATCCTCGTCGCCTCGTCGCCGGAGAAGCTCGAGGCGGGCGAAGGGGACCTTTGGGATACTGGCGAAGTGCAGTCCGACGATTCGGTTGACATCGTCTACGCGGGGCGTCCGCTTGGCGATTCCGTGCGCGCGTGGTGGAAGGTGCAGGTGAGCGAATGGCAGGGCTCAGGAATGGCCGTCTCGCCGTGGAGCCGTCCGTCGCGCTTCACGACCGGAACGCGCGACTGGCGGGCGAAGTGGATCGGCGGGACAGCCTCCTCTCCGGACGCAGGCGCCCCCGCGTTCAGGAAGCGCTTCACCGTTAAGGAGGGGCTTCGCGAGGCGACGCTTCACGTAACCGGACTCGGCTTCCACGAGCTCGAGCTCAACGGACGTCGCCTCGACTCGCGCAGGCTTGATCCGCCGTACACCGACTACACGAAGCGCGTCATCTACTCGACGTATCTCCTTGAAGACAGGCTGCAGGCTGGCGAGAACACGCTGGAGGCGCGGCTCGGAAAGGGCTGGTTCGACTGTCCGCCGAGCGGAGTGTGGAACCTCCACGAGTCCGCATGGATCGCGCGACCGCGCTTCATCGCGCAGCTGGAGCTGAAATACGCGGACGGAACTCGCGACCTTGTCGTTTCCGACGCGTCGTGGTCCGAGATCGGCAACCCTGTGCGCTTCGACTGCGTGCGCAAGGGCGAGACGGACGCTCCCGCGCCTGAGTTCGAGCGTCCTGCGCGCGTCGTCGACGCGCCGAAGGGCAGGCTTGAGGCGGCGCAGGTTCCGCCGACCGTGGTGCGCCGCGAGGTGCGCCCCGTGCGCGTCGAGAACTTCGGCGACGGAACGGCGACGGTCGACTTCGGCGAGGATTTGGCTGGCTTCGCGCGCGTTTCGCTCAAGGGGCTCGCCGCAGGCAGCGAGGTGACGTTCCGCTACGACGAGCTGTGCCAGCCCGACCTCCGGCCTCTTCCGGCGAAGGAGCGGCACATCGCGTGCCTGACGCGAAAGATGGAGGACGGACGTCTCGTCGAGGACTGGGAGGGATTCCAGCTCGACCGCTACATTGCGTCCGGCGCCGGCGAGGAGACATACGAGCCGCACTTCACGCCGAAGGGGTTCCGGTATCTCCACGTGTCCGGTCTCGCCGCGCCGATTGAGGCGTCCGACGCCGTCGCGCTCGAGCTTTCGACGGACTTCCGCAAGGTCGGAACGTTCTCCTGTTCGTCGGAGGACTTCAACGCCGTCATGGAGATGGCGGACCGCGCATACCGGGCGAATTTCGTCAATGGATATCCGACGGACTGTCCGCACCGCGAGAAGAACGGGTGGACTGGCGACGCGAACCTCGCGGCGGAGATGGCGCAGTACGTGTACGAAAACACGGCGGCGTACGAGCACTGGCTCAGGGAATGCGCTGCTGAGGCGCATCCCGTGACGGGGCGCGTTCCGAAGATCGTGCCGAACGGGGCGTGGCCCCAGGAAGTCGACGGCGGGACGGGTCCGATATGGGACGGCGTTATCGTGCGCCTTCCGCGCGATCTCGTGCGCTACCGCGGCGACAGGAGCCTCTTCGCCGAGCTGGAGCCGGCGATGAGGAAGTATGCGGACGACTACGAGCAGTTCATCGACGAGAAGGGCGACATGCCCGTCGGCTTCGGCGACTGGTCTGCGTCGACGCCGGGGATGCCGCCGGCGATCACCACCGTCGCGTACTTCGCGGACATCTGCGACACGCTCGGGAAGGACGACCTGGCGGCGGAGCTGCGCGCGGCGGCGGTGAGGAACCACTACCGCGGGAACGGAGTCTGGGACGGCGGCGAGCAGACGGCGATAGCGTGCGCGCTCAACTACAGGCTCGTCCCGGAGTCCGAAAGGCGTGCGACGGAAGGCGCGCTTGTGGAGTCCGTGAGGCGCGCGAAAGACCACATCGACTTCGGACTGTGCGGATCGAAGGAGGTGTTCAGGGCGCTTTCGGAGGCCGGGAGGACGGATCTCGCGTTCAAGATGGCGACGCAGAAGGACTATCCGTCGTTCCTGCACTGGCGCGCGCTCGGCGCGACGGCGTTCTGCGAAAGCTGGGGCGCGGAGTTCTCGCGCAACCACGTCATGTTTGCTGACGTCGCGGCGTGGGCCTACCAGTATCTCGCCGGCATACGCGGAGTGCGCGACGGCTTCAAGCGCTTCGAGCTCTCGCCAGTCGTCATAGACGCGCTTGATTTCGTCGAGGCCAGGACGGAGACTCCGTACGGAGTCGTCGAGTCGTCTTGGCGCAGGACGAAGGACGGCATCGTCTACCGCTTCACGATTCCGCGCAACACAGCTGCGCGCGTGTCGTTCGGCGGGCGCGTCCGCACCTATGCGGCCGGCACATACGAGCTGAAGTAGTGGTTTTCGATTGTGCAATCTGAGGTTGTGAAGATTACAACACATCGCGATTGACCGTTTTTGCCTTCTTGTGATAAGATTTATGGTGTCGTCAAGAAAGGACAAAACCATGATAAACCAGCCCAATGTGAAACTCGCCGTCGTCGGCGTCAGCCGCGACTGCTTCCCCGCTTCGCTCACGAAGAAGCGCGTTGCCGCCGTTATGGCGGAGGTCAAGAAGGCGAAGCTCGCCAACGTCGTCGACTGCCCGGTCACGATCGAGAACGAGGTCGACGCCATGAAGGCGCTTGAGTGGGCGCGCAAGGAAGGCGTCAACGCCTGCTGCATGTTCCTCGGCAACTTCGGTCCCGAGGGTCCGACGACGATGTTCGTCCAGAAGTTCGGCGGTCCCGCGATGGTTCTCGCGGCGAAGGAGGAGAACAAGGCCGTTCTCGCGTCCGACCGCGGCGATGCGCTCTGCGGCGTGCTCAACTTCAGCTACAACGTCGGCCTTCGCCGTCTCAAGGTCTACATTCCCGAGTATCCGGTCGTCAACGCCAAGGAGGCGGTCGCCGAGCTTGCGGACTTCGTCAAGATCGCCCGCGTCGTGATCGGCATGAAGAACCTCAAGGTGTTCGGCTTCGGTCCGCGTCCGTACGACTTCCTCGCTTGCAACGCGCCGATCCAGCCGCTCTTCGACCTCGGCGTCAACGTGCAGGAGAACTCCGAGCTCGACCTCTTCGAGCACTTCCACAAGATGGCGTC
>JAEDKA010000001.1 GCA_016296065.1 Kiritimatiellia bacterium
GTAATTGCGAACAACGATTACGCTCTCGCCGCCTAATTAACGGCCGCGATGTCGAAGCGCCGATGTCTGCTGAGCGCCGAGGCATAATTTAGCAGGCCACGCTTAAGGACGCTCCGCTCGCGCGCTTAAGGGTGCCGAACCGAGCGGATGGATGGGGATAAGCCCGGACGTCGGCGTACTTCATCCGAGATCAAAGGCGCCATACACGCGTAGAAGCTCGGTTGATTCCGTTTCGGACAGGGGTTCGACTCCCCTCACCTCCACCAATGGTGGAGCAGGTGCTGTAATACACCACCTGCGCTACTTGCAATCCAACGCATACTGCGCGTTCATCCGGGCGAGGCTATCGCATGAGGGGGAACGCGCATTGGGATGCCGGCCTCGGCGGTTTTGGCGACTTTTGCGAAACACGCCGCGGCGTTTCGGCTGCCGGATTGCCGTCTATTGACGCTTCGGACGCCGTTTTGGCGGCTGCGGGGAGCGGACGGGGCATCAGGAATCAAAAAATGCGTTTTACCCCCTTGTCAGGCGGGCATAAATAATGATATACTATTCTTTCGTTTCGGAAAAGCAAAGGAAAACAACATAATGCCGACTATCAATCAGTTGATCCGCAAGGGGCGTCATCCCCTCGCATCGCATTCGAAGTCGCCTGCGCTGGCGGCGTGCCCGCAGCGCCGCGGCGTGTGTCTCGTCGTCAAGACGATGACCCCCAAGAAGCCTAACTCCGCCCTCCGCAAGGTTGCACGTGTGCGCCTCACGACCGGCGTCGAAGTGACGGCCTACATCCCGGGCGAAGGCCACAACCTCCAGGAGCACAGCGTCGTGCTCGTTCGCGGAGGCCGTGTGAAGGACCTTCCTGGCGTTCGTTACCACATCGTCCGCGGCAAGCTCGACTCCCTTGGTGTCGCCGGCCGCAACCGCAGCCGCTCCAAGTACGGCATGAAGCGCCAGAAGAAGGAGGAGAAGTAAGCCATGAGCCGCAGGGGCAAGACAATCGTCAAGCGCGTCGTTCTCGATCCGAAGTACAATTCGGAGCTCGTCGCGCACATGATCCGCGTCATCATGAAGGACGGCAAGAAGACCGTCGCCGAGAGGATCGTCTACGGCGCGATCGACAAGGTCGCCGAGAAGATGAAGGAGGATCCCTCCAAGTTCGTCAAGGACGAGAAGCAGTTCGAGGATCCGCTCGAGGTCGTTTCCGCCGCGATCGACAACATGAAGCCGCAGGTCGAGGTGAAGACCCGCCGCGTTGGCGGCACGACCTATCCGGTTCCCGTGCCGATCGCCGCGAATCGTCAGCTGTCGCTCGCGCTCCGCTGGACGACGCAGTACGCTTCCGCGCGCCACGGCGCCGGAATGCCCGCCGCCGTCGCCGCCGAGATCATCGACGCGTTTCAGGGCCAGGGCAACGTCATCAAGAAGCGTGACGACGTCCACAAGATGGCCGCAGCCAACAAGGCGTTCGCGCATTACGCCTGGTAAGAGGTTCCGGACTTTTCCGAAGCGAAGGAGGCGAGGTCGCATGACCTCGCCTTTTGCTTTGTCGAAAAATTGCTCTTATGGTGCGTTGCGCGCGTATTGAATGCTTTATTTATGATATAATATCCCTCATGAAGAAGATTGCAGTCGACAAGGGAGTGGAATTCGGCGGCGGCGGACTCGTGTTTATCGCGGGTCCGTGCGTTATAGAGTCGCGTGAAATGGCGCTTGATCTCGCGAAGCGCCTGTCTGCGCTTGCGGCCAGGCTCAAGGTGGGCTACATCTTCAAGGCGAGCTTTGACAAGGCGAACAGGACGAGCGTCGACTCGTTCCGCGGGCCCGGCATCGACAAGGGTCTCGAGATCCTCGCCGAGGTACGGCAGAAGTTCGGCGTGCCCGTTCTCACCGACATCCATGAGCCGTGGCAGTGCCGTGTCGCGGCGGAGGTATGCGACGTACTGCAGATCCCCGCGTTCCTCGCGCGGCAGACGGATCTCGTAGTGGCGGCAGGGGAGACTGGTGCGGTCGTGAACGTGAAGAAGGGGCAGTTCATGGCGCCGGAGGACATGGCGCAGGTCGTGCGCAAGATCGAGTCCACCGGCAACAGGCGCATCGTCCTGTGCGAGCGCGGCTCGTCGTTCGGCTACCACAACCTTGTTGCGGACATGCGCTCGCTTCTCATCATGCGCGAGCTTGGTTACCCGGTCGTGATGGACGCGACGCACTCGGTGCAGCGCCCGGGCGGCCTTGGCACCGGTTCCGGCGGCGACGGCAAGTACGCTCCTGCGCTGGCGCGCGCGGCGGTCGCGACAGGCGTGGACGGGGTGTTCATGGAGACGCATATGAATCCGAAGGTCGCCAAGAGCGACGCGGCGAACGCGATCAAGTTCGCCGAGGTCGAGAAGCTCTGGAAGACGCTCATCGCGATCGACAAGGTCGTGAAGGGGAAGCAGAGGGGTTGAAGAGTTAAAGGGATTGGAGCTGGAGAGTTCTACAAGATGGCAACGAAGGGAATGTCAGTAGTGTGCACGGGACGCGGCGCGGGCTTTGCGTCTCGCGTCTCGCGTCTCGCGTTCCTTTTCCTTGCCGTCGCCGCACCGGCTGCGGCGTCGGCCTTCGACTCCGACGAGTGGCTTGGCAAGCGCGAGCTCCTGAGCCGCGAGGCAGAGCGCCTACAGGCGGCGTACACGTCGTGCGTCGCGCGCATCGTCGCGCCTGCGGAGAATGTGACGCTTCCGGTCGAGAGCCATCCCGACGGTTCCGTGAAGTCCTCGATTGCCGCTTCCGGCGCGCAGTTCTTCCTTGACACCGGATTCGTCTGGGGGACGAACGTGGTGGTGCGCCAGATGTCGACGAATGGCGTCGTGGAGGCGGAGGTGACGGCCGACAGCTGCGTCGTCGACCGCCATACAAGGTCCGGTTGGGCGGAGGGCCACGCCCATGCGCGCTACCTGAAGAACGAAGTCGAAGGCGACGGAATCTACTTTTCTTTTTCGGAAGAATTCGTTACAATATACGCAAACACTCGAATAAGGGCAGAGGATCAGAAGTTCGATACGACAGCGATAGGCATGGGGAAGAGCCGGAAAGGCGCAGACGCCGGAGCGGACGCAAAGGGCGGCGCGCGCGACGCGGAGATCGTCGCGCGGCGTACCGACCTCGACCGCAAGGCGGGCGTCGTCCTCTTCGAGGGGGACGTGCGCGTGAGCGACCCCGAGTATGCGCTCGGGGCGGACCGGCTTTTCGTGTTCCTCGACGGGACGAATGCGCTCAAGCGCATCGTCGCGGACGGGAACGTGACGCTGACGAACGGGACGAGATCCGCATCCTGCGCGCGCGCGGCGTACGTGAAGTCCGCCGGGCGCGTGACGATGTACGGCGACGGGCCGCAGCGCGCGCGGCTTGTCGAGGACTCGCACCGGCGCGACGAGGTCGAGGGGCGGAAGATCACGTTCTGGCTCGACTCGGAGCAGGTGGAGGTTGACGGGGCGACGCTGACTGTGGACGGCGGCGCGTTCGGAGGAAAGGACGGCGCGCTGAAGCTGATGGGAAAATGATGGAAGACTTGGTGACAAAGGCGATGAGCGAGATGGCCGCGGAGAAGATTTCGTCCGCGGAGGCCGACCTTCGCGCCACGGGGCTGGTGAAGATCTACGGCGACCGCACGGTCGTGAACGGGATGAACGTCAGGTGCTCGTGCGGCGAGATCGTCGGATTGCTCGGACCGAACGGCGCGGGGAAGACGACGACGTTCTACATGATCGTCGGGCTTGTGAAGCCGGACGGCGGGAGCGTCGTGTTCCGCGGGGAGGACGTGACGCGACTCCCCGTGTTCATGCGCGCGCGCAAGGGGCTCGGCTACCTCGCGCAGGAGGCTTCGATTTTCCGCAAGCTCTCGGTGTGGGACAACGTGATGGCGATCCTCGAGACACTGCCGATGTCCAGGAAGGAGCGCAAGGCGCGTGCGGAGGAGCTTCTCTCCCCGTTCGACCTCATGAAGGTCGCGAAGCAGCCGGCGTATACGCTCTCCGGCGGCGAGAGGCGCAAGCTCGAGATAGCTCGCGCGCTCGTGAGGAATCCGGCGATACTGATGCTCGACGAGCCGTTCGCGGGCGTGGACCCGCTGAGCGTGAACGAGATACAGGACATCTGCCGACGCCTCGCGAAGGAGAAGGGGCTCGGGATAATCATAACGGACCACAACGTGCGCGAGACGCTCTCGGTCGTCGACCGTGCGTACATGGTGTACGACGGGCGGCTCCTCAAGGAGGGCCGCACTGCGGAGCTGGTTGACGATCCGGAGGTGAGGGCGAGATACCTCGGCGACGGATTCAGAATGTGATTTTTAGGGATGAAGAACCATCCAGGAACAAAACGAAAGGAGAAAAGCGATGAGCATAGAAGTAACGATGAGGCACAGCGACGTAAGGATTGAATCCCTCAAGGAGTACGCCGAAGCCCGCATGGCGAAGCTCAAGGAGAAGTTTCCCAAGGTGACGAAGGTCGCTATCGTGATCGACGTCGACGTCAAGAAGCATATGTACATGGCCGAAGTCGTGGCCAACCGTCTTGGCGAGGTCGCCGTCGGTGCGAAGGAGTTCTCCGAGAGCGGCAAGGGCGTGATCGACGCCGCGGCCGCGCGCGCGGAGCGCCAGCTCCTCAGGATGCGCGTCAAGGCGCGCAAGGGCACGGTGCGCAAGCAGCGCGCAGCCTCCGCGAAGAACTAACCGGGCGTGACGGAGGGGGAAGCGGTGGAGATACTGCCGACAGCAGACAGCCATCATGGCAAGAAGTTCACGATCGCCGACTTTCTGAAGGCCGGCGAGGAGCGACTTCGCCTTTCAGTGGCCGTAGGCGGCGACAGCCTCTCGCGGGAGATCGAGGAGCCCATGGCGAACCGTCCGGGTCTCGCCCTGACGGGCTTCTTCGAGCACTTTGCGTGGAAGCGCCTCCAGCTTTTCGGCAACGCCGAGATAGCGTACCTGAGGTCGCTTCCCGACGCCGAGCGCCTCGCGCGCATCCGCTCCCTCTTCGAACACAAGGCGTTCTGCGTAATATACACTAACGGCCACCGCCCCCGCCGCGACGAGATACGCGTCGCGCAGGAGGCCGGCGCCGTAGTCCTCACCTCGACACTCAAGACGCGCGAACTGTCGCACCACAGCGCGTTCATACTCGAACGCCTCGGCGCGCCACGCGCCACCATATATGGCACGATGATCGAGGTGTGCGGACTAGGCGTCCTCTTCGAGGGCGACCCCGGCATGGGCAAGAGCGAAACGGCTCTTGGGCTCGTGAAGCGGGGCCACGCGCTCGTGGCGGACGACCTTACGTGCATACGCAAGGACGTCGCGAACGACAAGCTCTATGGCTCGGCGGCCGAATCGACCGCCGGGTACATGGAGATACGCGGCATTGGCATAATCAGGGTCGACAAGATGTTCGGCGTCAACGCGGTACGGGGCGAGAAGCGGCTTCAGCTCGTCATCTCGCTTCGCCGCCTGAAGGATGTCGAAGGCGAAATCGACAGGATTGGACAGAAGCGCCGTTTCGTCAACATACTCGGCGTGAACGTCCCCCATATGATCATGCCTGTCAGCGAGGGCCGGGACCTGGTGAACCTGGTCGAGACTGCGGCCCAGCACGAAAAGCTTGTGAGCGCGGGGTACGACCCCGTCAACGAACTCTCCGAGCGGCTTCGCCAAAGAGCGAAGGCCGGCAAAACGAAGCGCTAAGGAAAGGTGATGCACATGGCAGATGAGAAGATAGTCAGGGAGCTGACGCTCCTGAACAAGTACGGGATGCACGTCCGCCCGGCGGGGCTGTTCGCCAAGGTGGCGAGCCGCTACGACGCGTCGGTCGAAGTCGAGAAGGACGGCAACGTCGTCTCCGGCAAGTCGATCATGGCGCTCATGACGCTCGAGGCGACATGCGGCACCGTACTCAAGGTGACGGCCAGCGGCCCGCAGGCTAAAGAGGTGTTGGACGAGCTGGAGGCGCTTGTCGGACGCAAGTTCGACATACCCGATGAACAATAACGTTCCAATGACCACGGTCGCGGGGCTTCCCACCGCGCGCGGTTTCGCGTGCGGCCCGGTTTTCGTGTACCGTGGCGACGGCGAGATACCCATTCCCGAGTATGTAATCGAGCCTGGGCGCGAGGAAGAGGAACTCGTGCGGCTCAGGCGCGCCAAGCTCGAGACGAAGAGGGATCTCGAAAACCTTATTGCGATTCTCCGCGAACGAACGGGACGGGCGGACGTCAGGGTGTTCGAGTGCCATCTCATGATACTCGAAGACGCCTCTCTTGCCGAGGAGACCGAACGATACATCAAGGTCGACCGCCTCAACGCCGAAGCGGCCGTACGCAAGACTGCGAACGGAGCCCGCATGCAGTTCGAGCGCATGAACGACCCGTACTTCCGGGAGCGGGTAAGGGACCTTGACGACATAGAGCGGCGCATACTTAAGGCTCTGACGGGGTTTGCGACAAGCCCCCACCTGGAGCTCAAGACGCCGTCCATCATAATCGCAGACGACCTTACTCCGTCCGAGACCGTGCAGTTGCCGCGCGAGTTCGTCCTCGGCTTCGCGACGAACGGCGGGTCGACCACGAGCCATGTCGCGCTCCTTGCGCGTGCGCTGGCGATTCCGGCGGTGACGGGCCTTGGGGACATCACCTCCCGCGTCAAGCCCGGCGAGTTCGTGCTGCTCGACGGCACCAACGGGGCGATTACGCTGAATCCAGACAGGGCTACCATCCGTGACTTCAGCGACCTTGTCGAGCGCCAGATCGAGCTGACGGAGGCCGTCACGATGGGCGCGCCAACAGGCACGCTGAAGTCCGGCGGGGAGGTCCGCATCTTCGCGAACGTCCATCCCGGCGTGCCGCTTGCCGGGATAAGAGAGCAGGGCGCGCGCGGCATCGGGCTCTACCGAAGCGAGTATCTGTGGCTGATCCGCGGAATGGAGCCGACGGAAGAGGAGCAGTTCGTCGCATACCGCGATGCGGCCAAGTTCGCCGCGACGCTTTCCGAGGGCGGCAGCATCACCATCCGCGTCCTTGACATCGGCGGCGACAAGCTCGTTCGTGGAATCTCCTCCAAGGAGGCCAACCCTTTCCTTGGCAACCGCTCGATACGCTATCTCCTTTCGCATAGGGACGTCTTCCGCACTCAGATAAGGGCGATCCTGCGCGCCTCTGCGTACGGGAAGATCCTCATGCTGTATCCGATGGTCAGTTGCGTCGAGGAGCTGCGGGAATGCGCCGTGGCGGTAGCCGAGGTCAAGGCGTCGCTCGAGCGAGACGGCATCCCGTTCGACCACGGCATGCGCGTCGGCGCGATGATCGAGGTTCCGTCCGCCGCCCTTATCGCGGACGACCTCGCGAAGCACGTCGACTTCTTCTCCATCGGCACGAACGACCTCATACAGTATACGATGGCCGCAGACCGAGGCAACGAGTCCGTCGCCTATCTCTACCAGCCGACGAACCCTGCGGTCCTCCGCCTCATGCGCATGACCATCGACGCCGCGCGCAGGAACGGAATCCTCGTCGGCGTGTGCGGCGAATCTGCCGCGGACCCGATCGTGGGCATCCTCTGGGCCGCGATGGGCGTGAACATCCTCTCGATGTCCTCTACCTACATCCCGCTGATCTCCAAGATCCTTGCGCGGCTGACGAAGGATGATCTCGACGAGTATGCGAAGGTTCCGGATTCTATGCCGGCCTGCTCGACCGCGGCGGATGTGTTCGCCGCGTGCCATACCTTCCTGCTTGGAAAGATTCCCAATCTGGACGACATCCTGATATGATATCCACTGCCGAGGTTGTAATCGAGAGGATAGCGGTCGCTCGCGGCAAGGGCGGGCCTCTCCTTGACCTGGCGGTGGAGACGGCGAAGTCCGCAGCGGAGGAATCGGCCCCTGTCGCCGCGGTCGTCGCCGCGACGTTCTCCAATCCGGACAGGTTTCCGTCCCTTGCGGTGAAGGTCGCCTCCGCGCTGGGTCTCCCCGCGTCGACCCCTGCGTTTGACCTCCAGATGGCATGCAGCGCCTACCCGTACGCGCTGTACCTCGCCGGAAAGCTCTCGGCCGACCTCGGCGGAAAAGTCCTCGTCATTGACGGCGACGTGCAGTCTCCGCTCGTGGACCCCTCGGACCACGCGACGGGCGCGATCTTCTCCGACGCCTGCACGGCCTCGGTCGTGTCCTGCCGAGGCACATCTGCCGCGCGCAGCTATTTCGATTTCCTCTCGCGCGCCGACGGCGCGCTTGAATGCTCCGCGCAGGGGCCGATAAAAATGGACGGTTTCGCCGTCTTCTCCTTCGTGGCGACGGAGGTCTCGAAGTTCGTCGGCGCCTTCCTCGACGGCGCCGCGAAGGAGATGGAGCCCGATCCGCGCTCGTTCCAGTTCGCGCCGCACCAGGCCAATCCCTACATGGTGCGCCGCCTTGCCGACGCGCTGGGGCTTTCCTCTGGGCTCCTGACGATTCCCGACGACTTCAAGAACCCAGGCTCCTGCTCCGTGCCTATGGCGCTTGCGATGAAGGGAAAGCCGGGCCCCGCCGTTATCGCCGGATTCGGCGCGGGGCTTTCCGCGTCCGTCGGCATCGTGCGCCTCGCCGAAGGTTTTCATTCGTAACCCAATGTTCCCGCGCCCCGCAGCGCAAAATGATATAATTTCGCAATGCAAAACGACAAATACAGACTGCTGGTGATCAACCCCGGCTCGACTTCGACGAAGGTGAGCCTGTTCGAGAACGAGACCTCCGTCTTCGAAAAGAGCCTTTTCCATGATTCGTCCGTGCTGTTGAAGTTCCCGCACGTGAACGACCAGGTGCCGTTCCGCAAGGGCGTCATACTCGATATGCTCAAAAGCGAGGGCGTGGAGCCGTCCACCATCGACGCGTTCGTCGGGCGCGGCGGTAGCGCCTGCACGCAGCCGGGCGGCCTCACAAGCGTTAGCGAAAAGCTCTACGACGACACAGTGGCTGCCGTCGGCGGCTCGGAGCATCCGGCGAAGCTCGGCGTCATGCTCGCGTGGGAATTCGCGCAGGAGTATTCCAGGCCGGCTTACACGCTTAATCCGACGAACGTCGACGAATACTGCGACTACGCGCGTCTTACCGGAATCAAGGGCGTCTACCGGGTCTCGCACTCGCACGTCCTCAACCAGAAGGCCGTCGCGGAGTTCCACGCGGCGAAGATGGGCAGGAAGTACGAGGAGTGCAACTTCATCGTCGCGCACATCGACGGAGGTATCACCGTCTCCGCGCACGAACGCGGCAGGATGGTCGACGGCAATATGGGCGCGGACGGCGAAGGCGCGTTCACGCCGACGCGCATCGGCTCGGTTCCAGTCCTTCAGCTTCTCGACTACATCGAGGCGCACTCCGTCGCCGAGGTGCGCCTAAAGTGTTCGCGCGCCGGCGGATTCGTCGATCTCTTCGGGACTTCCAACTCCGACACGATCCACGCGCTCGTCGACAAGGGCGACCGCAAGGCGACGCTCGTCTGGAACACGATGATCTACCAGGTCTGCAAGATGATAGGCGAGATGAGCGCCGTCCTCTGCGGAAAGGTGGATGGAATCCTTCTCACCGGCGGGCTGCTGCGCTTCTCCGACGTGGAGGAGGGAGTCCGCCGCCGTTGCGGCTTCATAGCGCCGATCTCGTGCTATCCTGGCGAGATGGAGCAGGAGGCCCTGGCGCTTCCGGCGCTCAAGGCCCTGCGCGGCGAGTTGAAGCCGCTTGAATACTCCGGACGCAACGTGTGGCCCGGATTCGCCGACATCGGGCTTTAGCCCGGTCGGCTCACTGCGCCTGCACGGCCGTCGCGGCGACCGTATTGACGATGTCGTCAACGGAGCATCCGCGCGAAAGGTCGTTGCACGGCTTTGCGAGTCCCTGGAGGACGGCGAAGCACGACGCGCCGCCAAGACGCTGGGTGATCTTGTAGCCGATGTTCCCTGCCTGCAGGTCTGGGAAGACGAGCACGTTGGCGCGCCCCGCGACGGGGCTGCCCGGCGCCTTCAGCGCGCCGACTTCCGGAACGAGCGCCGCGTCGAACTGGAGCTCGCCGTCGATGAGCGTGTCGGGAGCGAGCGACTTCGCGATCGCCGTCGCCTCGCGCACCTTGTCGACAAGCGCGTGGTTCGCGCTTCCCTTCGTCGAGAAGGAGAGCATCGCGACGCGCGGCTCGGAGATTCCGCAGAGCTTCCGCGCCGTCTCGGCTGTCGCGACGGCGATGTTGCCGAGCTCCTCGGCGTTCGGGCACGGATTCACCACGCAGTCCGCGTAGACGAGGAGTCCGCCCTCGCCGAAATCCCTGTTCGGACACTCCATGAGGAAGCTCGACGAGACGAGTTTCATTCCCGGCGCCGTCTTGATGAGCTGGAGGGCGGGGCGGAGCATGTCGCCCGTCGAGTGGACCGCGCCCGAGACGAGTCCGTCGGCTTCGCCGAGCTTGACCATCATCATTCCGTAGTACATCGGGTCCGCCGCGAGCTTCGCGGCCGCCTCTTCGGTGATTCCCTTCGCCTTGCGCAGCTCGTAGAGCGCGGCGGCGTATCTTTCGAGGCGCGGCACATCCGCCGCGATGGATTCCGGCGTCAGCAGGATCGGCTCCGCGATGCCTTCGGCGCGGATCGCCTCCGCCGCCTTGACGGTGCGCGGCTCGTCGCCCTCCGGCAGGACGATGCGCTTGATGTCCGATTTTGCCTTTGCCTTTATGCGTTCCACGAGGTTCATTGGTTTCTCCTTTGCGTTTACGTGAGGGAATTATACCAAATTCGAGGTGTGCCATGCGTGTCGTGGCATTACGCAGTACCGGTGGCTTTGCATGCGCGGCGGCGGCAGCTGCGCGAATATGGTATAATTTTCCGAAACGCGGCGCAGTGTCGCGTACTGGAAGAAAACTGAAACGCGAAGGCATTCGATGAGCAGGCGGATTGTGATTCTGGGCGCTACGGGGTCGATCGGCATGAACGCGATCGACGTCGTGCGTTCGCATTCGGACGAATTCAGCGTCGCGGCGGTTGCCGCGCACCGCTCGAGGGAGAAGTGCGAGGCTTTGGCCCGTGAGCTCGGCTGCCGTTCGTACGTGGGCGAGGACGCGGCGTTGCGCGCGGTCGAGGAGAGCGACGCGGACATCTGCCTCGTGGCGACCGTCGGGATGTCGGGGCTCAAGCCGACGCTTGCGGCGATAGAGAAGGGCATGGACGTGGCGCTTGCGACGAAGGAGGTCATGGTCATGGCGGGAGAGTTCGTGACGCGCAGGGCGTGCGAGAAGGGCGTGCGGATGCTTCCCGTCGACAGCGAGCACTCGGCAATCTTCCAGTGTCTTCAGGGCTCGCCGCGAGAGTCGGTCGAGCGTCTCGTCCTCACGGCGTCGGGAGGTCCGTTCCTGGACGGCCCCGCGGACCTCTCGTCCGTCACCGTCGGGCAGGCGCTCAACCATCCGCGCTGGAGCATGGGGCCAAAGGTGACGGTCGACTCGTCGACCATGATGAACAAGGGCTTCGAGATACTGGAGGCGCGCTGGCTCTTCGACGTGCCCGTGGAGAAGATCGACGTCGTGGTGCATCCGGAGTCGATAGTCCATTCCCTCGTGACATTTTCGGACGGCGCGACGCTCGCGCAGCTATCGCCGCCCGACATGCGCGTGGCGATACAGTATGCGCTGACATGGCCGGGGCGGCTCGCCTCGGAGCGCGCTGCGCTCGATCTTGCCGCGCTGGGCGCGCTCACGTTCAGGCGGCCGGATCCGGTGAGGTTTCCGTGCCTGCGCCTCGTGAAGGAGGCTTGCGCACGCGGCGGATGTGCCGCGGCCGTTCTAGCGGCGGCGGACGAATGGGCGGTTGGAGCGTTCCTTAAAGGCGTCATCGGATACACCGACATCGCGAAAACGGTCGAGGAGTGCCTCGAGGCCGCGCCGGACATTCCTTGCGACTCGCTTGACGCCGTCTGGGAGGCGAACGACTGGGTGTGGCGGCGTCTCGGGCAAAGGGCCGGGGGCGGTGGTCCGCTTGCCGGATTTTTGGTATAATACGCAGCATGAAAGCGACAATTGAGACCTCGAAGGGAACCATAACCCTCGAGCTTGACGAAAAGAGGGCGCCTAAGACGGTGGCCAACTTCGCGGAATACGCGAAGGCGGGCTTCTACGACGGCACCATCTTTCACCGTGTCATCGACGGATTCATGATCCAGGGCGGGGGCTTCACCCGCGACATGAACCAGAAGGAGACGCGCGAGGCCATAGCGATCGAGTCCATGAACGGGCTCAGCAACGCGCGCGGCACCATCGCGATGGCCCGCACGATGGATCCCAACTCGGCGACGAGCCAGTTCTTCATCAACCTCGTCGACAACAACTTCCTCGACTTCACATCGCCCACCGTCCGCGGGTACGGCTACGCCGTGTTCGGGCACGTTACGGACGGCATGGAAGTGGTCGACGCGATCGCGAAGGTCCGCACCGGTTCGGTCGGTCCGCACGAGAACGTCCCGTCCGAGGCGGTGCTCATACGAAAAATATCCGTCGCCTGACGGTTGCCAAATCGCCGAGAAAAGCATATAATAGTCATCACATAAACAACTCAGGAGTCTAAATCCATGAAGAAACTGTTCCCCCTGGCGCTCGTCGCCGCGTTTGCCGTCCCGCTCTGCGCGGCTACTGCCGCTTCGGATGCCGAAACCGACGAACTGGACATCGAAGAAGACAACGAGCTTGCGGTCAAGGTCGACGCGCCCCGCAAGAACGCCGCGACGTGGCCTGCGTTCATCGGCGTTTGGGAGTTTCCCGAGACGCCCGATCTCGTCGGCGTCAGGCTCACGATTCCGTGGTCCACGAAGCAGGAGAACGTCACTGGTGTCGACGTCGGCTTCTGGGGTAGGTCCGAGTATTTCGAGGGCTTCCAGTTCAACATCCTCAGGAACGACGTCAAGGATTCCTGCGCGGGCGTTCAGTGCGGCGTGTACAACTCCGTCGCGCGCGGCGACCTGTTCGGCATCCAGGTCGGCTTCTGGAACGAGTCTCTCAGCCACCGCGGCATCCAGTTCGGATTCATCAACGTGTCCGGCGACTCGCAGGGCTTCCAGGTCGGTCTCATCAACCGCAGCGAGACGATGTACGGCTTCCAGCTCGGCCTCATCAACATCATCCGCGACGCGGAGTTCCAGTTCATGCCGGTGCTCAACATCGGCTTCTGACGCTACAAAGATGAACATCCATCCATTCGCGGCCGTGAGGCCGAACAAGAAGGACGCGGCCCTGGTCGCGTCCGTTCCTTATGACGTTGTCGACACGGAGGAGGCGAAGGCCCTCGCCGCCGGCAACCCCAAGAGCTTCCTGCACGTGTCGCGTCCGGAGATTGACCTCGCGGACGGCACGGACTGTTCCTCGCCCGAGGCGTACGCCCAAGCGAAGAGGGCGCTCGACGCGCTTGTCGCGGACGGCACGCTCGTTAGGGACGCGGAGCCGAAGTTCTATGCGTACCGCCAGACGATGGGCTCGCACAGCCAGACCGGCATCGTCGCGACCTTCGACACGCAGGACTACCTCGCGGGCGTCCTCAAGCAGCACGAGAAGACGCGCAAGGACAAGGAGGACGACCGCACGCGCCACATCGAGACCCTGCAGGCGCACACGGGCCCCGCGTTCCTCACCTACCGCGACGACAAGGCGATCGACGAGATTGTCGCCGACGCGTGCAGGCGCGAGCCGCTCTACGACTTCGTCGCGGACGACGGCATCGGCCACACGGTGTGGGAGATCGCGTCCGCCTCGTCCTGCATGGGCGACGAGCTTCAGGAGCTCTTCGCGCGCATCCCCGTCGCGTACATCGCGGACGGACACCACCGCAGCGCGGCGGCGTCGCGCTACGCGAAGGAGCGCGGATTCGAAGGCGAGAGCCGCTGGTTCCTCGCCGTCGCGTTCCCCGCGAGCCAGCTGAAGATCCTCGCGTACAACCGCCTTGTTGCGGACCTCAACGGCCTCTCCGACTACGAGTTCATGTCCCGCGTGAGCGAGAACTTCACAATCGGGCAGAAGGGCGCGCGCAACTGCCGCATGTACTTCCGCGGGAAGTGGATCGACCTCTCGTGGGACATCCCCGCGGGATCGGACGTCGTCTCGTCGCTCGACGTGAGCTATCTGCAGGACAAGCTGCTCGCGCCCGTGCTCGGCATAGGCGATCCGCGCACGGACAAGCGCATCTCGTTCATGGGCGGAATCCGCGGCGACGCGGCGCTTGCCGCCAAGGTCGACTCCGGCGAGAACGCCGTCGCGTTCGCGATGGAGCCGGTCACGGTCGAGGAGATGATGGCCATTGCGGACGCGGGGGCGATCATGCCGCCGAAGTCCACGTGGTTCGAGCCCAAGCTCAGATCCGGACTCTTCGTCCACACCGTCTAGTGGCTGGGTTCGGCGAGTACTGGCGCAGGCTCAAGGCCAGGATGGTCAAGGAGCAGCTTCCGCCCGAGGACATCGCGGCGGGCTGGGCCCTCGGCGTCTTCGTAGGCTGCGCAGTGCCGTTCGGCCTCCAGCTCATAATATCGATACCGCTTGCGATGATGATGCGCGTCTCCAAGGTCGGCGCGACCCTGGGGACGCTTGTCACCAACCCGGTGTCGATATTCTTCATATACCCCGCGCAGACCTTCGTGGTGAACCGTCTTCTTTTCGGAGGGTCCCTCACGTATTCGAAGCTGGCCGAGACGGAGTGGTCGTGGGTCGCCGTGAGGCGGCTCGGCGCGGAGGTGATGGCGTCGTTCTTTCTCGGAGGGTTCCTCCTCGCGATCATACTCACTCCGCTTGCCTATTTTTCGGTAAAGCGCATCGTGATCCGCGCACGCGCGCTGAGGGAGCGGCGCGCGCTGAGGAAAAAGAGGAACGCTGTCGTGTAGGCATCCCCCCACGGGGGTGGGGGTGGCGTTCCCCGCTCATGCATGATACAATGTTGGCATAAGATTTAGCAACAACCAGAACATGTCAAAAGTCATGCAAGTACAAATCGCTCTTATGTCCGCGGCACTGGCGCTTCCGGTCTTCGCCGGGCCGTCCACTTTCTGCAACCCCCTCTCGATTCCCGGCATGCCGATAGGTGCATACTGCCGCGGACACGAGAACGGCACCGAATTCCCGAAGGACGCGTGGAGCCAGCGCTTCTGGAACGCCGGCATCTGCAACGGCGGTACGATGAAGCAGCACCGCGAGATCGCCGACCCCGTCACGTATGTCGAGGGGAACACGTGGTACCTCTATCCGAGCCTCGGCCTACTCTGGAAGAGCGAGAACTGCGGCGGAACATGGGAGCGCGTCGACGTGAGCGACAGGAACGACTACGCGCCTGCCGTCGCGAAGCTCGGCTCGCGCTACTACCTCTGCACGTCGTTCGGCAACATCCGCGTCGGCGACTCTCCGACTGGTCCGTTCACCGACCTTGGCCCGTTCGACATGTCGAGCTTCGGCCCCGAGCAGATGCCCGGCACGGGCGATCCCGCCCTGCTTGCGGACGAGGGCCGGCTCTATCTCTACTGGGGCTGCTGCGCGGCGCCGAAGGCGCTGTGGGTCGTCGAGCTTGATTCCGAGAACCCCGTGAAGGGCAAGGGCAACGCGAAGTGCCTCATGGAGTACGACGAGGCGAAGTATCCGTGGCTCAACGAGCTCATCGAGGGTGTGTGGGCCTTCCGCCGCGGCGACACATACTACCTCTGCTACGCCACCGGCAACACGATCAACCCCGACTACGTCTGGTGCTGCTCGAAGAGCTCCTCGCCTATGGGTCCGTTCACGCCGCAGAAGAGGAATCCGTTCTTCGCGACGACTAAGGGACTTGTCACGGGAACTTCCCACGGCTCCATCTGGAGCGACAAGGACGGCGACTGGTGGATCAACTACTGCGTCGCAGTGAGCGCCTACCACGGCTTCGAGCGCATGATCGGACAGGACAGGCTCTTCTTCGACGAGGACGGCGACATCTCCGTCGGTTCCGCGACCTCCACTCCGCAGTGGCTGCCGTCTTCCGGAAAGAAGGGCGACACCGGCTGGAAGCGCATCGAGGTCGTCCGCACTGACGCCTGGGCGGCGTGCGACGACGCGATCCGCAGCTGGTGGGCGATGCCGCGCGAGAAGCGCGAGGCGGCGTTCTTCTTCGGACGCGAGGCGACTGTCCGCGCGTTCCGCGTCATCTGGCGCGACCTCGGACTCGACATCGAGCGCGGCGTGAAGCCGGGCGCATACCAGTACAGGATAGACCGCCGCGAGGGCGGGGAATGGAAGACATGGCTTGACGCGACGGACAACTCCACGGACCTCACGGTCGACTATCGCGAGGCCCCGGAGGCAACGGCGGACGCCGTGCGCATCACTGTCGTCGGTGCTCCGGAGGGCATAACGCCCGCGCTCGCCGACTTCGCCGTGTTCGGGAACTGAACAACCTTAAAAATGAAGGGGAGATGAAATGACGGGAATGCTGTTGATTGCCGCGGCTCTGCTGAATCCGACGGTTGAGCTGGAGTGCAGGGACCGCGGAGAGTGGAAGCTCTCCGTAGAGGAGAGGGAGGCTGAGCCGGGCGTCCGCATCGTGAAGGTGTCGGCACGCGCCCCGAAGGCGGCGCCTGTTCCGCGTTTCCGCGTGGCGGTGCATGTTCCGGCGGTCGGATGCGACAACGCGTGGAATCCCAACTTCGGCTGCGGCGAGAACATCACGCTCCTCCCCTGGTGGGGCAAGGTCTTCAACATCGCACGCACGCAGCCGCTGCGCGTCCTGTTCGACAGGTCAGGCACCAACCGCATGACGCTCGCCGTCGGCGAGCTCAGGCGCACCGTAACCTTTGACACATGGTTCGACGAGGGTCCGTTCGCCTGCTCGACTGCCGTCAACTTCTTCACCGAGCCTTCGGAGCCGCTGGACTCGTACGAGACCGAGATCATGCTCGACATGCGCGGCGTTCCGTTCTGCGACGCGGTCCGCGCGGCCGCCCGCTGGCAGTCCGCGCGCGCAGGCAAGGCCGCCCGTCCGCCGGAAGCCGCGTACGAGGCGCTTTACTCGACGTGGTACGGATTCCACAAGGACCTCCGCGCGGACGTCATCGAGGATGAATGCCGCCGTGCGGCCGCGCTCGGCATGAAGACGATCATCCTAGACGACGGCTGGCAGTGCGACGACACGGACGGGGGCTACGCATCCTGCGGCGACTGGAGGATTTCGACGAAGCGCTTCCCCGACATGCGCGGACACGTCGCGCGCGTGCACGCGCTCGGGATGAAGTACGTCGTCTGGTTCTCGATGCCGTTTGTCGGCGAGGAGACTGAGGCATACCCGAAGTTCAAGGACAAGATGCTCCGCCGCGCGGACGGCCTCGGCGCGTGGGTGCTAGATCCGCGCTTTCCCGAGGTGCGCGCGTATCTGCGCGACGTCTACCTCCGCTGCCTGCGCGAATGGGACATCGACGGATTCAAGCTCGACTTCGTCGACTCGTTCGGACTCGAGGGCGGGAAGGATCCGGCGGTCGCGCAGAACTACGCCGGACGCGACTGCCGCTCGATTCCCGACGGAGTGGAGAAACTGCTGAAGGAGGTGACGGACGCTCTCCGCGCCGAAAAGCCGGATGTCCTTCTGGAATTCCGCCAGGCGTATGTCGGACCCGAGATACGCCGCTACGGAAACATGGTGCGCGTCGGCGACTGCCCCGGCTCGCCCATCCGCAACCGCGTCCACATCGCGAACCTCCGCCTCCTCTGCGAGGGGACGGCTGTGCACGCAGACATGCTGCGCTGGAACGAAGCCGACACGCTGGAGAACGCGCAGTGGCTCGTCCTGAACTCGATATTCGGCGTCGTCCAGTATTCCGTCGTCCTCTCGAAGGCGTCCGAAGAAGAGCGCGAGATGCTCGCGCGCTGGATCCGCTTCGCAGCCGAGCACCGCGAGGCGCTGCTTAAGGGACGCCTCACCGCGCACCGCCCCGAGCTCAACTACCCGGTCATCGAGTCGGAGTCCGATTCGGAGCGCATCGTCGTCATATACGATCCGACCGTCGCCTTTGACCTCGGCCCGATCACCAAGCCGACGTACGTCATCGACGCGACGACGGGTAAGATCTCCGTCGTTGGCAAAGCCGACGCAGACGGGAACTGCCGCTTCTCCTGGGAGCGCAGGCTCGACGGGTGGGATTCTGACACGTACGTCATGCTTCCCGCTGCGGCCTATGACGGGAACCGCGCCTTCGTGCACATTGCGCCGCCGGAAGGCGACTACGGCGCGTGGTATCGTCCGTCTGACTTCGGTAGCGGCAAGTGCCCATATACGATGCACGAGAAGATCCCCGCGCTCGCGCCTGACAACTCAGGCGTGCTCGAGGGCTCGTCGGGAGATCTCGCCGCGCCGTGCGCGGCGTTCTTTTTCCCGAAGGCGAAGAAGGGCGCGATCATCTGGTTCCAGCCGCAGGTGAAGGGACGCGACGCGGGCTACAGGCTGGAGAACGGCGTCTTCCGCGTCGAATATCCCGCGCGACGCAAGGAGCTCCTCTTCAAGGCTTCCGACGAAGTCGATCCGCCGATCGCTTGCGCTCCGGGCGAGACGCTCCGCGCTTGCTGCCGCGTGGACGAGTTCGCGTGCGAGGACGTCGCGGGGCTGTATGCCGAGTACTTCCGCCGCCGCAGGTCGTTTGTTTCCGGCGAGCGCGCGGCGACGCCTCCGGCGGAAGAGCGCCGCCGTCTCGCGAACCTCGTCGCGGGAAGCATGGTGAAGGGGTCGATACGCGAAGTCCCCGACCAGGGGAGGACGTGGTCCAGCGGATGGTGCGGCGGTCCCATGAACGTCGCCGCGCTCGTAGCCGTCGGCTGGCCGGACGCCGGGAAGATCGCCGCCTCGACTTTGGACTTTATGGCGGACACGATCGAGCCGTGCGGATTTTTCCGCGGGCTGAGCCGCGACGGCAAGCCCGTGCGCGAGCGCTTCGCCCTTGAGTCGAGCGAAGGCCTCCTGCTCACGCGCAGAGCGGCAGACGGACTTTTCTGGGCGGAGCAGATACTCGACGCGGCTGCGAAGGCGCCCGGCAGCGACGAAGCGCGGCAGATGCGCCGCGAAAAGGCGCTGAAGCGCTGTGCGGACGCGTTCTGCGAACTCTTCGACAGGTACGGCGAGCTGCCGCAGTACATCGACCGCGTGACGGGCGAGAGCCGCATCGCCGGCTCGACTTCCGCCGCCATGGCCCCTGCCGCGCTCGTTCGCATGTATGTGCGCTTCGGCGACAGGAGACACCTCGACTATGCCGCGAAGATCGCGGACCAGATGTGCAGGGACTATCTCTCGCGCGGACTTTCCTTCGGCGGACCTGGCGACGCGGCGGACGCGTGCGACTCGGAGAGCATCTACGCGCTTCTTGAGAGCTGCGTGTCGCTTGCGGAGCGTCATCCCGACCGCGCGAAGTGGATAGCCCGCGCGAAGGATGCGGCGAACCTCCTTTCGACATGGGTCGTGCCGTACACCTACGAGTTCCCAGCAGATTCGGAGTACGGCAGGCGCGGAGTGAACACCGTGGGGTCCGTAATCGCAAACCTCCAGAACCGCCATGCCGCGCCCGGCTTCTGCACTGCCTCGGGCGACGCACTTTCGCGACTTGCGGCGCTTTCAGGGGACATGGCGTATCTTGAGATGTTCAAGGACGTGATAGCGTTCTTTCCGCAGGTGATCGCGACGCCGGAGCGTCCGATCCGCGCGACGCTCTGGACCGACGAGCCGCGCAATCTCGAGTCCGGATGGATAAACGAGCGCGTGAACATGAGCGGATGGGAAGGGCTCAAGGGCGTCGGCGAGGTCTTCCCCGGTCCGTGCTGGAGCGACCTCTCCTTCCTGCTCTCGCCCGGACTCGTCGACTAGCCTCGGTCAGGCGAGCGCGGCGATTGCCTCGCCTAGGTCGCGGCAGACGGTGCACATCGCGCCGAGGACGCCCATGTGCGCGTCCGCGCCCTTGTCTGTTCCGGCTTTCATCATTGGTCGCCTTTCCTGGTTGTCGTCAGGGCGATATTATAGTATATTGGCGGCAGTTGTGGAAGGGTCGGAAGCATATGGGGCAGGTGCAACATTTGTTTATATAGATACTTGATTATCCATAAGAAAGTTGCTATACTATCCCGCCAAACGTCGGAGAAGGCTCCGGCGCAACGAAAACAACAGCAAAAGGACAGTATGGAAAGCGCAGAAACATTGGCGACGCCGGCAGTAGACCCCGGCATCGCGGAACTTGAGGCGACGATAGCGCGCGTGAGGGCGGCGCAGAAGGCCTATGCCACGTTCTCCCAGGAGAAGGTGGACTCTATATTCAGGGCTGCCGCGCTTGCCGCGAACCGCCTTCGCATCCCGCTCGCCAAGATGGCGGTCGAGGAGACGGGCATGGGCATCGTAGAGGACAAGATCATCAAGAATCACTACGCGGCCGAGTACATCTACAACACGTACAAGGACACGAAGACGTGCGGAGTGGTCGAGGAGGACGAAGCGGCCGGCATCATGAAGGTCGCCGAGCCGATCGGCGTGATCGGCGCGGTCATCCCGACGACCAACCCTACATCCACAGCGATCTTCAAGTGCCTCCTCGCGCTCAAGACGAGGAACGGAATCGTCATCAGCCCCCATCCGCGCGCCAAGAACTGCACGATGGCGGCGGCGAAGGCCGTTCTCGACGCTGCGGTCGCGGCGGGGGCTCCGGCTGACATCATCTCCTGGATCGAGGCGCCGAGCCTGCCTAAGACGAACCTCCTCATGAAGGAGTCGGACATCATCCTCGCGACCGGCGGTCCCGGCATGGTGAAGGCGGCGTACTCGAGCGGCACCCCGGCGCTCGGCGTCGGTGCGGGCAACGCGGCGGCGATACTCGACCCGAGCTGCGACCTCGTCAACGCCGTCAACTCGATCATCCACTCCAAGACGTTCGACAACGGCATGATCTGCGCGACGGAGCAGACGGTCATTGCGGACGAGCTCATCTACGACGAGGTCAAGGACGAGTTCAAGCGCCGCGGATGCTACTTCCTCAACAAGGAGGAGGCGGACAAGATCCGCGCGACGATGCTCATCAACGGCGCGCTCAACGCGAAGATCGTCGGGCAGCGTCCCGTGACGATCGCGAAGATGGCTGGCTTCGAAGTCCCCGAGTCCACGAAGGTGCTCATCGGCGAGGCGACTTCGACCGACAGCTCCGAGGCGTTCGGGCACGAGAAGCTCACGACGATACTCGGCATGTACAAGAGTCGCGACTTCGACGACGCGCTCGACATCGCCGAGGCGCTGCTCGTCAACAACGGCGGGCTCGGCCACACGTCGTCGCTCTGGATCGACGAGATCGGCGAGCGCGGGAAGCTCGCCAAGTTCGCGGACCGCATGAACGCGTGCCGCCTCCTCGTCAACACTCCGTCGAGCCTCGGCGGAATAGGCGACATCTACAACTTCAGCCTCGTTCCCTCGCTGACGCTCGGCTGCGGCAGCTGGGGCGGGAACTCCGTGTCCGAGAACGTCGGCGTCAAACATCTTTTGAACATCAAGACCGTGGCAATGAGAAGGGAAAACATGCTGTGGTTCCGCGCGCCCGAGAAGGTGTACCAGAAGAAGGGGTGCCTCGCGGTGGCGCTCCGCGAACTCGGCGAGGAGCTCGGGAAGAAGAAGGCGTTCATCGTCACCGACTCGTTCCTCTACGCGAACGGATACACCAAGGCGATCGAGCGCTCGCTCGAGAAGCAGGGCATCATGTTCACGACGTTCTCGAACGTCGCGCCTGATCCGACCCTCGCCTGCGCCAAGGAGGGCGCGAAGCTGATGGCCGGGTTCAAGCCGGACGTCATCATCGCCGTCGGCGGTGGCTCCGCTATGGACGCCGCCAAGATCATGTGGGTCCTCTACGAGCACCCCGAGGTCGACTTCCAGGACATGGCGATGCGCTTCATGGACATCCGCAAGCGCGTCTACAAGTTCCCGAAGATGGGCGAGAAGGCGTACTTCGTGTGCGTCCCGACCTCGGCCGGAACGGGCTCGGAAGTGACACCGTTCGCCGTCATCACCGACGAGCAGACGGGAGTCAAGTATCCGCTCGCCGACTACGCGCTCATGCCGAACATGGCGATCGTAGACGCGGACATGCAGATGATGGCTCCGCCCGGGCTCACCAGCGCGTCCGGAATCGACGCGGTCTCGCACGCGCTCGAGGCGTATGCCTCGATGATGGCGACGGACTACACCGACGGGCTCGCCATCCGCGCGCTCCAGACGATCTTCAAGTGGCTGCCGGCGTGCTACGACGCGGCCGTCGCGAAGAAGGCCAACCCCGCCGCCCGCGAGAAGATGGCGAACGCCGCGACGATGGCCGGCATGGCCTTCGCGAACGCGTTCCTCGGCGTGATGCACTCGATGGCGCACAAGCTCGGCGCGTTCCACCACATACCGCACGGAATCGCCAACGCGCTGATGATGGAGGAGGTCCTTCGCTTCAACGCCGACCCCGTGCCGCGCAAGATGGGCACGTTCCCGCAGTACGACCATCCGCACACCCTCGAGCGCTACCTCGAGATCGCCGACGCGCTCGGCATCAAGGGCAAGTCGAAGGGCGAGCAGTTCAACAACCTCTGCAAGGCGATCCGCGAGCTGCAGGCGAGGATCGGCATCAAGCCGACGATCCGCGACTACGTTCCGGACGAGAAGGACTTCCTCGCGCGCCTCGACGCGATGACGGAGCAGGCCTTCGACGACCAGTGCACCGGCGCGAACCCGCGCTATCCGCTGATGTCGGAGATCAAGCAGATGTACCTCAACGCCTACTACGGCAAGCATGAGGTGGTCTGAGTTGAAAGTTCAAAGTTTGAAGTTGAAAGTTTAGGAGTTTGGAAATGAAGAAAACTACAGCAAAGAAGGTTCCGGCGAAGCGCGGACGTCCGAGCAGGCAGGCAGGAGTTCTTCTCGAGCGCACCGACAAGGTCGTGACGAAGGACAAGGGCACGGTGCTCAAGATCTTCGGACCGAGCTACAAGGTGAGCGCGATCCTGAACGAGGCGATGAACGAGGCGCGCGCGGCGGAGACGGGGCTTCCCGTCGCCAAGGTGCTCGAGGTCCTCAAGATCCGCGACCACTGGTGCATCCGCCGCGAGTGGGTCGACGGAGACACTCTCGCCGACGTGATGGCGAAGGACAAGAAGAACCTCGGCAGGTACCTGAAGGAGTTCGTCGCGATCCAGTGCCAGATATTCTCGAAGACGTCCGAGCGCATGGGCAACCTCGCCGACAAGCTCGACAAGCAGATCTCGGCGTCGCCGCTTCCCAAGGAGACGCGCTACGACCTGCACATGAAGCTGCAGAGCTTCCCGCGCGGGAAGTCGCTGTGCCACGGCGACTTCAACCCCACGAACGTGATCATCACGCCGAAGGGCGACTGGCGCGTCATCGACTGGAGCCATGTGCGCCTCGGCGATCCGCTCGCGGACGTCGCGCGCACGTACCTGCTGTTCTGGCTTTCCGGACACGTCGCGGCGGCGGAGAAGTACATGGCCCTCGCGTGCGAGGCGCTCAAGGTGAAGCTTCCCGACGTGCAGAAGTGGCTTCCGATCGTCGCCGCGGCGGAATCGTCGCGCGACCAGACGCCGAAGAACCACGAGCTCCTCGTCCACTGGGCGAGCGTCGTCGACATCGAGTAGTCGACCGACTTTCCCCAGCCACCGCCGGCGCCATTTTTGGTATAATATCCCATTAATGAAGTGTGAACTGTGCCATCAGAAGGACGCCGAGACGGCCATACAGCTCGCCCGCGATGGGGGCGAGAGCGAAGAGCTCTACGTGTGCCGCGAGTGCGCGAACCGCGAGAGGGTGCGCAGGCAGAAGAAGAGCCAGCGCACGAGGAAGGGCGGCGAGGAGCCTGTTTCCGGCGTTTCGATTTCCGTTTCCGGCGTGACGTCGGGCGACGGCGAGGAGCCGCCGCCCATCGTCAAGGCCATAATGAACGCGATGAGCGGATTCGTCTCCGACCTCGAGAAGGCCGCCGGCGGTGCCGAGCCCGAGAAGAAGGAGCCCGAGCTCGTCGAGTTTCCGTGCGCTCGCGCTGAGGCGCCGTACCGCATCGGCGAGATGCTGCACCTCGAGGGACTGCACCTCATCGGCGAGCTCGAGCCCGTCGGACGCGCCCTGCGCGCGCTCAAGATGAAGCTTGTCGGGGTTGACGCCGACGGAGTGCGCGACTCGGGTCACGTCTATCGCCTCTTCTACGAGGGCTCGCAGGAGGCCGCGAAGCGCGTGGCCGAAGACATCCTGCGCGAGGAGCGCAATGCGCGCGTGAGGCTCTTCGAGGAGATGCCGCGCGTGTTCGGCGACTCGCTCTGCCGCGCCCTCGCGATTCTGAAGAACTGCCGCCTGCTCGCCCCTGGCGAGCTGTTCGACCTCCTTTCGCCGCTGCGCCTCGCGGCGATAGAGAAGATGCTGGACGGAATCGACCTCGCCGGCATCGAGGCGCTGATATCCTCCGTCGACCTCACGTCGAAGGAGGACAACGAGACGCAGGAGTCGCGCGACCGCATGGACGCGGAGCGCGCGGACGAGATGAACCGCCGCTTCGAGGATGTCGTCCTAAACGAGCGCGCCGAGGAGAAGTTTCTGTGAGCATGACCTTTACCAAGAACGCGATCGACGCGCTCAACGCCGCGTCGAGCTGCGCGAGACAGCTCGGACACGACCACATCGGAGCCGAGCACATCTTCCTCTCCATCCTGGCCATCCCGAAGTGCCAGGCCTGTCTGCGCCTAGAGCGCATAGGGCTTTCCATCGATGATCTCGCCGAGTCGATGCGCAATATGATCATGGGTGGATCGGACGCGCTGATGCAGCGCGGGCAGCTTCCGCTGAGCGCCCGCACGAAGAAGGTGCTCGACATCGCGTGCGTCGAGGCTGGCGGACCCGGCAAGCCGATCAACACCGTCAACCTCGTCACCGCCATGATGCGCGAGGGCGAGAACGCCGCCGCGCAGCTCCTGTTCAACGCCGGCGTGACGGTAGACAAGTTCCTCGCCGCCGGAACTCAGGGCGGAGGAAACGCTGAGGAAAAGGCCGAAGGCCAGTCCGACGAAGGTGAGCCCGAGTCCGCTCCGACCGACAAGCCCGGCGCAAACGGCAAGCAGCAGAAGACGCCGACGATCAACACGTTCGGACGCGACCTCACCGACCTCGCGCGCCAGGGGAAACTCGATCCCGTCATCGGACGCGACAAGGAGCTTAAGCGCATTGTCCAGATTCTCTCGCGCCGCACGAAGAACAACGCCGTCCTCATCGGTGAGGCGGGCGTCGGCAAGACCGCTGTCGTCGAGGGGCTCGCGCAGGCGATCCACCGCGGGGAGGTTCCGGAGAAGATGCAGTCGAAGCGCGTCGTCGCGATTGACATGGCGCGAATGGTTGCCGGAACGCAGTACCGCGGACAGTTCGAGGAGCGCCTCAAGAAGCTCATCGACGAGACGAAGCGCGCCGGGAACGTCATTCTCTTCCTCGACGAGATCCACACGATGGTCGGCGCGGGCGGGGCGGAAGGCGCGATGGACGCGGCCAACATCCTCAAGCCCGCGCTCGCGCGCGGAGAGCTCCAGTGCGTCGGCGCTACGACTCTCAAGGAATACCACAAGTCGATCGAGAAGGACGCCGCGCTCGAGCGCAGGTTCCAGTCCGTGCAGGTCGACGAACCGACCGTCGCGGACACGGTGGAGATTCTGAAGGGCATTGCGCCGAAGTACGAGGAGCACCATGCGGTGAAGTTCTCCCCGGCGGCGCTCAAGGCGGCCGTCGAACTCACGGCGAGGTATCTCCCCGCGAGGCAGCTTCCGGACAAGGCTATCGACGCGATGGACGAGACGGGCGCGCGACTCAGGATGGGCGCGTCGGCGCGTCCGAAGGACCTCGTCGAGCGCCAGGAGTCGATTGACACGCTGCGCGGAAAGAAGGACGCGTGCGTCGCCGCCGGAGACTTCGATTCCGCGGCGCGCTACCGCGAAGCGATAAAGATCGCGTCCGCCGAGTTCCAGGCTGCGCTCAAGAAGTGGCGCGAGACGCACGCCGAGGAGGTTGTCGAGGCGACGGAGGAGGATGTCGCGAAGACCGTCTCCTCGATGAGTGGGGTTCCGGTCGAGAAGATGAACGCGACGACTGCGGAGAAGCTGCTCGGAATGGAGAAGGCGCTCGGCGAAGTCGTCGTGGGGCAGGAGCCCGCCATCAAGGCGATTGCGCGCGCACTCAGGCGCAGCCGCGCGCTGATGGCCGACCCGAAGCGTCCGATAGGCTCGTTCCTCTTCCTCGGTCCCACGGGCGTCGGCAAGACGCACCTCGCGAAGATGCTCTCCGAGAAGGTGTACGGAGACTACAAGGCGCTCATCACGCTCGACATGTCCGAGTACCAGGAGAAGTACTCCTCCTCGCGCCTCGTCGGCGCACCGCCCGGGTACGTCGGCTACGACGAGGGCGGACAGCTCACGGAGAAGGTTCGCCGCCGTCCGTATTCGGTGATCCTCTTCGACGAGTTCGAGAAGGCCAACTCCGACGTGATGAACATGCTGCTGCAGATTCTCGACGACGGCAGGCTCACGGACGGACAGGGGCGCGTCATCGACTTCCGCAACACGATCATCATCTGCACCGCGAACCTCGGCTTCGACTTTGCGCGCGAGGGGCACACGCTCGGCTTCGCGACTGAGACCGCCGAGACGAGCTACGACATGCTCAAGGAGAAGCTGCTCTCCGAGGCGAAGCGCACGTTCCGTCCGGAACTACTTAACCGCTTCGACGAGACCGTCGTCTTCCGCAAGCTCGAGAAGGGCGACATGAAGGCGATTCTCGACCTCGAGCTTGCGAAGCTTCAGGCGCGGCTCAAGGACGCGCACATCTCGATCACGCTCGACAAGAAGGCGACGGACTTCCTGGTGGAGAAGGGCTACGACTCCGCTCTCGGCGCGCGGCCGCTCCGCCGTGTCGTGCAGGACTACGTGGAGGATCCGCTCGCGGACCTCGTCCTCGCCGGAAAGGCGAAGTCCCGTCTGCGCGGCCGCCTCGCGAAGGACGGCAAGTCCATAAAGTTCTGACGCGTCAGCTCGCTGCGGCATGGGGTTCCCTGTAGAGGAGAAGATATCCGAGATTCGCCGCGCCCTCGCAGCGAACAGGGACGTCGTTCTGACGGCGCCTCCCGGCAGCGGCAAGACGACGTGCGTTCCGCCGGCACTTATCGACGAGCCGTGGCTCGAGGGGCGGAAGATCGTGGTCCTCGAACCCCGCAGGCTCGCGGCAAGGAACTGCGCCACCTACATCGCGCGCAGGCGCGGCGAACCGGTCGGCGGGACGGTGGGCTACCAGGTGAGGCTCGAGCGGAAGGTGTCCGCGAAGACGCGCCTCGAGATCGTCACCGAAGGGCTCCTCACGCAGCGGCTGCTGTCCGACCCCGAGCTCGCGGACGTCGGGCTCGTTGTGTTCGATGAATTTCACGAGCGCTCGCTGCAATGCGACGCCGCTTTCGCGCTCGCCCTCGATGTCCGGCGCGCGCTGCGGCCAGACCTTCGCCTGCTTGTGATGTCCGCGACGCTTGATGCGGACGAGGTCGCCGCGCATCTCGGCGACGCTGACATAGTGCGCGCCGAAGGGCGCATGTTCCCGGTCGAGACGAAGTACCTTGGCGACGCCTCGGTTGCGGCCGGCGTGGCGCACGCCCTTAGGGAGACGGATGGCGACGTGCTCTGCTTTCTGCCTGGCGAAGGCGAGATAAGGCGGAGCCTCGAAGCTCTGTCGGCGAACGCCGAATGGCGCGGAGTGCGGTTCCTTCCGCTTTACGGTAGTCTTCCGAAAGAGGAGCAGGACAAGGTTTTCGAGCCGTCTTCGCAGCGCAAGGTCGTGCTTGCTACGTCCATTGCGGAGACCTCTGTCACGATAGAGGGCGTTACGGCCGTAGTGGACTGCGGGCTCATGCGCGTTCCGCGCTTTTCTCCCGGGACTGGCATGACGGGCCTCGTGACGCTTCCGCTCTCGCAGGACAGGGCCGAGCAGCGCCGCGGACGCGCCGGGCGCGTGAGGGCAGGCGTCTGCTACAGGCTCTGGGGCGAGGGCGAGCAGATGCTGCGTCCGAAGAAGGCTACGCCGGAGATTCTCGACGCGGACCTCTGTCCGCTCGTCCTCGCAAGCGCCGCGTGGGGCGCGCTCAAGCGGGAGGGCCTTCCGTGGATGACTCCGCCACCTGCATCGAGCTGGGACCAGGCTGTCGGACTCCTTAAGCTCCTCGGCGCGCTTGACGCGGACGGGCGCCTAACGCCGAAGGGCGAGGTTATGTCCAAAATGCCCATGCATCCGCGCCTTGCGAACATGATGATCGGCGAGCGCGGCTCCGCAAACGCGGGGCTCCTCGCTGCGATCGTCGAGGAGGGGAGCCGATCACGCGAGACCGACATCAGGAAGATCGCCGAGGAGATCGAGGAGACTCCGAACCGCCCGTTCTCAAAGCGCGTGTTGCAGCTGTCAAGAAGGTTCGACAGCGTCGCAAAGTCGGAGACGAGAGGCGTTATTGACTGGGGGAAGCGGCGTCTCGCCGCTTCATTAGAAGGCGATCGTCTCGCCGCTTCATCCGAAGGCGCGCTGCTCGCCCTCGCCTATCCCGACCGCGTCGCGAAGAACCGCGGCAACGGGACGTTCCGCATGGTTTCCGGAAGAGGTGCAGCGATGGAGCAGTCCGATCCGCTGTCGAAGTCGCCGTATCTCGTCTGCTGCGAACTGGACGACCGACTGGGCGACGCAAAGGTGTTTCTTGCCTGTCCGATCGATGAGGCTGAGATCACGGGGCTTTTCGGGGATCAGCTTGTCGAGGAGCCGTTCTGCGAATGGGACCGCCGCGAGGAACGCGTGAAGAGCGTCGTGAGGCGGAAGCTCGGCGAGATGGTTCTTGGAGAAAAGCCAGTGGCGCCGTCCGCAGATGGACGCGGTGCAGGCGACGCCGTCGTGTCCGCGCTTATGGACGGCGTCCGGCAGAAGGGCGTCGCCAATCTTCCGTGCTGGACGAAGGAGACGCTTCAGCTCAAGGCGCGCATCGACTTTCTTCATAAGGTGCTAGGCGACTCCGCGTCGCAGCGAGAGGAGGCCGGATGGCCGGAGGCGAGCGACGCCGCCGTTCTGCGGGTTCTCCCCGGCTTTGTCGGCGGAATGACGAAGTGGCGCGATCTCGAAAAGCTCAACATGGCTCAGGTCCTTGACACGATCCTCGCCGAAGCCGGACACGACCGCCGCGAGCTTGACCGGCTGGCGCCGGTGCGCATGGAGGTTCCGAGCGGAAGCCACATGCTGATTCACTACGAAGGCGACGAGCCGACGGTCGAGGTGCGGCTGCAGGAGTGCTTCGGGCTGATGGAGACGCCGAAGGTCGCCGGCGGGCGCGTTCCGATAGTCATGACGCTGCTGTCTCCGGCGCAGCGTCCCGTCCAGATCACGAAGGACCTCGCGGGCTTCTGGCGCGAGGGCTATCAGCTTGTGCGCAAGGACATGCGCGGGAGATATCCGAAGCACTACTGGCCCGAGGATCCGTTCGCCGCGGTGGCGACGCGCCGGACCGTCAAGCGGAGCATGTGAAAATGGCGAAATACGATCTGGTCGAGATATTCGAGTCGCTTCAGGGCGAAGGGCGCAACATGGGGCGTCCGTGCGTGTTCGTGCGCTTTGCCGGATGCAACCTGGCGTGTCCGTGGTGCGACACCGACGTCTCCTGCCGATTCTCCGAGACGCTCGACGAGCTTCTTAATGAGATATCCGGCTTCAGGGCGAAGAGCGTGGTGCTCACGGGCGGGGAGCCGACGCTTGTCGATGCTATGCCCGAGTTTGTCGCGGCGCTTAAGGAGCGCGGATACTGGATCGCCGTCGAGACGAACGGCACGAATGACGCGGAGTGGCTTCAGTTCGTAGACTACGTCGCGTGCTCGCCGAAGTCGGAGTTTCCGGAATCCGTCGCGCTTACCCGTGCGGACGAGGTGCGCGTGGTGGCGTCGTCGGAGGATATCGTCGGCTTCTGCCGGGACATCCGCGGCAGAATCGCCGCGACCGACTACTACGTCTCGCCGTGCGAGCGCGGGGGCGAGATCGACTTCGCGACCGCGAAGTCCGTCCTGTCGCAGCTCGACGGCTGGTCGCTTTCGGTGCAGCTGCATAAGCTTCTGGGCTTTCGTTAGCCTGCTGTCGGGGTTGTTTTGCGCCGCGCAATATGATAGACTAATGTGACAAAGCCGGAGTGGTGAAATGGCAGACGCAGCGGACTTAAAATCCGCGGCCTGGTAATCAGGCGTACGGGTTCGAGTCCCGTCTCCGGCACCAGTTCAACGGAGGAGAGAATGCTTAGGAAATTCATGTCCGTCGCGCTTGCCGCGACGCTTTCGGCGGCTGCGTTCGCGGACGGCGCCATGTCGCTTGGCGGAATTACGCTTGATGTCGACCCGCAGGCCATTGTGGAGATACTGCCGCTCGCCGTCGAGGCCGTTGCGATACAGCAGCGCGCGGCGGAGCGCGAGGAGCGGCATGCCGCCGAGCTGCGCAAGAAGGGGATCGCCGAGGTTCCGCCGTGCGGAAGCGAGCGCTACGTCATCGACACGCCTGCGTTTGGAGGTCTCTCGTTCGACGGATGGGGCGAGCTCTACATCGACCGTCGCTTCGTCACCGACGAGGAGATGAAGACGGTGAAGAAGATCGAGGCGTGGATCGCGAAGTGGTTTCCGCAGCAGACGAAGAAGCGCGTAGAGAAGCCGCGCAAGTCGGCCGGCGGGGCGGGGCTCCCGATTTTCCGCGGGTTCGAGGACGCTCGCTACCAGGTGCACGACGCGCTCATCGCGAGGCTCGTGAAGGAGTTCAACGCCGACAAGAAGGGGTGGACCGGCGGAACGGCCGCGCAGGCGGCGAAGGTCGCCGACTTGACGCCCGCGCTCGTCAAGGCGCACATGATCGAGGAGTCGGGCGGGAACGGTCCGCGCTCCAAGGCCGCGTGGGCGGTCGATCCGCTGCAGGTGAACGTTCCGGGGGACTGGGGCGTCGAGAAGGAGCTCGTCGGGCTCGTCAAGCCCTCGAAGCGCAACGAGGGCACGGCAGAGCAGAACGTCCGCGCCGCGATAAAGTACCTCTCCCGCAAGGGCTTCGGCGTCTCCGCGAAGCCGGCCTCGACGCGTCCGTCGGGCTTCTTCGACGGATGGCTGGACGCGCTTCGCCGCTACAACGGCAGGCGCGACCGCACGGAGACCGACCGCTACTACAGCGACGAGTACGCCGACAAGATCGTGAAGCGCGCGAAGGACCCCAACGCCTTCGTTCCGATTGAAATCAAGCTCGCCAAGTGAGGAATGTCAAATGAATGCCTGTTTTGCACGTGCATGCGTGGTTGTGTCGGTCGCGGTGTCTTTTGGGAGCGCGGTGCGCGCCGCAGATTTCACCAGGACGCCTGAGCTGCCCAAGGCGGTCGAGCGGTTTGGAGCGAGGGCTGAGATATCCTTCAAGGTGGTAGACGCAGACGGCAGACCCGTCGAGGGCGCAACTGTGTGCGGCGTCGCGACCGATTCCGACGGTGTTGCCGTATATCGTGGCATCGTCACCGAAGGAACTCTTGCTGTCACCGTATCGTCGCCTGGCATCTATATTCCTGTCGTTGCGCCTGTCGAGTTGCGTGAGCTTTCCAGCGACAAGAAGTCCTTCGCGCCGACTAACGTCCCCGCAATAGTCGTCCGCAAAAAGAAGAATCCCCATCCGATGCTCCGCGGTAGGGTCGATCTGCGCAGGTTAAACCTCGAACGTCCTTATGCGGCCCAGCTGAATACGGAATGGTTCCATGTGGACGCCGGCGTGTTTCCCGGTGATTCGCAAGGATGGGGATACGCCGGTCTTGTTGCGGGCTACATTGTGCTTAAGCCGAAAGATCCCGAGGACGGGTTCCAGGAGGTTGAAGCGTATCCGGATTCGCTCGGGACCCCTGCGGTCGCGCCGTCCGACGGCTACAGGGCAGGCCCGTTTGAGATGATGCTCCGCACGGACGGCAGCAGCCGTTCTCCGGCACGGACCCGGCTTGTTGCGTTCCGGCACAGGACGGAGGCCGGCTTCGTGTACGGCATTCTCAAGGTGGACGGGAGAAACCCCGGACAAATCGAATACCTTGTCAACCGGTCCGCCGGCGAGATGTCGCTTGAGCCGGAGGATTGCAGATGACGCTGCAGCTGCTTCTCGCGTCCGCAGCAGTGAAACTGCTTCCCATGACCGAGCCGGTCGCCGCATCCGACGCGGCCGAGCTCGCCCGGGTGGAGTTCGACATTGCGCCGTCGATGGTTGAGCATTTCGTTCCCGCTCAGTATCCGCCTGGGAAGGGTCAGCCAGGTTACGGATGGCCGTCGCGGATTGAGGATTACACGGTTGATGACGCCCTCGCGGAGCGGCTTGCCGCCTATCCGGGGCTCGAAGCGCACTGGTTCGTCCGCGAGCCGATTGAAGGCCATGCCGCCGACTTTGGCCGCACCATGAAATTCTACTCGGACTCAATTCCCTTCCTTCTCTTTCGCCCACGGTCCAGTGGCGCTTGCTGGTGGAATCCTTTTTCATGGTTCGACTTCGGAGAGAAAGTTCCGCTTGTGGTCTATCTTCCTGGAAACGGAGAGCTTGGAACGGATCTAGCGAAGCAGTTCCGGCAGATGGGAGTGATTGGACGGGTTGTGGGTGATGGCTTTCAGGAAGAGCACCGAGCCTGGCTTCTCGTTCCGATGCCGCCCGAGCGCGGCAACGTGAATATGCCCAAGGGCTATCCGGTTCAACCTCGCGCTCCGCTCATCACACTGCTAGACGATCTTGTTCTCAAGGTGGTCGAGATGTCGCACGCGGAAGGCGAGAGCGCTCCGCCGATTGACGAGCACCGAATTTACCTGACAGGCCTGGGATGTGGCGGTTCGATGGCAGTTGCGATGTCGCTCGACCATCCCGGACGCTATGCCGTTACGGCGCCGGTCTGGTCTTCTGCGCCCCTTCAGCGGGTGGTGCATCCCGATGCACCGGGTAACTGGTGGTTCGGTTACGAGGAGAGTATTTATTCCGCAGCCATTGCGGACAGTAAGGAGTACTACGAAAAATTCTGGGGCAAGTTCCGTGCGGACGTGGAAGGGTTCGGTGGTTCGTTTACGCTGAAATTGTATTCAAAAGGCGACCATGTCTGGTGGTGGGACGCAATGTGGGAGTCCGCTGAATTCTGGGACTGGTGTTTTTCGAAAAGAAGCGATTTTGAAGTGGAGGTGAAGAAATGAGCATGTCTATTCTGCTTTCTGTTGTCTACATTCTGGGATATTCCCCGACGGACGGCACGGCCGTGTGCTTTGGCACGGAGGAGTCCGGAGCGTTCGCCCCCGCGGCGTTTGAAGAGCGCAGGCATGCGCCCGGGGAGACGGATTCGTTGAAGGGCGTGCGCTCGCTCGTGTTTGAGCGGTCGGTTGAGAATGTCGGCGCCGCCGCGTTCGCGGGGGCGCCAGACCTGGAGACCGTCTGCTTCGAGGGCAAGGTCTCGTCGCTTGGCGAGCGCGCATTCGCGGACTGCCCCAAGCTGACCTGCGTCGTGTTCGCGTCGAGGAATCCCGTGGACGCCCGCATGGACACTTTCGAGGGCGCGCATGAGCATTTGACGGCCGTCTACCGCAACGAGATGTACGGCAAGCTCGAGATAGCGCATCCAAATGCCATATGGAAGAACATGGTCAGTGTGAATCTCGGATCGAACAGCTATTTAAGCATGACGTTCGTCGCTATCCCCTCGACACATCTTCCGCCGGAGGCATGGCGCGGCCCGAGGGACGGTGGGATGCGTGTCATGGACGCAATAAGGTACGTCGGGCCGCGCGTGTCGACGAACGGATGGATGTTCAAGACTGACGGCGCGACCGTCTTTCTGCTTGCGTATCTCCGGCCACGCGCGCGCGCGGTGGAACTTCCACAATCCATCGACGGAATGCCCATCTCCTGCCGCGAATACGGCAACGGCTCGGGATTGCCCGAAGAGCTGAAGTTTGACGCGGTTCTCGCGGATGGTTCTATTCTTGGCGAAGTCTTTGGGGGACGCGGACGGGACATCCTCGCCAAAGGCGGATGCATCTACGTGCGCGGGGCGTCATTCGACGCCGCGCATCAAATGGACTACAATAACGTCAATGCTGTCGGTGTTCCTGAAGCAACGACACTGGCGGATGTCGCCGCACTGACGAACGGAATCCCGTGCGAAAGCGGATACCGGTATCTGCTCATCAACAACGGTTCTGCCGCGGCTGTGCTGGGGCCGGAAAACTATCCCGGCCGCAGGGGCTACGTTTCGTCCGCGCCACGTCCCGTCGAGGAGAACAGCTGCCCGGTGGTCGTCCCTTCGACTCTAGGCGGGAAACCCGTCGTCTATCTTCCCTGCGGACTGTTCTCGGCGCGCGGAGAGATTACGTCGGTGGAGTTCCCAGACACGCTGGAGGAACTGCCTGCCGGTGTCTGCTACGGGTGTTCAAACCTCGCAAAGGTCAAGCTTCCGAAAAACCTGAAGCGGATTGGGCGGCTCGCTTTCTACGACTGTCCGAAACTTTCTGCCCCGCCCATCCCGGACGATGTCGTCTGCGAGACTCAGGCGTTCGACTTGAGGCCGGAGGACAGCAACCGTGTAATCCTCAAGCCGTGACCGGCATTTTGAAATCAGCGAACAAGAGGCAAAGATGAAGACAGACATCGCAAAGTACATCGACCACACGCTGCTCAAGGCGGATGCGAAGGCGGAAGACATAGAGCGGCTCTGCCGCGAGGCGAAGGAGCACGGCTTCGCGTCCGTGTGCGTCAACTCCTGCTGGGTGCCGATGTGCCGCGAGCTGCTCGCGGGAAGCGGCGTCGCTGTCTGCACTGTGATAGGCTTCCCCCTCGGCGCGGCGAGCACGCAGGCGAAGGTGGCGGAGTCGCTCCAGGCTATCGAAGACGGGGCGGACGAGCTTGACGAGGTGCTGAACCAGGGGCTTCTCAAGAGCGACGCGAAGGCGTGCTTCCGCGAGCTGGGCGAAATTGTCCAGAGATGTCGCGAGGCGAAGAAGGACGTCGTCCTCAAGCTCATCCTCGAGTGCTGCAACCTGACGAAGGCCGAGATAGAGTCCGCCTCGAAGGCCGCGAAGAAGGCGGGGTTCGACTTCGTGAAGACGTCGACCGGATTCGGCAAGGGCGGCGCGACCATCGCGGACGTGAAGCTCATGCGCAAGAGCGTCGGGCCTAAGATGGGCGTCAAGGCGGCGGGGGGAATCCGCGACCGCAAGACGGCCCTTGCGATGATCCGCGCGGGGGCGACACGGCTCGGCTGCTCATGCGGACTCGCCCTCGTATGAGACTGTCCGCCAAGACGGCCTGCGCGGCGGCGCTCGTTGCGTCGCTTGTCGTTGGATGCTCGCGCGCTAAGATCGACCGCGTAGAGTGGCCTATTATGGGAACTATCGCGGCCGTGCAGCTCAAGGGTGAGTTGACGCCGGACTCCGGCAGGTTCACGACAGATGTGATGGCGGCATTCAACGACGTCTCCGATGCGCTTAACGCGCACGTGGCGACTTCGGAGATATGCTCGCTCGCCCCTCTTGGAGACGACGAGGTGCTCGCGAAATGCGCAGACAAGATGAAGCCATGCTATGAGGCGGCGTTTACGCTGATGCGGGTGTCAGGCGGCGCGTTCAATCCGCGCTGGCGTGGACCGAAGACTCTTGATCTCGGCGCGATCGCCAAGGGGTTTGCCGTCGATTTCGCCGTGGAGGGCATGCAAAACCGGAAATCCGCGGGCTTGACTGGGGGAAGCGGCGTCCCGCCGCTTCAGGGAACAGAATCCACCCCCGGCCGGGATGTCGACATCCTCATCGATCTCGGCGGAAACATCAAGTCCGTCAAGGGAAACTGGCGTACTGGTGTGAAAGATCCGAACGGCGGAGGATTCGCCGCGGTCGTGGAACTTCGCGAGGGCGAGGCGCTTGCGACGAGCGCGACGTACTACCGCGGCAGCCACATCTACGACGGCAGGACGGGGCTCGCGGTCTCGAACGGCGTCGCGTCCGTGACGGTGCTGTGCCACTCCGCGAAGTGGGCCGACGGACTTTCCACGACGCTGTTCGTGCTTGGTCCCGACGAGGGCCGGACCTTCGTCGAGGAAAAGGGCAGGCTCCTTACGGGCGGGGAGGAGATTGCTGTTCTGTGGATTCTCTCCGACGGACGCCAGATGAAGCTCGATCCTGCCGCGCGGTTTCAATGATGCGACATCCGCTTGACACAGGAGTTCTGGATAAAAGCTGCTCTGGCTTTAGGTGTGGCGCCATTGATATGTGACCGGACGTATCGGGGCAGGAGAACACGTATCCTGCGAGATGGCCGCGAACTAGGCGATGCCTTCCTTTTTGCGCCATTCGCGCATGGACATCCCGGTCTTCGCCTTGAATGCGTAGCGGAGCGTTGAGTCGGAGTCGTATCCGCAGAGGTTTGCGATTCCTTCGATCGCCTGGCGCGGGTTCCTCAGCATCGCGAACGCGGTGGCCATGCGGACGTTTCGTATCTCGGTCTGGATCGTGTGCCCCGTGAGGCTGGCGAAGCGCATCTCCGCCGTCCTCCGCGAGCAGCCCATCTGTGCCACGACGTCGTTCACGCCTATGCCGTCGGCGGCGTGCATGCGGATGTACTCCACGGCGGCGGTTACCTTCGCGTCGGTGTGCTTGAAGACAGTGGTCGACCTGCGCTTCACCACTCCGAGTATGCCGAATTTGCGGTTTTCGCCCTTTGCCTTTGGGTCGCGGAGCTGCAGGTCGAGCAGTTCGCCGCAGATGAATCCGGCGTTTTCGAAGTCGGGGCAGATGCTGGAAAGCGTCGGCTTGGTGTTCTCGCAGATCTCCTCGTTGTTGTCGATGCCCATCACCGCGACATCTTCTGGGACGCGAATGTTTTCCTGGCTGCATGCGGCGAGAATCTCCTCCGCAGTGCCGTCGTACGCCGCGAGTATCCCGCAAGGCTTCGGAAGCGCCTTGAGCCATTTGCGAAGCGACTCAAGGCGGCGTATACCGGGTTTTTCGGTCCGGTCGAAGACATGGCATTTGCGTCCGTTCAGTTTTATGGCCTCGCAGAATGCCTTTTCGCGCTCTTTCGTCCAGAAGAGCGGAAGCTGGAACCCCACGAAGGCGTAGTCGTCGAAGTCGAGCGCGAGAAGCTCCTTCGCGGCGATCTCGGCGGAACTCTTGAGGTCCGCGTTTACGGAGAACCGTATCTTGCCCTTGAGCGAAGGGTCGCGGTCGAGGTAGACCGTCGGTATGTTGCCGAAAATCTCCGGCCTGAACTCGTTCATGTCGCTGCCGCATTCCGCTATGCATCCGATTGGATGCCAGAAGTCGATGACCTTCTTGACGTTGATGTGGTGGTAGTTGCTTTCTACCACCTGGACCTGGATGTCCGAGTTCGAGAAGTAGCGCTGCACGCCGGCAACCCGCTTGCGGCAGGAGTGGCGAGTTGCGGAAGCGAAGAACAATACGGTTTTCATAATCGCAATGTTATCATAATATGCAGGAAAGCGCAAGTGGCTGTTGCGCGATATTCACGAAAAATTTATCGCGTTTATCACGCTTTTGGAGTCCAAAAGATGATACAATGTGAACCAGGAAAGGAGAACTGTATTAAAATGGACCACCGGGTTTCGTCAATAGTGCTGGGAGCTGTCGCTTCCATTTTCTTGGCCAGCGGCTCAAGCGCCGAGGGTGTGAAGTTCAACGGAGTCTTCGCACCGTCCGAGGGCTTCGTCAACCGGCTCGAAAAACCACTGCGCGCGGAGGTGTGCCTCAACGGACGCTGGGATTTCCAGGGCTTCAAGACCCCGGCCGGGTGGAAGGACGGCAAGGGGCTGCCGCCCGAGCTCCCCATGCCGGCGGCCGACGGGTGGGACGCCGTGAAGATCAAGATTCCATCTCCATGGAACGTCAACAACTTCTGCCTTCGCCGCAGCGAAGGCCCCGACCATCGCGACTTCCCGTCCTATCCAGACGCATGGCGCGACTATAAGATGGGCTGGATGCGCCGCTCGGTTACTGTTCCGTCCGACTGGTCCGGACGCTCCATCGCCGTCCGCTTCGAGGCGGTGGCGGGCGAGTGCGTCGTTCTCGTGAACGGGAGGAAGGTCGCGGAGAACTTCGAGCTGTTCCTTCCGTTCGAGGCCGACGTCACCGATCTCGTAAAGCCGGGCGACACGTTCGAGCTTCTTGTCGGCGTGCGCGGGCAGAAGCTCTTCGAGGACCGCGAGGGCGTGGGGCGCCGCGTGATCCCCGCGGGCTCCATGTGGGGCGGCGAGATCATCGGCATCTGGCAGGACGTCACGCTCGTGTCGCGTCCGAAGCTGCGCGTCGACGACGTGTTCGTGCGTCCGCTCGTCTCGAAGGGCGTTCTCGCGCTCGACGTGACGGTCGCGAACGCGGGTGATGCGGCGGCGAGCGCCGACCTTGGCGCGAAGGTCTGCGAATGGATCAACCGCGCCGGGACGGACGTCCTTTCCGCGCCGGTCCCCGCATGGGAGCTCGGGGCCGAGAAGCTCGCGAAAGACTTCGGCAAGGTTGCGGTTGACGCCAAGTCGTCCAAGATGGTGACAATCGAGATTCCGGTCGCCGCAGATGCGCTCCGCCTCTGGACCCCCGAGACGCCGAACCTCAATTCGCTCGTCGTCTCGCTTTCCGCGAACGGCGCGGACATCGACCGCAAGGCCGAGCGCTTCGGCTGGCGCGAGTGGACGATCGACGGCGGGAAGTATCTTCTCAACGGGAAGCCGATCCAGTTCCGCAGCGACTCGTGGCACTTCATGGGCGTTCCGCAGATGACGCGCCGCTATGCGTGGGCGTGGTTCAAGGCGATCAAGGAGGCCAACGGAAACGCCGTGCGCCTGCACGCGCAGGTGTATCCGAGCTTCTACCACGACGTCGCGGACGAAATGGGCATCTGCATCCTCGACGAGACCGCGAACTGGGCGTCGGACGGCGGGCCGAAGTTCGACCGCGAGGTATTCTGGAAGAACTCGATCGTGCATCTTGAGCGCTTCATCAGGCGCGACCGCAACCATGCGTCCGTGCTGGGCTGGTCGGTATGCAACGAGAACAAGCCGGTCATCCTCCATGTCTTCAACCGTCCCGACCTTATGCCGTTCCAGGAGAAGGCGTGGGCGGACTGGCGCGACACGTGCCGCAGGCTCGACCCGACGCGCCCGTGGATTTCAGCTGACGGCGAGGAGGATGGAATGGGCTGTCTGCCGATTACGATGGGACACTACGGCGATCTCGTCCATTCGTACAAGGCCTGGTCGGAGATCGGCAAGCCCTGGGGCGTCGGCGAGGCGTCGATGGCCTACTACGGAACGCCCCAGCAGGTCGCGGAGCGTTCTGGTTCCGAGCGCAGCTACGCGTCCGCGCTCGGACGCATGGAGGGCCTCGCGAAGGAGTGCTACGACATCATCGTCGCGCAGCGCAAGAACAACGCGTCCTACTCGTGCGTGTTCAACCTTGCGTGGTACGCCCTTAAGCCGCTTCCGTTCGGAAAGCGCGACCTCACGAAGGCGCCGTCGCTTGATGACGGAATCTTCTTCGGCGAATACGAGGAGGGCCGTCCCGGCTACCAGCCCGAGCGCCTCGGTCCGTACTCCTCGACTTTCAACCCCGGATACGACCCCGCGCTTCCGCTCTGGGACGCCTGGCCGATGTACGACGCGGTGCGCGCGGCTTTCGCGCCGGAGGGCCCCGCGTGGTCGAAGTGGTCGATCCGTCCGGAACAGCCCGCGGCGGATGCGCCGCGCGCGGAGAGCGAGTATGCCGAGGTCGTCTGCGTCGGGGACGGCAAGCTCAGGGGCGTTCTCGACGCGCAGGGCGTTGTGTTCGCCGAGAAGGTGACCGAGCCCGCGAAGGCTCTCGTATTTGTCGATGCGTCCTCTCCGCTCAAGGCAGAGCAGGCCGCGGAAGTCGCGGAGCTCGTGAAGAAGGGCGCGGACGCGTGGGTGTGGGGCGTTACTGACGCGAGCGCGGAGTCCGTAAAGCCGGTCGTCGGCGAGGGTCTCGAGGTCGCGAAGCTCGTGCGCTCGACGTTCATCCCGATGGACCGTCCGCTTGTGCGCGGACTCTTCAACAGCGACTTCTACTTCTGCGAGCTCCAGCGCGGCGACGCGGCGAAGTTCTCGCTCGGCGGCGAGTGGATACGCTCCGCCGAGGTCGAGGTCGAGGCGTGCCGCACCGATTGGCGCGAGTGGAACAAGCGCGCGGAGGAGATGAAGACGGCGGCGATCATCCGCACGGAGAACGAGTGCACCGCTCCGCTCGCCGTCGTCGCGACGCGTCGCGTCGGCGCGGCGAAGGTGCGCGTGCAGACGCTCGCCGACTTCGCGAACTCCGAGAAGGGATACAGGACGCTCTCGCGCATGCTCGCGAACGCAGGCGTCAAGTGCCGCACGGTCGTGAGCGATCCGGCCGAGGCGTTCTTCCTCCGCGACGGGAAGATCATGTTCCCGTCCGTCACGCGCAAGACGCTCAAGAACATTGCGCCGAGGAAACACACGCTCGAGTTCTACGTCTATTCGAACCGTCCGCTCGACGACCTGCTCATCGAACCCGACATGCCGAAGCTCATGCTTTGGATGAAGGCTCGCGGATCGACGCTCAAGGTCGGCGACAAGGAGGTCAAGGAGACGCGGCGCACGGACCGCGAAGTCGAGTACAACGAGCTTCCGCTCCAGCAGGGCTGGAACAAGCTCTCGATCGTCGTAGACGGCGATCGCGGCGAATTCGAGGCGGAGCTTAGATGCAACAACAAGCCCGACTTCCTCCCGACCGTACGCGCGTCCCTCAAGCCGCAGGAATAAACGCCCCTTGACAATATCGGCAAACGAGGAGAATCGAATATGACAAAGATTGTCGGCATGTTTTTCGCGGCGATCGCCATTTCGGCGGCCGCGGCCTATGAACCGCTTTCGCAGCGGCCAGTTCCGCAGTCGGACGATCCGAACGGATGGTGGCAGAAGCGCTTCGCGGAGAAGCAGGCGCTCGTGAAGGCCGGCGGAAGCGAGGTCGTGTTCATCGGCGACTCCATAACGCAGGGACTCGACGGCAGCGAGGTCTGGGAAAAGGTGTTCGCGGCGGAGCCGTTCAAGGCGCTCAACCTCGGCTTCAGCGGCGACCGAACCGAACATGTCCTCTGGCGCATCAACCACGGCGAGCTCGACGGCTACAAGGCTAAGGCGATCGTGCTGATGATCGGAACGAACAACACCGGGCACCGCCCGTACGAGCTCGAGACGCCGGTCGACACGCTGTCCGGAATCAGCGAGGTGATCCAGCGGATCCGCGAGCGCCAGCCGCAGGCGACGATCGTGCTGCATCCGATTCTGCCGCGCGGCGAGAGTCCGGACGACCCGCTGAGGAAACGCAACGACGAGATCAACGAGTCGCTGAAGCAGCTCGACGGCTGGAACAACATCGTGGTGTGCGACTTCGGCGACAGGCTCCTTGACGCGAAGGGCCGCCTGATCAAGGACCTCTGCCCCGACTTTCTCCATCCGAACGACGCGGGCCGCAAGATATGGGCGCGAGCGCTCGTTCCCGTGCTGAGGCGCATCCTCTCATCGAACGATGCCGACACGCCCCGCGCTGCGCAGGCGATCCGCCGCCGCACGCCGGAGTACATACGCCGCATGGCCGACCGCCGCCGCAAGCTCGCAGAGAACAAGACGGGCGAGTTCGACGTCGTGTTCCTCGGCGACTCCATCACTCATGGATGGGAGGGGAACGGGCGCGAGGTGTTCAAGAAACTCAACGACGACTACAGGATATTCAACCTCGGGCACAGCGGCGACCGAACCGAGCACCTCGTCTGGCGGCTCCAGAACGGCGAGCTGGAAGGCTTCAAGGCGAAGCTATTCATGCTGATGATCGGAACGAACAACGGCGACGACAAGGCGGAGGACGTCGCGGCCGGAATCAAGCGCATCATCGAGATCGTCAGGGAGAAGCATCCCGAGTCGAAGGTCCTGCTGCTGCCGATCTTCCCGCGTGCCGAGAACGCGAAGAACAACCACCGCATCAAGAACGAGAAGACGAACGCCATCATCCGCGGCTATGCGGACGGGAAGACGGTTCTCTGGCTCGACTTCAACGACAGGTTCCTCGAACCCGGACCAGACAAGGTTCTGCCTCGTTCCATCATGCCGGACCTGCTGCATCCGAACCATGACGGCTACCTTATCTGGGAGGCGGCCGTGCGCCCGGTGTTCCGCGAAGTCTGCGGCAGGTGACGACAGGGAGTCGCCGACATGAGACATCTTCTCGCAGCGCTCTGCGCGCTCGCGCTGCTTGCGGCTTCTGCCGGCGAGACCGGGCTTGACGCTGTCTCGCGCGGAGCGGACCCGACGGGGCAGCGCGACAGCGCGGGTCCGATGCAAAAGGCTCTCGACGAGCTTAACCGCTCCGGCGGAGGGACGTTGTATCTTCCGCCCGGAAAATACAGGCTCGAGAAGCCGCTTTACGTCGAGGGCGGCAATTCGATCAGGGGCGCGGCGTCATCCGCCGCCTCCTGGCCGGCGAACAGGCCGTCCGTCCTCTGCGTGGCGTTCGGACGCGGCGACACGAACCTCGTGAAGAACGCGGCCGTGAAGCTCAGGGGCGGCGCGTCGCTGAGGGACGTCGCGATATGGCATCCGGACCAGAGCTTCGAGGAACCCGTGCCGTATCCGGCCAGCATCTGGGGCGACGGCCACACGAGCGTTGTGGACGTGACGCTCGTCAACTCGTGGTGCGGCTTCTACAACAACCACTGCTCGTCGATGCTCGTGAGGGGGCTGAGAGGCACGGCGCTAAGCATGGGCATCCGCGCGGCGTACGCGTTCGACGTTCCCCGCATCGAACATGTCGCGTTCGACACGGCCTACTGGGCGGCATCGGGGCTTCCCGGGTCGCCGAAGTCCAGGGCGGAGTCCAAAAAGCTCGAGTCGTGGGCGGAGAACAACCTCGTCGCGATCGTCGCCGGCGAGCAGGACTGGGGCTACTGGTGGGACGTCTTCGTCGATCACGCCAAAGGCGGAATCTTCCTCACGGTCGTGCCGGACGACAAGGGGGAGCGTATGAACCCCGGCAACATAGCGGCCGGGAAGGTGGTGATGCGCAACGTTCAGGTAGGCATCGAGATGAAGAACGTTGGGTATCCCGGCTTCCTGCTTACCTACGGCGACATACAGGCGCGGCTCTGCTGCATGCACTACTCGAAGGTGCCTGACTACTCGAAGTTCCACGCCGTCGGCATAAAGCCGTACTACAGCTGGAACGCCGCAGTGCAGGTGACAGGCGTTAAGTTTTCAGGCGCGAAGACGCTGTTCAGGTCCGACAAGGACAAGGACGGACTCATCTACTGCATCAACTTCAACGGCTGCACGTTCTCGGACTGGAAGGACTGCGCGATAAGCCAGGTGCGCGGCAGCCTGGTCGCGTCAAACTGCAGGTTCAGCGGAAATGGCGCGATACGTCCGGGCGAGAACCTCTCGCAGATAGTGCTCAGCGGCAATACGTTCTCCGGCGAGGCATTCGCAGTGAAGCCTTCCGCCTCGACGGTCGTCGCGCGAGACGACCGCGAGAAGGGCGTCGTCTCGCTCCCATACGACATTCCCGAGCCGAAGGAGCGCGAATTCAAGGGCAAGGTGTTCGACGTGCGGGACTACGGCGCCACGCCAGGAAAGGTCGATGACATCCCGGTGAAGGACAGCTCGCCGGCCTTCGCGGCCGCGCTTGCGGCGGCCGACAAGGCGGGCGGCGGGACGGTCTTCGCGCCTGCTGGGGTCTACCGCATTGCGCGCGGACTCAAGGTGCCTTCGGGAGTGGAGCTGCGGGGCAGCTTCGAGGCGCAGCACTACGGCAACTCCACGCACCGCGGCACGCAGCTCTATGCCTACGCCGGGAAAGGCGAACCCGCGTCCGCTCCGCTCGTCACGCTTGAGCCGGATTCGGGAGTAGGCGGGTTCACGGTGTACTATCCGGAACAGGGCGTGACGGACGACTCGTCCGCCGAGGAGGCTCTTCGCGTGAAGCGCTATCCGCCGACAGTCAGGACCGCGCCGCGTTGCCAGGTGCGGAACATGGCGATCGTTAATGCGTGGACGGCGATCGACGCGATCACGGTGCGGAGCGACGGACTTCTCGTGACGGATGTGACGGGAGGAGCTCTCGACGCAGGCGTAATCGTAGGACACGGCACTACCGGCGGTCTCTTCCGCGACATACACTTCAATTATACTGGGTGGGTTGGACAGGGCAAGTACGAGAACCATCCGAGGGGCGACGACTGGGACAAGACGACGACGTGCGGAATGTTCGCCGACTTCACGACGCGCGTGACGAGAGGCTTTGTTCTCTGCGACGCGAAGGACGTAAAGCTTCATTCCTGCTTCTGCATCATGGTCGCCGAGGGCGTGTCGCTTGAGAAGGATCCGTACACGGGCGGATCGTTCAAGGGTTCGACGTGGGGACTTGCGTTCGACGCGAACACGAACGGGATCGTAGGGCACCGCGGTGCCGCGCCCAAGTTCGTCGCCAACTGTGCAATGGGCGTCTTCAGCCGGCAGCAGGGCGGATACTTCGTGAAGACGGAGCCCGGTTTCGCCGGCGCGATCGCGTCCGTCAACTCCGAGATCTGGTCCGGACGATCCCGCATCGTCTACCTTGAGGGCGGACGCACGATACTCTCGCAGTTCCTCTCGTGGTGCTGCTACGAGGGCGTCGTTAAGAAGGGTGCGTCGCTCACCGTCTGCGGGGCGTCGTTCGCGTCCAACAACGGAAACGACAAAGGCGAGAAGACGACGATCACATACGAACGCGGCTCGTCCGGGACGGTCTGCGGTTCCGTCGACGGACGCAGGTTCCTCAAGGTCGTCGACGAGACCGGCGGCAAGCTCGCGTGGCGCAACAACGGCGTGCGGATAGACTGACGCGAATCCGGGAAGCATGATCTGCTTCACGAATTTTTTTGCGCAAAATTCACGACGCGGGCGGCTTGAATTTGCTATTATTGCAACATGAAAATGTTTAAAGGATGTTTTATGGCGGCGGCAGTCTGTGCGGTGGCGTTTCCAGTCTCTGCAGACGCGGTCGTTGGACGTTTCCAGACGGGTGCCTCCGTCGCGACGATGAGTCGCGAATCCTCCGGCATCATGCGTGCGACCGTAGAGGCGCCGAAGGCGATCGGAGTCGCGGGAAAGGACGCCGCGCGGCTGTCGCTTATGTTCGACATTCGGGTTACGCGCGCGGACGGTGAGACGGGAGCCGATTCCCTGAAGCTGGTCCAGGGCGGCGGCGTGAGCATGACCTCCCCGGCTGGCGTCGAGGTGTTCCGCGCGGGGTCGCCTGTTTCCGAAGGCGTCGCGCCGATCATGCGACGCGCTGGCGGATGGATGACGGCGTCGTATCCGCTCGCGAAGATGAAGCAGTGCGACGGCGGAATCGGCACGCTCTTCCTCTCGCTCTACAACGACCTTCCCAAGCACGGCATCCAGTGCGGCGTCGCCGCCGAGGTGCGGAACGCGCGAATCGTCGAGATGAGCGCAGAAGAGTGCGCGCTTGCCTCGGAGAAGGACGCGAAGGAGGCGGCGAATCCGCGCACGGTGTGCAATCCGATTGACCTTGAGTACATGATCCAGCGGCGCAAGCAGCGCAAGGACGGATCCTTCGAGCCCGTGATGACGGAGTCCGCCGACCCCGCGCTCGTCGTCTTCAAGGGCGAGTACTGGCTCTTCGCATCGCACGGCGACGGATACTGGGTGTCGAAGGACATGGGGAGGTGGGAGTTCATCCCGGTCGACGTCGAGAAGGGCATTCTCTCCGAGTTCCGCCGCTACGCGCCCGCGACGTGCGTTGTCGGAGACTGGCTGTACCTCACGCATTCGGAGTCCGGCAAGATCATTCGCACGAAGAATCCGCGCGACCTCTCCGCCTGGGAGGAGGTGGGGCGTCCGCAGGGCTGGATGGATCCCGGGATGCTCTACGACGATCCCGCAACAGGCGGTGACGGATATGTCTATCTCTACAAGGGCCTTTCGCATTTCGAGCCTATCGACGTCATAAAGCTCGATCCGAAGGACGGAATGAAGAAGGTCGTTCCCGAGAACTACCACTGCGCGTGGCCGGACCGCAACAACCGCGGCTTCGAGGTTCCTGGCGACGACAGCCTCGGCTTCGACGGAAAGGACACGCAGGAAGGCGCGTGGCCGGTGAAGTACAACGGACGCTACTATCTCACGTGCGCCGTACCCGGAACGCAGTATGCGAGCTACTGCGACAACTGCTATGTCGGCGACTCGCCGATCGGTCCGTTCCGCCTCTGCATGAACAGCCCCGCGATATGGAAGTCCACGGGCTACACGCGCGGCGCGGGGCACGGCTGTCTGTTCGAGGATTTGAACGGACACTGGTGGAAGGTCGACACGTGCCGACTCGTCGGCTTTGACCGCCGCCTTGTTCTCGTTCCGGCGATGTTCGACGACAAGGGCGATCTCTACACGAACGCGGCGCTGAGCGACTGGCCGTTCTTTGTCCCCGGGACGGCGAAGGATCCGTTCAACGCGCCTGGTCCCGGCTGGGGCCTCCTCTCCTGCAACAAACGCGCCGTCGCGTCGTCCAATCTCGGCACTGCGTCGCTCGCGTTCGACGAGGACATGGGAACGTGCTGGACCGCCGCGAGCGGCAAGGCGGGTGAATGGCTCGCCGTCGACCTCGGCAAGGTGTACGGCGTGTGGTCCGTCCAGGTGAACTTCACGTCGATTGACGCGACGGCGGGCGGACGCGGCGAGGGCTGGGCGTACCGCTATCTTGTCGAGTTTTCGCAGAACGGGAAGGACTGGTTCAAGGCGTTCGACCGATCGGGCGCGAAGACGCTCCGCCAGCACGAGTACGTCGAGTTCGCGAAGCGCGTCGGCGCGAGGTTCGTGCGCGTCACGAACAAGGGCGATTCTCCGGCGGGTTCGCGCTTTGCGATCAACGGACTTCGCGTCTTCGGCGAGGGCGGAGGTGCTGCACCCGATGCGGTGGACATGTCGCGCGTCTTTGCTGACCGCCGCGCGGGCAACAACCGCGCCGCCGGTCTCGCGTGGCCAAAGGCGAAAGGCGCGCAGGGGTATATCGTCCGCTACGGCATCGCGCCGGACAAGCTGTACACGCACTACCAGGTGATAGGCTCTGAAAGCGTCGTCGTCAACACGCTCATCCGCGGCGTCGACTATTACGCGACAGTCGACAGCTACAACGAAAGCGGCGTGACGCGCGGGACGAAGACCGTGTTTCTGCCCGCGACCGAGCCGCTCGTCGAGGGATACGACATGCGCGGGGACAGCCCATCGCCCGCGATCACGAACCGGGTCGCTGGAGTCGCGGTTCATGAGGCGGAGAAGGCGAAGTTTGCGGGCGAAGGCGTGAAGCCCGAATACGAGGTCCGCGCGTCTGGCGCGAAGGCCCTCTGGGGGCTAGGCGCGAAGGGAACGCGCGTCGACTTCGCGAATGTCGAGTCGCAGAAGGCAGGCGCTGGGACGTTGCGCGTCTCCTACGCGACGCCGTTCCCAGCGAAGGCGGGTGTTTCGGTCAACGGCGGGAAGGTCGCGGAGGTGAGGCTTCCCGCGACCCGCGGCTGGCCGACGTACATGACGATCGATGTTCCCGTCGAGGGCCTGAAGCGCGGCTCGGGCAACACGGTCCGCGTCGAAGGACTTGGCGACAGATTCCATCTCGACTACATCCAAGTGCTAAATTGAGGACTTCACATGGAAAAATCGCTTTCGCTTGTCATTGCGGTTGCCGTGTCGGGTGCGGCGTTTGGATGGCAGAAGAAGACGGCGCCGCTCATGACGCAATGGGCGGATGACGTGGCGCCTGAGAACGTGTTGCCGGAGTATCCGCGTCCGCAGATGGTGCGCGCCGAGTGGATGAACCTCAACGGCGTGTGGGAGTTCGACTGCACGCGCGGCATCACCAACCGCATTCCGGCGGACGAATGGAAGGGCTGCGACCGCGCTGTCTTCGACAATGTCGAGTTCGGCAGGAAACTCCCGCGCGAGATTCTCGTGCCGTTTCCGGTCGAGTCGGCGCTCTCCGGAATCATGGAGCGCGCCGAATATCTCAAGTACCGCCGCACCTTCAGCATTCCGAAGGGCTGGCGCGACAACGGCCGTCACGTGCGGCTAAACTTCGACGCCGTTGACTGGAAGTGCGACGTCTATCTCAACGGAAAGCTCCAGGGCGGGCACGAAGGCGGATACGACGCGTTCTCGTTCGACGTGACGAAGGACTTGAAGGACGGCGACAACGAGCTGATCGTCACGGTGTACGATCCGACCGACAACGGCACTCAGCCCGTCGGCAAGCAGCGAAACGAACCGGAGGGATACTGGTACACGCCGAACAGCGGCATCTGGCAGACGGTGTGGCTTGAGCCGGTTGACGAGTTTGCGGCGACTGGCATGAAGCTGATCCCCCATGTGCGCGATGGCTGGCTCGGCGTGACGGTCAAGGCTTCGGAGAAGCTGCAGGAGGTCGAGCTTGAGGCTCTCGACGGCGGGAAGACGGTGGCGAAGGCGAAGGGCTACGTGAACAGTGAGATCCGTCTCGATATGCCGAAGGACATGAAGCTCTGGAGCCCCGACTCGCCGTTCCTCTACGACCTCAAGGTCAAGATGACTCGTCGCTACAGGGTGGTGGATGAGTTCACGAGCTATTTCGGAATGCGCGAACTTGGCAAGAAGATTATCGACGGCGTGATGCGTCCGACGATCAACGGCGAGTTTGTGTTCCAGAACGGAACGCTCGACCAGGGGTACTGGCCGGACGGAAACCTGCGCGCCCCGACGGACGACGCGCTCAAGAGCGACATCGAGAAGCACAAGCAGCTCGGCTTCAACCTCATCCGCAAGCACATCAAGGTGGAGCCGCAGCGCTGGTTCTACTGGTGCGACAAAATCGGCATGCTCGTGTGGCAGGACATGCCTTCCATGCACACTCACGCAGTCGCGTCGCGTGACGAGAAGAAGCGCAGGGGATTCCGTCCGAACGCCGCAGAGAAGGCGCTCTTCGAGGGCGAGCTCAAGGAGATGATCGACGAGCACATCTCGTCTCCGTCAGTCGTCTGCTGGATACTCTTCAACGAGGGGTGGGGCGTCTACGAGAAGGAGGAGGTCAAGCGGCTTGCCGACTGGGTGTCTCAGTACGATCCTTCGCGCTGGCTTAACGACTCGACGGGACTCCCGAACGAGCACGCCGCCGGCGACGTGTATGACGTCCACATCTACACGGGCCCCTCGGCGGGCGTCAGCGAGCGGTCGTGCTTCAGCGTGCTCGGCGAGTGGGGCGGAGTGGGCCTGAACGTCAAGGGCCACACCTGGTTCGAGCGCGGCGGGTGGTCGTACGACACCACGAAGGGCAACGCGCAGCTCAACGAACGCTACCTGAAGATGCAGGACGAGCTTCTCAACAACATGTACTTCCCCGGGCTTTCCGCGGCGATGTACACGCAGATATCGGATGTCGAGGGGGAGACGAACGGCATCCTGACCTACGACCGCAAGGTCTGCAAGTTCGACGAAGCCGAGCTCAAGGCGAAGCACGATAGGCTCGTCCGAGAATCGAAGAACCTCAAGAAGGTCACGGACGCGAACGCGGGCTTGAAGCTCTCTGCGCCTGTAACGGTCAAGGCTGGCGCTGAGGGCGCGTATGTGTTCGCCAAGGCCGACGGCGAGGAGGATTCTTTCCTGACCGCGGCCGTTGCGGAGGCGAGGACCGTCGTTCCCGCCAAGGCGGGCGCAGAGGCGGGCGTAGTGATGCGCCTGACGCGTGAGGGCGGTTATCTCTTCGGCATTAGGGCTGACGGCACGCTGTTCATCCGCGCCATCGGGCCCGCCTTCGGCGAGAAGGCGCCGTCTGTCGAGAGGAAGACCGCGCTCAAGGGCGAGGTCGTGCTCAAGGCCACTGCCTGCGGCAGCATGTTTTCGGTGAGCGTTGGGCGCGAGAGACTCGTCATGAACGACGCTCGCTGTCCTGTCGGACGCTGCGGCGTGTATGCCATGGGCGCTGACGCCGCGTTCAGGGAGTTCAGCGTGTCGAATCCGATGCGCCTTGTCCGCTGGATGAACGGACCCGTCAAGTACTGGGTGACGCGCGACGAGAAGCGCGAGGTTGCAGGTCCGGACGGAAAGAAGGCGAAAATCCCCGAGGTGCGGGCGATCATCGACTGCAACGCGAAGGAGGCGGCCGACGCCTACTGGGAGGTCGAAAAGGGCCTTGCGGACGGCAGGGGCCTGTCGTTCCGACACATGGGACATCCCGGCAGCTATCTCGCCATTGACGCCGACGGATTCTGCAACGTGATCGAGGACGACGGAAGCGAGGACTTCGCGAAGCGCGCCACGTGGTACGACAGACCGGGACACGAGGTGCCTTCGCTTCATTCCTTCGAGTCCTGCGCGGAACCGGGGAAGTTCCTGCGCACGCGCGGACGCCTTAGGATCGATGACCCGAAGTCTGGCGGATTCCGCCTGGACTCGACGTTCGAGATACTCGACTACGGCAAATGACTATAATTCATATTCCGGCAACGCTTGTTCACTTGTGAAATCTTGAAACCAAGGAGGATTCGAAAAATGAAAAACATACTTGGCCCGCTCGCTGTCGCGGGGATTTTAACGTTCGCCGCGGCGATGTCCGCGTCAGCCGACGTGAAGCTGGGGACGCCGTTTTCGGACCACATGGTTCTCCAGCGCGACCGCGCCGTTCCTGTGTGGGGATCTGCCGAGCCTGGCGAGGCCGTGTCAGTCTCGTTCGCGGGACAGACGCTCAAGGCCGTGGCGAAGGCGGACGGCTCGTGGCGCGTCGACCTCAGGCCGCTTGCCGCCTCCAAGGAGGGGCGCACGCTAACTGCCGCGGCGGCGTCCGGCAGGGCCGAGGTCGCCGACGTGCTTGTGGGCGAGGTATGGTTCGCAAGCGGGCAGTCGAACATGGAATGTCCGATCTGGAGCGGCGACCCGCGCTTCCGCGACGCAAACGGCGCGATGATGATCAACTCCACATACCGTCCGTACATACGCTGGGTGCGCAACGAGCACAAGTGGTCGGCAAAGCCTGCGAAGATAGACGGGACTGCGTGGCGGGACTACTCTCCCGAGTCGTTCATGAACAACGGAGGCGTGCGCTGGCTGTCCGCCGTCGCCTACTACTACGCCCTTGAGCTCTACGGCGCGCTCGACGTGCCGATCGGAATCATCGACTCGACCTGGGGCGGCACGAACATCGACGCCTGGACGCCGCGCTGCGGCTACGAGGGGCATCCGGAGCTGAAGGACGTCGCCGAGTATCCGGTGACCGACAAGTGGGACAAGTCGATGTCGCGCGGTCCGATAAGCGGCTCAAACCAGCAGCCAACCGTCCTATGGAACGGCATGGTCGACGCCTGGACGCCGTTTGCGATCCGCGGGTTCATATGGTACCAGGGTTGCCACAATGCCGGGGAGGCTGGACGTTACTGCGCGAAGATGCATGCGCTCTACGACGGATGGTCCAAGGCATTCGAGAACCCGGGCCTCAGGCTCTACTTCGCCGAGCTCGCTCCGTTCGCTGCGTCGTGGTTCGAGATACAGCAGGCCCAGAAGAAGTTCGCGGCCGAGGAAGGGAACGCCGCCATTGCGGTTCTTGCGGACGCAGGCAATCTGCGCGACATCCATCCGAACAACAAGGAGATCGTTGCGAAGCGCCTTGCCCTGCATGCGCTGAAGAACGACTACGGTTTCGACAATGTGCGCCCCAACTCTCCGACGCTGAAGTCCTGGAAGGTGGAGAACGGCGCGATGGTGCTCTCGTTCAACGACGCCAGGGGATGGTATGTCTATGAGGCGGACCGGTCCATTGCGCCGAACTTCGAGATTGCGGGGCCCGACAACAGGTTCGTTCCTGCGAAGCTCGCGAATGTCGACGGCAATGGAAGGGTGCGCGGCGCAGACCTGGTCGTCTCGTCCGAAGAGGTAAAGGAACCGTGCAGGCTCCGCTACCTCTACAAGAGTCCGTTCACCGGCACTCTCTACAACGACGTGTGCCTTCCCCTCGGCTCTTTCGAGGTCGATGCGCGCACGAACAAACCGACGCGTGTCGGCGCGCCAGTGCGGCTTGGCGATGCGGAGCAGGCAAAGGAGCTCGAGGGGTACAGGAAGATACAGACGCTCGACATACCGGTGCGGCCGAACTACGCCCAGAACCCGCCGCCGCGGCCGGAGTTCTCAGGTGAGTTCTCGCGCGTCGCGTATCTCCTCGAGCTCGAGTCGATGGACGGGACGGTGGACTGGGTGCTTACTTCCATGGACGTCCCTGAGTCCGCAAAGGCCTCCTCCCTCGGCGTCCCGTGCCGTGCAGGTGAGCGAATCCAGGGACGCGTCTCGGGGCTTACGGTCCGCTCCAACCGCTCGAACGTAAAGCCCGTCACAAACTACGACGGCGGATCCGTCGAGTTCTGGGCGCCGAACTATGGGCAGAGGAAGATGGTCGATGGAATCGGCGGAGACGACACACGGTACGACTTCAACGACTCGCCCAACCTGGGACAGGGCGCTGAGGTCGGATACGGTTCGATGCAGGTCCACGACTGGAAGTCCGGTGCGACGATCTGGGCGCTGAACAACTTCAACGGAGACGCGACATGCGACATAGGAATCGGGAACAACGAGGACGGAGATCATCCGGACTGGACGTTCATGCACAACGCTTCGCGATGGCGGACGCGTCGTCTGTCGATATTCGTCCAGCAGAAGCGATAAAAAGCAGACCGCCAACTTGGTTAACCACATCAATGAAAGGAATGTCAATGAAAATGAGAAATGCAGTTTTGGTTTGCGCGGCCGCGCTTGCCGCAGCTGCGGCGAGCGCCGCGGTTGATCCCTTGGAGGCTACATCGCCGAAGGCGTACACGAACGCCGCAGGCAAGGTCCTGCTCTACCGCGTCATGGGCCCTGCCAAGATGGAGTCCGGCAGGAAGTATCCGCTCGTTGTTTTCATGCACGGCGCGGGCGAGCGCGGAAACGACAACGCCGCGCAGCTCAAGAACGCGACGCGGTTCATACTCGCGTACATGCGCGAGAAGGGGGCCGACGGATACTTCCTCGCCGCACAGTGCCCCAGCGGCCAGCAGTGGGTGGATACGCCGTGGGGCAACCTCGCGCACCGCATGAACGAAAAGCCGAGCGAATCGATGGGCCTTCTGCTGGAGCTTGTCGGGAAGATGCGCATGCTTTCCTCGGTGGACACCTCGCGCGTGTACGTGACGGGACTCTCGATGGGAGGGTACGGCACATGGGACGCCGTGCAGCGCCATCCCGACTGGTTCGCTGCCGCCCTGCCCTGCTGCGGAGGCGGGGACACGACCCTCGCGTGGAAGATACGCGACGTGCCGATTTGGACTTTCCACGGCGCGAAGGACCAGGCCGTGCCGGTCACTCGCTCGCGCGACATGGTGTCCGCGCTCTGGGCCGTCGGCGGTAACATCCGCTACCGCGAGTACCCCGACCTCATGCACTGGTGCTGGGACCAGACTTATTCCGACGATGCCGTATTGAAGTGGCTCTTTTCTCAGCAGAAGAAGTGACATCCACTAGACAGTCGAGCTGCGCAATTTTCACGGTGATTTTTGCGCATATTCGCTGTAATCCTTATACAGGATATGGTAAAATTATAAAAAATAAAAAGGTAAACTTTAACCTGAACGAGGAAAAAACAATGAAAGCCAACAGGATAATTAGTTGTTTTAGACAGGGGGGTAAAACTCTAAGTTATCTCCTTTCTGCCTTTTTCGCGGTCGTCGGCATGCGCGCGTTTGCGCTCGAGACGGCCGGGTCGCTGATCGTCAAGCTAGACATGTCGAACCTGTCGACTACGACCGACGGAGCCTACATCGGCTCGTGGACCAACCAGGCGACCGGCGACGACGCGGTCGGGAATTTCGAGCCATGCACTGCTGGCAAGGGAGCGAAGTACGTTGCGGATGCAGGCGGGCGGCCTGGCGTCTACTTCGGCGGCAGCGGCGACTACGCCATGGAGTGCGCAAGCGAGCTGCCGGCGACTGTAATCGGCTCGGGCGACTGGTCTGCCGAGGCGTGGATCTATACGCCGACGCTTCTCGCGAGCAAGACCTACTTCACGTGGACTCGCCGCGGCGGCGGCAACCAGCTCATCGAGATGCGCTACGGTACAGACGGCGGAAACGCAATCGAGCACCACTCAAACAACATTGGCTGGGGCGGTACGATTCCGCCCGCCAGCGACTGGCACCACATTGCCATCACGCGCGACGCCAGCGGCAACGAAAATCTCTACGTCGACGGCTTTCGGGTGAACGGCAAGGACAACTACACCGCGCTCAACATACGCGACAACGGACGCTTCACGCTCGGCGGCACGAAGGCCGACAACGGCAACTTCGACGGCGGTCTCCTGTACACGGGCTACATCGGCGCAATACGAGTCCACTCCGGCACGCTCACGGCCGCTCAGGTGCTGGCAAACTACAACGAGGAGAAAGAGTCGTACAAGCGCATCTGGAACGGCGGAACAGGCACGTGGGACACGGCGTCTGAATGGACCAGCGGCGGAGTTCCAGGCAATGCCTCGTCCGTGCTCTTCTCGAAGGGCGGGACGGCCACGATCGACGGGACTGACGTCGCGATCAAGTCCGTGAATCTGGAGGACGGCACGCTTGTCGTTGACAACGGCGGCTCTCTCGCAATCAACGCCGACGGCAACATCAACCTCGCAAAGGGTACAGCAGCGACGAACGGCGTGCTGTGGATAAAGAACGGCAGCTTCGCGCCGAACCGCCGCGTGGACGGCGCGGAATTGGGCGGAAACCTCGTGATGAGGTTCGGCGAACATGGCGCTGCGCCCGGAACGGCCACGGCAGTCTTCCCGAACGAGTTCCATCTGTCCGTGAACGGCACGGCAGAGCTGATCATAGAGGACGGCGCCGACATAACGACGAAGAATTGGTTTACGGCGGCGCGGTACAACACGACTGCCGTCGGGCGGATCACGGTGAACGGCGGCATGGTCACGTGCGGTAACTGGCTTCTTATCGCTTGCAACAAGGGCAAGGGTGAGTTAGTGATGAACGGCGGGCACCTCCTGGCAGACGGCGTGGAGTTCACTTATGGAGCCGATGACGCCGGACAGTATGGAAGGCTCTACCTGAACGGCGGCGTCTTCGAAATCAACTACATGCAGAACAACAACCCCACCGGCGAGCAGAGCATCTACTTCAACGGCGGCATTCTCCGCGCCCGCCGCACTGAAGGCAACTTCATCCGCAACAGCATGGACCTCTGCGAAGTGCAGCGCGGCGGCGCGATCTTCGACGTGCCGGACGCCGGATGGGCGGTGGATGTGGCGAGTCCCTTCACGGTCAAGGCGGATGATCCGGGCGAGATCGTGAAGATTGGTCCCGGGCGCGTCAACTTCAAGGACAACTTCAGTTTTGACGGTGCTGTCGACATTCGCGAAGGGCAGCTCAAGTTCACGACATTGGCGAATCTCTCGTCCGTCACCTCGATCAAGCTTGCCGAGGGCACGGGGATCCTCTGCACCGAGGCCGGCGGCATGGCTGCGCTTCTCGCCAAGATCACGTCCGATTCCCGCGGTACGCTTCTCATCGCGTCCCAGAACGAAAACGAGAACATCGACCTTTCCGGCCACCCGTATCTCTCGGCCGGACCTGCGAACGACAACGTAAATTACAAGGGGACGATCACATGGGCGCAGGGCGTCACGCCGTCCTATGCCTATCACAGTGGCTATTCGACCATCAACGTCAATAAGGTTCTTGCGGATGACGGGAATACGCCCATGGCGCTCAAGGCGTATGGTCCAGCCTACAGGACGGACCGCAAGATCGTCCTCAAGCAGAACAACACGCTCACTGGCGGAATACTCGTGGACGGTGTGATGCTGCAGAGCGATGTTGCGGAGGGCTTCGGCACCACCGGCCCGATTACGCTGAAGAACGGCGGCTCGCTCGTCTTCAATCAGGCGGACATCAATGTTCAGGGTGTCATCAATCGCATTACCGCAGATTCCGTAGGGCATCTCATATTCTGCAGCAACAGCAATAAAGAGGTCAATTTCTCGCTCGTCGGCCATCCCGGGCTCTACGTCGGCGCCTATTCTGGGCATAGCTTCGACTATTTGGGCACGATCACGCCGGACAACGCGGCCGAGTGGCACTTCGGCGGCGGCGGCGCGCCGTACACGCAGAACGACGGCGGCTTCAAGTACAAGCCTTCCAAGTCGTCGATAGAGGATGTCGACGCTAACACGCCTACGAAGGTCGTCCTCAACGGACTCGGCATAAACGGGCTCTTCAAGCAGAGCGGCTTTACCGGAGGCTTTGTCGTCACCAACAACGCGGCATTGTACTTCTGGGGCAGCTACGACGCGTCCTGGGGAAGCGCTCCTGTTGAGAAGGCCGACTTCTTCTACTTCGACAACGGCAACATCCGTCAGGGCAGCTCCAGTACGTCGCTTCCGGCGAACAAGGGCATGACGATTGGCCCGGGCGGAATGAAGATTCACGTGTGGGGCAGTCAGTCGCTTACGGTTAACGGCTCGCTTCACGGCACGGGTCCGATACTGATCACCGATACCGGCACGCTCGTCCTCGGCGGTGCGGCGAACGACTACACCGGAACGATCACGGTCAATGACAAGGCGCATCTCCAGATAGGCACGGATACGGCGTTCAACTGGGATTTTGCCGCTTCCACGCCGCGTCTCATGCCGTCCGGATACCTTATCGTCCACATGCCGGCGAATCAGAACGTCACAGCCAGCGTTCCCATGACCACCGGTCAGGGCTACTTCTGGAAGGAAGGCGCCGGTACTCTTGAGATTGCGGCGAAGCAGAACTGGACCGCGACGCGCATCGTGGCTGGAACTCTCGCCATTGACGGAGATGATTTCATCGCCACGTCGGGACTGACGATGGAGGCTGGATCTGTCCTGGAGATCCGCAACAACGCGACTCTCCACCTCGACACACTCAACGGAGAAGGGACGATCACCGCGCCGCAGGGAACGACGGCCACAATCGTCCTCGGTTCCTTGAACGGCGGCGGATCGTTCACAGGCACCATTGCGGAGAACGTGCTGATCGTCAAGGAAGGCACGGGACGGGCGGAACTCGTTCTCTCCGCCGATCGCGGCGAGGCTACGGTCAACGCCGGCACGCTCGCGTTGACTCTCCCCAGCACTATCGGACGCCCGGTCGTTGCGGCAGGAGCAACTCTCGAGTTGACTTCCGCCGTTTCCGGTACGCCGGTTTCCATAACCGACACTTCCGCTGTGGCGGGGTCTATTGTACTTGGCGAATACACGTCCTACGCCTACAATGTTACCGAAGGCACGACTAACAGCAACCCGTTTGTCATTCTTCCGACCGATGCCAAGGCGACGGTGGCCAAGGCGGGCGCAGGCACGCTTGAATGGAGCGCGCGTGGAGAAGACGCCATCCTCGGCACGTTTGCCGTCCAGGAGGGCACGCTTGCGCTGAAGGAGGCCACGGCAGTAGGCTCGCTTGACATCGGCGAGGACGCGACAGTCTCCGTCTCGCCGAAGAAGAATCCTGACTATCGTGGCCTGTCGCTGCGCTACTACGACTACGATAGGAACAACGGCTACTCGTGGTGGCACTCGCTCACGGACATCCACACGAAGTTTGAAAAGGAATGCACCCCGACGATCATCACCAACAGCTGGGTCTTCGGCAGTCCCACATTCGAGACCGACGGCAATCCAGCCTATCGCGAGCCGGGGAAATATTCGACTGGCAAGGACGACTACCAGGTGTACGCCACAGGCCGCATCTATCTGCCGTATGACGGAGAGTACGCGATCGGGTTCACTTCCGACGACGGCTGCTTCCTGTATATTGACGGCGAGAAGCGCTTTGCGAATTCCAGTACGCTGAACACCAATACTGGCTGGATGAAGCTGTCCGCAGGCTTCCATGACATTGAGTGGGCGTTCTGCGAGCAGGGCGGCGCACAGTACTTCCACGTCAGCATCTGGGCGCGTCAAAAGGAGAATGTCTACTTCGACAAGTGGACTGCCTGGACGCCTCTTCCGCAGGACATCCTCTATCCCGAGTTCTCGCGTGTCGCCGGGCTTTCCGGCGCCGGCACGCTGGCGATCGGAGAGGGTATGCTCGTCGTCGAGCAGGCGGCTCCCTCTTCGTTCGGCGGCATAGTCACTTCTTCAGCGACCGGCTACCTCGTGAAGCGCGGAGCAGGTACGCTCACGCTGACGGGCTCGGTGGCCGCGAACGTCGTGTCCGGCGAGGGAACGCTCACCCTGGCGCCTGTCGCAGACGAAGCAGCCTACGCGAACGTAGTCGCCGAAGAGGTCGCTACGGTCGTCGTTGATGCGTCTGGCGCGGTGTCCGTCGCGCGGCTTCGCGGACGCGGCACGCTCGTCGTTGACGGAGGCGCGGTCGTGACGGCCGATGCGGACGGATTCGAGGGCACGGTGCGCGTCGTGAACGGAAAGTTCCTCGCGACGGCGGCGACGTCCGACTCGAAGATGTCCAAGTACACAGTGATCACCGATCCGTCCGAAAACGCGACGGCGCTTGCAGGAATCGCGGGGACTCCGTCGGGCGAGGCTGTTCCCTACGCCGATTTTGCGGCCCCTGACGCGGCGGTGGAAGTCGTCGGCGCGAACGCCGTCGTGATGGGTGCCGATTCCGTCGCGCTCGGCGATGGCGCGGATGTCACGCTGGGGGCGCTTGATAAGCAGGAGGTCGGCGACTACGGCCTCTGGCAGATCAACGGCACTGCCGACAAGTGGGCGGGCATCGACGGCGAAACGGGCTTCCTCATGCTGAACGGCGGTACCGACAAAGTCGGTTCCTCGTATCTCAAGGAGAAGTTCAACGTCACTCAGCCGTGGCGCATGACGTGGACGTTCGTCGCCACAAAGGGCGGCGGCAACGAGTGGGGAGACGGCGTGTGCTTCACGATACAGAACGATACGGCTGGCGCGGAACTCTGCGATTCCGCCTGCAATGGCGGCAAGCTGGGCGGACCTTGCGATACGACACATCCGCTGTCCGCCGCGTTCTGGTGGAACCTCTACAAGAAGGAGAGCTGCGGCTGGGCGCTCAAGGGCGTCAAGGGAGCGGAAACGGTTCTGCTTGACAACGCGGATAACGCAAGCGACGGCAACCGCCGCACGATCCAGGGCTACGATCTCGACATCTCCTACAACGGAGCCGGAGTGATGTCCTGCCGTATCTTCTACCAGGGCGAGCAGGTCTACGCGTCTACGCAGGCGATCGACATGGCCGACGTGATTGGCGGAGGGGACGAAAACTGGGACGGCACGGCGTATGTCGGCTTCTCGGCGGGGACCGGCGGCTCCGGCGCGTTCATGTCCGTGCGCAACGTCGCCTGGCACACACGCACGTATCGTCAGTGGGATGTCGCCGATACAACCTATTCCGACAGCCTCTGGCAGGCGAACGGAACGGTCTCCACCGACGACAACGGAATCAAGATGTGCGTGGGGTCGGTCGGAAATATGTGCAGCTCGATCTACATGAAGGAGAAGCGCGACATCCGCGGAAAATGGAAATCGCACTGGGCGTTCAAGGCAGTCAAGGGTTCGTTTGGCGGCGCCTGGGGCGACGGCGTGTGCTTCGCACTCCAGGACGATCAAGCCGGGGCGACGCTATGCGACGGCACGGGCGGTGATCTTGGCGGACCGTGCAACTCGGGCCATACGCGTACGATCGCGTTCTGGTGGAACCTCTACCAGAAGGAGAGCTGTGGCTGGGCGCTCAAGGGCGTGAAGGGCACGGAAACGGTCCTTCTGAGCAGTCCGACTGACGAACAGCGCCGCACGCCGAACGGTTATGCGCTCGACATCGAGCACGACGGCGCGGGTACGCTTACCTGCACGATCACGTATGAAGGAGCACAGGTCTATAAGCAGTCGCAGGCCGTGGACTTCGCCGACGTGTTCGGGTCCGACTGGGACGGCAAGGCCTATTTCGGCTTCTCGGCCGGAATGGGTGGATCGAGCTCGGATCTCTGGGTGAACGACATCTCGTGGTCCGACTGGACTGAGCACACGTTCAATCCGCGTCAGGCCGTCTCGGTGATGGCAAATGCGGAAGCGGCGCTCGCGGGCACGCTTGACGGCAGTTCGCTCGGCGAGCTTGCTCTCGAAGGCGGCTCCAGCCTCGAGATCAAGCCGAGTGCCGTAGTGCCGGCGAATGCCAACTACATCGTGGCGGCAGACGAACTCCGTCTGACCGGCGGCGCGTCCACGCTCTCGATCGCCGCGAACGGCACGGGCAGGGGAACGCTCTCCGTCGGACGCATTGTCTACGACGGCGGAACGGTCAGTGTCTCCGGCGGCGACATCGCTGTTTCGGCGGCAAGCGGCGGCGTCCTTGAGGTTGTTGTGGCAGATCCTGAATTCAAGAGCCGCGTGACGCTCGTGCAGTTCTCCGACGGGGCCTCGCTGAACGGCGTGACTGCGACAGTCGTGAAGGATGCGGAAGGCAACATCATGCGTGCCAGTGCATACGAGCAGAATGGCAGACTTGTGCTTTCGAAGCAGCGCGGTCTCACCGTGATCGTCCACTGACGGCGCAGTTGTAGCGACAAACGGGAAGGGCCGGGCTTTGCAGCCCGGCCCTGCCTGTAGTGGGTTGTCGTCGAACAAGGAAGTTGCAAGAATTTCACGGTGATTTATGCGCAAAATTCACGTAGTGCAGGGCGTTGTTTTGCTAAAATACAAATGTAAATCAAAAGGGAGAAGTTTGCGAAACTCGAATGAGATCGCCAACGCGTGCGTGACGCGAAGGTCGGCGTTTCGGTCAACGGAGAGAACGTTGTGGAAGTAAAGCTTCCCGCGACGCGAGGATGGCCGACGTATATGACGGTCGATGTTCCCGCAGACGGACTGAAGCGTGGCTCTGGCAACACGATCCGCGTCGAAGGGCTTGGCGACAGGTTCCACATCGACTATATTCAGGTGCTTCAGTAGTTTGGAGGGCATGTGCATGGTCCGTAAGTATACATCGTTGCGAAGTCTGGCTGTTATTGGAGTGGCATCGCTCTGCATAGTCGCGTGTGCTGACTGTGACGCCGATGGATGGGATCGTAGATTCAAATACGACTGGCGGATAGACCTGAAGGATGGCGCAACAGCCGGGCATTCGATCGCAAAGGGCGAAGACGGACGCGTCAAGATCGTCGTGACGCGCCCGCGCGCGGCATATTCGCCGCGGATGGGGAACTTGCGCACGATTGTGGTTCCGAAGGGAGAGACCGTCCTTTCTAAGCCCCTCGTCCTCAAGTCCGGGGAGGAGCTCTTCTTCGAGGATGGCGCGGTGCTCAAGGCGGACGCCGCGTCGAAGGACTTTCCGGTCTGCGGACGCAAGGACTCGCTGGAGCGTCCGCTCACATGGCTCATTACGACCGAACCCGGGGCGACGAACGTCGCCATACGCGGCAGCGGCGTCATAGATGCAAACGGGACGGAGATGTTCGCGCGCGGTATGCTCGCGTCGTCCGTCGTGCCACACGCGTGCGACGGATTCGTCATGGAAGGTGTAACGATTGTCGATGGGAACTTCTGGACCGTCACACCTGTTCGTTCGCGCAATATAAGTATCCGAGACGTCGCGGTGCTGAACGATGTCGACGACCTGCGCGAGAACGACGCGTTCGACGTCTGCGAATGCACGGATGTCACGGTGGAGAACTGTCTTGGCGTGTCGCGCGACGACTCGTTTTCGACCAAGACGTGGTCAGGACACCGCGGACAGGTCGCGGCGAAGTGGCACGGCGGTCCGCTTCCGCTTGAGCGCGTCGTCTTCTCGAAGTGCCTCGCGTGGACGCGGTGTGCGGCGTTCAAGATTGGAGACGGCGTTGTCCAGCCACAGCGGGACGTCGTGTTCCGCGATTCGCGCGCCTTCGGATGCCGTCACGGCGTGCGGTACAGCCACACCTGCGGTCTTGCCGAAACGAAGGGCGTTGTCTTCGAGAACATCCACATCGATTCCTGGGACAATGTAAGAGGTCCGTTTGGCTGGCTCGACATAGCGCCTGTCGAAAACGGCGTTCCCGGCGAACTTACGCTCCGCAACATAACAGTGGGAGTTAAATCGAATTGATTTGTGGGTGCGCGAAAATTTCACGAACTTTTTTGCGTGAAATTCACGATGGGGGCGGTTCTGTTTTGCTATTATAATCGTATGAGAAGCGACAAAAGATCGTTGACGGCGGCTGTGGTTTTCGCAGCGGCGCTTTCTGTTTCCGCGTTCGCGGCGTCTGGCCGCTACGCGGCGCCGCACGGCGATGTCGTCAAGATATGGCCCGACGGCAAGATGCCCGTCGTGTCCACAAACCAGACGTACGCGCCGTTCATGGAGTTCTTCAAGCCGGAGAAGGCGACGACGGACGCGTTTCTGATCGTGACCCCGGGCGGAGGCTACGGCGGAGTCGCGTACGACGGCGAGGGATATCCGGTGCAGAGGTTCTGCATGGAGAAGGGGCTCAACATGGCGATACTCAAGTACCGTACGCCGCGTCCTATCGGCAAGCCCATGTACCTCTCCGCCTGGCAGGACGTCCAGCGCGCGGTCCGCGTCGCGCGATCGCAGGCTGCGGCGCGCGGCTATTCGCCAGACAAGATCGGCGTGATGGGCTTCTCGGCGGGCGGACATCTCACGCTCATGGCAGCGACGAGTTCGCTGACGCCTGCCTACGATCCGGTCGACGCACTGGACAAAATCTCATGTTCGCCGAACTGGGCTGTGCCGGTGTATCCCGCGTATGTCCTCGAGCGCGACAAGCCGGGGATGCTCATGCCGGAGTTCAAGTTCGACGCGGCGACGCCGCGGATGTGCCTTATGCACGGCGATTCGGACGGCTTTCCGGCGGACAATTCCGTCACGGTGTACAGCAGGCTCCGTCAGATGAAGGTCCCCGCCGAGTTGCATACCTTCCTCTACGGCGACCACGTCTTCTTCCGCACGGCGCACGAACAGGACTCGGCGGCGGCGTGGCTGGAGACGTTCTGGCGCTGGCTCTACACTGCAGGCATCCGCACACCGCATCCGTCGGCGAACGAGAAGGGCGCGAAGCGCGTCATATTCGGTCCGATAGAGAAGATGGGCACCTACGAGAAGGACGCCTGGCGCCGCCAGCCGCAGGACGAGCTTGTGTCGTACAAGGACTCGCCGTTTTGGCTCGCGGACGAATACGGCGCGTTCGAGGCGGACTTCGAATACTTCCTCGGAGATGAGGCGAAATGGAACCGCCGGACAGTTCGCGTTACCGCTGATTGCGCGTGGGTCGCAGAGAACGACGCGGTTGTGTGCGACGGACCGCACGATGGAGCGGACGTCTGGCCGTTTCTGCGCAAGCCCGGCAAGGGTCTTGATGAACATGGTCCGCTCGGCATCGCCCCAGGGCGCGACGGCAAGGCGATCACGATGCGCATCCTGCGCATCCGTAAATTAACGGAAACACTTTAAAGAGAGGAAAATGTCATGAACAAACTTAAAATGGCTGCGGTTATGCTGGCTGGTGGCTGCGCGCTCGCGGCATCGGCGTATGACGTGCGCTTCAAGAACATCTACCAGAGCCGCATGGTCCTTCAGGCGGGGAAGCCGAACGACGTGGCCGGAAGGGCCAACCCCGGCGCGGCGATAACCGTGACGGGAGAGGCGGTGAAGCCTGGCAGGGCACCACAGATGATCTCGCTGCATGTGAAGGCCGATTCGTCCGGACGCTGGACCGTGACTCTTCCGGCCTTGCCGAAGCGGACGGTCCTGAAGCTGACATGCTCCGACGGGAAGACGTCGAAGACGATCGAGGACGTCGTTTTCGGAGAACTCTGGCTCTGCTCCGGGCAGTCGAACATGGAGTGGAACTTCAACGCCAACACGATTCCGTCCGACTATCTCGAACAGTGCCGCGCGAGCGTCCCCGCGTTCGCCGGTGACATCCGCACCATCGTGACTGAGCGGAACTGCCTTGTGACCGAGTGCGACGAGATCGGCGGAACATGGAACCGCATCGACAAGGGCGAGGATCTGCGCCGCGCCGGGTCGCAGTTCGCTTATCTCTTCGCGCAGCTGATTTCGAAAGCGCTCGACACACCGGTCGGAATCATCGACTCCTCGGTTGGCGGCTCGCGCATCGAGCCGTGGATCCCCGCGTCGGCGTTCAAGGAAACGAACGTGCCGTTTCACACCCAGGACCGCCGCGCGTTCCGCTGGGACACGTACCAGGCTGCGCTAGCGAATTTCGCGAAAGACCGCGAGGATTTCATGGCGCGGCGCTCGAAGTGGCTCTCGGACAATCCGAGCAACGACCTCCGCAACCGCAATCGCGACACGATGCCGCAGCCGCCGATTGACGAACTCGCGCTCGACCACATGCCGGCGAAGTTCTTCAACGGCAAGATATGCGGACTCTTCCCGCTCAAGCCCGCCGGAGTCCTCTGGTACCAGGGCTGCTCCAACGACAGCGAGCCGTACGAATACGGCGAGCTCGCGAAGCTCCTCGTCACGTCGTGGCGCAAGTTCTTCCGCACCGAGTTCCCGTTCTACTACGTGGAGCTCGCCGCGATCAACGATCCACAGAACGAGCCTGTGCAGAGGTGGTCGTGGGGCGGAATCCGCGAGGCGCAGGGCGAAGTGCTCGCGCTGCCCAAGACTGGCGTCATTACGTCCGCCGACGCGGGCGGATCCGAGAAGCTCGGACTCGGCGACATCCATCCGCCGTGCAAGAAGATGATCGCCGGGCGCGCCGCAAAGCTGGTGCTTGCCGAGGTCTACGGGAAGGGCAGCGCCGTGGCAGCGCGCTCCCCGTACTACTCCGGCGTCTCGAAGGCGGAAGGCGGAAAGTTCCGCGTGAAGATCGCCAATGCGGACGGGCTTCGCCTGATGCCGGGCAAGGACAAGATCGACGGCTTCGCCATCCGCGGCGAGAAGAAGGACGACTGGAAGTGGGCGAACGCCGTTATCGAGGGCGACGAAATCGTCCTCTCCTCGCCCGACGTGCCGAAGCCCGTCGCCGTCCGGTATGGCTGGGCACGCCGTCCGCGCCTCACGCTCGAAAGCGCGCACGGCCTCCCGCTGCGTCCGTTCTCGACCGACCACGGCTCGACGCTCGACTACGGCAAATAAGGAAAGGACCAACTGTGATGAGACCTGCTATTGTGAAAAAATTCATGTTGACCGCGCTTGGCGCGCTGTCGGCGGCACTTTGCGCCGCAGACATGCCCCGCGCGACGCCGGAGTCGCAGGGCGTCAGCTCGCAGGCGATCATCGACTGGCTCGACGCCTGCAACGCCGAGATGAAATACATGCACGGGTTTGTCGTCGTGCGGCACGGAAAGGTCATCGCCGAGGGAGCCTGGGCGCCGTTCGACCCGCTGACGCGTCCGCACATGCTCTATTCGCACTCCAAGAGCTTCACGTCGACCGCGATCGGATTTCTTGCGGACGAAGGGAAGGTAGACCTGGACGAGCGCATAGCTGACATATTCGCGGACAAGATGCCGACGAATCCACCGCCGGAGCTGCTTGAGGTGCGCGTGCGCGACCTGCTGACCATGAACTTCGGGTCCGACGCGAGCCATGCGCCCAAGTGCAACTTCGCCCTTGCCGACTGGGAGAAGGGCATCCTCTCGCGCCCGATGGAGCGCCGTCCGGGCACGAAGCACCGCTACGACTCCGACGCGACGTACCTCCTTTCGTGCATCGTCGAGAGAAAGAGCGGAATGCGGACGATGGACTACCTCAAGGCCAAGCTGTTCGATCCGCTCGGCATGACAAGCCCCTGGTCGACAGTCTCTCCGTCCGGCACCGCCTGCGGCGGCTGGGGCATGAACATGACGACGCGCGACATCGCGAAGTTCGGGCAGTTCCTGCTCGACGGAGGCGTGTGGGACGGGAAGCAGCTGCTCTCGCGCGACTGGATACGCCTCGCCTCCGCAAAGCACACGGCTTCAGGCGGCGGACCCGACTGGCGGCTCGGCTACGGGTTCCAGTTCTGGCGCTGCCAGCACAACGCCTACCGCGCGGACGGCGCGGCTGGCCAGTTCACGATCGTCATGGAGGATCAGGACGCGGTCGTCTCCCTCAATGCGGCCGAGGGCAACACGCAGAAGGAGCTTGACCTTGTGTGGAAGCATCTCGTCCCCGCGTTCGGAGACCGTCCGCTCCCCGACGACGCGGAGCTTCAGAGCAGGCTCGCGGACAAGTGCGCGAAGCTCGAGATATCCGCGCCGAAGGGAACGGGGCTCGCGGGTCCGGCGCTTCCGGCGGCGTGCAGCTACGGACGCAGCAACCTGATGCCGGAGGGCAATGGCACGCTGGAGAAGTCTGATTCGGGCTGGACGCTCGTGGGCGGCAACCGCCGTCTCGCGATCGGCGACGGAGCCTGGGCGGAGACGACGTGGAAGTTCGACGACGGCAACGTCGAGCCGCTTTTCGCGCTGGTGGGCACGCGCACCGCAATTGCCGCGGGACGCTGGACGAACGAGAAGACCCTCCGCGTGAGCTGGCATCTCCTCGACTGCACGCAGAAGGGCGAGTTCGAGGTCAAGGTGCAGTGACGGCCATCGCGTTGTGACAGTTGCTGAATCGAGGTGAACCGATGAATGGACCTTCAATGAAATTGCGTTCCTTTTGCATAGCATCCATCGGACTGTACGCCGCCGCGCATGCGGGTGCGCCTGCGGCGGCGAGATACGAGGCGGAGGATGCGCGGCTCGCGGGCGGCGCGGCGCTGAAGGGGCCGAGCCTGGTCCAGTCCGATATCGCCGCGCAGGCGTCGGACATGAAGTACGTCGAGCTCGGGAATCGCGGCGCGAAACTGGAGTGGAAGTTGCGCGAGGGCGGAGTCGACGGCGTGACGCTGCGCTTCACCATGCCAGACAGGGAGGACGGATGGAAGCAGAGCAATCCGCAGGACGAGACTCCGCAGTACCGCCGCGAGGACGTCTTCTGCGGCTCGCTTGAGCTGCGCGTGAACGGGAAGAAGCGCAAGGTGCGGCAGTACGGTAAGGTCTCCGAGGCGATTCCGCTTTCCTCCTACTGGATGTGGCAGTACTTCGTCGGTGACCGTCCTGCGGACGAACCGGGCGGGCACGAGATTGCGCGCTTCGCGTTCGACGAAGTGCACTTCGCGATAGACGGCGCGCCGCTTGCAAAGGGCGACGTGCTGTCGCTCGCGAACGTCGACGGGAAGTATCCGTACGGCGTGGACTTCGTGGAGCTCGAGAAGATCCCCGCGCCGATTCCGCAGCCCGAGGGCTCGCTCAGCGTCGCGGACTTCGGCACGGGGCGCGAGGCGATCGACAAGTGCTTCGCCGCCTGCCGCGAGCAGGGGAAGACGATGTACTTCCCCGCGGGCGTGTGGGAGTACTGGACGAAGACAGGCGACAACCGCTGGCTCCTGAACGGCGCATCCAACATGAAGATCACCGGCGCGGGCATGTGGCACACGAACCTGCATTTCCCGGGGGCGAAGTCTTTCGGAGGAGGCGTCGGAGGTGACAGGCTTGCGAAGGGGACCGAGTTCTGCCACATGTACCTCAGCTCTATGCTCCGTTCGCGCTTCAACCAGAACGCAGTCTACAAGGGCATCATGGAGGCCTGGGGCGAGGGGGCGAAGCTGCACCACCTCTGGATCGAGCACTTCGAGTGCGGATTCTGGCTCGGTGACTACCAGTCGCCCGCGAAGCCGACCGTTAAGGCGCACATCTACGACTGCCGTGTGCGAAACAATCTCGCGGATGGAATCAACTTCTGCCAGGGCACGTCCGACACACTTCTCGAGAACTGCAACTTCCGCGGGAACGGCGACGACGGAATCGCGATCTGGAACAACGACGCGTGCGAGGCGCAGGACTGCACGGGGATCACGATACGCAACAACACCGTCGAGAACAATTGGCGCGCGGCTTCCATCGCCGTCTTCGGCGGAGACGGACACCTCATCGAGAACAACTACATCAAGGACGGATTCAAGGGCGCGGGAATACGCCTCAACACCGACTTCCCGGGGCATCAGTTCCGCAACACGAAGCTGATACGATTCGTCGGCAACACAATTGTCAACTGCGGTACCTCATGGGACTGCTACGGCGACCAGGCTCAGGACCGTCCGTCTCCGCGCGGCGCGATAGACTTCCAGGGTGAGGTCAGGAACATCGTATTCGAGCGGACGACGATCGTCGGCACCCATCGCGCGGCGATTCAGATGATCGTCGGGAACATGGAGAACATTCGGTTCAAGGACCTTGTCGTGGACACCATTGGGACGGACGGCGGCAGGAAGTCGCGCTATACATGGGCTGAGGACCTCGGTCCCGGAAGGGTGTTCCACCTCCTCGGCGAGATGAAGCCCGTCGTCGACGGAATCACGATCCGCAATGTTTCCAGGGACAACCTCGTCAACCTTCAGGAGAAGGACAAGAAATCGATCGTGTGGGTAAAGGAGCCCGTTTTCGCGTCATCCGAAAACAGTGGAAAATGAGGAGTGATATTTATTCATTGAGCGCACCAGGGCCACGGCCACGGCTTCTGGTGGTGACATCGTGGTGACCATCGAGCAATCTGGATTCAGCGTGAGTATCCGCTTAGGCCACAGGAGTCGACGTCATGTCTTGAGGCGGCTGGTGCTTCAGCCAGCCGCCCTGCGTAAATTTCACGGTACTTTTTGCGCAATATAGTCGTTTGTGACCTTGGGAATATGATAAAATAACTTCAAACAAATATGCAGGGAGTCTAATTTATGCCCCAAAAAACAATCAAGACCCTTCTTTTCGCAACGTCGTCGGCGTTGTCCTTTGCTGCTTTTTCCGCGCAGATCTACTGGAAATCCACTGTAACAGAAGGATACATCGACACGACTGGCGACAGCAGTGGCTGGACTGGCGGGGTAGTCCCTGGCAATGGCGATGCAGGCGAATTCAACAACTCGCTGAGCGCGAATACAACATACACCGTGAAGATTCCGACGGAAGGCGGCTCCTTCACGTTCCCTGCGTCCATAGGCGGGGCGGCCATTCCGCAGGGCACGAAGGTAGTGTTCGACGCAACCGGGACGAAGTGGGTCATGTCGACTACGCCCGGTACCGCGTGGACGAAGGCCGTTCTTGAATTCAGCGATGCGAGCGGAGATATCTTCGGCATTCAGAACAGAGATGCGTCAAAGGATAGCGACTACTACGGCCTGAGCCTCGACGACGGCAAGATAAGCTACGAGCACGATGCGGACGGATATGTCGTGAAGCTCGAGAGCGGAACGATCGACGCTTATAATCTTCCCGGCGGCGGAACCTCCCTGCATTCGCTCAGGCTTCTTTATTCGAACGGGAGTTCAAACAACAGGGTCGTGTTCGGCGCAGGCACGAAGTCCGTCTTTCAGAGCGTCGTGATCGGCGGGCGTTCGCAGGGCGGCTATGTCCTCGTCGAGGGCGGCGAGCATAAGATTTACAACGGGCTTAAGGTAGGCGGCTGGAACGACGCCCCGAATGCTGAACTGCGCATCACCGGCGGAACACTGTCTGCGATGGCGAGCGGCGGTTCCGTTGATGTCGGAGGAGCGGCCTGCCCGGCAAGGATCGTAGTCTCCGGAACGGGCGAGTTCACAAACGATGTGGGCTCGGTTTACTGTCCGAACAACAGCGGCGCCAACGGAACGATTGAACTTTCCGGCAATGCAAAGTGGATTCATGCGCGCGTGTTTGGTCTTGCCCTGGGTCACAGCGGCGGAACTGGCAGCATTTCCATGGGGGACAACGCCGTCTTCTTGTCGCCAGGCGGTATCAATGTCGGTGACTCGGCGAACGGCACTGGCAGCATTCTGATCAAGGATGAGGCGGAAATGTCCGTAAGCACCATCACCCTCAGCCATGCCGCCAATACGACGTCCGAGCTGACAATGCTCGGCGGCACGCTGAAACTTGCGTCCAATGCTTCCATCACCTCCGGCAACGGATCGCCGTTCAAGGGCGGCGCGGGCACGGTCAAGTGCCTTTTCGACGGTGGCACGATCATCCCTGGCGGAAACGATTCGCAGACCGTCCAAAGTGTGCCTGCCGTCGAGCTGGGTGTGAACGGCGTCACTGTCGATACCGGCTCCAATGGCAACGTCAAGTGGAGTGCGAAGACGCAGAACGCGAAGGACTCCCAAAACAAGGATGTGGCCGGTCTGTTTGTCAAGGACGGCAGCGGCGTGCTTATCGTCAGAATGTCCGAGACGGACAATTCCGCCGTTGCGCCGTACAACGGACGCCCGCTCAACTCCGAGCATGCGAACACTTTCGTCAAGACGGGTACGCTTCGCTTCGACAACCAGAACGCGACGGACGGCTACTGCAGGTTCGGCAACAATGTCACTGTCAACGGAGGGGCGACGCTCAGTACGGAGTACAACGGCTGCACGCGTCTCAAGATGAATACTCTCACGCTCGGCGGAGAGACGGGTACGGCGACAGTTAAGCTCGACTTCGGTGATGTCGTCGAAATTGACGCAGCCGACGGGCTTGCCGTTGTCGGCTCGGCCCAGGTCGACATCTCCAACTGGACGTCCGCAGCCGTCGGCAGCGAGTATACCGTATTCAAGTGCGCAGGCTCCGTCCCGCTGGGCGTTCTTTCCAGAATCGTCATTTATGGAGTCTCGAACAGGGACTATGCCTGGAAGACCGCAACGGACGAGGGCGGCAACACTCTCTGCAACATCTACGTTGCCGAGGAAGGCATGCTACCGCTTACGATCACGTATGCGAACGACGCGGTGACGACGAACGGGCTCGGCACGGCGGTGACGGCCATCGTCGCCGAGCAGTCAGGGACGCAGGTCGGCGACATAACGCTCGCGCGCGGTACGTCTGTTTCAGTCGCGGAGGATATGACGCTCAACCTCACCGGCGACATGACAGGCGGCGGCACTTTGCTCACGAAGTCTGGCTCCGGCAAGCTTGTGGTGAGCGGCAACAACTCCGGCTTTACCGGCTCGTTTGTCTCGCAGAGCGGAACGCTCGAGGTGAAATCCAGGGACGCGCTTGGTCCGCAGACGCTCACTTCACCTCTCGTCCTCGGGAATGGAACGTTCAAGTACAGCTCCAGTGATCCAGCCACGTTCAATGCCGCGCTGAAGCTCTCCGGCAATATCGCAGGCAAGGCGGTGATTCTCGACAACACAGGCGACCTCACCTTCAACGGGCTGGTACATGAGAAGGGGCTTCTTGTCAAGAAGGGCGCAGGCGCGCTTGCGTTCGACCTCCCTGCCGGAACCTACTATCTCGGACACGACAATATTGACGGCGATGGGGGAGAGCACGATGGTGACCTCGTGCTGCCCGAGAGCGGCGACGCACCCGAGACCAATACCGGAATGTACGGCGTGACGATTGCCGAAGGTGCCTTGAAGATCAAGGGCACCGGGGCGGACGGAGCGTCGAAGACACAGGTCAACACCGACAATACCATCATAGTCGGCACCGGTTACGCGGCACAGGTGGCACCTGCGGTTGTCGTCGAGAATGCAAGGATGGAATTCGGCAAGGGAAGCCGTCACGGAACGATCATGGCACGCTATCCAGTTGCTAGCCCGGTTCCAGAGATACATCTCACCAACGCCTTTTTCCACGCCAACTTCCCGACGTTCGGGCGCCATACATCGACAGGCGGTGTGAGCGACATCGGTCCTACGGTCACCATGAGCAATTCCACCATTTCGTGCGAATGGAACTGCACCCTTGGCAGCGCCGGATTCGCGAGCGTAACCCTCGATGCCGACGACTCCGTGTTCAACATCGAGCGGAACGTCACCATTGCGGCGAGCAAATTCAACGCCGATTTCCACGGGAAAACAGCTGCGTTCTCCGCAAGCTACAATTCAGGTTCCGAGGGTGGCTGGATTGCATCCCATAACCATCCGCAGGGCACGATCATGTTCCGTGACGGGGCTTCGATGAAAACGACACTTGGAATCCGCTTTGCCGGTTCCCAGCTCGAAGTGAAGTTCGACGGCGGCACGTTCGAGATACTTCCGCACAACACGGCGGAATGCAAGACGGCTACATCCACCTGGGTGAACGCCAACCGCGGCATCGAGACGACCGGAGCCGGAATGTCCGTCAAGATCGCCGAGGGGTCGACGCACGACTTCAACTTCCCGGTGAAGGGAACGGGTTCCGTGACGAAGACGGGTGCAGGAACGTTCAAGCTCGTCGCGCCGCGCACGGCGGGCGAGAAGCTCCTCCAGTACACGGGCGGTACGGTCGTCTCCAACGGCACGCTCGTCGTGGACGGATCGCTTGTCGCGGACGGCGCGAAGTCGTTCGAGGTCGCAGAGGGCGCGACGCTTGACCTTAACGAATCGACGCTTGCAAGCGCGACAATCTCGGGCGCTGGTGTCGTCACGAACGGCACGCTCTCTGCGGCGACGATCGCCTACGACGCCGATGCGGTGCTCACCTTCGAGGATGTTGCGTTCAACGGCGCGCTCACGGTGGACTTCGGCTGCACGGCGGAGAATCCTCTCGACAGTGATGCCGGCAGAGCGGGCATCACCGTCGCGCACTACACCGGTGGGGCGCCGGTCATCGCGAAGGTCGTTCCGGCCAACACCGGCATTGTCCGCGCCAAGGCGAAGGTGGAGTGCAACGAAGGCGATATTGTCGTGACCGTCGTGCAGAGTGGACTGCAGGTGTACATCCGCTGATGCGTCAGGAGTTGCCGTCATGTCTGGAGGCGCCGTGTGCTTAATTTGCGCCGGCGCCTCATGTTTGCGCAAAATTCACGGTTATTTGTGCGTTTTGTTCACGGCGAGGGTGGTGGAAAAATTGTATAATGTTAGCGTAAATCCGAGGTGTAGGATTTGCATTGCGTTTTAAACATAAAAACGAAAGGTCGAATAATGAAACGAACGATGGCAGCTGTCGGTATGTCGCTCATGGCGATATCGGCTTTTGCGGCGCTCGACGAAATCGAGCTCAAGGACTGGATGCTTCAGGACGCAACGGTCGTCGAGGCGCAGGCGAAGAAGGAGGGTTGGTTCAAGTACAACTCCGCCTGCCAGACGACCGAGGGCGAGAAGCTGTCGCTGAACGGATACGACGCGAAGGGCTGGTACAAGGCGACCGTTCCCGGAACGGTCCTCACCACGCTCGTCGACAACGGAGTCTATCCCGAGCCCACGTACGGCGAGAACAACCGCCCCGAGATCATCCCCGACGACCTCTGCAGGAAGGACTGGTGGTACCGCACGAAGGTCCGCGTTCCGGACAGCTTCAAGGACAAGACCGTCTGGCTGAACTTCGACGGCATCAACTACCACGCCGAGATATGGGTGAACGGACGCATCACCGGCCGCATGACGGGCGCGTTCAAGCGCGCGTCGTTCGACCTCGCGAAGAGCGGCGACGCAAAGGCGGGGAAGGACATCTCCATCGCCGTCAGAATCTCGCCGCAGCCGACGGTCGGCGTGCCGAGCGAGCACACGATGGGCACGACGGGCGGACCGTGCGGAGGCGTCGCGCGCCTTGACGGTCCCACTTTCGGGTGCTGCGTCGGCTGGGACTGGCTCAGCGGAGTCCGCGACCGCGAGGCGGGGCTCTGGCGCAAGGTGACGCTTTCCGCGACCGGCGACGCGAAGATTCTCGATCCGCAGGTCGTGACGGACCTCCCTGCGCTTCCGAAGCTCGACACGGCGACGGTGTGCGTTAACGTTCCTGTCAGGAACCTTTCCGAGAAGCCTCTCGAAGGGACGGTCACCGTTGCGTTCGACGACGTTAAGATCTCCAAGAAGGTCGCGCTTGGGCCCTCCGAGACGAAGACGGTCGCGTTCGCTCCTGCCGAGTTCGCCGCGCTCAACGTGAAGAATCCGAAGCTGTGGTGGCCCAACGGACTCGGCGAGCCCGCGCTCCACGATATGAAGATATCGCTTTCCGCGGCTGGGAAGGACAGCGACGAGAAGTCCCTCAAGTTCGGCATCCGCAAGTTCGACTACTTCGCCGGGAACAAGCCAGAGTTCGCGCTCGCCGTAAACGGTGTGAGGGTGTTCATGAAGGGCGGCAACTGGGGCCTTGACGAGATGCTCAAGCGCATCCGCCGCGACAGGATCGACGCGCAGGTCCGGCTCCACCGCGAGGAGAACTTCAACATGATCCGCGACTGGGGCGGGATGAGCCAGAGCGAAGAGCTCGCCGACGCGTGCGACAAGTACGGCATCATGCTCTGGGAGGACTTCTGGCAGTTCAACTCGATCGATCCCGTAAACACGGACTTCTACTTCACGCACGTGAAGGACACCATCCTCAGGTTCCGCAACCACGCATCGCTCGTTCTCTGGTGCTCGCGCAACGAGGCGACGCCTCCGAAGTACCTTGACGACGAGATGCGCTTCCTCCTGAAGGAGCTCGATCCGACGCGCCACTACCAGGCCAATTCCGGCGGCGGATACGGTTTCAACTCCGGAGGTCCGTACGACTGGGCGCCGCCCGCGCGCTTCTCGCGCTTCATGGATGATCCGTCCTGGAAGAAGCAGGAGACGTTCAAGACCGAGATCGGCGGCGTGTCGATTCCGACGATCGAGTCCCTCATGTCGATGTTCCCGAAGGAGGACTGGGAGGGCTTCACGGACGCGTGGGGCGAGCACAACATGTGCGCCGGCGGCGGCAGGAAGTATCCGCGCTTCATGGCCACGCGCTACGGCGAGATCCGTAACTTCGCCGACTTCGCCCGCAAGGCGCAGCTCATGAACTACGAGACGCACCGCGCGATCTACGAGGGGCGCATCGGACGCATGTTCGAGCCGATGGAGGGTGCTCTCCTGTGGATGAGCATCCCGGCGCAGCCGAGCCTCATCTGGCAGTCGTTTACCTACGACCTCGACACGCACGCAACGTACTTCGGCATCAAGAAGGGCTGCGAGCCGCGCCATGTGTTCTTCAACGAGTCGGCCGAGGGTGGAATGGTCCAGGCGGTCAACCATGGCCGCACGCCGTTCGAGGGCAAGGCCAAGTTCTCGATCTACAACCTCGACGCGACGCTTGTCGGAACGCAGGAGTTCGCCGTGAAGCTCGGCCCTGCGCAGAAGATGAAGCTCGGTGACGTCAAGTGGCCGGAGAACCTCTCGAAGGTCCACTTCATGAAGGCGGAGCTCTTCGACGCCGCCGGTAAGCTCGTCACCGACAACTTCTACTGGCACAACCGCGCGTGCAACCCCGCGAAGGCTGACGAGCTGCGCGACGACAACAAGATTGTCCGCTACGACGACCTCAAGGACCTCGATACGCTTCCGAATGTTACGCTCGAGGCCAAGGCGAAGTCCGCCGTGCGCGAGGGCAAGACGCTCGTCGCTGTCGAGCTCAGGAATCCGTCCAAGTCCGTGGCGCTTATGGCGCACATCCAGCTCCGCGGCGCGAAGACGGCCAAGCGCGTCCTTCCGACGACGTACTCCGACAACTACGTGTCGCTCCTTCCTGGTGAGACGAAGAGGCTCGTCGCGCAGTGCGACACCGTGCAGCTCAACGGCGAGCAGCCGTTCGTGACGGTCGACGGATGGAACGTCACAGTCGCGAAGAGCGACATGGTGGGTCCGAACGAGATCGCCTCTCCCGACGCGAAGGAGTGGGCGCACCAGAAGGGCTTCGGGTTCCTTCCAAAGCCTCTCGTCGCGAAGAAAGTCGTGCGCATCAACTGCGGCGGATACAACCGCGGAAACTTTGAGAAGGACCCTGGCTTCCTCGAGGCGCCGGTAGGGTTCCGCACCGAGCCCATGGACCTCTCCGATTGCCCAGACGCCGGACCCGAAGACATGTACCGCACGGTCCGCTGGGGCGAGTCGGTCTACTCCAACCTCCTCTCCAAGGCAAACGCGCCGTACACGGTCCGTCTCCACTTCGCGGAGAGCGAGAAGTCCAAGTGCGACGGAAAGAATATGATGGACGTCCTTGCGAACGGCGAGCCGATCCTCACGAACTTCGATCCCGCTTTCGCAGGACTCTACAAGGCCGGCGTCAAGGAGGTCAAGCACGTCAAGTCCGACGCGAAGGGCTACGTGAACCTCTCGTTCGTGAAGGGCAAGAAGGTCGGCAACGAGTCGCGTGATCCGCGCATCAACGGATACGAGATCATACCCGAGTGACATCGGCGAAACTCATTCCGGGTGCATAATGCGTCCGCGCGGCACATCTGCCGCGCGGGCGCTTTTTTTCTGCATTCAGATCTGAATTTTCCGGTTGGTGATAGGCATTTTCCGGAAAAGATTCTGTTGCGCAAATTTCACGATTGTTTTTGCGCGAAATTCGTTCTTTGCCTGCGGCTGTTTTGTTACAATATAGGCGATCATTGACCAAGGAGGATCGAATGAAACTTGCATCTAGCAAATCATATATTAAATCCATCTCGTCCATGAGATGCCTTGCGGCGGCGGCAGTAGCTGGCGTTGCGGCGTTTTCCGCCAACGCAACCGAGAGAACTTGGCAGCCGCAGGGCGGCTCCACCGACATCAGCGCACAGAGCAACTGGGGCGGAACGCTTCCCGGCAACGGAGACAGGAAAAAATTCGCGGACGGTGGATACGCAAGCGACTATACGGTAACTATTCCGGCGGCCACGGCGGAGAACCCGTATCGCGACTATGCCGGACTTGTATTTGACGCCGTCACCGACGGACAGACCGTGACGCTGGACGCGACAGGTACGTCGTGGGTGCAGATGGGCGATGCGGGCCAGGCGTGGCAGGACAATGTTCCGTTCCGCGTCCGCTCTTGGGACCACATCTTCGACATCGACAACGCGCACAACACGGAGAACCCCGCGAACAACTTCGGCTTTTCGCTTACGGACGGAACGATCTCGTTCAAGCGCGACTTGACGAATGGCTCCGTGCTGACCTTCAACGGCGACTTCAACATGGCGGTCGCCCCCGATGGCACGGAGAATGCGCACAGGACGGTTCTCTTCCATGATACAAACGCCAACAGCAAGAATTCCAAGATCATCTTTCACAGCGGCGAGTCGACGCTGCGGTGGATACAGTTTCGCGGCAAGACGGAGGGCAACGAGTTCCGCGTCGACGGAGGAACCCTCCATGTCCTGAGCGGACTCGCAATCAACGAAGACTCGACAGGCGTCGATACAGATGCGTACATGCACGTGACGGACGACGGCCAGGTGTCCCTTGATTCCGGCTCGCTGTGGATCGGCCGCAACAACGACGGGCGCGGCGTGCTGCGAATCGACGGGAACGGCAAGTTCACGATAAACAGCGGGACTACAGCCACTTATTTCCCCGATGGTTCTGCGCAGACAGGCCTTCTTTCCATCGGAGGGAACGGCGAGTGGAATTCGGTGAAGGACATGAATGTCGGCCATAACGGCGGCACCGCCGACATTCTTGTCGAGGGGAACGGCGTCTTCAACCATTCCGGGGCGTTGAACTTCGGCGCCGGAAACGGATGTTCCGTCTCGCTTACTATGCAGGACGACGCATACGCCGTTTTGCCGGCCGTTTCGATGATGCGGGACATAGCAGCCGACCAGCAGCGCACGGGCGTCATCACGCTAAAGGACGACGCGGTTCTCGATATCATGGTGCGGTTCGGAAACTGGGTCAACGGCGCAAGTGGAGACCTCACCATCAACATGTCGGACAACGCAAAGCTCCGTGCGAGCCAGAACGACGGAAACAACTGGATTCGGTTCGGTGACAACAACACCTCGAAGTTTACTCTCAATCTTGCCGGTGGCACGATCGAGAAGTTCGGCGGCGGTGAACTCGTTCATTTCCAGCTCAAGGGCGGGGCGGAGAGCGAGTACAACTTCGCCGGCGTGACGCTTGACACTCAGAACTTCGCAATCGAAGGCAAGGCGGATACGTCCGCTCCGGATGCCTGGCATATCGCCCATCAGACGGCTGGTACTATCAATGTCCGCTGGCATGGCTCGGGCGACGGTCTCGACATCCGCGGCGGAAACGGGCGCAACTGCATGTACCTTCTCGAGGGCGGTACGCTCAACGTCGGCAACATGATGCGCGTCGGACATGGCAATACCGACAGCAGCAAACAGTGGCGCTCAGTGTTCCGCCAGACTGGCGGTCAGGCGAACATCAGCGCGAATGTCAATATGTGCGACTCCGCTACGATGGCCGAATTCGAGCTTCTCGGCGGGCGTACGCGTCTTACTTCCCTGCGCGGCTGGAACCAGAGCGTTGCGCGCAACGCCAACGGTGCCTGGGCGACGGCGCTCTTCGACGGCGGCACCATCGAGCCGTGGGCGGATGGATATGAAGTCATCTACACGATGCCGGAGCTTCGTCTCGGTGCGAAGGGGTTGACGATCGACACTGTCGGATATGCTGAGACGCGCATCGCGGCGAAGTTCCAGAACGAGGGCGAGGGGACGGAAGACGAAGTTGACGGACTGTTCGTCAAGACCGGTGCAGGCACCCTCAAGGCCAAGATGGTCGAGACAAACGGACTTTATGTCAACCGTGATCTGCGTAGCTATCATGCCTTCACGCGCGTCGATCAAGGCACGCTTCTTCTATCTGACGCCGCCGATGCCGCATTTGGCAAGAACATCATCGTGAAGGGCGGCGCGACGCTCTCGCTCGCGGGCACTGCCCAGACGCTCACGGTCGATACGCTCACGCTCGGCGACGGGAACGGAGTGGCGGCCCTGGCTCTTGATGCCGGCGACAAGATAGTCGTCAATGCCGAAAACGGACTTTCGGTGAACGCTGCGATGGTTGATTTCTCGTCTGTGACGGTTAACGACATCTATCCCGTCTTCGTCTGCGCCGGTGCCGTCGATATTGCGGCGGTGAGCGACATCAACATCATTCCGAACGCGGACCATGACTGCGAGTGGACCAGCTCCTATGACGATGGAACCGGCGTCACGACGTTTTCGATCCACGTTGCCGCCGCAGGGACGATCGGCAAGACCATCACATACGGCAATGGATCCGTCACCACGAACGGAGAAGGCCGCGTCGCCAGGCTCATCGCGAACGAGACAGGCACGCAGTACGGCCAGCTCGACCTGACGAGCGCCGCTGCCGCGACAGTCGATGCAGGCGCCACGCTGACGCTCGGCGGCGATCTTCACATCCCCGCAGGCGGAACTCTTTCGAAGCGCGGCTCCGGCAAGCTCGTCGTCAACGGTGACAATTCCGCTTTCTCCGGGTCCTTCGCTTCGCATGGCGGAACACTTGAAGTCAGCGACGTGGATGCGCTCGGAAAAGACCCGCTCTCCTTCCCGCTCGTCCTCGGCAACGGCACGTTCAAGTACACGGGCGATGCCGTCACGTTCAACGCGGCGCTCAAGTTCCAGGGCGAGACGGCCGGCAAGTCCGTGATTCTCGAGAATGACGGCGACATGACGTTCCCCGACGTCCAGCACGTGAGCGGAACCTTCGTCAAGAAGGGCGTCGGCGCGCTTACGCTCGATCTCCCCGCGGGTTCGTTCAAGCTCGGCAACGACGCGGTTGACGGGGATTATGGAATCCAGGACGGGATCGTTGAATTCCCGGCGAGCGGCGATGCACCGGAGTCCAAGACCGGACTCTGCGGCGTGACAATCGCCGAGGGTACGCTGAAGGTCAAGGGACAGGGCGTCGACAAGACGACTGTGTCCACCGAGAACACGTCTCTCCTCGGCACAGGCTACGCCGCCAAGGCCGCGCCTATCCTTGAAGTCGAGGACGCGCGCGTCAACTTCGGCAAGGGTTCCCGCCATAGCCGTATCATGTCGCGGTATCCTGCCGGTGCGCCCGTTCCGGAGATACGCCTCAAGAACGCCATCTTCAACACGAACAGCGGTTATGTAGGGGCCAGCTCCGACGCGTCCGACCGCCGTGGTCCGATCATCACGATGAAGGACTCCGTATTCTTGGGCGACTACAACACCTATCTCGGCGTTGCCGGCTTCGCCAGCCCTGAGGTCGATGCGGACAACTCGAGCTTCATCACCGAGGGAGCGCTTGGAATCACCATCGCAGCCGCGAAGCTGACGGCCGACTTCTACGGAACGAACGCGGTGTTCGGATCGTATTCGAAGATCGAGGCTGGGGCGAACTACGGCGGACGCATCGCCTCCCAGAACCACGTTACCGGCGAGGTGAAGATCCGCGACGGCGCGCGTATGAAGACGACCCGCGGAATCGACTTCGCATTCGGTTCCTTGTCCGTTGTGTTCGACGGCGGCATCTTCGAGATCGTCTCGCACAATGTTGAATCACAGCGCGCCTGCACGTCGGTCTGGCAAAAGGCGGGAACGGCATTCACGACGCAGGGCAAGGGCCTTGAGATCCTCATCGCCGAAGGCTCCACGCACGACTTCAACTTCCCCGTCGTCGGCGAAGGCAGGGTCGTCAAGACGGGCGAGGGCACGTTCAAGCTCGTCGAGGCGCGCGCTGAGGGCGAGAAGCTCATCCAGTACACGGGCGGAACGGTCGTCTCGAACGGAACGTTCGTCGTCGACGGATCGCTCGTTGCGGACGGCGCCAAGTCGTTCGAGATATGCGCTGGCGCTGTCCTCGACCTGAACGGCTCTGTGCTCACGAACGCAACGATCGCTGGCGCGGGACGGGTTGTGAACGGGACGCTCGTGAACTCGACGCTCGCCTACGACGCCGATGCGCTCACTACATTCGACGGAGTTGAGTTCGACGGTGTGCTCTTCGTCGACTTCGGACGAACGGCGGAGGATCCGCTCGACAGGACCGAGGCCAAGGCGGGAATCCTCGTCGCGCACTATGCGGAGGGCACTGTCCCCGAGTTCATGAAGGTCAAGGCGCTCAACACGGGCATTCCACGCGCGAAGGCAGGCGTGAGCTGCGTTGACGGCGACATTATCATCACAACGGTCCAGACCGGATTCGAAGTGCGCCTTCGCTGACGGGCATAAAGGGTAACGGAAACATGAATAGGCCCTTAGCGATATTTGGTATCCTGTCCATCACCGGTGCGGCCTTGGCCGCACCGTTCTCCGAACGCGACTCGGTGCTGGTCGGCGGAGAGTGGACGATGGGAAGGGAGGCGGCGCTCTCCGTGTCCGGGCGCGCCGTCTCGTCCGCGGGGTTCGACGACTCCAAGTGGCTCCCGGCCAAGGTGCCGGGAACCGTCTTGGACAACATGGTGCGCAACGGACTCCTCCCCGACCCGTACTATGGCCTCAACAACCGCCGCAAGCTAAAGACGATCCCCGACCTCAACGACGTAGACCCGGAATACTACACCGCGTGGTTCCGCACGACGTTCGACGTGCCGGCGGACTACAAGGGCAAGAACGTGTGGCTCGCCCCAGAGGGCATCAACTACCGCGGCGAGATATGGATCAACGGACAGGCCGTCGGCAAGACGGCCGGCATGTTCAGGCGGCAGGTGTTCGACGTTACGGACTTCGTCAAGCCGGGGGAGAAGAACGTCCTCGCCGTAAAGGTGTCGCCTGTGGACGTTCCCGGCGATCCGCATCCGCAGGCGAACGGCAAGACGTGGGGCGCGTCGGGCGAGTGGCGCAACGGCGGCGACGGGCAGATCGGCAAGAACGTGACGATGCTCATGTCCATCGGCTGGGACTTCACGTTCTCGGACGGAATCCGCGACCGCAACACCGGCATCTGGCGTCCGATCAGACTCTTCGCGACCGGCCCCACGCGCCTCGCCAACCCGTTCATCCGCACGAAGTTCCTCGACCCAGCACACAAGCAGGTTGAGATAGTGGCCGACATCGAGGTCGACAACTATGCTGGCCGCAGGGGCATGGGCCAGTTCATCGAGTTCACGGTCGAGGGCACGAGCATAAAGCAGCGCACCCACATCGGCGTGACACGCGGCGAATACGGCATGCGCACGTTCAAGGTCAAGCTCGACAATCCGAAGCTCTGGTGGCCGCGCAACAAGGGCGAGCAGAACCTGTATACCGCGGTGTTCACGTCCTACTGCGACCAGAAGGGGCGAGAGAACGAGGTCTACGACCAGGTGAGGGTGCGCTTCGGCGTACGCGAAATCACGAGCGACGGCGGGAAGGGGCCAGACGGCAAGGAGCGCGACCGCCAGTTCTACGTGAACGGACGCAAGATGTTCGTGCGCGGCACGAACTGGATTCCCGAGGCGATGCTGAAATCGGACGACGCGCGCATGGAGGCGGAGATACGTCTCCTCGCCGAGTCGGGCGTAAACTTCGTCCGCCTCTGGGGCGGCGGCATCATCGAGAGCGACTACTTCTACGACCTCTGCGACAAGTACGGACTCGTCGTGTGGCAGGAGTTCTTCATGACGGGCGACACGGCGCATCCCCAGGACCGCGAGCTGTACCTCGCGAACGTCGCGGACTCCGTGAAGCACATCCGCAACCACGCGTCGCTCGGGCACTATGTCTGCTCCAACGAGTCCTCCGAGACGCCCGGCATCCGCGAGCTCATCGCGAAGCTCGATCCAACTCACGCCTACATGCCTTCCTCGGAGACGTTCGGCGTCCACGACGGCAGCCCCTACAAGATCGTTAACCCCATGCGCTACTACGAAGACACGGCGTCCGACCGCGGCAGCCGCGCATACGGCTTCAACCCCGAGTACGGCACGTGCGCGCTTCCGGACGCGGAGTACCTCCGCACGTTCATGCCCGAGAAGATGCTCTGGCCGATGGACCGCGAGGCGTGGCGCTACCGCGAAGGCGGCGGTTTTGACGACATGACGACGGTGCACGACGTGATGGTGAACGCCTACGGACGCTCCAAGTCGATCGACGAATACTGCCGCAAGTCCGAGGCCGTCGACGCGATGAACCACCGTGCGCTCTGGGAGGTGTGGAACCGCGCCTCCGCAACGCGCAAGGCGACGGGCGTCCTTTTCTGGTACGCGAACACGCCGGTGCCGAAGATCGGCTCGCACGCGTGGGACCACTCGCTCGGGCTCACCTCCGCCTTCTTTGCGCAGAAGAGCGCGCTCGCGCCGCTCCATGCGCAGTTCGACTACCTCGACAACATGGTGTCCGTCATGAACGACACGGTCGCCGACAGGTCGGTCGAAGTCGTCGCGCAGGTCTACGACTTCTCCTCGCGCAAGATCGCCGAGAAGAAGGTGTCCGCCAAGGCTCCCGCCGAGACGTGCACCGACCTCTTCGCGCTCGAGTTTCCGGCGGAGCTCACGCCGATCCACTTCATCAGGCTTGCGCTTCTCGAGAACGGCAGGGAGATCGACTCGACCGTGTACTGGCGCTCGACGAGCAAGTACACCGGGCCGAAGAAGATGGACGGTCCGACGACGGCTGGATTCGAGACGATGGACTCGCTCGCCAAGACGACTCTGGAAGCGCGCGCCGAGAAGGGCGCGAAGGGCATGGTTGTTACGGTCAGGAACACGGGCAAGTCAATTGCCTTCATGGTAAAGCTCCTCGCCCGAGACGCGAAGGGCCGCAACCTGAAGCCGACGTTCTACTCGGACAACTGGTTCTCGCTGATGCCCGGCGAAACGAAGCAGGTCCTCGTCGAGCCACCGGCCGGCGCTGCGTCCTGGACAGCCGAGGCGTGGAACGCGCCCTGCGTCACGGGAAGCCTTGCACGGTAGGCCTGTTTTTACAATCTCCCCTCACGCACCGCCGCATAGCGGCGGTGCGTGTTTTTTCGTTAGGGAAGCTGGCAAAGCTGTTTGAATCGCCTTGCGTAAATTTCACGGTATATTTTGCGTATAATTCTCGCACATGGAATGCCTTCTGTGATATTATATTAACATGAAAACGATAGGACTCAGACTTTGTGCTTCAGTTTTTGTTTCCGCAGCGGCCCTTTCGGCTTATGCGGTTGTCAGGCCCGCCGCTGTCTTCACCGACGGCGCCGTGCTTCAGGCTAAGCGCGCCGTGCCCGTCTGGGGCATGGCCGATCCGGGCGAGAAAGTCGTCGTCAAGTTCGCCGGGCAGACGAAGACGGTAAAGGCTGGCGCGGACGGCAAGTGGCGCGTCGCTCTCGATCCGATGGAGTATTCTTCCGTCGGCCGCGAGCTCGTCGTCGGTTCGACGAAGTTCTCCGACGTCCTGGTCGGGGAGGTGTGGCTCGGCATCGGCCAGTCGAACATGGAGTTCTCCTTCGACATCTGCGAGGAGGGCAAGGTCGCGTCCAAGGGCGGGGTGATTCCGACGACCGTCAGGTACTTCCACCTGCCCAAGGACGGCGACGAGAAGCCGCGCGACATGTTCGCCGTGCCGGAGGGCGTCAAGTGGCGCGCCTACACGAAGGAGAACGAGAAGGAGAACAAGCGCTCGTCGATGCTGTTGGCGCTGATCGCGCAGAGGCTCTCCGCCGCGCTGGACGTGCCGATCGGCGTAATCGGCGCGGCTGTGGGCGGCGCGAACCTCGAGACGTGGATGAGCGAGGCGGCGATCGCCGAGGCTGGGACGCAGGAGGAGGCGGCGAAGCTCCTCAAGATGTGCGAGGGCTGGCACCAGAACGACATCAAGCGCTGGGAGAACCGTCCCGAGAGCGAGAAGAACAGGCCGTTCCCGAAGATCAACTACGAGAGCCGTCCGACGCAGGTGTGGAACGCGATGGTCCCTCCGCTCGCGCCGTACGCCGTGCGCGGCATGATCTGGTACCAGGGCGAGATGAACTCCGGATGGCAGAAGTACGAGAAGCAGTTCCCGTTTTTCGTGAAGCACCTGCGCGCGGCCTTCGGCGTCACGGACCAGCCGCTCTACATCGTGCAGCTGCCCGACTTCAAGCAGGATCACTGGGTGCGCATCCGCGACGTGCAGCGCAAGATGAGCGAGACCGTCTCCAACTGCGAACTCGCCGTGACGATCGACGGCAACGAGCTCGAGCTGCATCCGAGGGACAAGACGAAGCTCGCCACGCGCCTTGCAAACCTCGCGCTCGCGGGATGCTACGGACGCAAGATGCTTGCGCGCTCGCCGGCGCCCGAAAAGGCCGCCGCCAAGGGCTGGAAGGTGCGCGTCGCGTTCAAGAACTGTGGAGAGGGACTCAAGCTGACCGAGGGCGCCGCGCCGCGCACGTTTGAACTCGTGGAGAAGGGCGACAAGGGAGTCCCGGTCGAGGCCAAGCTCGTCGGGAAGAACACGGTCGAGCTGACCGTTCCCGAGGGGATGGGCGCGCCGACGCGCGTCAGGTACGCCTGGTCTCCGGATCCGGACGTAAACCTCGTCAATTCCGCCGACCTCCCCGCCACCCCGTTCGAGATCGAGCTATAGGCGCTGACAGTTGCGGAATGACATTTCTCCCACGCTGAGTTTTCAACGACATACAGGAACACCCCATGAAGACAAAACTCCTTGCGATTGCGGCCGCCGCCGCGTCAGTTGGATTCGGGGCCGCGCAGCCGGCCTACCTCGACACGTCGCTCTCCTTCGAGGAGCGCGCCGCTGATCTCGTCTCGCGAATGACGCTCGACGAGAAATGCGACCAGCTGGGACGCACGACAAAGGCGGTGCCGCGTCTCGGCGTCGCGCGATACGACTTCTGGAACGAGGCGCTGCACGGAATCCAGAACGGAACAGGCGAGGGCACGAGCTTCCCGATGCCGCTTTCGCTTGCGTGCACGTGGGACGAGGCGTTCATCCGCCGCGTCGCGGACGCGATCGCGGACGAATGCCGCGGGCATTCGCAGCCGGTCGAAGAGGGCGGACGCGGACGCGGACTCTCCTACTGGTGCCCGACGATCAACCTCGCGCGCCATCCTCTCTGGGGCCGCACGAACGAGGCGTGGGGCGAAGACCCGTATGTCGCCGGCATGCTTTCGAGTGCGTTCGTCGAAGGCATGAAGGGCGGCGACGCAAAGTACCTCAAGACAGTCCCGACGATCAAGCACTACGCGCTCAACGACCACGAGAACCAGCGCGGCTCGACGTCGTCCGATGCAAGCGAGGCCGACATCCGCGACTACTACGCGCGCGTCTACCGCTATGTCGTGGAGCGCACGGACGTTCCGTCGCTCATGAGCGCGTACAACGCCGTCAACTTCACCCCCTCGTCAGGAAACCCGTTCCTGCTTACGACGCTTCTCAGGGACACCTTCGGCTTCACGGGCTTCGTCGTCTCCGACTGCGGCGCAATCGACAACCTCGAGCGCCAGCAGAAGTGGCAGCCCGACAGGAACACTGTGCAGCCGAAGAACTACCGCATGGCGGACGGCAAGGCGCTCTCCGACTATGTCGATCCCAACGGCGTCGTGACGAAGCCGGGCTCGGTTGCGCTCGCGCTAATGGCCGGATGCGACATGGACTGCAACGGCGACGTCTATCCCGCCAACGCGCGCCGCGCCGTCGCTGCTGGACTTGTCACCGAAAGCCAGATCGACCTCAACGTCTACCGCAGCGTCCTCGCGCGCTTCAGGCTCGGCGAGTTTGACCCCGTCGAGAAGGTGGCGTGGCGCGGCGACAAGTACTCGTTTGCAAACACGGTCGAGACGAAGGAACACCGAGCGCTCGCCGACGAGGCCGCCGCACGCGGCGTGGTGCTCCTCAAGAACGAGGGCTCGTTCCTCCCGCTCGACGCCCGCAAGCTTCGCAAGGTCGTTGTTGTGGGCGACAGGGCGGACACGTGCTTCCTCGGCAACTACCACGGAAAGCCCAAGGAGAAGAACCGCATCTCGTGCTACGCAGGCATCGACGACTACCTTTTCGTCCACAACCGCGCGACCGAGCTCAAGCTCGTCGACACGTTCGGCGAGGATGGCGAGATCCGGGAAGAGGACAAGGCAGTGATCTCGGCTGCCGACGTCGTGATCATCGTTGCCGCCGACGAGCATGACGACTCGAGCGAGGGCAAGGACCGCGAGGTGCTTCGCCTCACGCGCAACCAGGACAAGATCGCCGCGAACGTCGCGAAGCTCAACAAAAACGCCGTTGTGTTCCTGCAGACTTCCAATGTCGTCGAACTCGGTCTCTTCAAGGACGCCGTCAAGTCCATACTCTGGTCGTCGCAGAACGGACAGGGACAGGGCGTCGGACTTGCCCGCCAGCTCTTCGGCGACGTGAATCCCTGCGGAAAGCTCGTGTTCACGTGGTACGCGAAGGAAAGCGACCTTCCCGGGATTCGCCAGTACGGACTCAAGGAGAAGTTCCTTCCCGAGGAGAAGGACTATCCCGCTGGCGGATACACATACCAGTATTTCAAGGGTGCGGTCGACTATCCGTTCGGCTACGGACTCAGCTACACGACGTTCAAGTACGCGAACGCCAAGGCCAGCGCGAAGAAGGCCGACGCGAACGGCAAGGTCTCGCTTTCCGTCGATGTCACCAACACGGGGAAGCGCGAGGGCTCCGAAATCGTCCAGGCGTATGTCGTCTATCCGAAGGGCAGGGGGCTCCCCGCGAAGCAGATCATGGGCTTCGCGAAGGTCGATTTGAAGCCGGGCGAGACGAAGACGGCGAACATCGACATCGACGTATCCGACTGCGCGTTCTGGAACGGAACCAAGAAGGTCGTCCCCAACGGCGACTGGACGCTTGAGGTCGCGGCTTCCGCGACGGACGTCAAGGCCAGCTTCCCGCTCGCTGTTTCCGGCGCGCTTGCCGAGACGGTTTCCGTCGTTACGGCGAATCCGCGCGACGTCGTTGTTCATGTCGGCAAGACAGTCGCCTCGGATGTCCGATTCTCGCTCAAGGACGACCGCATCCTCCCGGCCTCCGCCGCGAAGGTTTCGTATTCGTCCTCCGATCCCTCTGTCGCCACCGTGTGCGAGAAGGGTGTTGTTTCCGGCGTAAAGCCTGGTGTCGCGACGATCACGGCGAAGGTTGACTACAAGGGGTCCGTGAAGTCCGCGTCGTTCCCGATCGCCGTCACGGACGGAACGCCCGACACGACGGACATCTCGAAGTCCGCTCCAGCTGCGAAGGCGCCGCGCGCCGTCGAGAAGCCGAAGGCCGCGCTGTACGACCGCGACGCGCTCGAGGAGGCGATCAGGATCAAGGTGTCTGGAGACGACTACGATCCGGAGACGCTCGCCGCGTACCAGGCCGGTATACAGAAGGCGCGCGAGGTGTTCTTTGACGAGGACGCGACCGCCGCGCAGATCGACAAGGCGTGCCGCGAGCTTCTCGCCGTCAAGGCCAACCTGCGCGACTACAGGTACCTTGTCGCTGACTTCCGCTCTGCCAACAAGCTCTGGCACTTCAACGCAGGCAAGAGCATCTGGGTCAACTGGTCGCGCATCCGCGACGCCGCCGGACGCGAGGTGGAGAGCGACTTTACGTCGCACGATCCGAAGAAGCTGGAGCTGCGCTTCACGATAACGCTCGAGCCTTCCGACTACCGCACTCCGTTTGCCAACGCCATAGCCGGCGGATCGTGGATCAAGCTGCGCTCGCGCGACGTCGCGCAGAAGGACAACGACCCCGACCTCCAGGTGTTTGGAGGGAGACTCACCGACAACAACGAGCACAACTATGGCTGGAACGTGTGCGACTACATCAAGGACTGGGGCCGCACCGAGGTCGTGATTCCGCTCGCCGTGGTGAATCCCGACGGCACGACGGGACTGCCGTTCATCGACAAGGGCTTCCGTGCGCAGGAGCCCGCGCACATGTCGCGCGGCAAGATCGACTGGGCGACCATCGACCGCATCTTCATGAACTTCAACTTCCAGGACAAGTTCAAGAAGTCCGCCTCGGTGACGGCGAAGATCGAGAACTGCCGCGTCGTCGACGTCACGCTCGAGGAGGAGCGCGAGAAGGTCGCGGCGATGCTTGACGAGAAGCTTTCGGGCTCGTGCGACTGCCCTGACAGGATTGCACTGCACGACCGCGCGGCGAAGGCCGCCCGCGAGGCGATCGCCGGCGAGAACGTCGTTGCGCTCCGCCGCGCCGCCGCGGCGCTTCTCGAGGCGCGCGCGAACGCCGGATACCACGCGAGCGTCAACAAGGATGCGCTGCGCAAGGCGATCGAGGGGCGGGTCCGCGACTTCTCGCGCTACACCGCCGAGTCCACGGACGAGTACAAGGGCCTCTTCCGCAAGGCCGCGGCCGTCTACGCGGACAAGGAGGCGACGCAGCTGGAGGTGAACCGCGCGGTCAGATCGCTCGAAGGGTCCGCCGAAATCCTCAAGGTGCGCCGCGTCGAGCCGCATCCGATCTCCACGCTCCTCGAGGGAGAGAAGTCGGTCGAGTCGCACGGACTCATGTTCGGCGTAGACTGCGACGTCGATCTCTCCGGACAGGAGGACTATGACGTGACGGTGCGCTACGAGATCAAGGTCGAGGCGACACATCCGAATCCGCCCAGGGGCAACGCTTGGCTAAAGTACATCGTGAACGGCAACGCGCGCGTGTGGGGCGAGGGTTCGAAGAAGAGCGAGGACGCCGTGCGCATCGCCGCCATGAGCTGCCTCAGGGACAGCCCGATGGCCGCGTACGAGAGGCCGGGCGAGTGGATGACGATGACTCACAAGATTCCGTCCGCCAGGCTGAATGGCGCGAGGCTTACGCGCTTCGAGACGTACATGTTCAACGACTCGAAGGGCTATGTGCCTGATCCGCCGGACGGAAACACATGGAACAACGACACTGGCGTGAAGATGACCGTGCGCGACGTTCGGGTGTACACCGACAGGCCAGAATAGCGAGGAAACCATGACTTGCGCATCATTCATCGTCTTGGCGGCAGTTCGCATCGCGCAGCCCTCGCCCGGCCTCGCGGTGGACGACCTGATAGTGTACACCCACGATGTGACCGAGTTTGGCGCAGACAGGCAAGGAAGCAAGGACTCGACGTCCGCCATCCAGTCCGCACTAGACGCCGCGGCGAAGGAGAAGGGCGGGACGGTGTATCTTCCTGCCGGGCGCTACAAGGTCGATGGACGGCTCAAGGTTTCTGGGGGCGTCACCCTCCGCGGCGAATGGCTCGCGCCCGACAGTGGCGGGCTCGGACGAGGGACGATACTCATGGCATACTCGGGACGCGGCGAGGAGAAGCCCGATTCGGGCGCGTTTCTCGATGTTTCGTCCGGTGCGTGCCTGAGGGATGTCGGCATATGGTATCCGGAGCAGAAGGCCGACGCCCCGGTGCCTTATCCGGCGGCCATACGCGGCCACGGACACAGCACCGTCTTCAACGTCACGCTCTACAACGCGTGGACGGGCTTTTGGAACAACGACTGTTCCTCGATGCTTATCCGCAGGATGTACGGCACGCCGCTCAAGCTCGGCGTCCACGGTGCGTACGCCTACGACATTCCCCGCATCGAACACGTCGCGTTCTCGCCGAAGTACTGGTCAGAGTCCGGACTTCCCGGCGCACCGAAGGGTGCTGCGCTCGCCAAGCTCAAGTCGTTTCTTGTGAAGAACCTGACGTGTATACAGGGCGGAGAGCAGGACTGGGGCTACTGGTGGGACCTCGACCTGGAGTACTGCCAGAAGGGGCTGTTCCTGACGGCGATTCCCGACGACGAGGGAAAGAAGGTCGTTCCGGGGAACATCTGCGCCGGAAACGTGAAGGTTCGCAACGCGGGGGTAGGCGTCTTTATCGAGAACGCCGGCTATCCCGGGTTCATGCTTACGTACGGCGACATATCCGCGAAGACGTGCCCCGTATACTTTGCGGACAAGCCGGACTACTCGAAGTACGAGGAGATGGGCATAAGGCCGTCATACCAGAGGACATCCTCGCTGCTCTTCACGGGGGTCGCCTTCAAGGGCGGGAAGTATTCGATCGCCTCCGCCAAGACGGGGCCGTACGGAATCAACGTCGCCGACTGCACCTTCACCGGATACGAGCGCGCGGCGCTCCGGTCCGCCACGGGGAGCATCACTGTCTCGAAGTGCGGCTTCATGCAGAAGAGGCAGCCGGCTTTCGAGCTGACGGACAAGGTCGACCAGCTTGTGCTGGTTGGAAACTCGTTTTCCGGTCCGTCCGACGTCAGGGGCTGGGAAAAGGACGACAGGCGCATCATCCGGGAGGACAGGATGGCGAAGGTCATTCCGTCGATCTCGTACAGCTTCAACCACGTCCCGAGGCGTCGTCCGCAGGGTAGGGGCATATGGGACGTCTGCGACTTCGGTGCGGCGCGCGGAACGCTTGAAGCCATACCGAGCGAAGACTCCACCGCCGCGTTTCAGAAGGCGCTTGACGCGGCGGCGAGGGAAAAGGGCGGCACGGTGTATGTTCCTGCCGGGATATACCGCCTCGAAGGTGCGCTGAAGGTTCCGACAGGCGTCGAGCTTCGCGGCTCTTTCGAAGGCGCGCATTACGGCAACTCGACCTCCGCGGGGACGCAGCTCTGGGTCTACGGCGGGAAGGACCGTCCGTCCGGGCAGCCGCTGGTGACGCTTTCGAAGGGGTCGGGATTCAAGGGCTTCACGGTGTTTTATCCGGAGCAGGGATGGATTGACAGCCCCGGCGCGATGGAGGCCGAGCGCGTCAAGAAATATCCGCCGACCGTCAGGACCGCCCCGAACTGCTGGGTGCAGAACTGCACCATCGTGTGCTGCTGGACTGCCATCGACGCGATGACTCATAAGAGCGACAACATCGAGATAGTGGACGTCACGGGCGCTGCGATGAAGACGACGCTCGAAATAGGCCACGGCACGACGGGCGGAGTCGTTCGCGACCTCCACTTCAACTATTCCAACTGGACGCACCAGGGGCGCTTCCCGAACAGGCCAAAGGCGGTGGACGGGAAGGACGGACTCGTAGAGTACACCAACCGCGAGGTCAACGGACTCGTCCTAGGCGATGTGTCGAAGGTCGACTTCTTCTCGTGCTTCAACATCCTCGTCTCCGACCAGATCGTCCTGGAGCGCGACAGGTTCACCGGCGGGTCGTTCCGCGGCAAGATGTGGGGCGTCGCGTTCGACGCTGCGCACAACGGAGTCGTGGGGCGCGCGGGATGCAACGCGGTAATCGGGCTTGTCGCGTCCATGGGCGTCTTCAACCAGCGCGGCGGCGGACACTATGCCGTGACCGATCCCGAGTTCCGCGGGCGGATCGTCTTCTCCAACGCGGACCTCTGGGGCGGCAGTTCGAAGATATCCGATGTCAACGGAGGCTCCGTCACGTTCTCGCAGCTTCTGTCGTGGTGCAACCTGGAGGCAGTGTGCCGCAAGGGCGGCGAGCTGAACATGCTCTCCAGCACCTACGTCGGCGACCATGTCGGGCACAACGATAAGCGCGACTGCATAAGGTTCGAGGCCGGATCGAAGGGAATGGCCGTCGGAAACCTCGACTGCCGGAAACGGCTCAAGACGACGTTTGACCCGTCCGCCGATGTGGCGCGCTCCGCAAACGGATTCTTCGAGTGAGCCTTGTCGTCGCCGTGATTGGCAGACGGATTTCTTCGTTGCGTATTTTTCACGATTAATTTTGCGAAAAATTCGCGCAATGCTTGTCTGCCTTGTGGTATAATCTAAACATGAAAAAGAGAATGTATACTTTTGTCGCTGTTGTTGCGGTGAGCTGTTCCGTCTTCGGACGCGATCCCGTCGACTGGGTAAACACGGAGATCGGCACGATCAGCCACATGCTGGTGCCGTGCTTCCAGACGACTCAGCTCCCTAACGCCATGCTGCGCGTACTGCCGCCGTACCGCGACTACACGGACGACCGCGTCTCCGCGATCTTCCTTCAGACCCCCGACCACCGCGGGCAGCAGGTCTTCGCGGTGCATCCGTTCTCGGGCGACGCCGGGCGGCTCGGCGCGCGCTGGAGCGGCACGTGGGATTCCCCCCACTCGACGCCGTATTCATACGACGTGACGTTCGACTCCGAGTGCGTGAAGTTCTCGATCGTTCCCGCGCGGCAGAGCGCGCTTGCGTCGTTCGAGTTCCGCCGCGGCGACGCCGTGCATGCCGTCGTCTTCACAGGACGCGACGCCGAGGTGAGGCTCGACGGCGCGCGCGTGGTCGCGAAGGACGTGAGGCGCGGCAAATACGCCGCGAGCGACGTATGGCTCGCGGGCGAGTTTAGTCCGGCGCCGGTGGAGCTCCGCCGCGTCAACGACGGCTTTGCGCTCGTCTTCGCGCCAGAGGCGAAGTCGGTGATGCTGAAGTACGGCATCTCCTACATCGACGCAGAGCAGGCGGCGCGCAACTGCGCGCGGGAGATTTCGGGCTGGGACATGGCGGCGCTTGCCGCCGCGGGCCGCAGGGCGTGGAACGAGAAGCTCTCGAAGATCGAGGTCGAGGGCGGCACCGATGCCGAGAAGACGGTTTTCTACTCCTCGCTCTGGCGCTGCTACGAACGCATGGTCAACGTCACTGAAGACGGGCGCTACCGCGGATGGGACGGCAAGGTGCACGAGACCGACGGAGTGGACCAGTATACCGACGACTGGATCTGGGACACGTACCGCGCGCACCATCCGCTCATGGTGATCCTCGAGCCGAAGGCCGAGGCGGCGAAGCTCACGAGCTACATCCGCATGGCCGCCGAGAACAAGGAGAAGTGGATGCCCACGTTTCCGGGGATCAACTGCGACCAGCACTGCATGATCAACCACCATGCGGCCATCTCGTTCTACGACGCCTGGGTGAAGGGCGTGAGGGGCTTCGACCTCGCGGCCGCGTTCAAGGCGCTCGACTATACTGAGAAGACCGAGTCGCTCGTGCCGTGGTTCCGCGGTCCGCTCACGGAGCTCGACCGGTTCTACGTCGAGAAGGGTTACATGCCGGCGCTCAACCCCGGCGACAAGGAGACGTGCTCCGCCGTCGACCAGAACTGGGAGAACCGCCAGACGGTCTCCGTGACGCAGGGTTCTAGCTATGACGCATGGGCGATGTCGAAAATCGCCGCAATCGTAGGCGACGCGGAGGGCGTTAAGGAATATGAACGCCGCTCGAAGTTCTACCGCAACCTGTGGGATCCGAAGACGAAGTTCTTCCGCCCCAGGAACGCCGCGGGCGAATTCGTGGAGCCGTTCGATCCGATAATCTGCGGCGGGAAGGGCGCGCGCAGCTACTACACCGAGAACAATGCGTGGACGTACATCTGGGACGTGCAGCACGACATCCCCCAGCTGCTCGAGTACCTCGGCGGGCCCGCCGGCATGGCGCGCAGACTTGACGAGATGCTCAACACTTCCTGCGGCAACCGCTTCCGATACACGGCCGAGATGCCGGACGGTGCGACGGGCATGATGGGCATGTTCACGATGGCGAACGAGCCTTCGTTCCACATCCCGTACCTCTACAACTACGCCGGCCAGCCGCGCAAGACGCAGAAATTCGTCCGCAAGACGCTGGAGGCCTGGTTCCGCAACGACAAGATGGGCATGTGCGGAGACGAAGACGGCGGCGGAATGTGCGCCTACGCGGTGTTCTCGATGATGGGCTTTTATCCCGTGACGCCGGGTCTCCCCGAGTACCAGCTAGGCTCCCCTGTGTTCTCGAAGATAACGATTCGCCAGGAGAACGGAAAGTCGTTCGTCGTCGACGCGCCCAAGGCGAGCCGCGACGCGAAGTACGTCGCCTCCGCGACGATCGGAGGCAGGCCGCTTGCGGGCACGGCGATTCCGCACGCCGCGGTGGTGTCCGGCGAGACGCTCCGCCTTGAGATGACGGCTGAGTGATTTCTCAAATCAACGGAGAAGCAAAATGAGAGACATAAATTCGTTGCTGGGTTGCGCTTTCCTGTTTGGCGCGATCTCCTTTGCCCTTGCCGCAAACGCGGCGGATGTCGAAGTGACGTTCTATGCGCCATCGATCGCGCGAATCGTGCGCGCTCCAAGCGGCGAGGTCGTCAAGAAGGCCGACATCGTCACGGCAAAGCCGCAGAAGGTGAAGATGTCCGTGCTGGAGAACGACGACGCCAAGACCTGGAAGAGCGCTGCGCTTTCCGTGCGGCTCGACAAGAAGACGGGTGCGCTCTCTTTCCTCGGCGCGGACGGCTCGGTCATGCTCGAAGAAGCTGGTCCCGCCAAGTTCAAGCAGGAAACGTACAAGGGCGGCTACACGGCGACGAAGGTCTCTCAGAAGTGGAAGATCGCGAAGGACGCGCCTGTGTACGGACTCGGCAGCGTGCAGAACGGACGCCTCGACCAGCGCAACGCCGGCCGCTTGAGGCTGCAGCCCGAGAACTGCGACGACGGCATTCCGTTCCTCTGCGGCATCGGCGGATGGGGCGTGTACTGGGACAACGTGTCCGTGACTTGGTATTCGACGGATGCGACGAGCGTCGGCTTCTCGAGCGACGTCGGCGACGCGGAGGACTACTACTTCATCGCGGGCGGCTCGCTCGACGGCGTCGTAGGCGCGATGCGACATCTGACGGGGAAGGTTCCGATGAACGCGCTCTGGAGCTACGGCTTCTGGCAGAGCCGCGAGCGCTACACCGACTGCGGCAAGCTCCTCGAGGTCCTGCGCCGCTACAGGAAGGACGGAGTGCCGATGGACGGAATCATCCAGGACTGGCAGTACTGGGGCGACAACGCCCATTGGAACGCGATGGCGTTCCTCAATCCGGGCTTCGCGGACGCGCAGGCGATGATTGACGAGGTGCATGCCTCGAACTGCCACTTCATCATCTCCATCTGGTGCAGCTTCGGACCCGAGACGGCGGCCTATGCCGACCTTGAGAAGGCGGGTGCGCTCCTCGACCTGCCTACATACCCGGACAAGTCGAAGCCCTACGACTGCTACAGCGCGGAGGCGCGCGAGATCTGCTGGAAGCACGCCGCGAAGCTCTACGGCTACGGACTCGACGGCTGGTGGATGGACTCGACCGAGCCGGAGCCGTGGGGGCAGGGTGAGCACCACAACGACATCCCGTGTTCGCTCGGTCGCTACCGCGACGTCAGGCTCGCCTATCCATTCTACGCAATCCGCAACATCCACGACCACACCAAGGCCGCGCGTCCCGACCGCCGCGTGTTCATCCTTACGCGCTCCGCCTCGGCCGGACTCCAGCGCACCGGTGCGCACACGTGGAGCGGCGACACCAAGTGCACGTGGGAGGCGCTCAGGAAGCAGATTCCGTGCGGACTCAACTTCGCGCTTTCCGGAAACCCCAACTGGAGCGGCGACCTCGGCGGCTTCAGCGGTCCGAAGCGCGAGACTTTCGGCGAGCTCTACGCGCGCTGGATGCAGTACGGCGTCTTCCAGCCGATGATGCGCAGCCACGGCTCGGGCATGGCGCGCGAACTCTATTTCTTCGGCAAACCGGGCGAGCCGCTCTACGATTCGCTTCTTGCGTCCGTGAAGCTCCGCTACCGCCTACTCCCGCGCATCTATTCGATCGCGCACGAGGCGTATGCGTCGAACATGTCGTTCATGCGTCCGCTCGTGGCCGAGTTTCCGGAGGACCGCCGCACATGGGACGAGAAGGGCTCTTTCCTCTTCGGACGCGACATCCTCGTCGCGCCGGTAACGTCCTCGAATGTAACGTCCGTCGCGACGTACCTGCCGCAGGGCGCGAACTGGTACAACTACTTCACGGGCGAGCGCGTGAAGGGCGGTGCGGAGCACGAGATGAAGACCGACCTCTCGAACTTCCCGTTGTATGTCCGCGCCGGCGCGATTCTCGTCGACGGACCTGACGTGCAGTATGTCGGCGAGAAGCCGTGGAATGATCTCGCGGTTACGGTCTATCCGGGCGCGAACGGATCCTTCGAACTCTACGAGGACGCGGGCGATGGGTACAAGTACGAGAAGGGCGAGTTCACGACGATCGGCTTCTCGTGGAATGACAAGACCAAGACATTGACCATCGGCGCGTGCAAGGGTGCCTATCCCGGCATGCTCAAGGCCCGGACTTTCCGCGTGAAGACTCTCGGCGGTGCCGAGAAGACCGTGAAGTACAGCGGGAAGGCCGTCAAGGTTTCATTGTAATCAGACAAAAGGGACATCATGAGAAAAACTGCAGTTGTGTTGGCGGTGGCGGCGGTTGCCGCCGGCGTTGGTGCCGTTCCGAACGACGCGCGTCGCGCGGAGGCGGAGAAGGAGGCGAGGGCCGTTCTCGAAAAGCTGACGCCGGATGAGAAGGTCCAGATGCTCATGATGGACAATCCCGAGATCAAGCGCATCGGCATCCCGCGCTTCCACTGGTGGAGCGAGGCGCTGCACGGGTACGCGCGGAGCGGACTCGCGACGGTGTTCCCGCAGGCGATCGGCGCGGCGGCGACGTTCGACGACGAGCTCGAGCTAAGGATGGCGGATGCGATTTCGACCGAGGCGCGCGCTAAGGTGAACCTGTACCGCGCCCAGGGCGAGCGCGGCGGGAACCACTGCCTTTCGCTGTGGAGCCCGAACGTCAACATGGACCGCGATCCGCGATGGGGGCGCGGGCAGGAGACGTTCGGCGAGGACCCATACCTCACCTCGCGCATGGGCGTCGCGTTCGTGAAGGGCATTCAGGGCGACGATCCGAAGTACCTGAAGGCCGTCGCGTGCGCGAAGCACTACGCCGTCCACTCCGGTCCCGAGAAGAAGCGCCACGAGTTCAACGTGAACCTCGACGACCGCGATCTCTACGAATACTACCTCCCGGCGTTCAAGGCGCTCGTGAAGGAGGCGAAGGTCGAGAGCGTGATGGGCGCGTATTCGGCGGTCAACGGCGTCCCGTGCTGCGCGAACAAGCGGCTTCTCGTCGACATCCTGCGCGGCGAGTGGGGCTTCCGGGGAACCGTCGTCAGCGATGTCGGAGCAGTCGACGACATCTGGAAGAACCACAAGTACAGGAAGAACGCGGTCGAGGGCGACCTTGCGGCGATCGAAGGCGGACTCGACCTCTGCAGCGAGGCCACGTACCACCACATGCGCGGCCCTGTAAAAGAGGGCAAGATCGACCCCGCGATCTTCGACAAGCCGCTCATGCACATCCTCACCACGCGCGCGCTGCTCGGCGACCTCGACCCCAAGGCGAAGACGCCATGGGACAACCTCGGCGAGAAGGACGTCAACAACGCGAAGCACAAGGCCATCGCGCTCGAGTGCGCGGAGAAGTCGATCGTGCTTTTGAAGAACGACGGCGTGCTGCCCCTCGACGCCTCCAAGCTCAAGCGCCTCGACGTCACCGGGCGCTCTCGCGAGGAGCACATCCTCATGGGCAACTACAACGGCGAGCCGGCCGACGCCGTGACGATTCTCAAGGGCTTCCTGCGCGAACTCGGGTCGGGCGTGTTCATCGACACGACGAGCGACTCCGATCCGCTCGTGCGCGTCATCGGACTCTGCCCGATCGACGAAGGCGAAGACCGCGACCGCAAGGACATCGGCATGTGGCCGCAGCAGCTCAAGGAACTGCGCAGGGACCGCCAGCGCCGTCCCGAGAGGAAGATCATCGCCGTTGTTCCCGGCGGCAGCGCGATGGACCTGCGCGAAGTGTGCGAACTCTGCGACGCGGTCCTCGTATGCTGGTATCCGGGCGAGCTCGGCGGCACCGCGGTCGCGCGCACCGTCGTCGGAAAGAACAATCCATCCGGCAGGCTCCCAGTCACGTTCTACCGCAACCCCGGCAAGATGCCCGACTTCGAGGACTACACCCTGCCCGGGCGCACCTACCTCTACACCGACCAGAACGTGCTGTATCCGTTCGGCTACGGGCTCAGCTACACTACGTTCGCCTACAATGGCATAAAGGCGGACACGCGCAACCTTCCCAAGACCACGGCGGCGGTGGAGATAGACCCCGACTTCTCGATTCGCCGCGACGAGGCGGGGCAGAGCCAGTCCGACGCCGGCGAGAAGCGTCCGAAGCAGGCCGCCGCTCCCGTGGCGCCCTCCGCCCCGATGCTGACGGTCTCGATCGACGTCGAGAACACCGGCGCCGTTGCGGGCGACGAAGTCGTGCAGCTCTACGTCCGCTCGCCCGAGGATTCCGGCGACCGCCGCATCCACCACCTCGAGGGCTTCAAGCGCGTCTCGCTCAAGCCCGGCGAGAAGAAGCGTGTGTCGTTCGCGCTCACGGCCGGACAGCTGGCGCAGTTCGGAAAGGACGGACGCCAGACACTTGCGAAGGGCGTCTACCGCATATTCGTCGGCGGCGGGCAGCCAGGGTACTGCGACAACACGAAGTGCATCATGGTAGAACTGTAAGGAGCTTCTGAAAATGAACAAGATTGCCATTTCCGTTTCCGTCGCCGCGGCTGCGGCGCAGCTTCTCGCGGTTCCGTCCGACGCGCGACGCGACGAGTGCGAGGCCCGTGCGCGGGAAATCGTCGCGCAACAGACGGCGATGGACTGCGTCGCCTTCCTCGGGGGATGCCCTCCGGCGAGGCCGCAGTTCGGTATTCCGCGCTATTCGTTCTGGAACGAGGCGCTCCACGGCATCGCGAGGTGCGGACTCGCCACGGTCTTCCCGCAGACGATCGGCCGCGCGGCGACATTCGACACGGCGCTGGAGCGTGAGGTGGCGGATGCCATCGCGATAGAGGCGCGCGCGAAGTACAACCTCTTCCGCGCGAAGGAGCTCTTCGATCTCTACACGGGCCTCACGCTGTGGAGTCCTAACGTCAACATGTTCCGCGACCCTCGCTGGGGCCGCGGACAGGAGACGTTCGGCGAGGACCCGTACCTCGCCGCGCGCATGGGCGTCGAGTTCGTGAAGGGGCTTCAGGGCGACGATCCCAACTTCCTGATGACCGCAGCCTGCGCGAAGCACTACGCCGTCCATTCAGGCCCAGAGGCGAAGCGTCACGGCTTCAACGTCAACATCGACAAGCGCGACCTCTACGAGTACTACCTCCCCGCGTTCAAGGCGCTCGTCCAGGAGGCGAAGGTCGAGAGCGTGATGGGCGCGTACTCGGCGGTCAACGGCGTTCCGTGCTGCGCGAGCAAGTATCTTCTCAGGGACATCCTCCGCGACGAGTGGGGCTTTAGGGGGCACGTCGTGAGCGACGTCGGCGCGTGCACCGACGTCTGGACGCAGCACAAGTACACAAAGGACGCGCTCTCCGCCGCGCTTGCGTGCATCGACGGCGGACTCGACCTCTGCAACGACGGCACGTACGGTCCGCTTCGCCCGGCCATCGAGCGCGGCGAGGTGAAGAAGGAAAGGCTTGAGCAGCCCGTCGTGAACCTCCTCACGACGCGGCTGCTGCTCGGGAACATCGGCAACGCGAAGACGCCGTGGGACGGCCTCGGCGAGAAGGACATCGCGACGAAGGAGCACATAGACCTCGCGCTAAGGTGCGCGGAGAAGTCGTTCGTGCTCCTCAAGAACAACGGCGTCCTTCCGCTCGACCGCGCCAAGTGCCGCCGCATTCAGATGTGGGGCCGCTACAAGGACGAGACGGCGCTTCTCGGCAACTACAACGGACAGCCCGGCGACCCGCTGTCGATCTACCGCGCCTTCCTGCGCGAGCTCGGCCCTGGCGCGCTCGTCGAGGAGGGACACGGCGGAGACGTGACGCTCGCCTGCATCGGGCTCACGCCCGCAGACGAGGGCGAGGGCGGGGACCGCAAGCACATCAACCTCAAGGACGACCAGCTCAAGACGCTCAGGAAGGACCGCAAGGAGCGTCCGAACCAGAAGATCGTCTCCATCGTGTTCGGCGGCAGCTGCGTCGACCTGCGCGAAGTCGCCGAGCTTTCGGACGCGGTGCTGTTCATCTGGTATCCGGGCGAGCAGTGCGGCAAGGCGGTGTACAGGACGCTCTTCGGGATGAACAACCCGGGCGGACGTCTCCCCGTCACTTTCTACGCGGACAACGCGAAGCTCCCCGACTTCGAGGACTACAAGCTCCCCGGACACACGTACCTCTACGGAGAGGAGAACGTGTTCTATCCGTTCGGCTACGGGCTCAGCTACACGACGTTCGGGTATGACGGACTCAAGGTCGCGAAGTCGAACGGCGGCGTCACGGCAACGGTCAAGGTCACGAACACCGGAAAGGTTGCGGGCGACGAAGTGGTGCAGCTATATGTCCGCTCGCCCAAGAATTCCGGCGACCGCCGCCGCCATCATCTCGAGGGCTTCAAGCGCGTGAGCCTCAAGCCTGGCGAGTCGAAGACTGTCTCGTTTACGCTCAAGCCCGAGCAGCTGATGCAGTTCGGCATGGACGGAAAGCAGTCGCTCGCGAAGGGCGAGTACGAGTTCTTCGTCGGCGGCGGACAGCCCGGCTTCACCGACGGCGTCCAGTCGGCCAGACTGAACTTCTGATTATGTCGTTGACATGGAAGTCCAGTGCCGTAAGTTCAGGTTTCTCCATTGGCATGTGGCTCTCGCCCTATTGCCGTTCCTGCTACCAGCGGCAGTGGCCGCCACTGCCGAGCCGCGGATTCAGGCTCGCGTGGCAGTTCCGTCGGCGGGAATGGCGTCTGACGACCTGATCGTCTACACGGCCGACGCATGCGAATTCGGCGCGGACCGGACGGGCGCAAAGGACTCGACGGAGGCGATAAAGTCCGCGATAAAGGCCTGCCACGAGGCGCAGGGCGGCACGGTGTTCCTTCCGGCGGGACGCTACCGCGTGGAGGGGACGCTGGAGCTTCCCGATGGCGTAACGCTCCGCGGCGAGTGGATGCGCCCCGACAAGGGCGGCGCGGGGAAGGGCACGATCCTCATGGCGTATTCGGGGCGCGGAACGGAGAAGCCGGACGACGGCGCGTTCATAACGGTGCGCGGTGCGACGACGCTGCGCGACCTGTCGATATGGTATCCTGAGCAGAAGGCCGACGCGCCGGTACCGTATCCCGCGACGATCCGCGGACGCGGACATTCCACGGTCTACAACATTACGCTCTACAATTCCTGGACGGGCTTCTGGAACAACAACTGCTCGTCCATGCTCGTCAGGCGGCTCTACGGAACGGCGCTGAAGCTCGGCGTGCATGGCGCGTACGCATACGACGTACCGCGAATCGAACACGTTTCGCTTTCGCCGAAGTACTGGTCCGAAAGCGGGCTCCCCGGCGCGCCGAAGGGCACGACGCTAGCAAATCTGAAGACGTACCTGCAGAAGAACCTCGTCGGAATCATGTGCGGTGAGCAGGACTGGGGTTACTGGTGGGATATCGACATAGACTGGTGCCAGAAGGGCCTGCTCATAACCGCAGTCCCGTCCGACGATGGAAAGCTCCTCAACACCGGCAACGTTGCGGCTGGAAATGTGCGGATACGCAATGCGGGAGTCGGCGTGTTTCTCGAGAACCCTGGATATCCCTGCTTTATGCTCACCGGAAGCGACGTGTCGGCGCGGGTGTGTCCGATTTACTTCGGGGCGAAGCCCGATTATTCCGAGGCGATTGCGCGCGGCGTAAAGCCGTGGTACCAGTCCGATACCTCGCTTGTCGTCTCGGACACTGTTCTCAGGGGCGGAAAGTACTCCGTCGGCTCCGCGAAGATCGGACCCTACGCAATCAGCCTGAAGGACTGCACTTTCACTGGTTACGCGAATGCAGCAGTGAGGTCTGCGGCCGGAAACATCGTCGTCGCGCGCTGCCGCTTCGACGAGCAAAAGGCCGCGGCCTACGAGATGGGCGAGAAGGTCGATCAGCTTGTGCTTTCTGGGAATTCCTACAAGGGGCCGTCCGCCGTCGGCGGATGGGAGGCGGACGATCCGCGCATAATCCGCGACGAGCCGTCGAAGGCCGTCCCCGCCGCTATTAAGTACGCCTTCGACCACACGCCGCACGGGAAGCCCGCTTCGTCGAAGATATGGGACGTCACCGATTTCGGTGCGGCGCGCGGAACTTTCAGGGAACTTCCGAAGGAGGACTCCACCGCGGCGTTCCAGAAGGCGCTCGACGCGGCTGGCGCGGCGAAGGGCGGCACGGTGTATGTTCCGTCCGGATCGTACAAGCTCTTCGGCGGCGTGAAGGTTCCGCCTGGCGTGGAGCTGCGCGGATCCTTCGAAGGCGCGCACTACGGAAACGCGACGATGCGCGGAACGATGCTCTGGGCGATAGGCGGGAAGGACAAGCCGGACGACGCACCGCTCGTGACGCTATCGCGCGGCTCGGGTGTGAGGGGAATCACCGTGTACTATCCGCACCAGGGATGGAGTGACCTGCCCGAAGTCGAGGACCGCATCCGCGTCAAGAAGTATCCGCCCACCGTCCGCGCCGCCGCGCAGTCGTGGATTCGCGACTGCACGTTCATCGGCTCGTGGACCGCGATCGACGCGATGACGGCGAAGTGCGACGGAATCGAAATCGCGGACGTGACGGGCGCGGCGCTCGGAACGACGCTCGAGATCGGACACGGCACGACGGGCGGAACGGTCCGCGACCTGCACTTCAACTTCTCCGGCTGGGGGCACCAGGGCGGATTCCCCAACCACCCCGGCAACAAGACCGAGGGCGAGCGGCTCTGCGACTTCTCGTCGCGCGTCACGCGCGGAATAGTCCTGGGCGACGTGAAGAAGTGCGACTTCTTCTCCTGCTTCAACATCAACGTTGCCGAGCAGCTCGTCCTGGAACGCGACCGGTACACTGGCGGATCGTTCCGCGGCAAGATGTGGGGCGTCGCGTTCGACGCTGCGCGGGACGGCGTAATAGGACGCGCGGGAAGCGACGCGGTGATAGGGCTCGTCGCGTCGATGGGCGTCTTCTTCCGCCAGGGCGGAGGACATTATGCCGTGACGGAGCCGGGCTTTCGCGGGCGCATAGTGTTCGACGTGGCGGACGTGTGGTCTCCGGCGTCGAAGATCGCCGATGTCCGCGGCGGATCGGTTGCGTTCAATCAGCTCATATCGTGGTGCTGCTACGAGGCGTCCGCGGAGAAGGGCGGCGATCTTTCCGTTTTTGCGAGTGCGTTCGTCGGCGACCATATGCGTCTTGACAACAAGCTTCCCTGCATGCGATTCGGCCTGGGCTCGAAAGGCTCCGCCGCGGCAAACGTCGAGTGCCGGAAGATTCTCACGATAGAATCTGATCCGTCGGCCGACGTCAAAATCGGCATCAACGGAATCATGAAACAGGCAACCGCAGAAAGATAAGGTTCTTCAAAGAATTTAGTGGAACAGCATGACTCTACGAAATATAGACTCCGAGCGTTTGGGCTCCCGCTACCGCTCCGCAGCTTCGCACCACTCAACGATTGTATATGTGCCAGGGTAAGCATTTTGGGATGCGACTGCGTCGCATAAATCGGCCGAAGGCCGCTCTAAACACTGAAAAACTGCGACACCTGATTGTGGTTGAAAAGCGCGAAGCAGTGAAGCGGTAGCGTGAACCCTAACCGTCGGAGTTATTCTATAATACACCACTAATAACTACGAAGAGCCAAAGATAAGGAGATACAGTTATGCACATCAGCACCGGAAAACCGGCATTTGTTCTCGCGCTTGCCATCGCCCTGACGCTTGCCGGAACGGCTGAGGCGACGCGTCTCGGCGAGATACGTACGAATCAGTACCGCGACCTCCAGGCGCGCATCTGCCGCGGATGGAACACGTGGTACAACAACAGCATGACGGCGCACACTTTTCTCCCAGACGGCTTCACGGTCAACTTCGGCGTCTCGCTGCACAACGGAAAGGAATACCGCCGCGAGTTTCTCAAGAACGGAAGATCAAGGACAGGCGTCATTCCGGGGCTGAGGTCCGATGACGGACGCTACACGAGCGTCGAGATAGTCCAGAACCAGTTCGCCCTCACGCTCGAGACTGCGGCTGACGGAGAAGACCTCGTCGCGCTTGTGACGCCTTCGAACAAATGCGGGCATCTCGTCATAGCGGACGTATTCTATCCGTGGGAGCGCGACGGGACCGTCGGACGCGCGGGCGATCAGCTCTTCGGGACGCGCGGCGGGCGCAGGTTCACCGTCTCGACGACGGCGGCTCCTGCGAAGATGCCGTACATGCCGTCCGGCTCTCCGCGGCTCGCCGTGCGGCTCCAGGGGAAGATCGGCTTCTATACCGGCAGGGCGCGCACGCTCGAGGAGATCGAGAAGCTCATCGGCGAGCGCCGCGCCGAACAGGAGAAGCGCGTCGCGTCGTGGGGCGAGCATGCCGATTCGTTCCAGGGCATGCAGACGATCCTCGCGTGGAACACAATCTACGACGCGCCCAACGGAAGGGCGATCGCTCCGGTGAGCCGGAACTGGAACTACAACTGGGAGGGATGGGTCCTTTTCGACTGGGACACCTACTTCGCGGCATGGATGCTCTCGTCGTTCAACCGCGACCTCGCCTTCGCAAACGCCGTCGAGATCACGAAGAGTGTGACGGGAGAGGGGTTCGTCCCCAACTACAAGTCCGCAACCCATGCTTCCGTCGACCGCTCGCAGCCTCCCGTTGGCAGCCGGACGATTCTCGAAATTTACAGGCGGTATCCCGAACGTTGGTTCCTCGAGGAGACGTATGACGAACTTGTCGCCTGGAACCGCTGGTGGCCTAAAGCCCGCACGTGCGGCGACGGGTTCCTCGCGTGGGGCACGCACAGCTGGAACAAAGACGGCACGCGGCGAGTCGGCGGACTGCAGCTTGCGAAGTACGAGTCCGGACTAGACAACTCCCCCATGTTCGACGAGGCGAAGATGATGCCCGATACGTGCACGATGGACCAGGCGGACGTCGGGCTGATGGCGATGTATGTGATGGACTGCAAATGCCTGGCCGAAATCGCCGGCATCCTCGACAGGCGCGCCGACCGCGAGGAGCTTCTCGCACGGGCGAAGGAGTATGACGAGAGACTTAAGACGATGTGGGACGAGAAGACCGGCATCTACCGCAACTTCAGGGTCGGGTCAAGGCAGTTCCTCGACGTCCTCTCTCCGTGCAACTTCTACGCGCTGCTATCCGGAACGGCGACGAATGAGCAGGCCGACCGCATGATAAACGAGCACTATTTCAATCCGGAGGAGTTCTACGGCGAGTTCGTGATGCCTGCGAGCGCGCGCAATGCGAGGGGCTTCAAGGACAACAACTACTGGCGCGGACGCATCTGGGCACCGCTGAACTTCCTTGTCTACATCGGCATGAAGGACTACAGGACGCCGACGGTTGACAAGGCTCGCGCAGACCTCGTGGAGCGCTCGCGCAATTTGCTGATGAAGAATTGGAAGGAAAACGGCGGGATATACGAGAACTACAATTCCGTGACCGGTGCGGGCGGAGACGCAGGCGCGTCGGACGCCTTCTACCACTGGGGTGCGCTTCTCACCTTCATCGGAATCCTCGACAGCGGCAGGTAGTCCCTGCCCGGACGGCACTCGTGGTCCGTCGCGGAGCGACGGACCCCCTGAGCGCGGCTTCTTCGTGCGTTTTGCCCAGGGGATTCCGTCGCTCCGCGACGGAACATTGCCGAGGCAATTGACATCCATCAGACCATTGCGCATTTTTCACGAAAATTTTTGCGCTGTCGTCACTTGTTGCAACGGTAAAATATGATATAATAGCAACAAACAAAGGAGGTTCTATGGTCATGAAGTCGTTGCATCGCATGGCTGCTAAGTCGCTGTGGTTTGTGTTGGCGTTCGCCGCTGTGTCGGCGCTTGCCGACGACATGCCGGCGAACTACACGCGGCTCGACTGGATCGAGTCGGACGCCACGAATCAGCAGTGGATCGACTCTGGGTACAGTCCTAATACGGCCACAATAATCAACGTTTCATTACTTGCGCGAAGCCCGAAGGACGCATGGGCAGTGTTTTTTGGTGTGATCGAAGGATCAACCTCTGCAACATCGGTGAGATTTCGCTACGACGGCAATTCCCATCTTCAGGGACTGTTTGGTAACTCAAACGCATCTGAAGGACAAATTGACTCCGTTAAAGACGGCGAATATCAGATTGAATTGAAGTCCGGCTGTTTTAACATTACTCGTGCTGGATCGGATCCGGTATCGAAACAACTAACTTCCGGCACAACCATCGTAAATGCGCCGATGTACATTTTCTGCCAGAACGAATATACGAGCGCTACGGGCAAATCGGCGCCGAGCCGCTATCAGCCCATGCGTCTTTATTCAATGGCGATAAGAGAAGGTGACACGCCGAAGCGCGACTTCATCCCCTGCATGGACGACAAAGGTATCTGCGGTCTGTGGGATAATGTAGAAGGGAAGTTTTACACGAACAAGGGCACTGGAGCAGGATTTACGGGAGGGGTCACTGTCGCGGCGGGGGCGACTCTTGCAATCCCCGCAAGCAAGAATATTCTTACAGAATCCGAGATCGACGCCATGACGAGCAAAATTGCGCGCTTCGACCCGGACTGCGAAGCTGACATAGATTTCAACAACGATAAAACGATGGTTCATGCTGTGTTTGATCACGGCAAGATGGCAGTGGACGGGACCCCGTATATTCACGCAACTTACGCAATCGGAGGTGATCGCCGTCCTACCTATTCTCGCCAGGCGAGAGGCTACGGTCCAGTCCGTGGTTGGATGGATCTTCATGCTGATTCGGATTCCGGCACAAAGAAAGGCAATAATCTTCGCGTCAAGACAGACCACTCTTTGAAACATGGCAATGATTCTGGTAGTGTTCCTCTTGGCGTCAAGACCGCATTTATAGTTATGGACAGCAGCTACGGCGGAGGTCTTCCAATTATCGACGCAATAAATCCAGGAAACATTGTAAAGGCGCGTACATATAGTGACTTTACGTCTCCGATCTGGGGTAGCGGAACCTCGTCTATCCTCACAGGCGGAGAGACGAGACTCAACGGCATTGCAGTTAGCGGCACGACAACTGGTTTCACAGGCGCGCCGGAGCTTTTCTCTTTTACAACCGATGGCCATGAATTCAATGCCGCTTTCTTCGGTTATTACAACGCCGGTGGTGATCAGGCCTACGAAGTCCTAGGCGAGATCGTTCTGTTCAGCGAAGTGCTTGATGCTGATACGCGCGGCGGTGTCGAGGCGTATCTTATGAAGAAGTGGCTTGGCACGCTGCCGCCAGGATATGCGGACTGGACGGGCGCGACTGTAAGCGGCGCAGGAACAGTGACTGCCGCAGAACCGAAAGGGCTGCCGCAGTTTGACAACTTCACTGGAACGCTCGAGTTTTCGCAGGAGTCCCTTGATTTCACGATCGACTGCGTCAACGGAACTGTCGCCGAGGCGTTCGACATCGGCAGTGCGACGCTGAAACTTGCGGATGAAGGTGTTTTCAATCTTTCCTTCAAGGACGGCATCGTTCAGCCGGGGACATACATACTCGGCTCATTCGGAACGGTTGACGGAGCCGGGGTGTCTTGCTGGGCAGTGACGCCGGAGTATACGGCAGATGACAGGTACAGGATAAAGGTCGTTGCCACTACCGATGCCGAACTCGTCGCGAAAGTTATGCCCTTCGGCATGCTGTTCATCGTGCGGTGAGGCATGGGATAAACCTGTCGCTGATTCCCGGGTGAGTTGGCGTGCAACGCGGTATTGCGCGATTTTCACGAAAAATTTTGCGCTGACTTCACTTGTTACAACGCTAAAATATGCTATAATTACCATAAACAAAGGAGGTTCTATGGTCATGAAGTCGTTGCATCGCATGGTTGCTGAGGCTCTGTGGTTTGTGTTGGCGTTCGCCGCTGTGTCGGCGTTTGCCGTTGACCTGCCGGCGAACTACACGCGTCTCGACTGGATCGAGTCGGACGCGGCTGGTCTTCAGTGGATTGATTCGGGGTACCAGCCGCAGGCGACGACTGTCGTCCGCGCCTCGATCCTCGCAAGGGCGAGAAGAGTCGACTGGGCGGCGTTCTTCGGCATCATGAGCGACGACAAACCGAACTATTCGGTCGTCTTCCGCTATTTCAACAACTCTAATTTCAACGGCATCTTCTGCAACTCCGACTATACGGAAGCCGGCATCCCGTCCACGGCGAACCTGGAGTATGATGTAGAGCTAAAAAGCGGCTCTCTGACGGTCACCGGCAGTGCGGCGACAACGAAGACGATAACCACTGTCAACAGTCCGGCTGCCGCGCCAATCTACATTTTCTGCCAAAACAACTATGCATCGTCATCTGGAACGTCGTCGGCGAACCGCCATCAGCCAATGCGCCTCTATTCGATGACGATAAGCGAGGGGAACGTGCCGAAGCGCGAATTCATCCCCTGCATCGACCCCGACGGGGCATACGGGCTCTGGGATACAGTCGAAGGCGTGTTCTACGGCAACAAAGGTACGAAGGGTGACTTCACAGGCGGTGTCATATACAATGCCGCGGCGAACGAGAGGCTTACGATCCCGAGCGCAGCTGGCACAGTCGAACTGCGCGGCGCAAATGCCGCGACATCAGAGTTTGAGATCGAGTCCGCCGAGGCGGGGACTCTTGTATACGTCATGAATAATTCAAAGGGCGTCACGATTGATTCCGTTGGCGAAGGAGTGAACATCATCGTCCGCAAGATTCCGTCCTCCGACACTCCCGTGACGCTCGCTCTTCCCGCTGGACAGATGATCGATTCGCTTACGATCGAGGATGGGGTGACAGTATATCTCGAGTCCGGGTCTGTCGGCTCTTTCGAAGGTACTGGCAAACTCGTTGTACAGGGAGTTGTTGGCTACGGCACGATTTCAGACGGCATCGACGTCAAGATCGAGGCGGACGCGTCGATGTCGAACATTCTTGACGATGCGCTCGCGTCGGCGCTTGGAGACATTCCCGCGCTCTGGCTCGACGCTTCGGACGAGACGACATTGCAGGAGTATTCGTACAATGGGCACACTGTTCCCGACGGGACTTTCCCCGGAATCGTCGTCCGCCGTTGGGATGACGTTCGCGGTGGCTCGGATCGTCTCTATGCCGTGAACGCCCGTTCGTCGACAGGCTCTACCGACGGTGGCTACATACGGACGATGCCGTATTCCGTCACGAACGAACTTAACGGGCTGACTGTTGTCTCTTTCGGAACCTCCGGCGGAAATGTCGGTGGCGCGCAGAACTCGATAGACGCGAACGGCAATCCTGCGACCGACTCGCGGGCGGAGCAGCGCCGTATGGTTTTCAACCAGCCGATTGCGTCTAAGACGATCGTGATGGTCTACGGCTCGCAGGACGGCGGCGGCATGGCGCTTGTGGGCGGTTGGAAGAGCGGGCAGACCGGCGAGGCGCAGAATCCTCTTCCCGGCGAGACGATCGCTGCTTCTGGACAACCAACGTACTACAACCGCAATGCGGCGAACATCGAGTCTACGACAATAGCGAATGGCCGCAAGAATGTCCCTTGCTGGGTCGATGGTACGGCGATAGTGCCGAACGAGACGGCTGCACTTGACGGTGGGTACCAGATTATCTCACTAGGCGTCGCGCCGGGCGATTCGCCGAGCGTGCGCTCGCTCGGCATGTCAGACGAGTATCAGAATGCCGGCGGACAGCGTTACGGCGAAATACTCATTTTCACCAACGAGCTGACAACCGTGCAGCGCAAGGCCGTCGAGTTCTATCTCGCGAAGAAGTGGGGCCTGACCGAAGGGTACAGTGCAGGTGGACGTCCGCGTTCCCTCGAAATAGCGGATGGAGGTTCGTTTGAGACGGTCGACTCCACGATCGACATTTCGCACAGCGGCGGAACCATCTCGGTATGCGGCGCGCTCGAGGCAGGCGGTGTTGCTGTCGGAAGTGTTTCCATCGCCGAAGGTGCTTCCCTTACTCTCCCGGCCGCGGATCCGTTCACTGAAGAGCAGGTGGATGCCGTTGATGGCAGGATTGCGCGCTTTGACCCCGACTGCACTGATGACATTTTCTTCAACAACCAGAATGACCAGGGGATCCGGTTGATATGCGACCACGGCAAAGGCGGTGTGGAAGACGCGACTTGCCTCTATGCCTACTACACTGGTACTGGAAACGACAGGCGTCCTGTCTGGTCGAAGTCGGCCAGGGGCTTCGGACCTGAACGTGGCTGGATGGATTTCTACGCTTGGGCGACGTCCAGCGATGTCAAGGGCGACAATCTGCGTTTTACGACGTCAGGGAATTCCGTCCGGAACACAAGCGCCAACAACAATCCTACAGCTGTCGCCAAGTCCATCAAGACCGCGTTTATCGTGATGGACAGCTGCTATGGCGGCGGACTTCCCATCATCGACAAGGTTTCTCCCGACGGTGGCAGCATAGTCAGAGGACGTTCTTCGTACACAGACCCGACCGCGCCGATCTGGGGCAGCGGTACATCGCAGATCCTGACCGGGGGCGAGACCAGGATTAACGGAATGGCTGTTGATGGTACAAAAACAGGCTTCACGGGTGCGCCCGAGCTCTTCTCGTTCACGACGAACGGTGACGATTTCAACGCATCCTATTTCGGTCTCTACAACGCCGGTAATCCAGAGCGGTCTTATGAAGTCCTTGGCGAGATCGTTGTGTTCAGCAATGTGCTTGACGATGAGACGCGCGGCGGGATCGAGGCGTATCTCATGAAGAAGTGGCTTAACATGCTGCCGCCAGGATATGCGGACTGGACCGGCGCGACTGTAAGCGGAGCGGGAACGGTGAAGGCGCAGCGTCCGAAGGACCTTCCTCAGTTCGAGAACTTCTCCGGCACGCTTGAGTTCACGGCGGCGACACTTCCGTTCACTCTTGACGGCGAGACGAAGACGGCCCTCGACGCGTTCGACATTGGCGACGCGACGCTGAAACTCCCTGCGGAAGGCGAGATAGTCATTTCGTTCGCCGGGCGCGCACGGATAGGCACCTACACGCTCGGCACATTCGGCTCGCTCGTCGCGCCAGGCATCGCGGACTGGACCTGTACGCCGTGCACTGCGGACGGCAGGTATAAGATCAGAGTTAAGGTGCAGCACGGTTCGCTCATTGCGGACGTCGTCTCCTCGGGCCTTAACGTGCGAATTCGCTAAGAAACCAGAAACATGAAAACACTACTCAGACAACTGCTGGCCACGGCCGCTGTCTTTGCGACTGCTGTCGCGTGCGCCGACGGCGGAGTGCAACCGCTCGACCTCTCCGACATCGCGGCATCGCGCTGCATCGCCGGCAACACTGCGGCGGGAACGCCGTCGACCTACAACAACCGCGGCGCGGTGTGCGCATTCAACGGAAGCGGAATCGCCGCGGACGGCACTTGCGACGTGACTGCGGACAACGAGATGTTCATGCTGTCATCGAACGCTTCTGGATCATTCCCGTGGTACATTCAGGTCGATCTCGGCAAAGTCGTCCGTCTCGACGGCGTGAGGCTCTACAACTTCAACTTTGCAAAGAATGGGACGACCTTCACGGAGCGTGGAGTCAGGGAGTTCAAGCTGTATGTCTCCACTGGCGACGGATGGAAGACGTCGGCAGCCGACATCCAGTCGAACTATTCGCTCGTCCTCTCCAACCGCCTCGCGCGTGCAACCGGCACGGACGACTACGCGGGCGAATACTTCCAGTTCGACAGGCCCGCCGCCGCTCGTTATGTCGCGCTCGTCGCGCTTGACGACTGGGATGACGGAAAGGCTGTGCTGAACTACAACGGCATTTCCGAGATTCAGCTCTTCCCAGCGGAGGATCTGCCGCGCTTCTCCGTCTGCTGCGTCGGCGACTCGATAACGGAGGGTGCGAACTATGCCGGAGCGGCGCACAAGTGGACGTACCGCACGTACCTTTCCGCAATGATCGCCGAGAGCGGATTCGGCGACGTCGAATGGAAGGGCTCGCATGTTTCGCCTAATTCCGGCAACGATCTTCCGAACGAAGGCTGGAGCGGAAAGAACGCGGCGGAAATTGCCTCGCAATACATTGCAAACGCAGAAAACGATAGGGCGGATGTCCTTCTCCTCCATGCCGGACACAACTACAACGTCGATCCAGATACTGCCAATCCTGCGTACAGGCCAGAAACGGAGATAATCGCCGCCGCGACGAACGCTCACGCGCGCATCATAGCCGCTGCTCGCGCGCAGAATCCGAATGTCACGGTTCTTTATGCGAAGGTGATTACGAGTGGAAAGCTCCCCAAGTACAGCTACATTCCCGCGCTCAACGACGCAATAGGCGCGCTTGCCGCCGAACTGAACACTGCTGCCTCGCCGGTACGCGTCGTAGACATGGCGGACGGATGGGACTGGACAGTTCACTGCATCGACGACAAGGTTCATCCGACGGAGACCGGAGCGCGGCTCATGGCGTCGAAGTGGTTTGCCGCGCTTGCAGCGTCGCCGTTCATGAGCGGAACGGATGCGCTCGTCGAGGCGGAGTCGTTTGCGGCGAAGGGTGGATGGGTTGTCGATCCGCAGTTCGTCGACGTGATGGGCTCGCCGTATCTTCTCGCGCACGGTATGGGCGAACCTGTCGCAGATGCGGCGACGAGTGTCGAGTTCGGCTTCGGCGGACTCGTCCGCGCATGGGTTCGTACCCGCGACTGGACTCCAGACTGGGATGGCGAGAAGCCAGGGCGCTTCCGCCTCTCCGTCGGCGGAGCTACGCTTCCCTCTACACTCGGCGTATCCCCTACCGACTGGGGATGGGTTGATGCGGGGATCATTCGCGTCGCGGCAGGTCCGCAGACTGTCTCTCTTAAGGACCTCACGGGATTCGAGGGACGCTGCGACGCCGTGTACTTCACGTCCGTCGCCGCGACGAATCCGCCGCCGAACGATGCCGCCTCGCTCGCCGCGTGGCGCGCGGAGAAGCGCGGCGAATCCGCCGCGCCCGAAGATGTCGTCAATGCCGATCTCGTTGTCGTAGGAGGAGGAATCGCCGGCGTGTGCGCTGCAATCGCGGCGGCGGATGCGGGACTCTCTGTCGCAATCGTGCACGATCGCCCGATGCTCGGCGGAAACGCTAGCGACGAAATCCGCGTAAGAACGGAGAACGAAGGCGACGAGTTTCACTGGATCGTGAAGGCCGTTAGGAACAACACGGTAAACGCTGCGGACAAGAAAGCCGACGACGCCAACAGACTTGCTGTCGTCGAGTCGTACGGCATCGCCTCGCACCTCGGCTGGCGCGCGTACGGAGTCGAGACGAACGCGCAGCGGAAGATTGTCGCGGTTGATGCACGGAACATCGAAACTGGCGCGAGGCGCAGGTTCGTCGCGCCGCTCTACGTGGACTCGACGGGCGACGGTTGGATCGGATACTGGGCGGGAGCTGAATATATGCTCGGACGCGAGGCGAAGACGGAGTTCGACGAGCCGACGCACGGACAGGACGTTGCGGACACGAGCACGATGGGCAACAGCCTCCTCTGGACGACAAAAACGGGCGAGACGGATTATGTGTTTCCGTCCGTCCCCTGGGCGACGAAGGTGAGCGGAAACCGTGCGGACACCGCAGGTGGCTGGCAGTGGGAGGCCGGGCTTGATCCAGAGGAAGACACGATCTACGACGCCGAGATGCTGCGCGACAGGCTTTTCCGCGCGATCTACGGAAGCTTCTCCAACACGAAGGCGAAGGCCGGGAACGAGAAGCTCGTCTTCAACTGGGTGCCGTATATCGCAGGCAAGCGCGAGTCACGCCGCATAGTCGGCGACTACGTCGTCCGCGAGAAGGACGTAATCGATCACCGCCAGTTCGAGGACGCGATTGGAATCGCAACATGGTCCGTCGACCTTCACCGCAAGGACGGAAACTCGGGATTCATCGCCGCGACGACGCACTACAGGTACGGCAGGTGGTGGATGCCCTATCGTTCGCTTTGCTGCCGCGACGTGCCGAACCTGTTTCTTGCCGGACGCTGCGCAAGCTACACTCACGTCGCCTTCGGGTCGAGCCGCGTGATGCACGCGGGCGGACAGCAGGGCGTCGCTGCGGGATATGCTGCTTCGCTCTGCAAGAAGTACGCGTGCTTCCCAAGCGAAATCTACCGCGACGCCGCGAAGACCGTCGAGCTCCAGGCGCTCATCAACAAGAAGAACGAATATACATGGCCGAAGGTGGAGACTTCGAGGGAGGTTGCGTCCGTCATCGTGGACAATGCGGATGCGTCGGGCGTTGAGATTTCCGGCGAGTGGCCGGTAAGCAACTACAACTCCGACCGCTATGGAGCGGACTATCTCCACAACAATAAGATCGCGTCGAACGATCTGTGGGTCAGGTTCACTCCGGAGATACCGTCGAACGCGACTTATGTCGTGTCGCTTTTCTGGAACGGAGGCGACTCGCGCGGATCGGCTGTTCCAGTCGAAATTGTCTATGACGGAGGCGTCGCGACCAATTTAGTCGACATGACGCGAAAGTCGTCTGTCTGGAACGCGATCGGCAGATGGCCGTTCAAGAAGGGGAATTCGGGATCTGTACGGATTCTAACCAACGGACAGAAGGACAAGACAGTCATCGCCGATGCGGTTAAGTTCGCGATCGTGGAGGAGCTCGATCCGCAGGACATCGACGGGAACGGTTTGCCCGATGCGTGGGAGCGCAGGCATTTTCTCCAGAACGGCGGAGTCGACCCTGAGGCTGATCCGGACGGCGACGGATTCTCGAACCGCGAGGAGTATCTTTCGGGGACGGATCCGAACGACGCGGGGTCGCCGCTTTATCTTTCGGATTTCGGTGCGTCCGGAACGGAAATATCGATCACGTGGAAGGGCCTCGCGGGGCGGACCTACCGCGTGTACAGTTCTGAAACGCTTGATCTCGCGTCGTTCAAGCCTTATGGCGGATTTGTCGAAGGGACGAACGGGGAGATGAAGATTTCGCTGCAGTCAGCTTCGCCTTCGGCATTCTTCCGCGTCCGCGACGAGACGACGGCAATTGAATAAGTCCATCAACAAGACAACATAATGAACACCATGAAGACAAAAATGATTCTCGGCACGGCCGCTCTGGCCGCAACGCAGCTCTATGCAGTTCCGACGGCCGCGCGCCGTGCGGAGGCTGTCGCTGAGGCGACGAAGATATACGAACAGCTCACGCCGGACGAGACCGTCCAGATGGCTATGATGGACAACCCCGAGATCAAGCGACTGGGGCTTCCGCGCTTCCACTGGTGGAGCGAGGCGCTGCACGGATACGCACGCGCCGGGCTCGCGACCGTGTTCCCACAGGCGATAGGAGCTGGCGCGACGTTTGACGCCGATCTTGAATTCCGCATGGCAGACGCCATATCGACAGAGGCGCGCGCAAAGGCGAATCTCTTCCGCGCGCGCAACCAGCGCGGCGGCAACAGGTGCCTCTCGCTGTGGAGCCCGAACGTCAATATGTTCCGCGATCCGCGCTGGGGGCGCGGACAGGAGACGTTCGGCGAGGATCCGTATCTTTCCGGCGTGATGGGTTCGGCGTTCGTTAGGGGCATCCAGGGGGACGACCCGAAGTACTTCAAGGCTGTCGCGTGCGCGAAGCACTATGCCGTTCACTCTGGCCCCGAGAAGAAGCGCCACGAGTTCAACGTAAATGTCGACAAGCGCGATCTATACGAATACTATCTGCCCGCATTCAAGGCGCTCGTCTGCGATGCGGAAGTTGAAAGCGTGATGGGCGCGTATTCCGCAGTTAACGGCGAGCCGTGCTGCGCGAACTCGATGCTTCTAAAGGACATTCTCCGCAAGGAGTGGGGCTTCAAGGGGACCGTTGTGAGCGATGTCGGAGCCGTGGAGGACATTTCCGCAAAGCACCATTTCAAGGCCGACAAGGTCGAGGCGAGCCTTGCGACTATCGCGGGCGGACTCGATCTCTGCAGCGAGGGAACGTACCACCAGCTGCGCGGTCCGATGAAGGAGGGGAAGATCAAGAAGGACCTTCTCAAGGACGCCGTCGTAAACATTCTCACGACGCGCGCGCTTCTCGGCGATCTCGACCAGAATGCAAAGACTCCGTGGGACAACCTCGGAGCGAAGGACATCGCCTCTCCGGCGCACAAGGCGCTTGCGCTTGAGGTCGCGGACAAGTCGCTCGTGCTTGTCAAGAACAACGGAATACTTCCGCTCGACATGTCGAAGATCAACACAATCGGCGTGTGGGGACGCGCGAGGGACACGAACGTCCTCATGGGCAACTACAACGGCGAGACGGACGATCCGGTGTCCGTGCTTTCGGGCTTCCTCCGCGAGGTTGGGCCTGAAATCGTCGTCGAGGAGGGTCATGGAGGAAACGTCACGATCGCCTGCCTCGGCATTTGCCCGAGCGACGAAGGCGAGGAGCACGACAAGAAGAGCCTCGCGATGTGGAGCAACCTTTCGAACCAGCTCAGGTCCGACCGCCAGAAGAATCCGAACAAGAAGATCGTCGGCGTCGTGTTCGGCGGAAGCGCGATCGACCTGCGCGAGGCGGCGGAGTTCTGCGACGCGCTTATCATCGCATGGTATCCTGGCGAGCAGGGCGGACGCGCGATTGCGCGCGCGATTCTCGGCAAGACGAATCCGGGCGGACGCCTTCCGATCACATACTGCAAGGACCCCGATCAGCTTCCCGACTTCGAGGACTACCGTCTTCCCGGACACAGCTACCGCTACATGGACTCCAATGTCCTCTTTCCGTTTGGCTACGGACTCTCCTACACGACGTTCGCCTATTCCGACATCCGCATGAAGAAGGGCGCGGACGGCTCGGTGAAGGTCGGCGCGAAGGTCACCAACACCGGCAAGATGGCGGGCGACGAAGTGGTGCAGCTCTATGTTCGCTCGCCGAAGTCTTCAGGCGACCGCCGTATTCACCATCTCGAAGGCTTCAAGCGCATCACGCTCAAGCCCGGAGAGACGAAGAACGCCGTCTTCACGCTTACGAAGGAGCAGCTTATGCAGTTCGGGATGGACGGCAAGCAGTCGCTCGCGAAGGGCACGTACGAACTCTTCGTCGGCGGCGGACAGCCCGGATGCACCGAAAATGTCCTAAGCGCAAAGGTTGACATGTAAATGAAGAAAAGCCTGTTCCTCATGATGTGCGTCCCTGCGTTCGCGGCTGTTGCCGCGGCGGGGGATGCGGCGCAGCCCGAACCGTGGGCCGACACGTCCGTAAATTCGATAAACCGTCTCCCGGCCGCGGCGTTTCTGCCGCCGCTTGCGGACGAGAAGGCGGCGCTTTCGGACGCGCTCGTCCCGGAGACACCGTACGTCAAGTCGCTCAACGGCGACTGGCGCTTCAAGTGGGTCGGCGATCCGGCGCGGCGTCCGCTCGACTTCTGGAAGGAGGATTTCGACGACTCGACATGGGGAACGATCGACGTTCCGTCCTGCGTCGAAATGCGCGGGTATGGAGTTCCGATGTACACGAACATCCGCTACCCGCACAAGATAACGCCGCCGAAGATACTCGACCGCGACACAGGACGGGCGGACTACAATCCCGTGTCAAGCTACCGCACGACGTTCACCGTTCCGTCGGACTGGAAAGGCCGCGACGTCATCCTCCGCTTTGACGGCGTCTACTCGGCGTACACCGTCTGGGTCAACGGAAAGCGCGTCGGCTATGCCGAAGACTCCAAGCTACCATCCGAATTCGACGTCACGCCATACCTGAATGGGACCACCAATCGCCTCTGTGTTCAAAGTTTCCGCTGGTGCGACGGCAGCTATCTCGAAGACCAAGACATGTTCCGATTCTCCGGTATCTTCCGCGACGTCTCCATCTATGCGCGCCCGAAGGATGGAATACGCGATGTCCTTGCTAGTACAAAGCTGAAAATTGAAAATGGAAAATGCAAAGAGGCTTCCATTACGTTAAAAGGCATCGATGGGGATTGGAGCGCGACGCTGTATGACGCGGCTGGAAAGTCTATTGCATCTCTCAACTCTCAACTCTCGACTTTCAACTTTCAGCCTTCTTCTCTGCCCCGCCTCTGGAGCGCCGAGGATCCGTACCTGTACACCCTCGTCGTGAAGAAGGGTGATGACATCCGCTCGCTCAAGGTCGGCTTCAAGGAGCAGAAGGTCGTCGGGCACACGTTCATGGTAAACGGAATGCCGGTGAAGCTCAAGGGCGTTAACAGGCACGAGACGAATCCCGAGAACGGACGCACCGTTTCGCTCGAGGACATGGTGCGCGACATCACGCTGATGAAGCGCTACAACATCAACACCGTAAGGACGTCGCACTATCCGAACCACCATCTCTGGTACGATCTATGCGACCGCTACGGACTTTACGTCGTCGCGGAGGCGAATGTAGAGGGGCACGAGCCAGCGTACGGCGACAACGGGCTAGGACGCAAGCCTGAGTGGGATCATACGATCGTTGAGCGCAACGTCAGGCAGGTGCTTTTCTACCGCAACCATCCGTCCATCACGATGTGGTCGATGGGCAACGAGACAGGACACGGCGACTGCTTTGTCCATGCGATAGACGCAGTGCGCAAGCTCGATCCGGGGCGCCTCATCCACTGGGAGCGCGGCAACACGCTTGCGGACGTCGACTCGCGCATGTATCCCGACGTCGACTGGGTGGACAAGAAGGGCAAGCTAGGCGACGGGCCGGCGAACGGCGAGACGATGGAGGACAAATACAGCCGCCCCGAGTCCGCGTATTCCGCAGGCAAGCCGTTCTTCATGTGCGAATACGCGCATGCGATGGGCAACGCGCTCGGAAACTTCCAGGAGTACTGGGACGTCATCTACAAGCACGAGTCTCTTGTCGGCGGCTGCATCTGGGATTGGATCGACCAGGCGATCTGGAAGGAGACGGACCGCATCGGACCCGATGGCAGGCCTGTGCGCGTTCTTGCGTACGGCGGCGATTTCGACGAACAGCCGAACGACGGTCCGTTCTGCGTGAACGGAGTCATCGATCCGGAGCGCAACGTCACGCCGAAGCTTCTCGAGGTCGGACAGGTCCACCGCAATCTCATCGTGACGAAGCGCGACGACGGATCGTTCGAACTCCTGAACCGCAACTGCTTTACGGACGCAAATGCGTTCGACGGAAGCTGGGAGCTGATCGCGGACGGGCTGCCCGTCGCGAAGGGCGCGGTTAAGGTTCCGTCCGTTGCTCCGCTTGCGCGCGGCACGATCGAGGCCGTCGGACTTGCCGATGCCGTCGCTCGCCGTTCGAAGACGGAGGAGCTCTTCGTCAACTTCTCCTTCGCGACTCGGACAGACGCGCCGTGGGCAAAGGCAGGGTGGATCGTCGCTTGCGACCAGATACAGCTGAGCGCCGGAGAGCGGAAGGCGAAATCTGTAGCCGCAGACGCTTCTGCCGTCCGCTTCGATTCAACCGACGACGCGCTTACCGTCAGCTGTGGAAAGACAGTCGCGACGTTCTCGCGAAGGACGGGCACGCTTTCGAAGCTCGTGATGGACGGGATGGCGATACTTTCCGATGCCGCTCCTGGGTTTGCGTCGGGTCCGCGGCTCACGTGTGCGCGCGGATTCACGGACAACGACAAGTGGATCGCGACGGGCGATTCGTGGCGCAACGAGAGATCGCGCAGCTTCTTCGGCTCGGGGCTCTCGCAGCTGCGCTACCATCCAGAGCCGCTAGTCGTCTCGAACGACACGGTGACGGCAGTAGTAGACGTCGCCGGCGCGAAGGGGTGCGGTTTCAGGCACACGACGAGCTGGACGTTCAATGCGGACGGATCAATCGACGTCGCCAACAAGTCCGAGCCGTACGGAAAGCTTCCCGTCCTGGCGCGTCTCGGCGTTTCTCTCAGGCTTTCGCCGGCGCTGGAGCGGATGAAGTTCTACGGACGCGGACCGCAGGAGAACTACATCGACCGCAAGACGTCCGCCTTCCTCGGCGTCTGGGAGTCGACAGTCACGGACAGGTTCGTGAGCTATGTGCGTCCGCAGGACAGCGGCATGGCGTGCGACGTGCGCTGGGCCGAGTTCACCGACGAATCGGGACGCGGCGTTCGCGTGACTGGTCCGGAGCCTCTTTTCGTGCAGGCGCTGCACTACACCTGGGAGGACCTCTGGTTCGCTGCGTTCAAGAACGGCGAGGACCGCTATCGCGCGGCGCTTGTGCCGCGTCCGGAGGTGTGCCTCAACATCGACGCTCGCCAGACTGGACTTGGCGGCGCCTCTTGCGGCCCCGGGCCGATGTGGAAGTACCGCTTCGATTCGTCTAAGCCCGTCAGCTGGACGTATCGGCTCGAGAGCGTCGCCCGGTGAAGGCGCCTGCTTTTTTGCCTTGCGTAAATTTCACGATATTTTCTGCGTTGTGTTCACGCAGCAGAAATGTGCTATATGCTATAATGAAAACATGAAAACTGTAAAAATCATGTTGGCGGGCGCGGCGGCTGTAGCTGTTGCGCAGGTTGTTGCGATGCCGGGCGCATCCCGGCGCGCAGAGGCGGAGGCCCAGGCCAAGGCGATCTTCGAGAAGCTTGCGCCCAACGACGCGGTCTCGCTGCTGATGATGGACAATCTCGAGATCAAGGACCCGGCGATTCCCCGTCACCACTGGTGGAACGAGGGACTTCACGGCGTAGCGCGCGCGGGCCTCGCGACGATGTTCCCGCAGACGATCGGGCGCGCCGCGACGTTTGACGCAGAACTGGAGCACAAGGTCGGAGACGTGGTATCCACCGAGGCGCGCGCCAAGCACAACCTCTTCCGCGCGAAGGGACTTCGCGGAATCTACACCGGCCTCACGTACTGGAGCCCCAACGTAAACATGTTCCGCGACGCCCACTGGGGCCGCGGACAGGAGACTTTCGGCGAGGACCCGTACCTCGCCGGCGTCATGGGCACGGAGTTCGTCAAGGGCCTCCAGGGCGACGACCCGAAGTTCATCAAGATCGCCGCGTGCGCCAAGCACTACGCCGTCCACTCGGGCCCCGAGAAGCTGCGCCACGAGTTCAACGTCGACCTCGACATGCGCGACCTCTACGAGTACTACCTTCCCGCGTTCAAGATGCTCGTCGTCGACGGGAAGTGCGAGCAGGTCATGGGAGCCTACTCGGCTGTCAACGGAATCCCGTGCTGCGCGAGCAAGTTTCTCCTCAGGGACGTCCTCCGCGGCGAGTGGGGCTTCCGCGGCACGGTCGTTAGCGACGTTGGCGCGGTCAACGACGTGTCCGCGAACCACAAGTACACCAAGACCAAGGTCGAGGGGTGCCTCGCGACGATCGCGGGCGGACTCGACATCTGCAGCGAGGGCACGTACGACTGCCTGCGCGCCGAGGTGCGCGAGGGACGCGTCACGAAGGAGCAGCTGCGCGAGCCAGTGCTGAACATCCTCACGACTCGCATCCTTCTCGGCAACATCGGCGACGTGGAGACGCCGTGGGACGGCCTCGGCGAAAATGACGTCGCGACGCCCGAGAACAAGGCGCTTGCGCTCCAGTGCGCCGACGAGTCGATGGTCCTCCTCAAGAACGACGGAATCCTCCCGCTCGATGTCTCCAAGCTCAAGGCAGTCCGCGTCTGGGGCCGAGAGGACGACGTCAAGCCGCTCGTCGGCAACTACGAGGGCTCCGCGAGCGTCTACATGACGGCGCGCGCCGGCCTTGCCGCCGAGCTCGGTGCAGGCGTCGCCATCGAGGGCGACCACGCCGAATACAGCATCATGATCGCCGGACTCACCCCCGGCGATGAAGGCGAAGGGCACGACAAGCGTGACTGCAGCATGCACAAGAACCATCTGGAGCAGTTGAGGAAGTGGCAGGGCGAGCGCAAGCGCCGTCCGATCATCACCGTCCTCTACGGCGGCAGCCCGATCGAGATCAAGGAGGTCTGCGAGCTTTCCGACGCGGTCATCTTCGCGTGGTATCCGGGCGAACAGGGCGGACGTGCCATCGCGCGCGTGATCACCGGAAAGGTCAATCCTGCGGGACGCCTTCCGATCACGTTCATGGAGAACTACGCGGAAGAGGCCGACCTCACGGACTACAAGCTCCCCGGCCGCACCTACCTCTACGCGACGAAGAAGCCGCTCTTCCCGTTCGGCTACGGACTCAGCTACACGACATTCGGCTACGACGGGCTCAGGGTCTACAAGACGAAGGACGGAGTCGCCGCCACGGTCAAGGTGACGAACACCGGCAAGGTCGCCGGCGATGAAGTCGTCCAGCTCTACGTCCGTTCGCCCGAAGGCTCCGGCGACCGCCGTCTCCATCACCTCGAGGGCTTCAAGCGCGTGAGCCTCAAGCCGGGCGAGACGAAGAACGTGCCCTTCGCGCTCAAGCCCGAGCAGCTGATGCAGTTCGGCATGGACGGGAAGCAGTCGCTCGCGAAGGGCGAGTATACCGTATTCGTCGGCGGTGGCCAGCCCGGCTTCGCCGAGGGTGTTCTGTCCGCCAACCTCTCGTTCTAAGGAAAATGAAAACGAGTCGCCTGTCCACTATCGTCGTGGCTGTCAAGCAGTCCGGATTCGAAGTCCGCATTCGCTGACGGACTCAAGCAGAAGGGGAAACCGGCCGCGCGGCACATTTGCCGCGCGGCCGTATTTTTGTACGCGGCGTTGAAAATCGCGCAGCACGAAGGGAGGCATTGCTGCGCCCAAGTCCGGTGATGTGTCAAAGTCGGCAGCTTGGCACGGCGTATTTTTCACGGTGGATTTTGCGCAGAATTCACTGTTCCAGCTTCGCTCTTATGGTATAATCAAAGCAAAGAACAAAAGGAGCATTCATCATGGGTAGAATTGACATTGCGGCGCTCGCGGCGCTCGCGGCGCTTCCGGTCATGGCGGGTTCTGTCGTGGACTTGTCCGGCAAAGGCTGGACGTGCGAGCAGAACGGGGTGACGAAGGAGGTGTCCGTTCCGGCGGACGTCGAGGAGTACTTCGCGGACATGTCCGCGTACGCCGCGCCGAGGATCGACGCAAGCCAGCACGGATCGTGGATCGTCAGGCAGTGGCTCAAGTGCAAGGGCGAGTCGACATGGCGCAGGAAGTTCACCCTGAAATCCAAGCCGGCCGGCAAGCGCATCGTCCTCATGTTCGAGTCCACGAGGTATTTCGCCGACATCTTCGTGAACGGGAAGTTCGTGCACCACGACGAGGCTCCTGACACGCCGTACGAGGTCGACATCACGGACGCGGCGAAGTCAGGCGAGAACGAACTCCTCGTCAAGATCGTCAACCCCGAAGGCGGCGACTACGACTGGCGGGACTTCAACACCTGCAAGTGGGAGGGCAAGCAAATCCCCGGCGGACGCGCAATGGGCGGACTCTCCGGACGCGTGAAACTCGACGTGCGCGACATCGTCTCGATCGACGACGTATTCGTCCAGAACACGCCGGCGATCAGCGAGGTCGAGGTGTTCGTGTCCATCACCAATGCGGGAACCAAGGCGGAAAAGCGTCTGGTCAGGCTCGAGGTTGAGCCCAAAGGCGTCGTATTCTCGAAGGAGATGACGCTCCAGCCGGGACTTACGGTCGTGAGCGAAAAGGCGTCCGCTCCGGAGGCGAAGCTCTGGGACCTCGATAATCCCAACCTCTACAATGCAGTCGCGACGGCCGGCGGCGAAACCTTCCGGCGCGAGTTCGGCTACCGCTGGATCGCGCCGGAGGGAATCGGAACCAACGCAGTCCTCCGGCTCAACGGAAAGCGAATAGTCGTCCGCACCGCCATCGGCTGGGGGTGGTATATGGGAAGCGGAACCGTCCCAAGCGACGAAGACGCGCGCCGCGAAGTCGCGACGGCCAAGGCTCTCGGACAGAACGGAATAAGCTTCCACCGGCACAACGGCCAGGAGAACATCCTCCGCGAGGCCGATCGCAACGGCCTTCTCATATACGCGGAACCAGGCGCCTTCCAGGGCGGCCGGCATTCGGATATCGGACGGCGCATAGCGCTTGAGCGCGTGCGCAGGTGGGTGAAGGCGTTCCGCAGCCATCCCTCGCTCTTCCACTACAACCTCATCAACGAGTTCAGCGACACGTGCGACGACGCGACGCGCAAGTTCTTCCTTGACGGCGTGAGGCTCGTCCATGAGCTCGATCCTTCACGCACGGTGACGCTCATGAGCGCGTGGGGCAAAGACGGCATCAACGTCAGGCATTTCCCGAAGACCCACATGCGCCCGTTCGATCCGGAGCTGTACGAGTCCGGCTGGCGCGACTTCCATCGCGCAGGCGGACCGGTGATCGGCTGGAGCGCCGGAGCGTACCGCAACAAGGACGCGTACAACAACAGGTCCTCGAACCTCGAGGAGATAGTGTACTGGGGTGAGGAGAGTGCCTTTACGGCTCCGCCGCGGCTGCAGCTCATCGTCGACGAACTTGACCGCCGCGGGCGCGACGGAACGGACGGCAGGGTGTTCCGCGTCTGGGCGGACATGGTGAACAAGTACCTCGACAGAAAGGGGCTGCGGGGGACGTATCCCACGCTCGACGCTTTCTGCCTCGACCTCGGGCGGCAGAGCCTGCTGCACCAGGGCCGCAACATCGAGCTAGTCCGGATGGACGACGTTGCGGACGGCTACGCAATCAACGGCTGGGAGTCGATGGTCGTGGAGAACAACTCCGGCATCGTCGACACGATGCGCAATCCCAAGGGCGAGCCGAAGTGGCTTGCCAAGTACAATGCTCCGCTCAAACTCTGCGTCAATTCCAACCAGTCGAGGGTGAGAAAGGGCCAGAACATTTCGGTGGACGTCCACATAATCAACGAGGTCGACCTCAAGGGGCCCCAGAAACTCGTCGTGGAGCTGTGGAATCTCGATGGCGGGGAACGCAAACTCGCCGAGGAGCGGCGCGACGTCTCGGTGACTGGCGGAGAGCGCTTCGGGGAATTCCTCTCCGAAAAGATATCGTTCAACGTTCCGTTCGCCGGCGAGGGCGAGGTGCGCGCGCACCTGGAAGGCGTGAAGGATGCGACGGGCGACTTCCCGTTCACTTCGTTCGACCTCGCCATTCCCGAATTCCCCGCCGGATACAAAATCGCCGTGGCCGAGGCTGGAGACACCATTCTCAAATGGCTCCGCGGACAGAAGCTTCCGTGCGAAACCTACAAGCCCGGAGTAAAGGCCGACGTCGTGATCGTCTCCCGCCCGCCCGGCGCGCTGCCGGCGGTTCCGGACGCACAAAGCCTCGTTGGACAGCGCGGCACGCCGGGCGTGGTCGACGTCAGGTGGTACGTGGGCGAGAAGCTGGCGGCGGAGGATACCCGGAATTCTCTCGAAGTGGAATTTCCGCAGGGGGTTCCGCCCGCGAAAGGCGTAGATCTTACGACCGGTTATTCCGTCTGCGTCGCTGGCTGCTACGTCGCGAGGTGGGACGGACGCTACCGCTTCAGGATCGAAGGGCCCGACCGCAACGCCGACAAGCTAAAGTTCTTCTGGAACGGCGATGACGTGAAGTTCGACAGCGACGGCTACATGTCGGTTGAACTCAAGGCGGGAGATTCGATTCCGTTCTACATTACCATGACACAGCGGCGCGCGAAGAAACTGAGCGTCATCGCCGAGACCCCGGAGCCGGTCGAGGACTTTAATCCCGACGAGCTTGTCGCATGCGCAAAGAACGACGGCGCGCGGGTCGTGTTCGTCGACAACGTCAAGGTGTGGATGCCTGTTGTCGCAGACCTGGTCGGCGTCAAGTACGACGGATGGTTCCATATCGGGCAGAGCTGGCTCGGCGGCGCGTTCTTCAAGAAGAAAGGCGATCCTCTCCTGGCTGGCTTCCCCACAGGAGCCGTCAACGAGGCCTACGAGGAGATTGCCGGGCACGGCAGCCGCTACGGACTCTTCCTCGAAGGCGAGGATCTCGCGATGGGAGCGTGGCAGTGCGAGAACTGCAAACTCGGCACCGTCGTGGGACGCATTCCCTGCGGCAAGGGCGAGGTTGTCGTTTCCACGCTGAATCTGGTCAAAAGCCTCAATACATACGGCGGCACGCGCTATTTCTACAATCTTCTCACGCGCTCCGGCGCCGTTTCGCGCAAGTAAAGAAAGGAGAACGAGACATGAAATTCCGCAAAGCAGTTCTTTCCGCGTTGATTGCCGCCGCAGCCTCTGCGGCGGCGGCGGACCAGGCCTCGCCGCGCCTCATCGGGCGCTTTTTCAGCGAGAAGAGCTCCCGGGAGGAGCACAGGCTCGGCATCGCCGCGTTCGCGGACATAGACCTTTCCGGCGAGAGCGAGGATTCGCTTGAACTCGCCGGGGAGATCAGGGTCGATTGTCTGCATCCGAATGCGCCCAAGGACTCCGCCTGGATGAAAAAGATATGCAACGGCAGCTTCTCCATCGCCGGGACGGACGGCAAGTATATGCGGGTCGCGCCGATGGGGTGCGGCTTCGGCGTGCTCGCCGGATGCGACATGGCCGGCGAGTGGTTTCCCGTCAGCCTCAAGATCCCCCTGTCGCAGCTGAAAGGCTCGAGAATCACTAAACTCGAATTATTCATGTACAACGATACCGCGGCGTACGCGCAGCATGCGGACGACGGCAACAAGTGGAACAACGGTTCCGGAATAAAGCTGCGTGCGCGCAATTTCCGCGTGCAGGCGGTCAGGTAAAGTCAACTGGGTGCCATTGCGAACAGTGATAGCACGGGGAGCTCTATGGAAACGAAGACGATTTGCGCCGGGATGCTTCCGCTCGGCCTGGTTGGCCTTGCCTCGCTGAGGCTGCTAGCTGCGGAGCCGCGCGTCATAGAGTTTGCGTCCGGCGTGACGCGGCTTGACGCGCCGATCGTCCTCGGTCCGGAAGACTCGGGGACGATCCTGCGCGGCGCGGCCGACGGCTCGAGCGTCGTCTCCGGCGCGCGGGAACTGAAGGGCCTCGTCTTCGCGCCTGACGGACGCGGCGCATTTGCCGCGCCGTGCGAGGAAGGGCCGACGGATCAGCTGTTCGTGGACGGAGTCAGGTATGACATGGCACGATTTCCGAACAGGACAGAGGGGAAGAATGTATACGGGACGTGGTCGCTCGACGAGAGCCGCGCGTATGCGCCCGAGAAGGACGCGCTTCTCCCCGGTCGCGTTGCGAAATGGGCTCGTCCCGAGACAGGCTGGCTCCATGCGATGCATGAAGCCCTCTGGGGCGACATGCACTGGAAGATCGACGGCGTCGGCGAAGACGGAAAGCTCAAGCTGACCGGCGGGTGGCAGAACAACCGAAGCTCTGCCCCCCATAAGGTGTTCAGGTACGTGGAGAACATCCGCGAGGAACTGGACAGCCCCGGCGAGTGGTTCTACGATGCCGCTGAAAGAAAGCTCCACGTCGTTCCTCTCCCCGGCACAGACCTGGCGAAGGCCCGCATAGAGTCTGTGGAGCTGCGCTCCCTCGTCGTCGCGAGGGGAAACGAAGGCAGACCGGTGCGCGGAATCGTCGTCGAGAATTTGTGCTTCACCGGAGCGGCCCGGACATTCATGGAGAACAGGGAGCCGCTTCTCAGGAGCGACTGGACGCTCTGCCGCGAGGCGGCGGTGACGTTTGAGAATGCCGAGGACTGTCATGTCCGGAACTGCTCGTTCCGCAGTCTTGGCGGAAACGCCGTGCTTGTGGACGGCCATGCGAAGAACGTGTCCGTAACAGGCGCGACGTTTGAGGACATCGGCGCGAGCGGCGTCATTTTCGCCGGCCGGCCCGACTGCGTGAGAAGCCCGCTGTTCAACTACTCCTCTGCATACAACGCCTCGAAGATGGATCTGGCCGTGCGCGGTCCGAAGAGCGAGAGTTATCCGCGCGACTGCCACGTTGAGTCGTGTCGCTTCCTGCGCACCGGTCGCGACGAGAAGCAGACTGCGGCCGTTCAGATCACGATGGCGGCGAGGATATCAGTGCTCAGGTGCTTCATCCGCCGCACGCCCCGCGCGGCGATAAACATCGGCGACGGATGCTTCGGCGGACACTTGATCGAGGGGTGCGACGTCGCGGAGACGGTGCTTGAGACAGGCGACCACGGTGCGTTCAACAGCTGGGGACGCGACCGCTACTGGCAGCCTAGCATCCCGAACTTCGAGAAGGAGGTTCTGAAGAACACGGAGCTTCCCTTCCTCGACGCGGTGGAGCCGACGGTCATAAGGGGCAACAGGTGGCGGTGCGACCACGGCTGGGACGTCGATCTCGACGACGGCTCGTCAAACTACATAATCGAGGACAACGACTTTCTCGCCGGCGGCCTCAAGCTGCGGGAAGGGTATCGGCGCATAGTTCGCAGCAACCGCGCGCTGTCCAACACGCTGCACCGCCACTGCTGGCCGGCAAAGTGCGGCGACGTCGTCGTCTCGAACGTGTTCGCGCGTCCGTTCGCGGACATCGGGCTTCGCTGTGCGGAAGGAGACGCGACGATCAGGGACAACATCTTCCTGTCGGGCGAGCGCCGCGGCGCCAAGCCGACGTTCGAGTGGAAGGGCGGACGCGTCCGCGAGTTCGACGGCCCGTTCGAGTTCTCTGCCTTCGGCGTGACTCCGGAGACGGTCGGAATCGTCGTCGTAGTGCCGCCTGCCGGAACTCCGTTCGAAGCTGGCGACCTTATTCCCGACGTAACGCGCGAGACGCTGCCGGAGATTCCGCTGAAGGGCGGTGTAGAGGTCGTCCGAACGCAGAGACGCCTTGTGTTGCGCGATTTTCACGATTGATTTTGCGTTATTCTGCGCTCAAGCGCAGATTTCTTTGGTATAATGTTCCCATAAACTAAAAAAATGGGATCGGAGAGTCCACATGACAAACACGACAAGAAGGCAGTTCATCGCCTCCGCCGCGGCGGCGGGAGTGATGGCGAAGCTCGGCGTCGCCGCGCCGTCGGCTAGGCAGGGCAGGCTCGTCAAGGGCCGCAAGATCAACATCGCGTGCGTGGGATGCGGCGGGAAGGGCGCGGACGACGTGCGCCAGTTCTCCGGCGAGAACATCGTTGCGCTATGCGACGTGGACCTCGCGCGCGCCTCGCAGGCGGTGCTTTCGCACCCCAAGGCGAAGCTCTTCCGCGACTGGCGCGAGATGCTCGCGGTGATGGACGGCGAGATCGACGCCGTCGTTGTGTCTACTCCGGACCACATGCACTTTCCGATAGCGCTGCGCGCGATTGAGATGGGCAAGCACGTGTACGTCCAGAAGCCGCTCACCCACACCGTCAAGGAGGCGCGCCTGCTGCTAGAGGCGGCGCGCCGCCACAACGTCGTCACGCAGATGGGCAACCAGGGGCACTCGAACGAGAGCACGCGCCTGTTCAAGGAAATGCTCGATGCGGACGCGATAGGCGACGTTACGGAGGTCAAGATATGGACGAACCGTCCGGTCTGGCCGCAGGACAAGGAGTTGCCGAAGGGCGAGATGGCAGTTCCGGCGACGCTCGACTGGAACCTCTGGCTCGGCGTCGCGCCGTGGCGTCCGTACAACCGCGCGTACATGCCGTTCGACTGGCGCGGATGGTGGGACTACGGCTCGGGCGCGATCGGCGACATGGGCTGCCACACGATGGATGCGGCTTTCTGGGGACTCCAGCTCGGCGCGCCCGATAGCGTCTCCGCCGAGGTCGTCGGAGGAAGCGAGTTCTCGTGTCCGAAGGGCTCTGTAGTCACCTACAAGTTCCCGGCGCGCGGAAAGCGTCCGCCGGTGACGCTGAAGTGGTATGACGGATGCTGCAAGCCCGAACGCCCCGCAGTCCTGCCAGAAGGCGAGGCGATGCCGGGCTCGGGCCAGCTGTTCACAGGGACGAAGGGCTTCATATTCTGCCCCGGCGACTACTGCGACTCGGCGAGGCTTCTCCCGAAGAGCCTTGCGGACTCGTTCAAGCGTCCGCCGAAGACGCTCCCGCGCATTGCGAACGGACACTACCAGAACTGGCTGGACGGAATACGCGGCGTCGTGGACGCGCCGTGCTCTAATTTCGAGCATGCTGTCCCGCTCACTGAAATCGCGCTCCTCGGCGCGGTCGCAGTGCGCGCCCGAGGTTCCTTCAAATGGGATGCGGCGGCGCTCAAGTGCGACAATCCCGACGCGCAGCGCTACATCTCGAAGGTGTACCGCATGTTCTGAGGAACGGACACGAAAGGACAGATGAAATGAAAAGGCTTGTTTTCTGTTTTGCGCTCGCGGGATCGCTTTCCGCGCTTGCCGCCGACCTGAGGCTCTCGCTCCAGGCGTACACGTTCCGCGACCGTTCGTTCGTCGAGACGGTCGAGACGGCCGCTCGCCTCGGCTACACGAACATCGAGGCGTATCCCGGCCAGCGCCTCGGCGGCGGCATGGAGGGGTCGACAGACTACCACATGAAGCCCGAGACCTTCGCTCAGCTTAAGGAGTATCTCGCCAAGGCTCCGGTGAAGGTCGTCTCGTACGGCGTCACCGGTGCGGGCGGGGACGACGAATGGCGCAAGCTGCTGACGTTCTGCCGCGACCTTGGCATCGAGATCGTGCAGATAGAGGTCGGGCCGGACCACAACCGCCTCGTGCACATCGCGTCGCTCGCGAAGGAGTACGGCGTGCGCGTCGGACTCCACAACCACCGGCAGGAGTCCGGACGCCCCGAGAAGGTCCTTGAGGCGCTTGGCGACTGCGATCCGATCGTTGGCTCGAGCGCGGACATCGGTCACTGGCACAACTCAGGCGTCGATCCGGTCGAAGGCGTCAAGGCGCTCAAGGGGCGCTTCCACTGCATCCACGCGATCGACTCGTCCGCGAAGCAGGGCGGAAAGGACGTCGCGCTCGGGTCAGGCGTCATGGACGTCAAGGGTGTGCTCGATCTCCTCAAGGAGAACGAGAAGGGCGTCGTGTATGTCACCGTCGAGGACGAGTGGCAGCATGCGGACCTTGAGGAGGCCGTCGCCGCGAGCGCGCGCTGGTTCAAGGCGTGGGAGCGTGGCGAGCTGACGCCGTGCGGACGCATCGGGGTGTCGTCGATCGATTCCCTGTGGAAAGACGTCGACGGGAAGAATCCGCTTTTGTGGGACGTGTCCATCGTCGGAGGCGAGAACATCGAGGAGAAGGTCTCGCAGATGCGCAAAATCGGCCTTGAGGAAGGCTCGCTCAAGTCCGACGAGAAGGGCATGAACGACCGTGAGGACGTCGCGAGCGCGTTCGCGGGCGAAGACGCGAAGTTCTGCCGTCCGTGGAAGGAGAAGGCGTACGTCTCGTGCCGTACGACGTTCCTCGTTGCGGCGAACTACTACACCGTCGCGTCGGCGAACGATGATCCGGGGCGCGATCCAGTGTCGTGGGTGCTCTACGGTTCTAAGGACGGCGGACCGTGGGTCGAGCTCGACAGGCGCGAGAACCAGAAGTTCCCGCTCAGGAAGCAGCTGCGCGGATACGAGATCAAGAATCCGCAAATGTCCCGCGACTACAAGATCGAGTTCCTGAAGAACAACGGAGGGAAACTCATCCAGTTCAGCCGCATCGCTTTCTACGAATAGATTCAATCAACCGGTAAAGCACAAGGAAACAAGCTCATGAAGAAACTCGCAGTGATGGCCTGCCTCGCGGCGGCCCTGTCCGCGTCGGCGGAAGTGATAATCGGCAACGGGGACAGGATCGCCTTCCTCGGCGACTCGATCACCGCCAACGGAAACCGCCCGGCGGGCTATGTCAACATGGTGATGAAGGGGCTCGAGGTCGCCGGCGTGAAGGCCGAGAAGGTCCCTGCGGGCGTCTCCGGACACAAGTCGAACGAGATGCTCGCGCGTCTCGAAAAGGACGTCCTCTCGAAGAACGTGAAGTGGATGACGTTCTCGTGCGGCGTGAACGACGTGTGGCACTTCGACTGGAACAAGGGCATTCCGCTCGACGACTACAAGCGCAACTGCTCCGAGATCTTCGACAAGTGCGCTGCGGCCGGCATAAAGGTGATCGTCCTCACCGCGACGATGATACGCGAGGACGCGTCCAACAAGCAGAACACGATGCTCGTCCAGTACAACGACTGGCTTAGGGCCGAGGCGAAGCGCCGCTCCCTGCCGCTCGCAGACCTCAACGCCGACATGCAGGCGGAGCTTGCGCGCATACGAGCGGCGGACAAGACGCCAGGCAACAAGCTCACGGTCGACGGAGTGCACATGGCGTTCCCCGGCGACTGCATGATGGCGTGGGGCGTTCTGCGCGCGATGGGCGTCGACGAGTCGAAGAAGGGCGAGATATACGCCGCCTGGCGCAAGATGCCCGAGGCGTGGAAGTACGAGCTCAAGCTGACGGACGAGGAGAACGAGCGCCTGCTCAAGGCCGGAATCTGCCCGGGAGACCTCGCGCGCCGCGCGCTTGACGCGATGGACGGGTGGAAGAGTGTCAAGTGGCGCCGTTCAGCGTTTGAGGGCGGTGTCTGGAAGATGGGCGTCGACGGCGTGATGACGGCGACGAAGGACGACGCGATCTGGTCCGACGCGAGCTACGAGAACTTCGAGCTCGACTTCGACTACAAGCTCGACGCAGGTGCGAACTCCGGCGTGATCATCTACGCCGAGGACACGAAGAACTGGGTTCCGAACGCAATCGAGATCCAGCTCCTCGACGACAACAATGAGCGCTGGAAGAAGGATGCCCCGGAGCTCAAGAACGGCTCGCTTTACGGACATGTCGCGCCGACGGCGTTTCCGGCGAAGGGCGCTGGTCAGTGGAACCACATGACGATCAAGGCGGTCGGCCAGCAGATTACGGTCACCATCAACGGACAGATCGCGCTAGATTATTCCCTTGCTAAGCTTACTGACGGCAAGGTCGCGCCAAGCGGTTTCAAGATTCCGGGCCATCTGCCGCGTCCGTGGTCGACGATCCGCACGTCCGGTCCGATCGGCTTCCAGGGCATGCACGGCGGGGCTCTCCCGTACTTCCGCAACGTTCGCATCCGCAGCGTAAAGTAATCCAATTCCACCTCGTATAATTCACATCAAAGGAACTAATACATGAAAAAGCAGGTTGTTCTTGCCGCGGCAGTCCTCGGAGTCGCCGCTGCCCAGGCCGTTCCCACCGCCGCCAGCCGCGCCGAGGCGCGCGCGAAGGCGGAGGCGCTCGTCAAGCAGTTGACCGGAGACGAGTGCGTCTCCGAGCTTATGATGGAGTCGAAGCCAGTCGACAGGCTCGGCATCCCTGCCTACCACTGGTGGAACGAGGCGCTTCACGGCGTCGCACGCGCGGGTCTCGCGACGATGTTCCCTCAGGCGATCGGCGCGGCTGCGACGTTCGATCCGGAACTTGAGCAGAAGATGGCGGACGTCATCTCGACGGAGGCGCGAGCGAAGTACAACCTCTTCCGCGCGAAGGGCGCGAGGGAGATTTACGAGGGCCTTACACTATGGAGCCCGAACGTCAACATGTTCCGCGACCCGCTTTGGGGCCGCGGACAGGAGACGTTCGGCGAGGATCCATATCTTTCCGGCGTGATGGGCACGGCTTTCGTGAAGGGGCTCCAGGGCGACGATCCAAAGTACCTGAAGACCGCTGCATGCGCGAAGCACTATGCGGTGCATTCGGGGCCTGAAAAGCCCCGCCACGAGTTCAACGTCGACGTTGACGACCGCGATCTCTACGAATACTACCTGCCGGCGTTCAGGGCGCTTGTCGTCGACGGCAAGGTCGAGAGCGTGATGGGAGCGTATTCGGCGGTGAACGGAATCCCGTGCTGCGCGAACAAGCGCCTCCTCACGGACATCCTTCGCGGCGAATGGGGCTTCCAGGGACATGTCGTGAGCGACGTCGGCGCTGTTGGCGACATCTCCAGCCACCACAAGTACAAGCCGAACTCCGTAGAGGGCAGCCTCGCGGCGATCGAAGCGGGGCTTGACCTCTGCAGCGAGGGCACCTACAGCTGCCTCCGCAAGGAAGTCGCCGAGGGGCGCGTCAAGAAGGAACAGCTCTACCGTCCGCTCGTGAACCTCTTCACGACGCGCTATCTGCTCGGCAACATCGGCGACGAGAAGACGCCGTGGGACAGCCTCGGCGAGAAGGACATCGCGACTCCCGAGCACCTAGCTCTTTCGCTCAAGGTCGCGGAGAAGTCGATGGTCCTCGTCAAGAACAACGGCGTCCTGCCGCTCGATCCGGCCAAAATCTCGAAGTACCACATCTTTGGACGCGACAACAACATCCGTGAGCTGCACGGCAACTACGAGGGCACGCCTACGGCCTACATCACCGGCCGTCTCGGCATAAACATGGTCATCGGCAAGAGCGCGAAGCAGGAGAGGAACTCCGACGTCGCGTTCGCGTTCGTCGGCATCGAACCTGGCGACGAGGGTGAAGACCACGACCGCAAGAACACCGAGATCTACAGCCGCAACCTCGAGGATCTGCGCAAGAACCGCAAGGAGCGTCCGAACCAGAAGATCATCTCGATCGTCTACGGCGGAAGCGTCCTCGACCTCGCCGAGGTTGTTGAGCTTTCCGACGCCGTGATCATGGCGTGGTATCCTGGCGAGCAGGGCGGCCTTGCGATCGCGCGCACGATCTTCGGCCTCAACAACCCGGGCGGACGTCTCCCGCTCACCTACATGGAGAAGAACGGAGAGAAGGCGGACATCAAGGACTACAAGCTCCCCGGCCGCACCTACCTCTACGCGGACAAGAAGCCGCTTTTCCCGTTCGGCTACGGTCTCAGCTACACGACGTTCGGCTACTCGGCCCTCAAGGTCGCGAAGGCGAAGGACGGCCTCACGGCAACGGTCAAGGTCACGAACACCGGAAAGGTCGCGGGTGACGAAGTCGTCCAGCTCTACGTGCGCTCCCCGAGGCGATCCGGCGACCGCCGTGTCCACCATCTCGAGGGCTTCAAGCGCATCACGCTCAAGCCGGGCGAGTCGAAGACAGTGTCGTTCAAGCTCAAGAAGGAGCAGATCATGCAGTTCGGCATGGACGGAAAGCAGTCGCTCGCGATCGGTGCCGTCGAGTTCTTCGTCGGCGGCGGACAGCCCGGCTACACCGACGGAGTACAGTCCGCGAAGCTCGCCTTCTGACAAGGCGTCGCCACTGCGGCGCGCGCCAGTTATAAGCAGGGAAAGGTAAACTCGATATGCAAGACAAGACAGGGAGAATCGAATTTCTAGACTGGCTGCGCGCCGTTGCGTGCTTTCTAGTGATGCTCATCCACTCGTGCGAGTGCATCTACAGCAACGACTACACATATTCGTTCCCGTCCGAGACGGCGCGCTGGAGCATCGTGTTCATAAGCGGCTTCGCGCGCGTCGCGGTGCCGCTGTTCCTGATGGCGTCGGCGTTCCTGCTGGTTCCGGTGAAGACGGACATGCTCTCGTTCTACAGGCGAAGGCTCTCGCGCGTTGCGGTTCCTTTCGTCGCATGGCTCGTGCTTTACGCAGTGCTCCCTGCGGCATGGGGCGAATGGGGGTGGGGCGAGTCGTGGGCGAACCTGCGGCAAGTCTTCATCAACTTCGTGCCGCGCGAAAGCCACCTGTGGTTCGTGTACATGCTGCTCGGCGTATACTTCGTCATGCCCGTCGTCTCGCCGTGGCTCGAGCGCTGCTCGGCGCGCGAGGAGCTCGTCCTGCTCGGAATATGGCTCTTCACGTCGCTATTCTGGCGCTTCCACGAGGCGTTCGGTCCGGTCTTCGGCGAGTGCTGGTGGAATCCATGGCCGACGTTCCACTATGTCAGCGGACCGATCGGCTACATACTGCTGGCCCACTGGATCCGCTTCCGGCTTGCGTGGACGCCGCGCCAGATTGTCGTCCGGTGTGTGCCGATCTTCCTCGCGTGCTGGGCGTGGTGCATGTACAGCTTCTACACGCGCAGCTTCCGCGTTGAGGCGGTGAGCGCGCTTGAGATAGACTGGCAGCCTACGGCGTTTGCGCCCGTGCTGATGAGCTTTGCCGCGTTTGCCCTGATGACGCTCATACGCGGCGTTCCCGCCGCGCTCCGTAATGCCGTGGCGGAGGTTTCGCGCCAGAGCTACGGCATGTATCTCATGCACATGATGTTCCTGCCGGCCTGGTTCGGGGTGATGTCGCCGAGGCTTCCCGCCCCTGCTGCAATCCTTGCGACCGCGCTTGCCACGTACGCCACGTCGTTCGTGGTCACATGGGCGCTCTCGAAGGTGCCGTATGTACGCAGGATCGTCGGGTGAAAATTCAGCTAAACTCTCAAAATGGTGAAATTGCAATGAAGCGTATCGTTTCGTTCGTGTCTTTCCTTGCCGCAGCAGCCGCGTTCGGCGCGGTGGAGTGGGAGGATCCGGAGGTCAGCGGAATCAACAAGGAGCCTGCGCGCGTCTGCTGCTTTCCGCAGGATGAGAAGCCAGTTTCGCTGAACGGCGACTGGACGTTCATGTGGAAGGGCAGCCCGAACGACAGGTCGCTCGACTTCTTCAAGCCGGGCTTCGACGCGTCCGAGTGGTACACGATCGCCGTGCCGGGGTGCGTGGAGGTGCAGGGATACGGCATTCCGCTCTACGTCAACCTCAACTATCCGCACCAGAACAAGCCTCCGTTCATCGGCACGGAATACAATCCGGTTTCACAGTATCTCAAGAAGTTCACCGCCCCCGCCGCTTGGAAGGGGCGCGAGGTGTTCGTCCGCTTCGACGGCGTTTACAGCGGATTCTACCTCTGGATCAACGGAGAGAAGGTCGGCTACAGCGAGGACAGCCGCCTTCCGGCCGAGTTCAACATCACGAAGTTCCTGAAGCCCGGCGAAAACACGATCGCCGTCGAGACCTACCGCTGGACGGACGGCTCGTACGTGGAGGATCAGGATACGTGGCGCTTCAGCGGCATCTACCGCGACGTCACGCTCTACTCCGTGCCGAAGGCCGAGCTTCGCGACTTCCGTGTCGATTACGATGTCGCGGACGACTTCAAGTCCGCGAAGACAACCGTCACAGCCGTCAGCCGCTCCCACGGAGGAAAGGCCCGCACGGCGAAGGTCTCCGCCGCGATATACGATGCGGACGGCAAGAAGGTGGTTGCCTTCGCGCCGAAGTCCGTGTCTATGCCGGCCGACGGGTCCGATGCGACGACCACGCTGTCGGCGGACTTCAAGTCGCCGAAGCTCTGGTCAGCCGAGACACCTCATCTGTACCGGCTCGTCGTCGAGCATAGGAACGACGACGGCACGTCGGATACGCGCTCCGTCAAGACGGGCGTAAGGCGCATAGAGGTGAAGGACGGCAAGGTCCTTTTCAACGGCGTCGCCGTCAAGGTGAAGGGCGTGAACCGCCACGAGGCGTCGCCCGACGGCGGCTACACCGTCACGCGCGCGGAGATGCTGAAGGACATCCTCCTCTTCAAGCGCAACAACATCAACATGGTCCGCACCTGCCACTATCCCGACCACCATCTCTGGTACGACCTGTGCGACGAGTACGGCATCTACGTCGTCGCGGAGGCGAACGTCGAGTCGCACGGTGCCGGCTTCGGCGACAAGTCGCTTTCGCGCAAGCCTGAGTGGCGCAAGACGCACGTCGAGCGCAACGTCAACAACTTCCAGAACTACAAGAACCATCCCTGCGTCTTCTTCTGGTCGCTCGGAAACGAGTCGGGCCCCGGCGAGAACATGAAGGCCGCGGCGGATGCGCTGCATGCGCTCGATCCGGATGCGATCGTCCACTACGAGGGCAACAGCGACTACGGCGACATAGACAGCAACATGTATCCCGCGCCGTACCGCGTGGTGGAGCGCGGCAAGAACCACTCGAAGCCGTACTTCCTCTGCGAGTACGCGTACGCCATCGGCAACGCGCCGGGAAGCCTCGACGCGTACATCGACGCGTTCTATTCCAGCGACTCGGTCGTCGGCGGATGCATCTGGGACTGGGCGGACAAGTCGATATGGAAGGACACGGGACGCATCGGTCCAGACGGCAGGCGCGAGCGCTTCTTCGCGTACGGCGGCGACTTCGACGACAGGCCGAACGACGCGCAGGTGCTCTGCAACGGTATTGTCGATCCGCTTCGCCGCGAAAGCGCCAAGCTCATCGAAGTCAAGCACGTCCAGCGCAATCTCGTCGCGACATGCGAAGACGCCGCGTCCGGCGAGACGGAGCTGTGGAACCGCTACGACTTCACCGACGCCTCCGAATTCGACGGATTCTGGGAACTGACGGCCGACGGAATGAAGGTCGCGGAAGGACGTCTCGCGCCTCTTGCGCTCGCACCGCACGCGCGTACGAAGATCGCGCTTCCGCAGCCTCGCGACTTCAAGTGCGTGCAGGGCGCGGAATGCTTCTACAGAATCTCCTTCCGCCTCAAGTCCGACACCGCGTGGGCGAAGAAGGGCTTCGAGGTTGCGCACGACCAGTTCCCGTACAGGGCACTCGAGGGCGCGAAGGAACGCGCGGCTTCAATTGCCGCGTACAAGCCGGTCGCAGGCGCGAAGCTCGCAGAGACGCCGGATGGGTTCACCGTGAAAGGAAAGAATTTCGAGTTCGTCGTCTCGCGCAGGACAGGAACGGTTTCGAAGCTCGCGTATAACGGCGAGACTCTGATCGCAGACCGCGACGGACTCGTCTCCGGCCCGCGCCTGGAAGTGTGCCGCGCGTTCACCGACCACGACGGATGGTTCAGGGACGAGATGTTCAACGCGGGTCTCACGCAGCTCCGCCACCACACGGCGTCCGTCAAGGCCGAGACTATGTCCGATGGACTCGTCAAGATCGTCTCGCGCGTCAACGTCGACGGCGGAAAGGCGACGCGCTTCGTGCTTGAGACGGAATGGAAGATCGACGGCGACGGAATGATTGCCGTGAAGCACGACGTCTCTCCGTTCGGACCCGAGAAACACCTTGCGCGCATAGGGGTGCAGATGAAGCTCGGAGCAGAGTTCGACAACTGCACGTGGTTCGGTCGCGGGCCGCGCGAGAACTATTCCGACCGCAAGACCGGTTCCGACGTCGGTCTCTGGAAATCCTCCGTCGACGACATGGCGGAGTTCTATGTGCGTCCGCAGGAGAACGGATGCCGCAGCGACGTCCGTTGGGCGGCATTCACCGGTAAGGGCGGAAGGGGCGTGCTCTTCTCGTTCCCGAAGCCGCTCTTCGTCACCGCGACGCGCTACGAGTGGGAGGATCTCGACTTTGTGCGCCACCGCGGCGGGCACGCGAACGGGGGTGCGAACAACCGCCGTACTGCGCGGCCGTTCGCCGAGCCGCGCGACGAGATCGTGCTCAACATCGACGCGGCGCAGATGGGTCTCGGCAACGGCTGCCTTGGTCCGCGTCCGCTCGCGTCGTACATGCTCGTCACGCGTCCCGAGAGCTTCTCGTACGTGATGCGTCCGTGCATCTCCGGTGCCGCGTCGCTCGCCCTGCTCGCGCGCTCCGGCGCGCCGGTGGAGGTTCCTAAACCGCCGCGCAAGCTTCGCAAGGTCCCGCAGGGCGAGGTGAAGGTGCTTGGTGTCTCGTCCTTCGAGAAGGGCGAGGGCGAAAGCGAATATCTGATCGACGGCGATCCCATGACGTACTGGCATTCGCAGTGGCGCCCGGAGAGGAAGTATCCACACTGGGTCGCGCTTGACCTTGGCAAAGGCCGCGAGCTCGCGGGCTTCGCGTATCTTGCGCGCCGGCAGATGGACAACGGATGGATACGCGGCTACCGCGCGTATGTCTCGGACGATCGGGAGAAATGGGGCGAGCCTGTTGCCTCGGGCGAGTTCACTTCCGAACAGGGCGGGGACGAGATACGCGTAGAGTTCGCGAAGCCGGCGAAGGGCCGATACCTCAAGCTTGAGTGCCTTGGCGAGTGGCGCGGCCGCGCGTACTGCGCAATCGCCGAGCTGTCCGCGCTGGTGGAGTGATCTTCGCGAACTCCGGTGATTCTTTCGGTCCGTCGCGGAGCGACGGCCCCACCTGAGCGCGGCGCATCTGCCGCGCTCGTGTCGTCTAGGGGGTTCCGTCGCTCCGCGACGGAACAATGTCGAGCCAGTTTAACTCGTTGCGCATTTTTCACGGTGATTTTTGCGCATTTTTCATGTTTCAGTCGGTTTGTCTGTGTTACAATACAAATATAAGGAGAATGCTTATTATGAGTACGTGGCGGAAATACTTCGTTGCTGCGGCTGTTTCGGCCGCTGTGCTGTTCTGTTGCCAGTCTGCGGGCGCGGCGGACTATGAGACGAGCGGAACAATCAACTACACCTCGACGACGAGCGATCTTGCCGCGCTTCTGGGCGAGACGCCGGCCGGCGCCTTCAGCTGGGCGCACAACGGCAATGTAAACATGTACGCGGGCGGCCTCATCACGTCGCTCGCGAACGTGCCGAACGGGACGCCCGCCTACCTCGAGCTCAAGGACGCGACGATTTCCGTCTCCGGCAGCTTCAATGTCGCGGCGGCCGGAAAGGTGAATGGGGAGGTCGCCGGCGGCAGCGGCGAGCTCGTCCTCGACAACACGACGATGACGGTCGGCGGATTCTTCAACGTCAGCTGCGGGAACGCCCTCGGCGACAAAGTTGCCGATCCGATCGTCGGCCGCGTGACGCTGCGGAACGGAACGCACCTGACGGTCTACAACCAGTGCCAGATGTCGGCGAACGCCGGCAAGAGCGGCGAATGGAACGCGCAGGTCACGAACGTCCTCGTCCTTTCCTCCGGGTCGGTTCTGACCACACGCGACAATTTGTCGCGCTGGGACGGGCCGTCCGGAATGGTGGTCTTCGACGGCGGCATGCTGGAGAAGGCGGCAGACGTCAACAATGGATTCTTCAACCCCAACGGATACGGCTATGACGGGAAGTCCACCATGCTGATCACAAACACCCCCGGCAACGACGTCGTTCTGAAGAACAGCCAGACGAACATGCTCTTCATCGCCCAGAACACGTGCTATCTTCTCGTGGACGGGGCGATTCGCAAACAAGGGCGCGGCGTCATGGTGTTCCCCGGCCCGTCTGGCAACAACAGCGACCACAAGAACAGCCTTGCCTTCAACGGACTGTCAATCGAGGAAGGCGCGGTCAAGCTCTTCAACGCCTATACCTTCCTTGATCCGGTGCAGTATCCCGCCGACAGGCGCGGCACGGTCTCGATCGCCGCCGGTGCGCGGCTGGACCTCAACAACAACGACGCGTTCATCGAAGACCTCACGGGAGAGGGCACGATCCTTGCGAGCTACATGACTGGCGCGGCGCTGACGCTCTGCAACGAGGTCGATTCAAATCCACTGACCGACAAGGTGCGCGTCTCCGCCGGAATCACCACCCTAGAGAAGCGCGGCAACAGCGTCACGCAGGTCGCGGCGCTCGGCGCCGACATCGGCACCACAGCCGTCTCGGCCGGCACGCTCCGCATCGTCGAGCCGGCGCAGGGCGTCCCGGGATTCACGCACTATCGCTTCCGCGTGACGAAAGTGAACGACGAGAACAATGCCAGCCAGATCATGGAGCTCAGGGAGATCAAGCTGATGGAAGGCGACGCCGACGTCACGTTCGCCGCCGCGTACAAGTGGGATTCGACGACCACCCAGACCGGCGGGTCGGGCATTTTCGGCAACGACGAGACGCCGAACAAGGCGTACGACATGAACCTGACCAGCAAGTGGTGCGACCTTCGCCTCGCCGCCCAGGACTGCTGGTGGCTCGAGTTTGTCTACGATACGCCGGTGCAGGTGACTGCGTACAACTGGGCGAAGACGGACAATCAGTACAGGTCGCCCAGGGCATGGGTGCTCGAAGGCAGCGACGACGGCGAGACGTGGACGATCGTCGACAGCCGCGAGATGGATACCGCCGACCTCCCGAAGGATGCGTGGGTCTCGGCGGAGCCGTTCGCGGTCGCGCCGGCGGCGAAGGGCCGCGTCGAGAAGCTGGGCGCGGTCTCGGTCGCGAGCGGCGCGACGCTTGACCTTTCCGCGCTCGCGTGCGACGTCGAGGTCTCTTCGATTTCGGGCGGCGGGACGATTGCGCTCGGTTCGGGCGCCTTTGTCGTGAACAACGACGCCGACACCGTGATCGAAACGACGCAGTTCACCGGCAGCCCCTCGGCAATCGTGAAGAAGGGGTCGGGAACGCTGTCCGTCTACGGCGCGCTGCCCGCGCCGCTTGACGTGAGGGAAGGCGAAGTGGCGCCGGCCGCCGGCACGATTGGCTTCCCCGGAAAATACTTCCAGTTCAAGATCAAGGCGACGCGCACGAAGCAGGATGTCGGAGAGCTCGGCAAGCTTAACTTCTTTGCCGCCGACGGCTCGGCCGTTGCAACCGGCCTCAAGTGGTACGGCGCGGACAATCTACCCGGATGGATGTATGTAAACGACAAGGACGGAACGCCGGCGTCTGAACTTCCGGCCGGTACGTTCTCGCAGGGCGGACAGTACAAGTACAGCTATTGGAACGGCGACCATCAGACCCCGGCCTGCATCTTCTACGATCCGGCCAACACGGCCAACAAATGGTGCACGATCCAGCATCAGTTTGATGTCAACGACGATTCGACGTGGTACGTCCTCAATATGCGCCTTGCGGACGACGCGCCGAACGTCGTCGGCTACAACCTTAAGACGGCGAACGGCGACAACGACGACCGCCCCGTCGCCGCATGGGCGCTTTACGGCAGCGACGACGGCGAGACGTGGACGCTCCTCGACGAGCGGAATCTGGGCACGAGTGCGCCAAACAAAGCGAACACATGGTACAACAACGGCACGCCGTCGACAGCGCGCGGCGAAAGCTTCCCGATAGGCGATACGCAAGCCGCCATCACGGCCGACGACGTTCCTCCGATCGTCTCCCTCGTCGTCGACCTTGCCGGGACGTCGGGGACGCTCGCGCGCTTCAAGCCCGCCGCTAACGGTACGCTGGTGATTCTCAACGCTCCCGATGGGACGGACTTCTCCGCTTGGACGGTTCCGCTCGAAGTCGGGGAGTTCTCAGAGAACGCATCTGCCGCGCTGAAGACATGGACTGTGACGGTAGATGGCTCTGCGTTGCTCCGCTACAGGCTAACTGTAAAGAATGGGAATCTTGTGTTGGAGAAGATTGCAGGACTTGCCGTTATTATGAGGTAAACACATGAACAACTATCGTCTTGTTACTGTTGCGGCGATTGCCGCAGCTGGGGTTGGTATGGCTTGCGCGGCGGATGCGCCGCGGAACATCGCGTTCAGGCGCTTGGTCGCGCAGTCGAGCGCCGCGGACTTCACGCACGTTGGACATCTCGTTACCGACGGCGTCCGCTCGACGGCGCCGGTCCGCAAGGCGAGCGTCGCCTCGCAGTATCCGGACCTTAGCCCCGACGGCGAGCGCCCCGAGAAGGCGATAGACGGATCGAAGGGGACGAAATGGCTTGTTTTCAAGGACAAGTGCGAGCTGACCGTCACGCTTCCAGAGCCGGCGCGCGCCGCGCGCTATCTCGTTGCCTCCGCGAACGACGTGCCGGCGCGCGATCCGCGCAGGTGGCGCATTCTCGGGTCCGTCGACGGCAGGGACTACGTCGAGATCGCGCGCACCGACGGCGACGTCGTCTTCGGCGGAAGGCACGACGCGAAGACCTGGCCCATCGCGAAGCCGGGCGCGTACCGCCACTACCGCCTTGCCGTGGACGCAAGCGGCGGCGGGCTGGCGCAGGACGGGAAGACGGCCACGATGCAGATATCCGAGTTCGACCTCCTCGACGAAGACGGCAAGTCCATAATCCGCCATGCCGGCGAGGATGCGTTCCAGAGCCAGTGGGTAAGCAAAGGGGCGAGCGGCGAATGGCTTGTTGTCGACCTCGGAGCGCCGAGCCGCGTCGACCGCGTGAACGTCCACTGGGTGAAGGGCGGCGAGGCGGAGAAGTACAGCGTCGAGCTGTCTGCGGACGGGAAGACGTGGCGCCGCGCGGAGTCCGGCAAGGACGTGCGCTTCGTGCGCCTTGCGTGCGAGCAGGCGAAGGGCGATGCGTTTGCCGTCGACGAGATCGAGGTGTGGGGCGCGAACGGACTTTCCTACGCGCTGCCTCCGCAGGCGCCGCTCGGCCGCGCGCTCCGCGAGCCGCTGCGCGGCGGCAACTGGCGGCTTTCGCCCGCGCGCGACGTCGCGGCGAGCGGCGAGGAGATGACGCGAGGCGCCTTCGACGACTCGAAGTGGCTACCCGCCGTCGTGCCGGGAACCGTCGTTACGTCGTACCTCAGGGCCGGCGCGATACCGGACATGAACATAGCCGACAACCAGCTGATGATCTCCGAGGGATTCTTCCTCGACGACTTCTGGTACCGCAACACGTTCGAGGTGCCGTCGTCAAGGAAGGGTGGACGCGTCTGGCTGAACTTCGACGCTATCAACTGGAAGGGCGACGTCTACTTCAACGGAGAGAACGTCGGCTCGATAGAGGGCGCGTTCCTGAGAAAGTCGTTCGACGTGACCAGGCTAGTGCGCTTCGGCTCGGAAAACCGCCTCGCAGTGCGCATCCACCGCAACGCGACGCCCGGCAACGTCACCGTGCAGGACATGAACAGCCCAGGCGGGAACGGAGGCGTGCTCGGTCGCGACAATCCGACGATCCACGCGTCCATCGGATGGGACTGGGTTCCCACGGTGCGCGGGCGCAACATCGGCATCTACCGCGACGTGTCGCTTTCGTACAGCCACGACGTGACGCTGTCGGACGGATGGGTGGTTACCGACCTTGACGTCGACAACAAGGACTTCTCCATGGCGAAGGCGACTGTGCGCGTCCGCGCGCGAAACGCCGCGGAAAAGCCTGTCAGGACGACGCTTGCAGCGACAATTGCGCCGGGCGGATATTCCGTAAAGACGGATGTCGAGCTCGCGGCGGGAGAGACGCGCGAGGTGGAAGTCGGAACGGTCGAGATGAAGAACCCGAAGCTCTGGTGGCCTGTCACCTACGGCGACCAGCCGCTCTACACTGCCTCGATCGCCGCATCAGCCGACGGGAAAAGGTCTGACGTCCACGCGTTCAAGTTCGGCGTGCGCGAATTCACCTACAGCGAAGGAAAACCGCTCAAGATATACTGCAACGGCGTGCGCATCGTCTGCCGCGGCGGAAACTGGGGAATGGACGACGCGAACCTCGCGGCGACGCCGCTCGACTACGACACGAAGGTGAGGCTCCACGCCGAGGCGAACCTAACGATGATCCGCAACTGGGTCGGCATGACGAACAGCGACGACTTCTACAAGGCGTGCGACAAGTACGGCGTACTCGTGTGGGACGACTTCTGGCTCGCGAACCCGAGCGACGGACCGGACCCGGCGGATCCGAAGATGTTCCTCGCCAACGCGGCGGACAAGATACTGAAGAACAGGCACCATGCGTCGATCCCGCTCTACTGCGCGCGCAACGAGGGCAATCCGCCGAAGACGCTCGCGGACGATCTGCCGCGGCTTTGCCGCGAGCTGGACGGAACGCGCCACTACATTCCGCACTCCGCGGGCGGGACGGTGAGCGGATTCGGCCCGTACTCCGTGCGCGATCCGAAGTGGTATTTCGCCAACGCTCCCGAGACGCTGCACAGCGAGCGCGGACAGCCGAACGTCCCGGAGATCGAGACGATGCGCGAGATGCTCGGCCCGGACCACCAGTGGCCGATGGACGTCGTCTGGGGGATGCATGACTACACGCGCGGCGGCGCGCAGGGATGCAACGGCTTCACGGACTACATCCGCCGCTCCTACGCGGAGCCGAAGAACCTCGAGGAGTTCACGCGCCTCGCGCAGGCCGTGGAGTACGAGAATCACAAGGCGATGTTCGAGTCCGTATACGCCAAGGGCGGCAACGGAATCCTCATGTGGATGAGCCAGAGCGCGTGGCCGTCGATGGTGTGGCAGACATACGACTACTGGCATGACGTGAACGGAGGCTTCTACGGCGCGAAGGTCGGCAACCAGCCCGTCAACGTGATACTCAATCAGAATGCGCGCCGTTTCATCGCCGTCAACGCGACGGGAGTCCCGTTCTCCGGCAAGGCGAAGGTCGAGTTCTTCGACATTGACGGAAGGCGTCTTGAGGCGAAGGAGGAGGCGGTGTCGCTTGAGGCGGACGGCCGCATCGATCTCTTCGACCTTCCGGCGATAGAGGCGAAGGAAGGCGTGCTTCTCATCCGCGCGACGATAGGCAAGGCCGAGAACTTCACCTGGATCAATGTCAAGAAGGACCGCGACTACAGGGCGCTCGTTCCGCTTCTCTCCGGCAGCGCAGAGCTGTCCGCGACAAAGGTCGTTGCGGGCTCTTCCGGGGCGAAGGGCGAGGTGACGGTCTCGAACACGTCGGGCCGTCCGCAGCTGCTCGTGAGCCTCAAGCTCGTCGACGCGCAGGGCCGCCGCGTGCTGCCCGTGCACTGGTCGGACAACTTCTTCTCGCTCATGCCCGGCGAAACCCGCCGCGTGTCGTTCGATGCGACGTCCGTTGACAAGGCTCTCGTTCCCGGTCTTCGCGTCGTACAGCGCGTCACGAAGTTCCGCGCGCCGGGCGAGATGCCGGAATGGGCGTTCGGCCCGTTCGTCAGGCCGAATGGCGTCAACCCCGTAATATCGCCGAACAAGGAGTCCGTGTTCGACTGCCCGATGCGGAAGCGCCCGATCAAGTGGGAGGAAAGCGACACGTTCAATCCGGCGGCGGCCGTGAAGGACGGGAAGATCGTCGTGCTCTACCGCGCCGAGGACAACACGGCGCAGGGAATCGGCAGCAGGACGTCTCGCCTCGGCTACGCGGTGACGACGGACGGGTTCACGATGAAGCGCGAAGCTGCGCCGGTCCTGTTTCCGTGCGAGGACGGCCAGAAGGAATTCGACTGGGAGGGCGGATGCGAGGATCCGCGCGTCGCTATGACGGAGGACGGACTCTACGTCCTCACCTACACATCGTGGAACAGGAAGCTCCCGAGGCTCTGCATCGCGACCTCGCGTGACCTCAGGCACTGGAAGAAGCACGGGCCGGCGTTCGCACGGCTCGAAGGCGAGAAGGGCCTTGCGCGCGGAAGCAAGTCCGCTGCGATTCTCCAGCGGCAGGATGCGAACGACCCCGCGCGCTGGGTAATCGCGAAGGTCGGCGGAAAGTACGTCATGTACTGGGGAGAGGGTGCTGTCAACGTGGCGACGAGCGAAAACCTCGTCGACTGGATCCACGAGGGAATGGTGATGGCGCCGCGCGCCGGATTCTTCGACAGTGCGCTTACCGAGGTCGGCCCGGCGGCACTTCTCACGAAGAAGGGTATCGTCGTGTTCTACAACGGCAAGAACGCGACGGACGGACGCGCGGACCAGAAGTATCCCAAGGGCGTCTACTGCGGCGGTCAGGCGCTTTTCGACGCGGCGAATCCGAAGAAGTTCCTCGACAGGCTCGACGTCCCCTACTTCAAGCCGGAGGCGGACTTCGAGAAGACCGGCCAGTACAAGGACGGCACCGTGTTCACCGAGGGCCTCGTCTTCTACAGGGGCAAATGGCACCTCTACTACGGCTGTGCCGACTCTTTCGTCGGCTATGCCGTGTGGAATCCGGGTACCGGGAAGTAAATCAAAACAAAGGAAAAAAAGAGATGAAGCATACGACATGGTTCTTTGCGGCCGTCGCCGCGCTGACATTCGCATCGGACGGAACTTGCGCGGAGGCTGCCTCGGCAAGCCAGCCTTCAGCGCCAAAGACATACTGCAATCCGATGCCGTTGCCGGGGATTCCGGTTAACAGCGGCTGCCGCAACGGCAAGCCGAGCCGCACACCGGGCTCGTCCTATCGCGAGATCGCCGACCCGTCGTTCCTCTATGACAACGGAACGCTCTACCTCTATCCCTCAATGGGCATGGCGTGGAAGTCGAAAGACTGCGGCGCGACATGGGAGCAGATCGACGTCGGCGTCTACGACCTCGGCTACGCGCCGACGGCGGTGAAGCACCGCGGCAAGTACTACCTCACGACTGGTGGGTCGCAGCTTCACGTCGCCGACTCGCCGGAGGGTCCGTTCAAGCCTATAGGCCGCATCGCGCGACCCAAGGTCGACGGGAAGGAGATGTCGTACGACGACCCGATGCTGTTCTCGGACGATGACGAGCGGCTCTACGTCTACTTCGGCTGCTCCCCGCGCGGCGGTATCTGGGGAATCGAGCTTGACTCCAAGAATCCCCTCGCCTTCATCGGCGAGCCGAAGCAGCTCATCAAGTTCGAGCCGGAGGAGCATCCATGGGAGTGCAAGCCCAACAACCTCAGCGAGGCATGGATGGAGGGCTCGTGGATGATCAAGATCAACGGACGCTACTGTCTCGTCTTCTCCTCTTCTGGAACGGAGAACAACACGTACGCGATGGGCGCGGCGTGGAGCGACAAGCCGCTCGGGCCGTTCGTAAAGCAGCGCAAAAATCCGTTCCTCCGTTCGACGACGGGCGTGGTGCGCGGCACTTCGCACGGCAGCATCATCCCGCATCCGATCGCGAAGGACCGCTTCATGGTCGCCTACAGCATCCTCGTAGGCAACCGTGGCAACTTCGAGCGACTGGTCGGCTTCGACAACCTGCGGCTGGACGCGAACGGCGACTTCGAGGTCTCCGAGCCGACCGAGACGCCGCAGTACGCCGACGGTTCCGGCGCGGTGCCGTGGTACCGTCTGCCGTTCACGAACCCGTCTCGTCCGGAGGCGACGGACCAGAACCTGAAAACGTGGTCGCCGATATACGAATACGGCGCGGAGCCAGTCTTCAAAGCCCCGTATTCTGGCGTCATCCGCGCCGTGCGCATCTGCTGGGCCGACCTCGGAATGGACTATGCCAACGGCGCCGTTCCGGGTCCGTACAAGTATCTCATCCAGTACCGCTTCAACGGCAAGGACGGATGGAAGACGCTCGTCGACCGCCGCGACAACGAGAAGGACCTCTACGTTGACTACGTCGAGACGCCCCGTGTGCGTGCGGACGAGATACGCATCAAGGTCTCCGGCGCACCAAAGGGCATCACGCCGGCCATTTCCGACATTTCCGTATTCGTTGAATAAACAAGTCCCAAATATAAGAAGGACGGAAGCAAATGAACACATCACGAATGAGATATCTGCCGCTGGCGTTTGCCCTCGCGGCGTCGGGAGCGTGGGCGGCGGTTCGTCCGGGGGCGCCGTTCGCGGACGGCATGGTGCTTCAGCGCGACGCGAACGTCGCGGTCTGGGGCACGGCCGATCCGGGCGAGGCGGTGAGGGTGACATTCGCCGGGAATTCCGTTTCGACGAAGGCGGACGCCTCGGGCCACTGGCGCGTCGCGCTGCCTGCGATGGGCGCGTCGAAGGAGTCGCGCACGCTCGAGATAAACGACCTGCTCATAAAGGACGTCCTTGTAGGTGAGGTGTGGTTTTGCTCAGGGCAGTCCAACGCCGAGATGCCGCTCGTCTGTCCGGGGCCGCACTTCTCCGAGCGCCAGGGACGCCTCGTCGCGCAGATGACCCACAAGCCGTACATCCGCTACGTCTACGCGAGCGACTACAAGTTCAGCGTAAAGCCCAAGACGCAGGCGGACTATCCCGTCGTCTGGAAGAAGTTCATGCCAGAGAACCTCGGGAAGGATCCGAGCTTCTCGGCGATGGGCGTCTACTTCGCGCTGGAGCTCTATTCGGCTCTTGATGTTCCGATCGGGATCGTCGGCGCGTGCCAGGGCGGAACGAACATCGACGCATGGACGCCGCGCTCGGGCTATGCCGGGAAGGAGTCGCTAAAGGCGGTTGCGGACTGGAAGGTTGTCGACAAGGACGGCTGGAAGCAGGAGATGAGCCACATGCCGATCTGGGAGGTTCACCAGCAGCCGACGGTGCTCTGGAACGAGATGGTGCAGCCGTGGTGTCCGATGACGATGCGCGGTTTCATCTGGTACCAGGGTTGCCACAACTCGCGCGAGGCACACCTCTACTGCGCGAAGATGCACGCCCTCTACGACGGATGGAAGACCGAGTTCGAGAACCCGAACCTCAAGCTCTACTTCGTCCAGCTCGCCCCGTATTCCGACGACTGGTACGACATCCAGCTCGCGCAGGCGAAGTTCGCCGCGGAGGAGCCGAACGCCTCGATGGTGACGACGGTCGACATCGGCTGCTGGGACGACATACATCCCGGCGACAAGCTGCCCGTCGGCAAGCGCCTCGCCGCGCTCGCGATGCAGCACGACTACGGCTTCACGGACGTCGTCGGCGAAGCGCCGGTGTTCAAGTCGGCGGAAGTTCGCGACGGCAAGGCCGTCTTGACGTTCGAGAACGCAACGGGGTGGTACGTGCGGAACGACGACTGGAGCCTCCTCGCCGGCTTCGAGCTAAAGGCCGAGGACGGGACATGGAAGGCGGCGCGACTCGTGAACGCCGACCACGGCGCGAAGGAGCGCAAGCCCTATTCGACGAGCGGATGGGTCGATGGCGACAAGATAATCCTCGAGGCGGAAGGCGTCGCTCGACCAGTCGGCGTTCGCTATCTGCACGAAAAGCCCTGGCACGGCAGACTGTTCGCCATGACTGGCCTTTCGCTCGGTCCGTTCGAGGCAGAGTTCGGAAAATGATATCCAATCGGGAGGCACTATGAAAACGAAGATGATGTGCGCAGTGCTGCTGTCGCTCGGACTGGCGGGTTTTGCTGCGTGGAATCTGGGTGCGGCTGACAGGACGACAACCTCGCTCGGCGGGGACGGATGGAAGCTATGGCTGGACCGCGATGCATCGTATGAGCGCGACACGCTTTACGTTGCGGCGGCGGATTCGGCGAAGATAAAGGCGGGTGAGCCCGGGTGGTGGACGCCGGTCGACGTCGCGGCGGTGCCGGTGAATCCGCCGACGTGCGGATGGGACTCGCTCTTTTCGAAGTCGGTTGCCGCGACGTCCGCGGAGGAGGCCTGGCGCGACCGCGCCCTTTCCGTCGACGTGTCCGTGCCTGGCACGGTCGAGGAGTATTTCTTTGACGCGATTTCCGGCAACCGCCGGGGCGACCATGGTTCGGGTGACTACCGCGGCGTGAGCTGGTGGGGGCGGACATTCGATGTTCCCGCGTCGGCGCGCGGACGCCGGGTGGCGCTTTTCTTCAAGGAAGGCGTGCGCTACCGCGTCGAGGTTTTCGTCAACCGCACTCTGGCGGCCTACGACCTCTCCGAGCATTCGCCGCTTGAGGTCGACATTACGAAGTTTGTGAAATGCGGCGGAAGGAACGAGCTGGCCGTCAGGATCACCGACGCGACCGGCGAGTTTTCGTGGGGCGAGTTCATCTTCGAGAAGTGGGGCAGTTACCTCTTCCCCGCTTCCCACGGTTTTGGGGGGATCATGGGTGATGTCGAGCTTGTCGTCACCGACAACGTGCGCGTAGACGACATCTTCGTGATGAACAGGACAAAGCCGCGCGAGATAGAAACGCGCATCGAGATCGCCAACGCGGCAGATGCGCCGCAAACCGTATACGCGGAGGCCGAAATCGTCGAGAACTGGGCGGCAAACAAGAAGGTTGCAAATCCGAAGACTGTCTTCCGCAAAAAGATAGGCGCCGTCTCTGTCCCGGCGAAAGGCGTCAAGTCCGTCGACTTCTCAGCCGTCGTCGACGGTGTGCGTCTGTGGGACATCGGCGACGCCAACCTCTACGACATGCGCGTTCTGCTCAAGGACGCGAAAGGGGCGCTCGTCGACAGCAGGTCCGTCCGGTTCGGCTTCAAGAACTTCGAGGTGCGTGGCGTCGGAAGCGACGCGCAGTTCTGGCTGAACGGACGTCGCGTGTTCCTTCTTTCCGCCATCAGCTGGGGATACTGGCCGTCCAACGGAATGATTCCGACACCCGCGCTCGCGCGCAAGCATGTCGAGTCGGCAAAGGCTCTCGGCATGAACATGATAAACTTCCACCGCTGCCGCGGCAACCATGCGGTGCTGGACGCGGCGGACGAGATGGGCGTCCTGTACTACGAGGAGCCGGGCGGATACGTGAGCCACCGCCACAAGCCAGACGAGGCGAAGGATCTTGACGACAAGATCGCGTTCGAGCTCTGCCGGCAGAAGTTCCTGAGGATGGTCAAGGATCACCGCAACCACCCGTCGCTCGCCATCTACAACATGGTCAACGAGCCGGGGTTCGGACCCGACGGCCGCGCGAAGGACGTCATGGCGTGCGGCCACGCGCTTGATCCGTCGCGTCTCATGGTGTACGGCTCGGGGTTCATGGGCGCGGGGCATCCGCAGGACATCAAGCTTCACATGCGTCCGTTCGACATGAACCAGTACGACGTCGGCTTCTGCGACATCCACAACGCGGGCAACTCCCCGGGCGTCTATGTGGACAGCAACTACAACTCGCCGCGCGGCTTCCTGCGCAGCCTCCGCGACGAGAAGGAGATTCTGATCTGGGGCGAGGAGGGCGCGCTTGCCTCGCCGCCGCAGCTCGAGCTCATCCGCGAGCAGAAGAGGGGGTCTCTCAACGGCTGGGACGGGCAGCAGTACGACCTCTGGTACGAGGGCTATCGGTCGTACATCGACGGGAAGGGGCTCGCTAAGAACTTTCCGTCGATGACGGAACTCATAACGTCGATGGGCAACGTGATGTACTATGAGCATGGTCGCATCCTCGAGAACGTTCGCATCGCGGACGGCGCGGAGGCGTACATCCTCAACGGATACGAGTCGATGAAGGACGACAACACGTCCGGCGCCGTCGACTGCTACCGCAACCACAAGGGCGACCCGACGCTCATCTCGCGCTACATGAAGCCGCTCGTGATGAGCGTCAAGGCGCGCGAGAAACTCGGCGAGGTCGGCGACGTCAACGCCTTCGACCTCTGGGTGCTCAACAACTACGCGATCCCGGCCGGGGAGTACACCGTCTCCTCCGCCGTGAAGACACCGTCCGGCAAGGTGCGCAGATTTCCCGACGCGAAGGTCAATGTCTCGGGCGGGGAGAAGTTCAGCGACCTTGCGGCGGAAGGGATAGAGGTGAAGCTTGACGACGGACCCGGATACTACCGCATCGCCGCGGCGCTCAAGGACGGCGCGGGCAAGGTGCTCGCGAATGGCACGGATGAAATGTTCGCCGTCGACTACAGGCGGACGAAGGTGTCGGCCAGGGGCGCAATCGTCGGAAGGGGGCCGGAGTACGTCTCGTTCGCAAAGAATGTCCTCAAGTCTGATCTCAGGACGTTCGAGAAGTCGATGGGACGTCTCGACTACATCCTTCTCGCTCCGACAGACCACAGCGAGCGGTTCAAGACAATCCCGTATTTCGCGTTCCGCGCAAAGGACGGCAAGACTCCGGGACTCGACCTCGAATACTTCCGCGGGAAGCGCTTCGAGCAGAAGGTCGACCACCGCGTCTCGACCGCGCCGATCGACTTCAATATCGACACAAAGCCCATCCCCGGCTACGACATACTCGGCTCGAACGACTTCTCGCTCCGCTGGGAGGGATACATCGCGAGCGACTGCACGGGCGAAGTCGAGTTCGAGTACAACTGCGACGACGGCGCGAGGGTGTGGTTCGACGGCGAGCTTGTCGTCGAGAAATGGTCGGACGGACCACGTGCCGAGAACCGCTTCAAGAGGACGATGAAGGCCGGCGAGCCACATGCGGTCAAGATCGAGGCGTACCAGTCTGGCGGCGAATGGGTGGCCGAGTTCCGCTGGAAGCTGCCGCTTCCGAAGCAAGACGTCGACATGGGCGAGATTGTCCGCCGCGTGCGCGACGACGGGACAAAGCTGATCGTCGCCGAAGGTACCGAGACGTGGCTCGCGAAACTCAGGGAGGCGGGTGCGTTTCCGGAGTACAAGGTGTTCCATCCGAACAAGACCTGGGTCGGGCACAGCATGTTCGTGAAGAAGCATCCGTTCTTCGACGGACTTCCGACGGACTGCGCGATGAACTGGGAGTACCAGACGCTTGTCGTGTACGACGGGCCGAAGCATATCGGGCTTCTGATGGAGGGAGAGGAGCCGGTCGTCGGAATCGTCGGCGTGCCGCTGAGTGGCATCGCGACATACGTCGGCATCGTGCCGTGCGGCAAGGGCGAGATCGCCTTCTCGAGCCTCGACCTTGCGCCGAACCTCGCCTCCGGGGAGAAGAATGCGGTGACGGCGAAGAAGATATTCGCGAACATTGTCAAGTGGGCGGGCGCGAAAGGCGCGAAGGACGTCAAGACATTCTGTAATCCGATGCCGCTGCCCGACATCCCGGTTTCATGCTGGTGCCTTAATCCTACGCCCGGCAGGCCTGGCGGAGCCGGATATCGCGAGATTGCAGATCCGTCTTTCATCTACGAGAACGGCAATCTCTACCTCTTTCCGTCGATGGGCATGGCGTGGCGCTCGTCCGACTGCGGGGCGACATGGGAGAAGATAGACGTCGGCGTCCGCGACCTCGGCTATGCGCCGACAGTGGTGAAGCACCGCGGCAGGTTCTACCTCATGACGGGTGGATCGGATCTGCATGCCGCAGATTCGGTGGAAGGTCCCTACAAGCCGATCGGGCGCATCGAGCGACCAAAGATTAACGGAAGGGAGGTGTCGTACGACGACGTGATGCTTTTCTCCGACGACGATGAGCGTCTGTACGCTTACTTCGGGTGTTCCCCGCGCGGCGGCATCTGGGGAATCGAGCTGGACGCCGACAATCCCCTTGCCATCGCCGGCGAGCCGAAGCAGCTCATCAAGTTCGAGCCGGAGGAGCATCCGTGGGAGTGCAAGCCCAACAACCTGAGCGAGGCATGGATGGAGGGCTCGTGGATGATCAAGATCAACGGACGCTACTGTCTCGTCTACTCATCGTCAGGAACGGAGAACGACACGTATGCGATGGGCGCGGCATGGAGCGACAAGCCGCTCGGGCCGTTCGTCAAGCAGCGCAACAATCCGTTCCTGCGCTCGACGACGGGCGTGGTGCGCGGCACTTCGCACGGCAGCGTCGTGCCAGATCCCATGCGCAAGGACCGATTCCTCGTGGCATACAGCATACTCGTCGGCGAACGCGCGAGCTTCGAGCGGCTTGTCGGCTTCGACCGCATCCGCCTTGACGCGAACGGAGAGATCGAGGTGACGACGCCCACCTCGACGCCGCAGTACGCCGACGGCTCCGGCATGGCGCCGTGGTACCGTCTGCCGTTCGTGAACGCGGAGCATCCAGAGATGTCCGACGAGAACCTGCGCACAGGCGCGCCGCTCTACGAGTTCGGCGCGGAGCCCGTCTTCAGGGCGAAGTACAGCGCCGTCGTGCGCGCGGTGCGGCTCATCTGGACGGATCGCGGCATCGACGTGCCGTCGGGCGTTGTGCCGGGCCCGATACAGTACGAGATACAGTACCGCCTAAGCGGCAAGACCGACTGGAAGACTCTCGTCGACCGAACGAAGAACGACAAAGACCTCATGGTCGACTACGTCGAGACGCCGCGCGTGCGCGCCGACGAGCTGCGTCTGCGCGTCAAGGGCGCGCCGAAGGGCATCCAGCCCGTCGTCGCGGATATCAGTGTTTTTGTGGAATAGAATTGTCACGTTTCAATGAGGTTGCACTATGATGAAAAGTATCCTTGTTCTTTTTGCAGTCGCTGCGCTGCCGACATTCGCGGGCGGGCTGCCCGTTAATCCTGAACTGCCGGTTTCGTTCGGCGTCAACTCTCGCGGAGGCGACAGGCTGAAGGGCGAGTTCCTTGACGCCGCCATATATTCGACCGTGCTCACGCCCAAGACGATCGAGGCGGCGGCAAGGGGCGTTAAGCCGGCCGTGAAGCCGCTCTGGTCCGGCGTTCCGAAGGCGGGCGACAAATGCGAGGAGGTGCGCACGGCGAAGTTTCCGCGCGGGTTCACGTTCCTCGCGACGATCCGCACCGAGGGCGTCGAGACGGCGAGGCTTCTCGACAACGAGGTGCCGGGAAAGGGCGAGGGGTGGATCATCGATCTCATCCAGAACAGGCTGAGAGTCGTCATACAGGGCGGCAACACGCAGTTCTTCGACGCGCCCATCCCGGCCGACAAGCCTGTGCACGTTGCGGTCACGTACCCCGGAAGCGGAGACGAGTACGGCATCTTCGTCGAGGGCAAGCGGCATCGTCCGCTGCCGCCGCCGGCGCTCAAGCCGGCGAGGAAGGGGATGGAGCTGTTCGCGGACCGTCCGGCGAAGGTGTGGACCGAGGCGTATCCAATCGGCAACGGACGCCTCGGCGGCATGATCTACGGCGGGGACGCTAAGGAGCTGATCCCAATCAACGAGGACACGATCTGGTCCGGCGGCCCCGGCCAGAACGTGACCGAGGGCATCGGACCCGACTCGTTCGCCAAGGTCAGGAAGGCGATTTTCGACGGCGACTACCAGGCGGAGAAGGAAATCCTGCCAAAGAACTACCACGGCTCGAGCGCTTACGAGTACTTCGGCAAGCTCGAGATCGACTTCGGCGACGAAGCGGAGACGGAGGAGTACGAGCGCACTCTTTCGCTCGACTCGGCGGTTGCGCGCGTGGAGCTCACGCGCGGCGGGGTGAAGTACATCCGCGAGGCGTTCGCGAGCTTCACAGACGACGTCATTGTCTGGAGGGTTGCGGCGTCCGAGAAGGGCGCGGTCTCCTTCAAGGCCCGCATCCTGCCGCCGTGGAAGGACCGAGCCGTCGTTTCCGAAGGGAACGACTCGATCGTATACTGCGACAAGACCGAGGGCAAGGGTGTGTTGAAGTTCGAGGGCATAGTGAAGGGCGTAGCGAAGGGCGGACGCATGTCCTCGGAGGGCGGCGTGCTCACTGTCGAGAACGCGGACGACGTGATCCTCTATATCTCGGTCGGCACTAACTTCAGGAACTTCCGCGATCTCTCTGGCGACGCGCACGCAAAGGCGCTCGGCAAGCTCACTGCCGCGATGAAGAAGCCCTACGCCAAGGCGAAGGCGGAGCATGTCGCGTTCTACAAGGGACAGGCCGACCGCTGCACGCTCTACCTCGGACGCGATCCGAGTCCGGGGAAGACGACGTTCGAGCGTCTTCAGGGCTTCGCCGAAACAGGCGATCCCTACCTTGCGGCGCTGTACTTCCGCTTCGGACGCTACCTTCTCATCTCCGGCTCGCAGCCGGGAACGCAGCCGCTCAACCTTCAGGGAATCTGGAACGACAGCCGCTGGCCGCCGTGGGCGGGCAACTACACCGTGAACATCAACACGGAGATGAACTACTGGCCGGCGGAGCCAACGGGCCTCGGCGATCTCGCGGAGCCTATTTGGAAGATGTGCGACGAGCTCGCCATCACAGGCGCGGAGGCCGCGCGCGACGTCTACGGCGCGAAGGGCTGGGTGACGCACCACAACACCGACATCTGGCGCATTGCATGGCCGGCTGGTCCGCGCGGATGCGGCACGTGGCCGTCGGGCGGCGCGTGGCTTTCGATGCACATCTGGTACCACTACCTCTACACGCTCGACAAGGCGTTTCTCGCCAAGCACTACGAGACGCTCAAGGGCGCGGCGGAGTTCTACCTCTCGTACATGGTGAAGGATCCTGTCAGCGGCAAGATGACCGTCGTGCCGTCGTGCAGCCCCGAGAACGGAATCCCCGGCCTCGGTACGGACCACGGCCCCGGCAACACGATGGACCACTCGATCGCGCGCGACATAATCAACGTCGTCGCCGATGCGACCGAGATACTCGGAAAGGACAAGGCATACGCGAAGAAGCTGCGCGCGTTCGCGGCGGAGATCGAGCCGTACCACGTCGGCAAGTGGGGGCAGCTGCAGGAGTGGAGCCGCGACTGGGACAATCCGCGCGACACACACCGCCACACCTCGCACCTCTACGGTCTCTTCCCTTCGTCTCAGATTACGAAGTCCGCGACCCCCAAGCTTTTCGAGGCGGCGCGTGTGTCTCTCGAACACCGCGGCGACCGTTCGACGGGCTGGGCGATGGGCTGGCGCGTGTGCCTCTGGGCGCGCCTCCTCGACGGCAACCACGCCTACACGCTGCTGCGCAACCAGCTGACGCTTGTCGGAGAGAAGGGGACTGACTACGGTACGCCCGGCTCGGGCGGAACGTATCCGAACCTCTTCGACGCGCATCCTCCGTTCCAGATCGACGGCAACTACGGCTGTACGGCCGGAATTGCCGAGATGCTCATGCAGAGCCACGAGCGCACGAAAGACGGGAAGGTGCTCATACGCCTTCTTCCGGCGCTCCCAGATGCGTGGCCTGACGGATGCGTCAAGGGTCTTCGCGCCCAGGGCGGCTACACCGTCGACATAACCTGGATGCAGGGAAAGATCATCGACTACAAGGTGACTGGCGGCAGGAAGGACGGCTGCATGATAACCGGTATTCCAAATGCCGAGACACCGCTTTAAGCATGTAGGGCATTTATGGACACGAAGATGATTGGCACCGGGCTGCTGTCGCTCGGACTGGCGGGTTTTGCCGCGTGGAATCTGGGCGCGGCAGAGCCGCGCGTCGACGTGCGGACCTCGCTGTTCTACGGTCCGCGCCGCACGGGAAACGCGCAGTCGTTCGATCTGTATCTACCGTCCGGATCAAGCGAGATTCAGAAGAGCGCCCCGTTTTTCCTCTTCCTTCACGGCGGCGCGTGGAGCGCCGGAGGCAGGGGACATGACGCATGGCTCATGCGCAGGATGGCGGAACGTGGGCTCGCATGTGCATCCATGGACTACGCGCTTTCGCGTGTCGGCGGCGGTGGCGCATCTTTTGACGACATGCTGCGCGACATCGACACGATGGTCTCGCATGTCGCGTCGGAGCGCCGACGTCTCGGCATTGCCGAACAGCGGCCGATTGCAGTCGGCGGCTCGTCGGCTGGCGGACATCTTGCGCTGCTTTACGCATACGACGAGGCGAACCCGTCCGTTCTTGGCCTTGGCCTCAGGCACGAAATCCACGTCGGGTGCGTCGTCAGCGACTGCGGTCCGACCGACCTTGTGAGCCGCGAGTTCGAGATCGCGGGGAAGGCGGGATTCAAGTCGGGCGAGGCCGAGCGGACGAAATGGTTCAGCTCGCTGAGTGGAGGCGCAGCAGAAGCCGAAGACCGCGAAGTCATTCGCCGGCGGCTCGCGAAATACTCGCCCGCAGCGCTTGTCTGCCGAAATACGCCGCCGACAGTGGCGATCTACTGCAGCACTCATACCGTCCGAGGCACGTCGGTGAAGACAGATGGAATCGTCGCCGAGCAGAATTACCACGCGCTGACGAACGCGCTTTCGGCGTCCGGAGCGGAGTGTTTCGCGAAGCTCATGCACCATCCGCACTGCCAGGCCCTCGCTCGCGAGCCGAGCCTTGTCGACTGGCTTTGCGAGCGGATAAGGCACACCTTGAAAATTCACTGAACCGTCCGGGAAATGACCGGCGCGAAAGTTCTGCGCATTTTTCACGATGTTTTTTGCGCGTCTTTCAATGTTGCAATGGCGTATATTTGATATAATGTTGACAAGGTCGGTCGGCATCACCCGCGCACCTTGCGATGGCCTGCCGGTGACAAAACAAGGAGTGGTTTGCAATGTTCAAGAAGCGGGAACTCGTCAGGAAGGGCGGGGGCGAGGTAGTGTTCACAAAGTAATTAACGCGCAGTGAGGAGCCGGAATGAAGAACTGTCAGTTTTATCGCCTGCGATTCGCATTGAGGCTTGCAGTAGCAAGTACAGTGGCGATATGTGCCGTCGCAGCGAATGCGGCGCCATGGTTCGACGCAGGGGTGTCGGCGTATGAATCGTGGCCGGACGACGGGACGGACAAGGTCCTGGTCGGCGTAGGCACATGGAGCGGAACGGATTCCGCCCGGCTCGCCGGCGGGGATGGCGGAGTCAGGCTGAAAGTCGAGACCGGCGGACCGGCCCCGCTGGGCTTCGACGCGGCGGTGACGAAGCAGATCGCGGCCGACAGGCCGTCAGTCTCCACGACCGTCCGATTTTCCGGGTCCGACGACGCCCCTCTGCTCGATCCTGCCGACAAGGCGATGGTCACGGTCTCGGCGGTCGACGGCGTCGCACGCTATTTCGGCCTCGGCTTCGATCCGGCTGGCGGGACGAACGTCCTGCACGCCCTTGAGGGGCCCGAGCCGGATGAAAACGCGGATGTGCTTCTCGGGTTTGCGTTCAAGGTTGAAGGCGGCGCGACCTACATCAAGTACACGATCGACGGGATACCCTTGACCCTTGCGGGTTCCGAATGGATACTCACAAGCCTTGACTCCGGCGGTGAATCCGTTTCATCCGTCTGCTATGCGGGCATAGGAGACGTCGTCTCCCTCGCGGGCGAAGTCGGTTCGGACGAGCCCTCCGCGACAAGGACGCTGACGATTCCCGCGCTTGAGCACGTCGTCGTGGAGTCCGTCAAGGTTGCCGGCGCAGATATTGCGTCCGACGGCAGGGGAAACTATGTCGTGGAGCAGGGGTCGGTCGTGACCGTGACGTTCATGCCGGACCCCTGCTGGGCGCTTGACGTCGCGTCGATGACCTTCGTTGTCAACGACGACATGACGCTTCCCGAGACGGGTCGTCCGACCCCGGTGAATGTGGCCGCGGCGGTGACGATAAACGAGGTGATGGCGAAGAACGGATCTACACTGTCCACGGAACGCGGATTCGAGGGGCTGGACTGGGTCGAGCTCCGCAATTCCGGTGAAGACGACGTGGACCTCACCGGATGGTACATGGGCAACGATCCGACCAAGAAGCCGTCGAAGTGGCCTCGCATCGAGGGACGCTGCGTCGTTCCCGCGAAGGGATACAAGATCGTATGGTTCGACGGCGACGCTCTCAACGCCGACTGGGCGCCGGACGAGGCCCATGTCGGGGCGAACATCTCGACCGACGCCGACAAGCACACCGTGTTCCTCGCGTCCGCTGCCGCGACATCCGCCGTCGTTCAGCAGATAAGGATGCCCGGCGGCGTGAAGGACGTCTCCTACGGCCGCGGACATCTTTCGCGCACGCTTGTGTCGTCCGTCTCCCCCGCAGAGTACAGGGTTGGCGGCGGCGGCTGGACGCCGGTATCCGGTCCGGTCGGCATGAGCGCCGCTGCAGGCGGCTTCACCGTCGTCAGCTACCAGATCGACAGGGACGTCGGCAACATGGACGTCGTGGACGCGTGCCTGCTTGATCCGTCGACATGGAAGGCGGGCTACCCCGCCACCAATACGACGCAGACGCTCGCGTTCGCCGGGTCCGGCTCGTCGCCCAGCTTCGATCTGAGTCTCTACAGCTCCTTCCCTGGCGGCGTTTCGGGCGACAACTTCATCTGCGTCGCAACCGCGACGATACAGATTCCCGAGACGGGAGACTGGTCGTTCGACGTCGGTTCGGACGACGGATTCAGCGCCAGTCTCACGCGCCTCGACAGGAAATGGGGCTGGGAAAGCCGCGGCTCGCGCGGATACGGACACTCGACAGCGACGTTCAATCTCGAGGCGGGCGCGTACGAGGTGGAGGTCCGCTACTTCAACGCCGGCGGCGGCTATATTATGGACTTCAGCGCCGCGAAGGGCCGCACCGGCTTCGACGCGGGGAAGTTCCGTCTTGTAGGAACGGGCGATGTCGTGCATGCGGGCGCGCTCGGCGCGCAGGTCGCGGCGGATGTTTCCGGCGAGATGGTAGGCAAGTCGAAGACGCTCGAGTGGAAGACGACGTTCGCTCTCGACGAGAGCCCCGTCGCGGCGGATGGCTTCAGGCTTCTCGTCAGGTACGCCGACGGCTTCTCCGCGCGCGTCAATGGAACGAGCGTCGCCTCCGTCGCGGCGTCATCGCCGCGTTCAGCGGCGGAAGCCCTCAGGGCGGAGGAGTTCGCCGTCGACCCGTCTCTCGTCGTCAAGGGCGTCAACACGCTTGAGATTACGGCGGAAAACGATGCGGTCGGCGACACCGAGTTCTATCTTTCAGCCGAGCTGGTCCACGACATGTCGGAGGATCTGTATGTGTATTTCCCGGCGCCGACTCCTGGCGCGGCGAACACCGGCAGCGGACGCACTGGCTTCACGCCGAAGGTGGCGTTCGGCGAGCCGCACGGATGGAAGGACGCGGCGTTTGATCTAGAGCTCTCCTGTCCCGACAGCGCCACGGCCGTCATCTACTACACTCTCGACGGCACTTCGCCAGTCATCGGCGCGCCGAAGACGTTCCGCTACACCGCGCCTTTCCGCGTCGACAGGACGACGGTCGTGCGCGCCGCGGTCCCGGACGTCGATTCGATTCTCCAGATCGATGCGTCCGCGACGTATCTCTTCTACGACGACGTGATCGCGCAGGATGCGTCCGTTCCGGAAGGATTCCCCGCGGACATGGCGGTCAACAGCCAGCGTATGCTCTACGGATTCGACAAGGCCGTCACGCTGGGTGACGCCGATACGCGCGAGCGCCTGAGGCGCGGTCTCACGGAAAACACCCGTACGGTGTCGCTTGTGATCGATCCGAAGAACCTGTTCGACGGCGCGAGCGGCATATATGTCAACGCCTCCGGCAACGGGCGCATCTGGGAGCGCCAGACGATGGTAGAGCAGATCAATCCGATGGACAGAGAAGACGAGTTCTCCGTTTCGGCCGGACTCCGCATCCGCGGCGCGGTCAGCCGCGGCTCCGGTTTCGCGAAGCACTCGTTCCGTCTCTTCTTCCGCAGCGAGTACGGCATGGGCACACTGGTGCATCCGCTGTTCGGCGACGAGGGAGCGGGCGAGTTCGAGAAGATCGATTTACGCACGTCCCAGAACCACTCCTGGGCGCATGACGAGGACGGTGACACGTTCATCCACGAGTGCTTCTCCCGCGACTCCGAGGGTGCGATGGGCACGACATACAACCGCAGCCGCTACTACCATCTCTTCATCAACGGCGTCTACTGGGGCCTCTACCAGACCGAGGAGAGAGTGGACCAGAACTACGCCGAGAGCTACAACGGCGGCACGGCGGAGAGCTACGACGTCGTGCGCACCTCGCAGCCAGGATACAACACGGGAGTCGTCGAGGGCGAGACGTCGGCGTGGACGGAATTCTGGCGCATCACAACGCAGGAAGGATATGGAGAGGGACACGAAGCCAACTACAACAGGGTGCTCGGACTAAATCCCGACGGCACGCGCAATCCAGACTATCCCGTCCTCCTCAACGTCACGAATCTGGTCGAGCATCTCCTCTCGGTCCACTTCGCGGAGGACGCCGACGCACCAGTCAACAGCGGCGGCTGGGCCAACAATCTTATAGCCTTCCGCAACCGGAACGACGGCGAGGGCAGGGAGGACGGCTTCCTCTGGAACCGCCATGACTCAGAGCATTCGCTCGGTTTCGGCGGAGGGGCCAGCCAGGTGAAGTCGCTCATCTGGAGCACGCCGGAGCAGCCCAATCCCGATCCCAACAGGAACATGCGCGTGATCGGGAACTTCAATCCGACCCTCCTGAACTACGAGCTGATGGCGAACGCGGAGTACCGCCGCATATTCGGCGACCTCGTGCACAGGCACATGATCAAGGTGGGCGGCGCGCTCACCGCGCCGGTGGCCGAGGCGCGCTACCGAGCCCGCATGGCCGAGATCGACGATGCGGTCGTAGCCGAGTCCGCGCGCTGGGGCTACAAATACGGGACGAAGCGCAACCGCCAGAGCTGGCTCAACAGCTGCAACGATCGCATCAACTTCATCAACCAGAGGCTGACATACCTCATCGCCGAGTACAAGCGCCGCGGGTGGTATCCGTCCGTAGACGCGCCATCGGCGCTCGACGGGGCGGGTGCACCCGTCGTCGACGGGCAGACCGTCGGAGCGGAGGGAATGCTGTATCTCACCGGAAGCGGTGCGGGTACCGTCTACTACACGACCGACGGGCGCGATCCGCGCGGCGCGGACGGCGCGCCGAGCGCGGCAGCCGTGGAATACTCCGGCGCTTCGCCGGTGCCTGTATATGTCCCTGTGATCGCGAAGGGCGACGTCTGGAAGTACTTCGACGAAGGCTACAGGCCCGCGTCGAACTGGGCGGCGCCGGATTGCGCCGACACGGCGTGGAAGTCCGGCGCGAGCCGTCTGGGCTTCGGCGGCGGTTCGTTCGCCACGACGCTCGGGAGATATGTCGGCGGCGGCTCGTCCGGCACGCAGGTCGTCACCTACTACTTCCGGAGAAAGTTCACGATGCCGGCCGGCGCGGCCTCGATGACGGCGCTGAAGGCGTCGCTTGACTGCGACGACGGCTACATCGCCTATATCAACGGCGTGGAGGTAGGGCGGGACCAGGTCGGTTCGGCCGACTACGGCGCGTTTGCGACGGGAATCAACATGGGCGAGAGGGACGCGGTCTGGACATTCCCCGCCGGCACGCTTGCGGAAGGCGAGAACGTGATCGCGGTCGAAGTCCACCAGTGCAACGCGAACTCCTCCGACGCCTGGTGGAACCTGGAGCTGTCCTATGCGAGGGCTGGGAACGTCGAAGGGGGAATCTCCGTGCCGCCCGGCGGACTTTCGATATGCGCCCGCGTCCTTGACGGATCCGGCGAATGGAGCGCGCTTTCCGAGATATCCGTGAAGGGCGCGATTCCGCAGGACGGTGTCGCGGACGGACTGCGCATCGCCGAGGCGATGACCTCCGCGCCGGATGACAGCGGGGACTTCCTCGTGGTTACGAACGTCGCCTCGGGCGCGATCTCCCTCGACGGCGTGAAGATCGTCGCATGGAACGCGAAGAAGAAAAGCGAAGCCGATCCCTCGCTTACATATGTGTTCGAGGCGGGGACAAGCCTGCAGCCGTGCGAGGCGCTGAAGATCGGGGCGTCTTCGTTCCCCGCCGGTGCGAAGCTCACGAACAGCCAGGTAGGGCTGCGCATCTACGCGGCGGACGGCGAGACGCTCGTGCAGGACGTGTTCCTTGACGCCGACTGGTGGAACGGCGCGTGCGACGGCACGGGATGCTGGTTCGCCGCGCTTGACTTCGGCCGCGAGGCGAAGGATGTTTCGCAGTGGGCCTGCAGCAGGCCTGCGCCGCAGGTCCCGACGATCGAGGACGGAACGGAAGTCGGCACGGTTGATGGAAACGCAGCGACGATCGACGCGGCGCTTGCCGGCGCGGGAACGCAAATATTCATTCCTGCGGGCGTCGCCGAGGTGAGGATGTCGGTGAGGGACGGAGACAACGTTGTCATCGACACGACGGCATACTACGCCGGCTCGCTTGTTCCGCAGGACGGAACGGTCACGCCCGCGCTCAGCGAGGCCGTCGTCAAGCCGTCGTTCACCGAGTCGGCTCCAAAAGCCGGCGACGCAATTGTCGTAACTACTGAAGATGTCCACCTCACGGCGTCCGCAAAGCCCGGACTCCACTACACGTTAAAGCGCGCTGCAGCAGTCAACGGAACGTACGAGCCTGTCGCGGGGTCGAAGGTTCAGGCCAAGGCAGAAGACGCTACCGTCTCGTTCGACATCAAGAAGGGCGGTGCTTCGTCCGCGTTCTTTAAGGTCGAAGTCTCCGACCGCTGACCGCAGCAAACAGAAAGGAATAAAACGATGTTCATGATTCGCAGGACCGCTGTTTTGGTGCTTCTCGTCTGCGCCGCTGTTTCGGCAGCGTCGGGAGCCGAGAGCATTGTTGGACGATTCCAGCCGGAAGACGAGGTGGCGTGCGCGACCGTCGGGCTGACGGGGCCGGCGCGCGTCAGTCTGAATGCGGTGCGGATCGTGGACCTCGCGCGGCGCAAGGGCGAAGACCTCATCCTTGCTTTCGAGCTGCGCGTCACGCGTCACGACGGGAAGTCCGACCGACATGCGCTCGACCTTGTGCGCAACGGACGCGTAAAGCTGTTCGACACGACGGGCAAGAAGGTGTTCGAGGCCGATTCCCCCCTCCAGAAGCAGGTGCCGGCGATGGACCGCGCCCCTGGCGTTTGGATGACTGCGCGGTGTCCCCTCGACGGCCTTGCCGAGGGCAGTGGCAGACTCGAATGCGTCGAGATTTTCGACTACAACGACATACCGCACAAAGCGGAGCAGACGGGGATCGACTACGAGGTCCGCAACGCGCGCATCGAGCTGAAGCCAAGTCCTGCGGACGATCTCTCGCGTTTCACCAAGGCGGTGGAGAATCCAAAGCCGCTCACGACGTGCAACCCCGTTGACATAGAGTACATGATCGACCACGGCAACGGGAAGGTCGGTTCGGACGGACTGCCGCAGGGCGTTTACGTGCAGTCCGCCGATCCTGCGATCGTCATTTTCAAGGGAGAGTACTGGCTCTTCGCCTCGCACGGCGACGGATACTGGTTCTCGTCCGACCTCGCGAAGTGGACGTTTGTGCAGGTCGACGTTACGAAGGGCGTTCTCAAGGAGTTCCTCAAATATGCGCCGGCTACGTGCGTTGTCGGCGATACGCTCTACCTGTGCCATTCCGAGGGCGGACGCATGCTCAGGACGAAAGACCCGCACGATCCGAACCTGTGGGAGGACGTCGGGAAGCCGGACGGATGGATGGACCCCGGCATGTTCTACGACGACCCCGCGACGGGCGGCGACGGATACGTATACCTCTACCGCGGGCTTTCGCACCGCAATCCGATCCAGGTGATAAAGCTCGACCCTAAGGACGGCATGCGCAAGGTTGACGGACCATACGACGTGGGCTGGCCCGACAAGCTCAACCGCGGTTTCGAGGTTCCCGGCGACTTCAACACGCACTTTGAGGGAAACGACACGCAGGAGGGGCCGTGGCCTGTGAAGGCGAACGGACGCTACTACGTGATGTGCGCCGTCCCGGGAACGGCCGACGCCTCCTACTGCGACAACTGCTACGTCTCCGACTCGCCGATGGGTCCGTTCACGTATGCGTTCAACAGTCCAGTCATCTGGAAGTCAACCGGCTTCACGCAGGGTGCCGGACACGGCGCTCTCTTTCAGGACATGGGCGGGCGCTGGTGGAAGATCGACACCTGCCGCGTGCGCGGCTTCAACAGGCGGCTTGTGCTTGTCCCGGCGATGATCGACGAGAAGGGGGACATTTACACGAACACGGTGTTGAGCGACCATCCGTTCTATGTTCCGGAGCGCTCGAAGGATCCGTTCGCAAACCCCGGCCCGGGCTGGATGCTCCTCTCCTACGAAAAGCGCGCCACGGCGTCGTCAAACCCCGGCGGGGCTGCGCTCGCGTTCAACGAGCGCATCCAGGATTCGTGGATACCCGCTACGGACGATCCCGGCGAATGGCTCCAGGTCGACCTCGGCAAGGTGTACGCCGTGCGGTCGGTGCAGGTGAACTTTGACGACGTCAAGTGCCGCCGCGGCGGACGTGCCGCGGACGAGGCGTACCGCTACATCCTGGAGTTCTCGCAGGACGGCGAACACTGGCACATGATGCTCGACCGCCGCGGCGCGAAGTCGAACCGCCAGCACGAGTACGTTGAGTTCGCAGAGAAGGTCGGCGCGCGCTACGTGCGCCTTACAAACAAGGGCGCGGTGCCTGGCGGCGGAAGGTTCGCCGTATGCGCACTGCGCGTCTTCGGCGAGGGCGGCGGTGCGGCTCCGCAGGCAGTGGATATGGACGGCGTCTATGCGGACCGCCGCGCGGATGACAACCGAGCCGCCGGACTTGAATGGCCCGCGGCACGCGGGGCGCAGGGGTATGTCATCCGTTTGGGGCTCTCGCCCGACAGACTCTTCCACCACTACATCGTCTACGGCAGGCGCAGCTACGTCGTCCGCAGCCTCACGCGCGGACTCGACTACTTCTTCACGGTCGACGCCTTCAACGAAAGCGGCGTCACGCGCGGAACGAAAGTCGTGCAGCTCAAGGCGACGGAGTCGATGCGCGGCGGATACGACGTCGACGGGAACAATCCGGCGATTACCGGAATGGCGGACTGCGCTTCGGTGGTTGAGGCCGAAGGCGCGAAGTTCGGCGGGACGGGCGTGCGGACCGCATACGAGGTGCGCGCTTCCGGCGCAAAGGCCGTTGTAGGATTTGGCGCGCGCGGCACATTCGCCGCGTTCGCCGACGTGAAGGGCACCGGCGCGCGCGAGGGAACGCTTCGCATCTCCTATTCGACGCAGACTGGCGCGAAGGTGTCGGTCAAGGTCAACGGCGCTGCGACGACAGTCTCGCTGCCGAAGACGACAGGCTGGCCGACGTATGCCACGGTCGACGTACCTGTGAAGGGGCTCGCCTCGAAGAACACGGTGAGAATAGAAGGGACTGGCGAGGGGTTCAATCTCGACTGGATCGGACTTCTCAAGTGACCCTTTGGCGGATGCGCAAAATTCACGATTTATTTTGCGTTTTTTTCTCTCCCTTTGATTGCTGGATTTGATATAATTCTGGCATGAAAACTTCGTACTTTATCTGTGCGGCGACTTTTGTCGCGCTTTTCGCATCATCGGCATTCTGCGGTACTCGCCATGCGGGGAATCCGGTGTATCCGACGTATGACGGGCGCGTGATGGCCGGATACCAGGGATGGTTCCACAACCACTCCGGGGGAGTGATGTTCAAGGACGAGAACTCCGTGCGCATCGACATGTGGCCGGACGTCTCGGAGTACGAGAAGACGTATCCGACGGGGCTTAAGCTCTCGAACGGGGAGGGCGCGCGCTTCTTCTGCTCGGACGACGAGTCCACGGTCGAGACGCACTTCCGCTGGATGGAGGAGTACGGACTCGACGGCGTGTTCTTCCAGCGCTTCTTCAACGCGGCGACGCGCGAGCCGAAGGATCAGTCGACGACGGTTATCCGCCACGGCATGAAATCCGCCCAGCGCCACTCGCGTGCGGTGGCGGTGATGTACGACCTCTCCGGACTCAGGCCGGGGACTGACGACAGCATGAAGCTCGTCGACGACTGGAAGTACCTGGTCGACGAGGTGAAGGTGACGAGCTACGGCAAGCGCAACATGTATCTCCACCACCGCGGGAAACCGCTTGTCGTCATTTGGGGCGTCGGCTTTCCGGACCGTCCGTACTCGATCCGCGACATCAAGCTGGCGGAGTTCATCGACTTCCTGCACAAGGATCCCGTGTACGGCGGCTGCAGCGTCATGTTGGGCGTGCCTACATGCTGGCGCACGCTCGACTACGACTGCGTGTCCGATCCATATCTCCACCAGCTCATCAAGAAGGCCGACATGGTCCTTCCGTGGATGGTGCAGCGCTTCACTCCGCTTCTCCACTTCGAGATGAACCGCTACCGCGATGCGATAAAGAAGGACATCGCATGGTGTCGCGACGCCGGCGTAGACTATGTCCCGCTTGTGTTCCCGGGCTTCAGCTGGCACAACCTGAGCCGCCACGAGAAGGGCATAGGCGGCGAAAAGCCGGTGAAGAGCATCCCCAGGCTCGGCGGACGCTTCTACTGGGACCAGATACAGACCGCAGTCGCAGCCGGCGCAAAGCGGCTCTACGTTGCAATGTTCGACGAGGTGAACGAGGGCACCGCCATATTCAAGGTCACCGATGCGCCGCCTGTCGGGAAGACGGTCCAGTTTGCCGACATGGACGGGCAGCCGACGGACCACTACCTGTTCCTGACTGGTGAGGCGGCGAAGCTGCTGCGCGGCGAACGCAGGCCGACGGCGCAGGGCGAGCTGCCTGTCAGGACCTTCTGCTACGATGGCAATCCGTTCGCAACGCACTACTACTTCGCCGACCCCTCGGCGCACGTGTGGAACGGTAGGCTCTACGTCTATCCGTCGCACGACATCGATCCGCCGCGCGGATGCGACCTGATGGACCGCTATCACGTTCTTTCTACGGACGACATGGCCAACTGGATCGACCACGGCGAGTTCATGCGCGCGAGCGACGTCGAGTGGGGGCGTCCCGAAGGCGGATTCATGTGGGCGCCCGACTGCGCGTACAGGGACGGCAAGTACTACTTCTACTTCCCGCATCCGTCGGAATCGCGCTGGAACGACAGCTGGCTCATCGGCGTCGCGGTTAGCGACCGTCCGGACGGAGGGTTCAGGAACGTGGGGACTGTCCCCGGGCTTGGCGGATTCGCGATGATAGATCCGTGCGTGTTCACGGACAACGACGGCAAGAGCTACATCTACGCCGGCGGCGGCGCGAAGATGGTCGGCGCGAAGCTCAAGGACAACATGGTCGAGCTCGACGGAGAGGCGAAGCCGATGGAGGGGCTGGAGGACTTCCATGAAGGTCCGTGGGTGTTCCGCCGCGGCGAGTGGTACTACCTCATGTACCCCGACAACCACGAGGAGCCGGGCGTGGGTGGACAGAACCGCCAGCACTACTGCATGTCGCGGAATCCGCTGGGACCCTGGGAGCACAAGGGCGTGATCCTCGAGTCGACGGGATGCGACACGAGCCACGGCTCGATAGTCGAGTTCAAGGGCCAGTGGTACATCTTCTACCACAACCGTGTCCTTTCCGGACGCGGCAACCTGAGGACGCTGTGTTATGACAGGCTCTACTTCAACGATGATGGAACAATCCGCCCCGTGAAGCAGACCCGCCGCGAGCGCCAGCCGTTCTGGAAGGGCAGATAGGGCGGTTGCGTGATTTTCACAATAATTTTTTTCGCAAAACTGCGGTATAGTTTTTGTGATTGTGCTATAATATAGCCGAACTTAGGGAGGACACAATAAAATGAAACGACATATCCTGTCTGTTGGCATCCTTGTTACGAATGCACTTGGCCTAATCGCGAGGGCAGATCTACCCAAGTATCCTCAGCTCCCGACTGAGCGCGGCTACGGAATGGTCGACGCGTTCATATCGGGGGCCAACGCAAACGACGATGTCGGCTTCTTCCGGTCCGACTATGCGTTTCGCACGAACCAGAGCGGTCACTCGCATCGACTGGGACAGACGATCAACAATGTCCTTATTGAGTTTTCCACTAAGCCTGATGGTTTCCAATACGGCTTCGTCCCGGACGAGGTGTGGGGCACGGAGTGCTACGGCAACAACACCAAGGTGAAGGTGGGCGGCTTCGAGCCAAATGCGTCGTACCTCTTCCAGCACTACATCGCCGAGACGTGGCAGACGCAGAACAACAACAACCGCCGGTTCTACGTCAAGGTCAACGGCGCGTACGTGGGCCCCAACAAGGACAACGGCGACGATCCGCTCGTTCCGAGCCAGAACGTCCGTACGCCATACGTGACGGAAGGTGTCGTGACGGCCGATGCAGACGGCTTCCTCGAGATGTCGTTCGAGGGCGTTAACGACAACGCCACCTACGGCGGATTCTCGGTTTGGGGCGCGTCCAGGCCTCGCTGGACCGATCCGTCGATTTCCGGAAGCGGTGCCAACGTAGTGATGACCTGGTCGAAGCCTTACGACGTCCTTCGCTACTACGTCTATTCCGCCGATTCGGCGGATGGTCCATGGACGGAGGTCGATGTCCTCAAGCCAGGCACAACCACCTGCACGATTTCAGGTGCGTACAACCCGACGGTGGAAAAGTACTGGCGCGTGGTGGCGTCGAACGGCGTCGGCACTGTTGTCTGCCAGGCGAAGCTCGGCGATGCGTCCGCAGTGAACTGGACGGACCTCGCGACTCTTGGCGAGACTGTCGTGAGCGACGCGACGGCCAACTACCGCGTCGCGACGGCCGGTACGGGCGCGCAGAACGCGCTCGGCGCGACGACAACCGAAGCTGCGATGTACGTGAACGGATACACTGATCCGCACACGCTTGCCATCGGCTCCGGCGAGGCGCTTAAGGTCGGCACGCTCGGCGTCAACTCCGGCGCGGGCAACATGACGGTCGGCGACACTGTCGGACAGGGCGCGGTCTCGCCGCTCAGCGGCACGCTGACGTTCGACGTGAAGGACGCCGCCTCGACTCTGACCGTCAATGCGGCAGCAACGAAGATCGCCAACACCGACTCGATCGTGAAGTTCGGCGCGGGCGTGGCGAAGCTCGCGGGCGGCACGGACTTCACGGCGATTTCGATTGGCGCGGGCTCGATAGAACTCCCGAACGCCGTTGAAGCCACGCTCGCGCAGACGCTATCCGGCGCGGGCACGTTCGTAAAGAGCGGCGCGGGCACGCTCACGGTCGCGAACGAGAACCCCAATTTTGCGGGTACATTTGAAGTCAAGGAGGGAACGCTCCTCATCGGCCGCACGGACGCCTACAAGAGCTTCGGAGACGGCGCGGCGACGATCAAGGTCGATTCGGGCGCGACGCTCGATGTCGGCATGCCGGGAGCCGGTGGAAACGCAGTCGGACTGCGCGCAACGAAGGTAGTCTTCGAGGGTACCGGCGACAACGGAAAAGGCGCGCTGATCAACTCTTCCACCACGAGCCAGTACAATGCGATAGCCTGCGGCGAGATGTCGGGGGACGCAACCGTTGTGTCGACGGGACGCTTTGACTTCCGCAACACCGTCAGCGGAGCGTACTTCAAGATGAACGGACACGTCCTCACTAAGAAGGGCGGCGACTATTTCCTCCTGACATCCGTCCCCGTATACGCCGGAGGCGACACTGCGAAGATCCGCATCGAGCAGGGTGGCTTTGGCGTGGAGTCGGGAACGACGTTCGACGGAAACGGCACCATCGAGTTCGCGGGCGGCGCGTTCGACGTCTACAACCTGGGCGCTCCCCTTGCGTGGCCCGTCACGGTGACGTCGGCCGGCGGCAAGTTCGTCTGCCGCAGCGGCAGCGCAACGCAGAACAACATCGCCGGAACCGTGACAATCCAAGAGGGCGCGGAGCTCAAGCTCGCGCCGAATGACAACACCAACTTCCGCATCACGGGCAAGATCACGGGTTCCGGAAAGCTCGTTCGCGACGAAGGCGGCGACGCCGGCTATGCGCGCATCGAGAACACGGAGAACGACTGGACCGGTGGAACCGAGGTCAGGAAGGGCGTTCTCTATTGTCCGTGCGCGGCGGTTCTGCCCGGCTACAACGTGGCCGGCAAGGTCGCAATTTCCGGGACGGGCAAGATTGCCGTGAAGCTTGGGAGCGGCGGCGACGACGGATGGAGCGCCGAGCAGATCAACGCGCTCATGGCGAACGCTAACGCGCCCGAAGGCGCTAAGGGATTGATCATGATCGACACGGCTGGAAACGACGTGGCGTCCGGAACTGGCACGGTCAGCAAGCCGATTGGTATCGGCAAGACGGGCGACGGTACGTTCACCGCCGAGATGGAGTACACGGCCGGCGGCGGAATATACGCCGACCAGGGCACGCTTGTCATCTCCAACAATGCGGCAAATACGATGACTGGTCTCCAGGTCGTCAAGAAAGGCCGCGTTGAGATCTACGACAGCGAGATCGACTTCGGCAACAACAGCCTCAACATCGGCAATGTCCGCAGCGACGGCGACATTCCGACGGTCGTTGTCGGAAAGGGTGCGTACATCCATTCGTACATGGCTCCTTACAACTCAGGTTCGCCGTCCCTCAGCCTCGGCAGTGCGGATGTCGGCGGCGGCATCCTTGAGGTGCAGGACGGCGGCGTAGTCTCCAACAAGCTCTTCATGGGCAACAACCAGTTTGGCCAGAGCGCCATCCTTCAGAGCGGCGGCGAAATCGTGAACTGGTGCGGAGCGGCCAGCGACACGGTGTTGGCGAACGCGCAGTGGACGTGGGGCTACTGGGAGGTTGCCGGCACCGGTTCGGCCACGTTCATGGGCTACTCGCAGCTCGCGAAGAATCCGAATGCGTTTGCGACGCTTGCGATCAGGGACGACAGCTCCGTCATTCTCACCAATGCGCTTGCCGGCTCGCTGACGATGAGCCGCGGCGGACACGGCGCGTTCGACCAGTCCGGCGGAACGCTCACGACGGCAGGACTGCTTATCATGGGCGAGAACTCCGGAGACAATGGCGGAGTAGGTGGTACTGGTGTCTACGAGATGCGTGGCGGCACGGCCAACATCGGCGGAGAAAAAGCCGAAAGTGTCCTTGTCTCCGACCGTCCTACTTTCAAGGGCCAGATAAACTTCAATGACGGCGTGTTCGCGGCAAAGAATCTATGGAGAAACACAAAGGATGATCCGAACACTGCCTATGCGACGTTCAACGGCGGAACGTTCAAGGCGAAGCAGGGCGGCACACAGCTGTTCGGCGAGGCGTCTGGAAACAAGCTCGACGGCGTGTATGTCTTCGAGAAGGGTGCGCAGTTTGACACGGACGGATACAACGTCACGCCTGGACAGGCGCTTCGTGCGCCGACGGGACAGGGTGTCAAGTCCATCAGCTGGACACAGACAGACGCCGCCAAGCTCAAGTGGAAGGGCACGGAGCTGATGGGTCCGCCGATGGTGATCATCGAAGGCGACGGCGAGGGCGCGACGGCTGTCGTGGACTTCGACACGGCGACGCGCAGGGTCAAGGGTATCATCGTGACGAGCCCGGGCTGGGGCTACACCGAGAAGCCGACTGTCAAGCTCTTCGGCGGCGGACTTTTTGTCGACAACAACACGCAGACGTACACGATCGACGCTTCGGCCGTCACGATGGGTGCGAGCTCGGCCGGCCAGATTGTCAAGAAGGGCGCTGGAACACTGACGCTCGAAGGCGAGAACGGCGTTGTCGGCGCTGAGGTGCAGGGCGGCGTTCTGTCGGTTCCGGCTGGCGCGTCGATCCAGCCCGGCAAGCTCACGCTCGCTGGCGGTCAGTTCAGCGCGCCGTCCTACACGGCGACCGAACTCGTCGTCAACGGCGAGGCGGACGATGTCTCGACGCTCGACACGGTGCTGTCGATAAGCGGCGAGCGCGGTTCGCTGCGCCAGCCAGGCCTCTACGCGGCGTTCAAGAACGGAGACTTCGACACGTCGTTCACTGCGACTGCGGACGACAACCTGCTCGTCGTCACGAACCTCGAGTACGCCCAGACGAGCCTCCCCGAAAACTACAAGATATTCGAGGATTTGAATTACGTCAACAGCAACCTCAACTGCGCGTACGACGGGTATATCTGGAACCGCACAGACGAGACTGTGACCTGGACATTCGCCGAGCACTTCGACGATTACGTCTATCTCACGATCGACGATGCGGTCGTGCTGAATGACTGCGTGAACAATTCATGGACATGGCCGACGTATGGTTCCGTCACCCTTACGCCCGGTCCGCACCGTTTCCACCTCGTCGTGTACCAGGGCGGCGGAACGTCCGGACCATGTCAGAACGATGGCTGGCTCCAATGGTGGAAGAAGGGCGGCTGGACGATCGGCGTCGACTTCCAGGGACGCGACGAGGGCGTCTACGAGAACTTCGTAGCGCTTGAGGATCCGGGCGACGGTTCGCTCTTCACGCTCACGACTGATGATCTCGACGTGCAGGACTTCGCACCAGACGCCTACGTTCACGTCAATGGTGGCACTCTTCGGTTAACACCGACGGTTGGCCTCTATGGCGGCTTCATCCCGGGCGGAAACTGGAAGACGTCGGCGTCGCCTCGCGTCTGCGTCGATCCCAATCTCGATTACGCCAACACCGCTTATGAAGAGACGGCCGAGATTGACGGCAACGTGAACAAAAACATCGGCTACGTGTACGAGGGCTACATATGGAATCATGGTTCCACCGACGTCACCTGGACTTTTGCCGAGAACTTCGACGACGGCGTACTCCTTACCATCGATGGCGTCGATGTTCTTAGCAATGAAGGCTGGGACGCGCCGACGAAGGCCAACTGCACGCTGACGCCGGGTGCGCATGCAATCCGCATCGGACTCTGGCAGGGCACGGGCGGGTCGGGTCCGTCGTCGAAAGGCTGGCTCAGCCTCAACTATATCGGCATTGGCGTGGACTTCTCCGGCCGCAACGAGGAACAGCGCGACAACTATGTGCCGCTCACTGCCTATGCGGCCGGCGGCGACAAGCCGCTGCTCACGACGGTATCGACTCTGTCGGGATCCCAGAGACTGCCGGCGAATACGTCCTTCGCGATCGCGAACGGCGCGAAGGTCGATCTCGGCGGAGCGAACTTCACGCTCTCCGGCGACTTCTACTCCGCGGCGGGAGCGTTCACCAACGGTACGCTCGCGGTCTCGGGCGACTGGACGGTTGACGTCGCAGATCTCGTCGAGGGCAGGTTCCTGAGTGGCGACTCGTTCGACTTCAGCGGCGCTACGCTCGTGCTGACCGGCGACATGAAACTGCTCGACATGACGGAGACGTACATCATTGCCCTGGCAGCCGAGTCCATCACCGGCGTTCCGGCCGTCGAGGGAGCGCCGAAGGGATGGTTCGCGTCGATTCGCGGACGCAAGCTGGTGCTCCGCCGCAACCTCGGTTTCAGGGTGTCCCTGAGGTAGACGGCTGTCTTCCTGCGAACGGCACCGTGCTTTATGCGCCTAACGCGGTAAAGTGCGGTGCCGAGTCCTTGTGCAGCAAAGTCTGCGATGCGCAATTTTCACTATATTATTTGCGCTTTGTTCTCGCATCGGCGTCAGGTTTTATGGCATAATATAATTACTATGAAAACTATCATATGCACATTGTCCGCATTGGCGGCGTTCGGGGCGCTCGCTGGCGAGCGCATGGTCAACGGTCTAGGCGGCGACGGCTGGAAGCTGTGGCTCGACAGAAAGGCCGAATACAAGTCCGACAGTCTCCACCTCAATCCCGTCGACGCGGAGAAGATACGCGCGGGACGCGGCGACTGGCTGACGCCTGTCGACGTGAAGACGCTCACGGTCGCGGGGCCTACGTGCGGGTGGGATGCACTTTTCTCGAAGAGCGTGTCATGGACGAAGGCGCAGGATGCGTGGCGCGACGGTTCGCTGAGCATAGACGTCTCCGTGCCGGGCACGGTAGAGGAGTACTTCTTCGACGCGATCTCGGGCGACCGCAAGGGCGAGCGCGAGACCGGCGACTACAGGGGCGTCAGCTGGTGGGGCAGGAAGTTCACCGTGCCCGCGTCCGCAAGGGGACGCCGCGTCGCGCTCTTCTTCAAGGAGGGCATCCGCCAGCGCGCCGAGGTGTTCGTGAACAGAAAGCTCGTCGGATACGAACTCGTCCTGCAGTCGCCGTTCGAGGTCGACATCACGGATGCCGTGAAGTTCGGCGGCGAGAACGAGCTTGCCGTGAGGATCACGGACGCGAACGGAAACTTCGGCTGGGGCGACTACACCTGGACGAAGTGGGGCAACTACATGTTCCCGCTCTCGCACGGCTTCGGCGGCATTCCTGGCGGAATCGACCTCGTCGTGACGGAGCCTGTCCGTGTCGCGGACGTGTTCGTCCGCAACAAAGCGAAGCTGCGCGACATCGACACGACAGTCGAGATCGTCAACTCCTCCGCATCTCCGGCGACCGTCTCCGTCGAGGCCGCGATCGTGGAGAACTGGGCCGCGAACAGGCCTGTGAAGAATCCGAAGACCGTCTTCACGAAGGCCGTCGGCAAGGTGTCCGTTCCCGCGGGCGCCTCCAAGACCGTGGACTTCAACGCCGTCGTCAAGGACGCGAAGCTCTGGGAGATACACAATTCCCATCTCTACGACATGGTCATTTCGCTGAAGGACGCGAAGGGCGCGCTTCTCGACCGCTACACCGCCCGCTTCGGGTTCCGCTTCATGGAGGCGAAGGGCGTCGGCACTGACGCGCAGCTGTGGCTCAACGGACGCCGCGTGTTCATCCTCTCCGCTATCAGCTGGGGCTACTGGCCGTCGAACGGCATGTTCCCGACTCCCGAGCTTGCGCGCAAGCACGTCGAGTCCGCCGTAAAGCTCGGCATGAACATGCTCAACTGCCACCGCTGCCGCGGCAACGAGTCGATACTCAACGCGGCGGACGAACTTGGTGTCATGTACTACGAGGAGCCGGGCGGATTCAGCTCCTACCGCACGAAGCCCAGCGACAAGCTTGAAGGCGTCGACCAGTCCGTGGCGCACGAGATCTGCAGGCAGAAGCTCCTCCGCATGGTTAAGAACCACCGCAACCACGCCTCGCTCATGATCTACAACATGATCAACGAGCCGGGCTGGGAGCCCGACGACCTCGCGAAGGAGGACATGGCGCTCGCGCATCTTCTCGATCCGACCCGCCTCATCGTGTACGGATCGGGCTTCATGGGCGTCGGCAAGCCCGAGCCGCGCAAGCTCAACATGCTGCCGTATTCGCAGGAGCAGAACATCACGGGCTTCACCGACGTCCACAACGCGAGTGCGTCGCCGGGGGTCTACGTCGACTCGAACTACTCGTCCCCGAAGGGCTTCGCCCGCAGCGAACGCGCGCAGACCGAGCTCTTCATCTGGGGCGAGGAGGGCGCGCTTGCCGCTCCGCCGCAGCTCGAGCTCATCCAGGCCGCGAAGAAGGGGCGGCCCAACGGATGGGACGGACAGCAGTACGACCTCTGGTACGAGGGATACAAGTCCTATCTCGAGAAGAAGGGACTCACAGCCGCGTTTCCGTCCGTCACGGACCTCATCACCTCGATGGGCAACATCCAGTACTACGAGCACGGACGCCTCCTCGAGAACGCCCGCATTGCGGACGGATGCGAGGCGTACATCTTCAACGGCTACGAGTCGATGAAGGACGACAACCTGTCCGGATGTGTCGACTGCTACCGCAACCTGAAGGGCGACCCGCAGCTCGTCAACCAGTACATGAAGCCGCTTGTGATGTCCGTCAAGGCCTGCGACAAGCTCGGTGCCGTCGGCGACGTAAACATCCTCGACCTCTGGGTCCTCAACGAGTACGTGCTTAAGGCCGGGTCCTACGGCGTGCGGGCGCGCGTCACGACCCCGACTGGCAAGGTACGCGAGCTCCACAAGGGGTCCGTCAAGGTTTCCGGCGGCGCGAAGTTCAGCGACCTCGCGGCGGAGAAGATCGAGGTTGCCCTCAATGACGGTCCCGGATACTACAGGATCGCCGCGGAACTTCTCGACGGCAAGGGCAAGGTTCTCGCCGTGGGACATGACGAGATGCTCGCAATCGACGTGAAGGGCGCGAAGATAGCGTCGAAGTGCGCGATCGTCGGCGGCGGAGAGGAGTACGTTAAATTCGCCGAGTCGATTGGCGCGGACCTGAAGCGATACGATCCATCTATGGGACGCCTCGACGGTATCCTGCTCGCGCCCACGGACCTTGGGCAGCAGTTCAGGCCGGTCCCCTCGTTTAACTTCCGCGCAAAGGACGGCGTGACGCCCGGACTTAACCTCGACCACTTTCTCGGCAAGAAGTTCGAGACGCCGGTCGGAGAGCGCATCTCCACGGCGGCGATCGACTTCGACCTCAAGTCGAAGCTGATGCCGGGCTACGACATCGTCGGACTCGGCAACTACTCCGTCCGCTGGGAGGGCTTCATCATTTGCGACCACACCGGCGAGATCGAGTTCGAGTACACATGCGACGACGGTGCGCGCGTGTGGTTCGACGGAGAGCTCGTGGTCGACAAGTGGACGAACGGGCCGAAGCAGGTGCGCACGTTCAAGAAGAACCTCGTCAAGGGCGGGAAGTACGCCATCAAGATCGAGGCGTACCAGGACGGCGGAGACTGGATCGCAAGCCTGAAGTGGAAGCTTCCTCTTCCCGACGTCAAGTTCGACATGAACGACATCCTACGACGCGTACGCGAGGACGGCACGAAGCTCGTTCTTGTCGAAGACGCGGAAGTGTGGCTGAAGAAGCTGCGCGACGCCAAGGCGTTCCCGGAGTACAAGGTCTTCCATCCGCACAAGACGTGGGTCGGGCACAACCTCTTCGTCGCGGATCATCCGATCTTCGACGGCTTGCCGAAGAACTGCGCGATGAACTGGGAGTACCAGAAGCTCGCGGTGTACGACGGGCCGAAGCACTTCGGACTTCTCATGGAAGGCGAAGAGGCGCTCGTCGGCGTCGTCGGCGTTCCGCTCCGCGGCATCGCGACGTCGGTCGGAATCGTTCCGTGCGGCAAGGGCAAGATCATGTTCTCTAGCCTCGATCTAGGCCCCAACCTCCCCTCGGACAGCAAGACATCCGTGACGCCGAAGAAGGTATTCGCCAACATCCTCCGCTGGGCGGCGGAGAAGTGACGCGGACGCATCCGTCCGAAGGCGAGACAACTTTCAAAGTGAGGATAAAACATGAATAGACGTCAGTTCATAAAGTCCAGTCTCGCCTTCGGGTCGGCGGCTGCGGTTCCTGGCTTGTTCGCCGCCGTTTCTCCGACGGTGCGCAAGCTGGGGCTCGGCGAGCGCCCGACCGTTGGCATAATTGGCTTCGGTCCGCAGGGCAGGGCGCTTCTCGGACGGTTCCTGAGCCAGCCGGTCGTCGTTACACGCGTGTGCGACTGCGACAGGGCGCGTTGCGAGGACGCGCTCCGCCGCGCGCGAACGCACTACGAGAATAATCCAAATCTCGGCATTCCTCCGGACGCATGCCGCGCCGAGTCCGACTTCAGGAAGATCATCGAGGACCCGCAGGTCGACATGGTCTGCATTGCGACGCCGGACCACTGGCATGCGTACATGGTCGTCGAGGCGATGAAGCACGGCAAGGACGTGTTCTGTGAGAAGCCCCTCACATACAGCGTCGACGAGGCGCGCACCATAGTCGAGGTCGCCGAGAAGACTGGCCGCATCCTCCAGACCGGTTCGATGCAGCGCTCGAGCTTCGAGTTTCTCACGGCGTGCGAAATCGTCCGCAGCGGCATGATCGGCGACGTCAAGTACGTCGAGAACCAGTATGGAGGTCCGGCGAGCCCGCGGCGTCCCTACAAGAACATGCGCAACTGGGAGAAGGAGGGAGCGGAGAACAAGGACTGCGACTTCAAGATGTGGCTCGGTCCTGCGCCTGACGTCCCGTATTCCGACGAGCTCGCCCCGCGCGGCGTCCACCCGTTCTTCCCAGGCTTCTGGCGCGAAGACGACTTTTTCGGCTCGGGTGCGTGCGGAGACTGGGGCGCGCACCACATGGACATCGCGCAGTGGGGTACCGGACATGACGGCGACGGTCCGGTCAAGGTCATCGCCAGCACGGAGGCTCCGAGCGGCAGATGGGAGCAGGGCTTCCGGCGGCAGCGCGGCGTGCGGCTGGTCTATGCCGACGGACTCGAACTGCGCCATGTTGGCTCGACGCGCTGGGGAACGGTGTTCTTCGGCAGCCGCGGCATCGTCTGCGTCGACCGCGACCATTTTGCGATGTGGGCGGGCGACGCGAGTTCCATCCGGAACGACGAGAAGGTTCGCAAGGCTCTGAGCGACGGGACTTTCGACGGGCTTGAGAAGGTCGCCTACTACAACGGCAAGTACCGCGAGCGTGTGAACGGAGAGAACCGCGAGATCGACACCGGCACGGAACGGTACGGGCGCAATCTGTCCGAGGCGCTTGCGAAGGCGGCGGATTTCCTCGGCGTCAAGATGTGTGACGACCGCCGGCTCGGCTACGACTTCAAGACGAAGCTGTACAAGAGCGACAACCACGTCAAGAACTTCGTTGACTGCTTCCTCGAGCGCAAGGAGCCTATCTGCAGCCACAACGTCGGGCCGTGGAGCTCGGTTCTGTGTCAGCTCCAGCACATGAGCTACGTCCACGACATCGGATTCGACTGGGATCCGGCGAAGATGACGTTCGCGAACGGGACGGGGAACGTCGAATGGCTGTCGCGGCGTGAGATACGTCCTTACACGGGCAGATTCAACGTGGAGGCATGACTGATATGAGAAATCTGTTTTCGTCTGCCGTGTGCGCGGCTATCTGCGTCGCCGCCGAGTGTGCCCTTGGCGAGGTGTCGAGCGCGAAGGACCTGAAGCCCGAGTGGACGGCGAAGCTTGAAGGGCTCGTGGGCGGCGCGCTGCCCGGGAAGCCAACTGGGAAACGGCTTCTCGTGTTCTACCGCTGCGAGGGGTTCCGCCATTCGCAGAGCATAGCCGCCGGAAACGAGGCCATCCGCCTCGCGGCCGAAAAGGCGTCCGCCTGGCGCGTCGAGTTCTCAGAAGACTACGAATCGCTCCGTCCGGAGAGCCTTGAAAAGTACGATGCCGTGGTCCTGAACAACACGACGAACCTCAAGACGGAAAAGCACCGCCACGTTGCCCCGTCGCTCGTTGAGTTCGTGAAGTACGGGAAGGGCCTTGCCGTCGTGCATTCGGGCGACGACGGATTCAGCGAGGCGCCAGACATCCTCTACATGATCGGAGGCAGGTTCTGCGGCCATCCGTGGCACGGCGGAGGGACCTGGCGCTTCAAGGTGGAAGATCCCGGGAGCCCGCTCGCGAAGATGTTCCCGAAGGACGGCTTCTCGTTCTCCGACGAGATATACATGCAGGCCGCGCCGTACTTCTCGCGCCAGGCGCAGCACATCCTCGTGTCCCTCGACCTCACGGAGGAGAAGACCGCCGAAGCGCTTGAAAAGAGCCGCGACAGGCGGCGGCCGGACGGAGACTACGCCGTCGCCTGGGTGCGCAGGTTCGGGAAGGGCCGCGTGTTCTACACTTCGTTCGGACACGACCAGCGCGCGTGGCTTGACGGAATGACGCTTTCGCACATCTTCGGCGGCATACAGTACGCGCTCGGCGATCTCGGAGCGGACGACAGACCGTCCGCTCCCCAATTCATCGATCCGCCGAAGGCGGCGGCCAAGTAGTCGCCCGCCTTTTTGTCGCACTGTTATGATATAATAATGCCATGAAAAAGCTCAACTTGTTCTTCGCAGTATCTCTTGTCTCCCTCTTTGCGATTCCTGCGTTCAGCGGTCCGCGCCATGCGGGGAATCCTGTGTATCCGACTTATGACGGACGCGTCATGGCCGGGTATCAGGGATGGTTCCACAACCGCTCTGGCGGCGTGATGTATCCGAACGAGGAGTCGGTGCGAATCGACATGTGGCCGGACGTCTCGGAGTACGAGAAGACGTATCCGACGGGGCTCAAGCTCTCCAACGGAGAGGGGGCGCGCTTCTTCTGCTCGGATGACGAATCGACTGTCGAGACGCATTTCAGGTGGATGGAGGAGTATGGACTGGACGGCGTTTTCCTCCAGCGCTTCTTCGGTAACGCCACGAAGAAAACGAAGGAGGCGCGCGAGGAGTCTGTTACGGTGATCCGCCATTCGCTCAAGGCCGCCCAGCGCCATTCCCGCGCGATTTCGATAATGTACGACCTCTCGGGCCTGAAGCCCGGACGCGACGACTGCATGAAGCTCGTAGACGACTGGAAGTTCCTTGTGGACGAAGTCAAGGTGACGAGCTACGGCGAGCGCAACATGTACCTCCACCACCGCGGGAAGCCACTTGTCGTGATCTGGGGCGTCGGCTTCCCGGACCGTCCGTACTCGATCCGCGACATCAAGTTGGCGGAGTTCATGGACTTCCTCAAGAACGACCCGGAGTACGGCGGATGCAGCGTGATGCTCGGCGTTCCGACGAACTGGCGGGCGCTTGACCATGACTGCGTGAAGGATGGCTATCTTCATGAGCTGATCAAGAAGGCCGATCTCGTGATGCCGTGGATGGTGGGTCGCTTCTCCTCGCTTGACCGCAACGTCATGAACCGCTACCGCGACATCGTGTCGAAGGACATTGCGTGGTGCAAGGATGCTGGCGTCGACTATGTCCCGCTCGTGTATCCCGGCTTCAGCTGGTACAACCTGAGCCGCAGGGAAAAGGGCCTCACGCCGTCTCCGGTGGAGGTGATTCCGCGTCAGGGCGGAAAGTTCTACTGGGGCCTCGTCGAGAACGCCGTCGCGGCCGGCGCGAAGTCGCTCTATGTCGCGATGTTCGACGAGGTGAACGAGGGGACGGCGATCTTCAAGGTCACGGACGCGCCTCCTGTCGGAAAAACCGTCCAGTTCGCCGACATGGACGGTCAGCCCACGGACCACTACCTGTTTCTTACCGGCGAGGCGGGGAGGCTTCTCCGCGGCGAACGCAAGCCGCTGCCGGCGGGCGAGATTCCGATCCGCACCTTCAGGTACGAAGGCAATCCGTTCGCAACGCACTACTACTTCGCCGACCCCTCGGCGCACGTGTGGAACGGTAGGCTCTACGTCTATCCGTCGCACGACATCGATCCGCCGCGCGGATGCGACCTGATGGACCGCTATCACGTTCTTTCTACGGACGACATGGCCAACTGGATCGACCACGGCGAGTTCATGCGCGCGAGCGACGTCGAGTGGGGGCGTCCCGAAGGCGGATTCATGTGGGCGCCCGACTGCGCGTACAGGGACGGCAAGTACTACTTCTACTTCCCGCATCCGTCGGAATCGCGCTGGAACGACAGCTGGCTCATCGGCGTCGCGGTTAGCGACCGTCCGGACGGAGGGTTCAGGAACGTGGGGACTGTCCCCGGGCTTGGCGGATTCGCGATGATAGATCCGTGCGTGTTCACGGACAACGACGGCAAGAGCTACATCTACGCCGGCGGCGGCGCGAAGATGGTCGGCGCGAAGCTCAAGGACAACATGGTCGAGCTCGACGGAGAGGCGAAGCCGATGGAGGGGCTGGAGGACTTCCATGAAGGTCCGTGGGTGTTCCGCCGCGGCGAGTGGTACTACCTCATGTACCCCGACAACCACGAGGAGCCGGGCGTGGGTGGACAGAACCGCCAGCACTACTGCATGTCGCGGAATCCGCTGGGACCCTGGGAGCACAAGGGCGTGATCCTCGAGTCGACGGGATGCGACACGAGCCACGGCTCGATAGTCGAGTTCAAGGGCCAGTGGTACATCTTCTACCACAACCGTGTCCTTTCCGGACGCGGCAACCTGAGGACGCTGTGTTATGACAGGCTCTACTTCAACGATGATGGAACAATCCGCCCCGTGAAGCAGACCCGCCGCGAGCGCCAGCCGTTCTGGAAGGGAAAATAAAATAAGGGCACGATCATGAGGAAAATAGCTTTCGCAGGAATACTCGTTGTCGCAGGCCCGGCCTTTGCGGCAACTGGCATGGAATTCACGTCCACCACCTTCACCGAACGCTGGCGAGACGGGGCGGCGTCCGTGGTGCCGGGTAAGGCCGCTGACGCCGACCTCAAGATCGACCTTGCGGCGACGGACCAGACGGTTCTCGGGTTCGGCGTGTGCGCGAGCGAGCTCAGCTGGAACTCGCTCTCCGCGCTGAGCGAGGCGGACAGAAAGGCGATTCTAGACGAGATTTTCTCGAAGGACGGCGGTGCGTTCTCGGTGATCCGCACGCCCATCGGCGCGAGCGACTTCTCTGCGGACTACTACTCATACTCCGAGACGCCCGGCGACTTCGCGATGGAGAAGTTTTCGATTGAGCGCGACCGCAAGGCGCTGTTGCCGCTTTTGAAGGAGATCCTCTCGAGGAACGACGGAACGTTCAAGGTATGGGCGTCGCCGTGGTGTCCGCCGCTCTGGATGAAGAAATCCGGCGCGTACGCGTCCAAGCCCCAGACCGACCCGACGTGGCCGAAGAACGACTGCTCGCCGGCGCAGCAGGTTCATGAGGGCGAAGACGGCTTCATCTGCGACGACGCGCATTTCGCTGCGTATGCGAAGTACTTCAGGAAGTACGTAGACGCATACCGCGCCGAGGGCGTGCCGGTGTGGATGGTGATGCCGCAGAACGAGTTCAACAGCGACCAGGTGTTTCCGAGCTGCACGTGGCAGGCGAAGTCGCTTGCGACGTTCGTCGGCAAATACCTCGGCCCCGCGCTTGAGGGAAGCGGTACGGAGCTTTATTTCGGAACGATGGAGCGTCCGTCGTTCGAGATGGCGCGCACTGTCCTCGACGATCCAGACTGCCGCAGATACCTGAAGGGCGCGGGCTTCCAGTGGGCCGGGAAGGGCGCGATCGGGAAGGTCCGAGAGATGTATCCAGGGCTCACGCTCATGCAGACGGAACAGGAATGCGGCGACGGACGCAACGACTGGAATCATGCGCGCCACTCGTGGGAGCTGATGAGGCACTACTTCCGCTGCGGCGTCTCGTACTACTGCTACTGGAACCTCTCGCTCGTCGACAACGCGATGAGTCGCTGGGGTTGGAGGCAGAACTCGCTCGTAAGCGTCGTGCCGGCAGAGCGCTCCTTCACGTGGAACGTCGAGTATCACGTGCTCAAGCAGCTGAGCCACTACGTGAAGCGCGGCGCGCGTCGGCTGAAGACGGCGGAAGGCGACTGGCTCGCGTTTGCGAATCCCGACGGATCTGTCGTCGTTGCGTTCGGGAACGCGGGTCCCGCGCGCAAGGCTACGGTTGCAGTCGGAGAAAAGTCGTGGACGGTTACGCTTCCGGCCGATTCCGTCTCGACGCTCCTGCTGCCGTCTAGCGAGCGGTGATATCATGCGGATGCCGAGCCTCGGCTGACCTTGTCGGATTTGCAGTGCCCGTTGGGTGCCGCATCGGCCGCCGGAGTTCCCATTTTCCGCCGTTCAGGGACAAATTACAATTATTTTAACTTACCCCCTTGCGCGGTTGGCACGGAATTTGCTATAATATCCGCTCATTCGACCACTCAAAAGAGTAAAAAACACATGAAAGTACGTAGTTCCGTTCGTCGCATTTGCGAGAACTGCCGCATCGTCCGCCGCAAGGGCGTGGTGCGCGTGATCTGCACAAACCCGCGCCACAAGCAGCGCCAGGGATAAGAAAGAGGTAAACAAAACTATGCCTAGACTGATGGGTGTGGATATTCCGGGCAAGAAGCACATTCGCTTCGCGCTCCGCTATATTCACGGAATTGGGCCGAAGCGCGCCGATGACGTGCTTGCGGCGGTGAACGTCGACCCGATGAAGAAGGCCGACGACGTTACTCAGGACGAGATCCACGCGATCACGACTTTCATCCAGGACCACTACCGTGTCGAGGGTGATCTCCGCCGCGAGGTTTCGCAGAACATCCGCCGTCTGATCCAGATCGGTTCTTATCGCGGAACACGTCACAAGAAGGGGCTTCCCGTGCGCGGCCAGCGCACCAAGACGAACGCTCGCACCCGCAAGGGCGGCAAGCGCGTCTCGATCGCGATGCCCAAGCAGGCCGGCCGGTAAGGGGGTAACTTAAGATGGCAGAAGAAATCAAGAAGGAAGCCGCTCCGGCCGAGGCACCCGTCTCCGCTCCTGCGGCCGAGGGCGCCGAGGGCGATGCTGTCGCCAAGGCGAAGAAGAGCGGCAAGTCGATTCCCGCTGGAATCGCGTTCATCCGCTCCACTTTCAACAACACTCAGGTCTCCATCGCCGATGCGCGCGGCGGCGTGATCTCGTGGAGCTCGGCCGGCAAGGCGGGCTTCAAGGGCAGCCGTAAGTCCACGGCGTTTGCCGCGACGATGGTCGCGCAGGACGCCGCCAGGGTCGCGGTCGCGAAGGGCATGCACGAGTGCGAAGTCAGGATGCAGGGCGCAGGAGCCGGCCGCGAGAGCGCGGTCCGCGCGATCCAGGCGGCTGGCATTCGCGTCACTCAGATCACGGACACCACGCCGGTTCCGCACAACGGCTGCCGTGCCCGCAAGCGCAGGAGGGTCTAATCATGGGTCGTTACACAGGTCCTAAGAGCAAGGTTTCGCGTCGCTTCGGCGAGGCGGTATTCGGTCCGGACAAGGTGCTCGAGAAGCGCACCAATCCGCCCGGGCAGCATGGTCCCAACAAGCGTCGCGGCAAGAAGATGTCCGAATACGGCATCCAGCTCCGCGAGAAGCAGAAGGCGAAGGCCATCTACGGCATGCGCGAGAAGCAGTTCCGTCTCTTCTTCGACCGTTCGAAGGCGAAGGAAGGCGTTACCGGCGACGTCATGCTCGCGATGTGCGAGTGCCGTCTCGACAACATCGTCTACCGTCTCGGCCTTGCGCCGTCCCGTGCAGGCGCCCGTCAGCTCGTCACGCACCGCCACGTCACCCTCAACGGCAAGGTCTGCAACGTTCCGAGCGCGATCGTCCGTCCGGGCGACGTCGTCTCGATGCGCGAGAAGGACCGCGGCATGATCGCCGTGATCGACTCGCTCGAGCGTCAGAAGACCGCGCTGGTCGACTGGCTCAGCTGGGATGCTCCCACGATGCAGGGCACGCTTCTTTCCGTTCCCGAGCGCTCGCAGATACCCGAGAACCTCGAGATGCAGCTCATCGTCGAATTCTTCTCGCGTTAACAGTCAGTACAGCCTTTCAAAAGGGAGGTAAAACATGCCAATCCGTTTGAGCCGTTTCGAAATGCCCAAGGGCGTCCAGAAGGACGAATCCACCGCAACCGCGACATACACGCGGTTCACGGCGGAGCCTTTCGAGATCGGCTACGCCCGCACGATCGGCAACTCTCTGAGGCGCGTCCTTCTCTCGTCCATCGAGGGCGCCGCGATATGCGCGGTGAAGATCAAGGGCGTAAGCCACGAGTTCTGCACGATCAAGGGCTGTGCGGAGGATGTCACCGACATCATCCTCAACCTGAAGCGTGTGCAAATCAAGACCTACTCCCGCGATCCGCAGACGATCACCCTCAAGGCCAAGGGGCCCTGCACGGTGACCGCCGGCGACTTTGCCGCCGAGAACAACGTCCAGGTGCTGAATCCCCGCCAGGAGATCTGCACCCTCGACGTCGACGGCACGCTGGAGATGGAGTGCGACGTCCGCACCGGCCGCGGCTTCTGCCTCGCAGAGGGGAACAAGAAGCCCGACCAGGAGATCGGCAAGATCGCCATCGACTCGATCTTCTCGCCCGTAACGCGCGTCAACTTCCTTGTCGAGAACACCCGTGTCGGTCAGCGCACCGACTACGAGAAGCTCGTTCTCGACATCTGGACCGACGGCCGCATCGAGCCTGAAGACGCCCTCAAGACCGCGGGCGCTGTCCTCCGCCGCCACCTCGACGTGTTCGTCGACTACGCAGGCGAGGAGACGCTCGAGTTCGAGGACACCGAGAAGAAGGATGCCGACGAGCGCGAGCGCCTCAGGAAGCTGCTCAACATGTCCGTCAACGAGATCGAGCTTTCCGTCCGCGCGGCGAACTGCCTCAACAACGCGAACATCTCGACCGTCGGCGAGCTTGCCTCGAAGACGGAGGCCGACATGCTCAAGTACCGCAACTTCGGCAAGAAGTCGCTTACCGAGATCAAGGCGAAGCTCGTCCAGCTGGGTCTGAGCCTCGGCTACAAGTTCGACGCCGATCTGCTCGAGAGCAAGAAGTAACAATTGAATGCCCGGTCCGAAGGCGGGCCGGGCGAAGGGTTTAAAACTATGCGTCACCAGAGAGTCATGAAGAAGTTCGGGCGCTCCATGGAGCATCGCCAGATGCTCATGAAGAGCCTCGTCACCAACCTTATCCTCGCAGAGTCCATCAAGACGACCCTGCCGAAGGCCAAGGAAGCGCGCAAGGACGCCGACAGGGCAGTCACGATCGCCAAGAGGGGCGATCTCGCGGCCCGTCGTCTCGTCGCCAGCCGCATCCTCGACCCCAAGGCCGTCCAGAAGCTCTTCGACAAGATCGCCCCCGCGATGAAGGATCGCAAGGGCGGCTACACCCGCATCGTCAAGCTCGGCACCCGCAAGGGCGACGGAGCGGAGACGTGCATCCTGCAGTGGACCTGCGCAGCGGAACTCTCCGCTCCCGCAGCCGAAGAGCCGGCGAAGGAGGTGAAGTGATATGGCAATCGTCCTCAAGCTGAAGAAGGGCGAGTCCGTCGAGCGCGGCCTCAAGCGCATGAAGAAGATCCTGGACAAGGAGGGTCTGCTCAAGACCATCCGCGACCAGCGCTACTTCGAGAAGCCTTGCGTCAAGGCCCGCAAGAAATCGCAGCGCGCGCGCATCCGCAACCGCTCGCGCCGCGGACGCATGGAGCTCAACTAACAGAGCCTCCGCGCAATCACTAAAGGAACCGGATCCCGTCGGGGTCCGGCTCTTTTTTTGCCCCCGCCCCCCCTGAAGGTGGGGGTTTCTTTTTCACGCCCCTGCTGGTAGAATAGCAGGTGTGAAAAGGGGAGCTCTCATGAATAGACCTGCATCAGCTTTGCTTGCGCTGTCCGCGCTTGCATTTTCCTTCGTTGCGTCCGCCGACGTGCGGGTGAACGAAATTATGGCCAGCAACAAGAAGACAATCGCAAATTCTGCGGGCGTCTATGCGGACTGGGTGGAGCTCTACAATTCCGGCTCCGAGGCGGTCGACGTCTCCGGCTGGAGACTCTGCGACAGCACGACGAAGGCGTGGAGCAAGTGGCACGCGCTCCCCGAGGGGACGGTGATCCCCGCAAACGGATACCTTCTCGTCTGGGCGGACGACGTCGACGGAATGGTCGGCGGTGAGATCCACGTCGCAATCGGCTTCTCCGCCTCGGGGGAGGAAGTTGCCCTTGCACGCGCCGAAGGCGACATCGTGTCGAGCTTCGCGTTCCCGCAGCAGACGAGCGACATCTCGTACGGATATGACGCCGGCGGGAATCTCGTCTTCTTCGAAACACCGACGCCCGGCGCCGCGAACGGCGCGGCAAGCGTAGGCGTGACGCCCGCCATCCGCTTCAGCGAGCGGCACGGATTCAAAAACGAGCCGTTCACGCTTTCGCTCGAGCCGGAGGCTCCCACGTTGAAGCAGATATACTACACGCTCGACGGCTCCTCGCCGGTCGACAGCGCGACACGCTTGGAATACACGGGTCCTCTTTCCGTCTCCAAGACGACGATCATCCGCGCCGCCGCGCCTGATCCCGACGCCACCCGCGTCGAGGTCTCGACCGCGACGTACATCTTCCTCGCCCAGGTCATCGCGCAGGGACAGTCCCAGCACGGCGTCGCCAACTTTCCGGATGAGTCCCAGATCGCGCCGATCATCGACGGCGAGGGCAACAGTGGATTTCAGCAGTGGCTCTGGTACGGAATGGAGCAGAGCATCGTGAACGGAGCAGATTCCGCGCGCGTCATCCAGGGGTTCATGGACATCCCGACGCTTTCCATCGTGACGGACTCCACCAACCTCTTTGACCGCGAGACAGGAATCTACGTCAACGCGCAGGCGACGAAGACGGTCCAGCCGTGGGAGGACAGCCGCAAGTGGGAGCGTCCGGCGAATCTCGAGATGATCGACCCGAGCGGAGATCCCGCGAAGGAGTTCTCCGTTCCTCTCGGACTACGCCTGCGCGGTCACTACAGCCGCAGCATGTACTTTCCGAAGCACTCGTTCCGCTGCTTTATGCGCAAGGAGTACGGAATGTCAAAGCTCAAGTTCCCGCTGCTCGGCGACGAGCGCGCGGAGTTCGAGAAGTTCGACATCCGCTCCGACCAGAACCACGCGTGGCCGAGCGAAATCGGCAACCAGTTCGACCAGCCGCAGAACTGGACTGGGGTGAACGACATCTTCGCGCGGGACCTCCAGCGTGCGGCAGGACGTCCCGCGACATGCGGCGACTACTGCCACCTCTTCGTCAACGGACAGTACTGGGGACTCTACCAGACTCAGGAGCGGCTTGACGCGGACTTCCTCGCGCAGCGCATCGGCGGTCAGGAGGACGAATGGAACGCGATCAAGTCCGACACGGACGGCGGGCTCGAGGCTGCAGACGGCACGACAGCCCCCTGGGAGGCTCTGCGCGAAATCACCGTCAACGAGGGATTCGGCGCGTCGCATCCGAACAACTACAACCGCGTGCGAGGACTCGACTCCAACGGACTACGCGACGAAAGCCTTCCCGTCTACGTCGACGTCAAGAACCTCGCCGACTTCGTCATTCTTGCCCACTGGTCTGCCGATGCGGACTCTCCCGTAAACCCCTTGATATGCGCCGTGAACAACCTCAGGATGGGATTCAGAAACGGAGTGAACGGCGACGGGTTCAAGTTCTTCCGGCATGACAACGAACACAATCTCTACCAGACGTTCCAGAACTTCAACATGGGCGATGCGATAAATGCGCAGCTCCGCAGCAAGTGGCTTGAGGGCCCGAATGTCAATCCGCTTCTTTGGGGCACTCCGAGGAACGACGAGGGGATTGACTTCGGTGACCAAGACCGCAGTGGCGTAGGAAATTTCTCCAACGATCCCCAGAGCTTCAATCCCTTCATGCTCCACTACAGGCTGGAGGAGAACTCCGACTACAAGGTCGCATTCGCCGACCGCGTAAAGCGCCTCTGCTTCGGAAAGGGCGCTCTCACACCCGCGAAGGCGGATGCCCTGTACCGCGCGCGCATGGCGCAGATCGACAACGCGATAGTCTGTGAATCCGCGCGCTGGGGATGGTACGACAGGCCAGCCTACTGGGGCGGATCAAACCACTTCACTCGTGACACGTGGGCGAGCGCCTGCAACCGCGTCCTCAGTGACTTCATTCCGTACCGCACGGCGAAGCTCGTGCAGCACTACCGCAACATCGGATGGTATCCGTCCTTCGACGCGCCCGAGGCGTCGCAGACGGAAGGAACACTCAACGTCGGTGAGAAGCTCTACTTTACAGCTGCGAAGCAGGTCTACTACACGACGGACGGGTCCGATCCGCGCGCATCAGGGGGCGCAATATCGTCGAAGGCACACGCCTACACTTCGGGCGGAATAGCTCCCACGACGCCGGTCGTCACAGTTTTCGCCCGCGCCTATGACTCCGCGACGGGCGAGTGGAGCGCGAAGACGGAGGTCGAGCTGAATGCGGAAATCGTCGGTGAGCTTTCCGAAGGAGACCTAGGCGAAAACCTGCGCGTTCTCGAGGTGCTGTCCTGCACGGCGGATGCGGAGCAGACAGGCAACGCGGACGACGAGCGCATCGTGATCACGAACATCTCCGCTTCCGTAACGCTCAACCTTGCTGGCGTGCGCATAACGAGCGCCAAGACCGGGAAGGGCGAACTCTCGCTCGACCTGACGCTCGCCTCCGGCACGCTCGCGCCGAACTCTGCGCTCGTTCTCACGAAGGGCGCGAACTGGCCAAGCCAGTACATAACGAACGGCGACATAGACATCAGGCTACTCGACAGCGAGGGTCTCGTCATCCAGACCTGCCACATCGAGGACTCCTGGCTCGGCGGCGCGGCTGATGGAACCGGCAATGCGTATGTCGCCGTTTCCTTCGACCGCGTGGTAGACACCGAGTCCGAATGGACGTGTGAAGATGCTGTTAGCGAAGGCGGCGACGATCCCGGTCCTCAGCCGTCCACCGGCGATGCGGCAGTGACACTGAACGGGAAGCTGACAGTGAGCAACTACGTACTTGGTTCATACTGGTACGATGGCGGCGATCACTGGGAGTCCGATCCCAACGCGACGTCTGTGGTGACTGCTCGTGCGAGGGTGGCTGATGGACATTATGTGACTGCTGGCGGAATGTCGACCACTGTTTCTGACCGTGAAGTACTTTCTGGCTATAAGGTCTATTCGCAAGGAGATTTTCCTGCGGAGTTCAATCTGTATCCTGCAGGAGCGAACCCAGAGGGAAATGCCTGGTCGAACAACCATTACTACAGGATTTCTGGCACGATCGCAGTGAGTGCCGTCGGAAAGGTCTCGTTCTGTGTTGGAACTGGCGGTGTCAATGATTCCGACATGGATGTGCTCGTAACGATTTCAAATGGAAACAGGTCGTATACGATTGGAAGCTCCGACAGAACAGGGTCTGACGTGCGCATACTTAAGACCATCGATTTCGCGGAATCCGGAAATTATGCACTGGTAGTCGAGCAATACTACGGCAGCAGCCATAACGGAAACGGATGCATCGAGCTTTCGACCGCTTCTGGCGAAGTAACGCAATTCTCCACGAGCGCGTTCACACTCCTTGGTGTCGTCTCTGCTGCGGCCGAGCCGAACATCAGCGGCATTTCGCTTGACGGCGGGAAGGTCGTGGTTTCGATCGACAACGCCAAGGCGGGCGTGCGATACGGCTACAAGTTCGCCGAACGGCTCCAGGATGTCGACAAGGCTGAGGTCATATGGCTTGACGGCGCGGCGGCTGCGGACGGCGTGCTCACGCTCGACATCGACCGCACGACACCGTCCGGCTTCTTCCGCCTCGTCGCCGAATAGCCACGCGATTCGCCCCACATTGAGTACAGAATTTGATATAATTCTTGCATTCTAAAAAAACACAAAAGGGGATACGATGAAAAAGACACTGTTCGCTGGAATTGCCATCGCGGCTGCGGCGGCTTCTGCTGATGTGACGCTCAGCGGCGTCTTCACGGACAACATGGTGCTGCAGCACGGCAGGCCGCTGCCCGTCTGGGGCAAGGCGGATCCGGGCGAAAGCGTGACCGTTACCTTCCTCGGCAACGAGGCGAAGGCGCAGGCCGACGCTGCGGGCGACTGGGAGGTCAGGCTCCCGGCGCTGCCCGTCGTGAAGGACGGCACCGAGTTCAAGGTGGCCGGAAAGAACTCCATCGTGCTCACAAACGTTCTTGTAGGCGACGTCTGGCTCGTCTCGGGGCAGTCAAACTCCGAGATGTCTTTCGGCTGGGGAATCATCAACGGCGACGCGGAGAAGGCTAAGTCAAAGGACTATCCGAACATCCGCTCGATAAAGTTCAACCACATGACGGCCCCGTGGCCGGTGAAGTTCCGCACCGCCGCGCAGGGTCCGTGGCACGTCGCAGTCGGCGACGTTCTCAACAACGTCACGGCGATGGGATACTTCTTCGCCCGCGAGATCAACTCGCGCACGGGGATTCCGATCGGCATCCTCGACGACAACTGGAGCGGATGCTGCATCGAGCCGTTCATCTGCGAGGAGGGAATCGCGAAGGTTCCGTCGCTCGCAGGAATGGCCGACTCGGTGAAGAAGGGACGCGAGGACATCGTCAACTGGGCGGAGAAAGTGCGCTCCGCCGTCGCTTCCGGCAACTTCGACGATGTCGGACAGCCTCCGGAGGCTCCGTTCTGGACGCGCCAGCACAACGCGATGATCGAGCCAATCGTCCGATTCCCGATCACCGGCGCGCTCTGGTATCAGGGCTGCTCGAACGGAGGCGAGGGGAAGAGCTACGCCGACAAGCTCGAGGCGCTCGCCGCCGGATGGCGCGCGAAGTGGGGCTACGACTTCCCGTTCTACATCGTGCAGCTTTCCAGCTTCACCGACAGGACGGACGATCCCGCGGGCGGCAACGGCTATGCGCGAATCCGCAACGCGATGCGCGTCGCCGCGCAGACGATTCCCGGAACTGGCCTTGCCGTCACCATCGACATCGGCAACGACCGCGACATCCATCCGAAGAACAAGTACGACGTCGGCTACCGTCTGTCCCTCTGGGCGCGCCGTGACGTCTACGGCGAAAAGGATCTCGTCGTGTCCGGTCCGCTCTACACTGGCATGAAGGTGGAGGGTTCGTCGATCCGCCTTTCCTTCGACCATGTCGGCGGCGGGCTCATGGCCGGCGAGAAGGGACCCGACACTCCCGGCGTGAAGCCCACGCCCACGCCCGACGGAAAGCTCCGCGGATTCGCGATCCAGGGCGCGGACGGACAGTGGCGCTGGGCTGACGCGGTGATCGACGGGAAGACGGTCGTTGTTTCGTGCGCCGATGTCGCCGAGCCGAAGAACGTCCGCTACGCCTACCGCGCCAACCCGATGGGGAACTGCAACCTCTACAACGCCGAGGGGCTTCCGGCCTCGCCGTTCACAACCGAGCCGCTTGACTGAAGCGGCCCGGGAAGGGAAGTCTGATTTTTCCCGCTTGCGCCGTTTGTTATGGTATAATAGCGGTACATATGGGAAACCAATCCGACAAATTCGAGGAGCTGGTGCGTAAGGACTACGAGAGGTTCAGTCCGCTCGCCTCGCGCTACTACTACCATTTCACGCGTCCGACCGTCACCGGAGGCGGAACGCCGTGCATGGTCTTCCTTGGCAACCACTCGTCCGGGAAGTCCTCGCTCATCAACTGGGTGATCGGCGGAGAGCCGGTTCAGGACGTCGGTCTTGCGCCGACGGACGACGGCTTCACGGTCATAATGTACGGCGAGGAGGAGCAGGACGTGTGGGGGCCTGCGGCTCTCGCGCGGCTTCCTTCGGAGTTCTCCGAGCTCAGGGTGTTCGGCGGCAACTTTCTCCAGCGCCTTCGCATCAAGTACAGAAAGCGCGAGGCCCTGCGCGGCGTAACGCTCATCGACAGCCCCGGCATGATAGACTCGGCCGAGCAGACCGTCGACCGCGCGTACAACTTCGAAGGAGTCGTGCGCACGCTCGCAGAGCTGTGCGACATGGTTTTCTTCCTTCTCGACCCCGACAAGCCCGGCACGACGGGCGAGACAGTCAACGTATTCGCCAGCTGCCTGCGCGGCGTCGAGTTCAAGCTCCGCGTCCTCGTAAACAAGTGCGACGCCTTCTCGAGCATGTACGACTTCGCTCGCACCTACGGGACCGTGTGTTGGAACCTCGCGCGCGTCCTCCGGACGAAGGACCTTCCGAAGATCTGGACCGTCTACTCCGGCGAGGCGCGCACGCCGATGCCGGGAGGGCTGGACCTCGCTGACTTTGACCGTCACCGCGACGAGTTCCTGGGAGTCTTCCGCGACGCCGCCGGACGACGCCGCGACAACGTCTTCTCCCAGGCGAACTCCGACTTCTCGGGCCTTTCGATCCGCATGTGCATCGTGAACCACGTGGCGCGCCGCATCGCGTGGCGACGCTTCGTGCATGCGTCATTCGGAATCCTCCTGTCGGCCGCGGCGGCCATCGGCGTATGGTATCTCTCCACCGCCAAGTTCGGCGACGGCAGCTTCCTCGCCAAGGCGGCGGGGGCGCTCGCCGGCGCGCTGGGGCTCTTCGCAACCTACGCGACGACAAGCCTCTCCACGCGCCTTGCGCGCGCGGGGCTCGCCGGGAAGGTGGACGAGATATTCGCGTCCGAGTACAGGCGCAGGATGGCCGTGGGCTCGGACGACGGACTCCGGCTCGTCTGGGAGGGCGTACGCGAGGAGACTGCGGAGGTCGTGCGCTCCGCGCCGCTCAAGCTGCCGCTCTTCGGCGAGTTCCGCCGCCGTCAGCTCGATTCCGCCGCGGCGAAGGCCTTTGCGGTCTTCAAGGCCGGGGCATAAGGCATCGTGTGGCTGCTTTCTTGGGTGCTGAAGTTGGCATCTTTGCCAAAAATACAAAAAAAACGACGCCGTATTGCATTTTCACAGTCATTTTTGATATAATATTTGCTCCACGCCCAAAAACGGGGTGGACGCGGCAGAAAACCGCGATCTTAACAAACAGAAAGAAAAAGTAAATGGCAATCAGGAAGCCGACTCCTCCGGGAGAGAAGTCCGCCGCGATGGCGGAGATGCTCGCAAGTGCCGGGCAGGAGTCAAAGTTCAAGAACGGCAGCCTCATTGAAGGCACCGTCAGCGGAATCAAGGGTGACGACGTTATGATCGACATCGGCTACAAGTCCGTTGGTTCGATCGACGTGTCCGAGTTCGGCGACGACGCCGAGCCCAAGGTCGGCGACAAAGTCACTGTCATGCTCCGCGAGCTCGAGAACGACAAGACCGGAATGGTCGTCCTCTCCAAGCGCGCCGCGGACGAGAAGATCCGCTGGGACAAGATACAGGAGCGCTACGTCGAAGGCAGCATCGTCACCGGCACGATCAAGAGCGCGGTCAGGGGCGGTCTCCTCGTCAAGATCGACGACGTCGAGGCGTTTCTCCCAGGCAGCCAGGTCGAGGTTACTCCGGTCAAGGAGCTCGAGCCCTACGTCGGCCAGACGTTCGAGTTCAAGGTCATCAAGATTTCCAACGAGCGCCGCAACCTCATCGTCTCGCGCCGCGAGCTCATCGAGGGCGTGCAGGCCGAGAAGAAGGCGGAGCTCCTCGCGAGCCTCCAGAAGGGCGAGATCCGCAAGGGCCGCGTGAAGAACATCACCGACTTCGGCGCGTTCGTCTCCATCGAGGACGCGATCGACGGGCTTCTCCACATCACCGACATGAGCTGGGGTCGCATCAAGCATCCGAGCGAGCTCATCAAGGTCGGCCAGGAGCTCGACGTCATGGTGCTTGACGTGGACCGCGAGCGCGAGCGCGTGTCGCTCGGCCTCAAGCAGACGCAGCCCAATCCGTGGGACGCGATCCAGGACCAGTTCCCGGTCGGCGCCCGCGTTATGGGCAAGGTCGTCAACCTCGCAGCCTACGGTGCGTTCGTCGAGATCGCCCCTGGAATCGAGGGTCTCGTTCACATCAGCGAGTTCAGCTGGACCAAGCGCGTCGCCCGCGCGAGCGACATGCTCTCCGTCGGCGACGAGGTTCAGGTCGTCGTCCTCTCGATCGACGTCGAGAACCAGAAGATCGCCCTCGGCATCCGCCAGACGCAGGCGAACCCCTGGGACACGGTGCAGGACCGCTTCCCGGTCGGCTCGAAGGTCACGGGCAAGGTCCGCAACTTCACGGCCTACGGCGCGTTTGTCGAGCTCGAGGAGGGCATCGACGGCATGATCCACGTCAGCGACATGAGCTGGACGCGCAAGATCAACCATCCTTCGGAGTGCCTCCAGAAGGGCCAGGTCGTCGACGCAGTCGTGCTCGACGTCAACCCGAAGGAGCAGCGCATCTCTCTCGGCCTCAAGCAGGCCCAGACCGATCCGTGGGCCGCTATCGCCAGCAAGTACCCGGTCGGCATGGTCGTCAAGGGCAAGGTCTCCAAGATCGCCTCGTTCGGCGCGTTCGTCGAGCTTGAGGACGGTGTCGACGGGCTCGTCCACATCTCGCAGATCAGCGACCAGCGCATCGAGAAGGTCAAGGACGCTCTTGACGTCGGACAGGAAGTCGAGGCCCGCGTGGTCAAGGTTGACCGCGGCGAGCGCCGTATCGGCCTGTCGATCCGCGCCATGACCATGACCGAGGACGAAGTCAAGGCTCTCGAGGCCGAGGCTGCGGGCGAGACGCCTGCCGCCATCACCGCCAAGACGGCGGGCAGCGAGAACCTGGGCGGACTCTCCGCCGCGTTCGACAACGCGTTCGCGAACGTCGAGTGGCAGCCCGGCGAGGCAAAGTAAACCAACTCGAACGAAAGGAACTGAAAAATGTCCAGAGTCTGCTCTATTTGCGGCAAGGGTCCGTCGGTCGGCAATGTCGTCGTCCGCAAGGGTTCTCCGAAGTACAAGGGTGGCATCGGTCTCCACACGACCGGCATCACCAAGCGCCGCTTCCTTCCGAACCTCCAGACCGTCCGCGCCGCGGACGAGAAGGGCAATGTCAAGCGGATCACCGTCTGCGCGCGCTGCCTGAAGTCCGGCAAGGTCAAGAAGGCGTAATGCGGAGCGTCAGCCCGTCGCGTGCCTTGCCTTGTGGCTCCGCGTGCTTCGGGCTGACGGCACCTCTTTTAACAGTAAACAATAACCAAACAAAGGAAAACAAAAAATGGCAATCAAGATTGGCATCAACGGCTTCGGCCGTATCGGCCGCATGGTCTTCCGCGCGGCAGTCGAGAACTTCAGCGACGTCGAGATCGTCGGCATCAACGACCTCCTCGATCCTGACTACCTCGCGTACATGCTCAAGTACGACTCGGTCCACGGCACGTTCAAGAAGGACATCAAGGTCGAGGGCAACACGATGATCGTCGACGGCAAGAAGATCCGCCTCACCGCGGAGAAGGACCCGACCCAGCTCAAGTGGGACGAGGTCGGCGCCGAGATCGTCGTCGAGTCGACTGGCCTCTTCCTCACGGACGAGAAGGCCCGCATGCACATCCAGGCCGGTGCCAAGAAGGTCATCATGTCCGCTCCTTCCAAGGATGCGACCCCGATGTTCGTCTACGGCGTCAACCACACGACCTACGCCGGTCAGAAGATCATCTCCAACGCCAGCTGCACGACGAACTGCCTCGCGCCGATCTCGAAGGTCCTCAACGACACGTTCGGCATCAAGCGCGGCCTCATGACGACGATCCACGCCGCCACGGCGACGCAGAAGACGGTCGACGGCCCGTCCAAGAAGGACTGGCGCGGCGGCCGCGGCATCCTCGAGAACATGATCCCGTCCTCGACGGGCGCGGCGAAGGCCGTCGGCAAGGTTCTCCCGGCGCTCAACGGCAAGCTCACGGGCATGTCCGTCCGCGTTCCTACGTCCGACGTCTCGTTCGTCGACCTCACGGCCGAGCTCGAGAAGCCCGCGACGTACGAGGAGATCTGCGCGGCGATGAAGAAGGCCAGCGAGACCCCGATCGCCGAGGGCGGACTCAAGGGCGTCCTCGGCTATACCGACGAGGCCGTCGTCTCCACCGACTTCCGCAACGAGTCCAAGACCTCCGTCTTCGACGTCAAGGCCGGAATCCAGCTCGACCCGACGTTCGTCAAGGTCTGCGCGTGGTACGACAACGAGTGGGGCTACTCGAACAAGGTCGTCGAGATGGCCCGCGTGATCGCGAAGTAACATCTGCTCCATACGCGATAAAAAAGCCCTCCGGTTTCCTCCGGGGGGCTTTTTTGTCGCTGTGGGCGTTCCCTTAGAACTTCAGGAGATACTTGCGCATCGCGATGGCGACGGCCTCCGTGCGGTTGGCGGCGCCGATCTTCTGGCGAATTGCTCCGACATGCTCGCTTACGCTTTCCGGACTGAGCCCGAGCTGCTCCGCGATGTCGCGGTCTGTGAGGCCTCTGACCATCGACTCGAGTATCTCGCTCTGACGCGGAGTCAGGTCCGGTACCGGCGGGTCAGCCGCGAGTTGCTGGCGTATGTCGGGTGATATGTAGTCGCCGCCCTGTGCGACTATCCTTATTGCCTTGGCGAGCTCCGAGTTGTCCGCATTCTTCAACACCGCACCTCTGGCGCCGGCCCTCAGGGCGTGTGCTATGCCGTCCGAGGTGCCGTAGGTCGTAAGCAGTATGGTCTTGGTGGAGGGTGCTTTGCGTAATAGCTCCTTAGTGGCCTCTACGCCGTCCATCTTAGGCATCATCAGATCCATTATGACAATGTCTGGATGAAGCTCAATCGCATTGGATACTGCCTCCGCCCCGTTTTTTGCCTCGCCTACGACTTCGATGTCCTTCTCGGTCCCGAGAAGGGCCGTGAGTCCGGCGCGTACTATGGTGTGATCGTCTGCTATCAGGACCTTGATCTTCATTTGCTGTCCTTGTTGATTGGTGGAATGGAAAACGTCGCCTTCGCGCCTTCGCCGGGGGCGCTTTCGATCGTGAATTCGCCCTCGAGTGATTCGATGCGTTCGCGTATGCCGAGGAGTCCGTAGTGCCCTTGCGCGAACGACGGGGCTGTTGCGGGATCGAAGCCGGAGCCGTTGTCGCGCACGGAGAACTTCGCCCTGCCGTCATCTATCGCTCCGGCGATCCACACCTTTGTTGCGCCGCCGTGGCGCACCCCGTTGAGTACAAGCTCCCTGACTATACGAAGTACAGCGTGTGCAGTGTTGTCCGTAAGTCGCGACCTTGGCACGTTGACGCGCAGCATCACCTCGACTCCCCTCAGGTGCGGCAGCAGTGTCTGGCGTATCGCGTCGTTCATGCTGCATGCCTCAAGCGCCCTGTTGCGCAAGTCCCACAGGCAGTTCCTCAGTTCGTCGCGGCACGACTTCAACGTCCTTGCGGCGATTCCAAGGTGCTCGCGCATGCCGGGGTCGTCTTCGTCCGCAAGCTTTTTTGCGGTGTCGATCTCCAGGGATATGCCCGAAAGCGTTTGTGCGAGGGAGTCGTGCAGCTCGACGGCGAGGCGGGTGCGCTCCTCGGTCTTCAGCTTGGCGGCTACGTGGCCGATCTGCTCCCGCATCAGTTCCCGCCCCTTGCGTGCGGCGAGCCGCCTGAGAGAAGTGTTCCATGCGGTTACGGCGATGAGCATCGTGAGAAGGGCACCGATAACGGTGGCGAGCTTCGCTGGTGTCCACCATGCCGGACGCCTTACTACTTTTATGTCGGACGGCGTCCTCAATATGATTGTGAAGCCCCTGAGTCTCGGTATCGCCGATGTGCGTTCCGGCGCGTCCACGTCAAGTGCGCACGTCCCCGAAACATCGACCACGGTGTTCTCCTCCAGGTCGTCCAGCACGCCCGGCAGCGCGCTCGCGTCCACGTAGACGGGGCAGCCGTCGCAATCCAGCAGCATGCGTCCCTCGGGGTCGTCCTCGGGCATGGACCGAATCGTCCCATTCACGCAGATCGGGCGCCCGTAGTATTCGCAGTTGACCTTGCGCCGACCTTGTGCGTCCTGCGTGAGCTTGCGCGGGGACACGGCTACGGGCTCCTCGTCCTTGTACGCCGGGCCGTCCAGTTTAGTCCATTGAGCATTGAAGAGCGTGCGCCTGAAGAGGTCCGTCTCCTCCAGTCCGGACGCCTCGACGCGCTCCCCGTAGGACGGCAGGTGCGGGTCAGCGAGGTTCACGGAGATGAATTCGCCCCTGTCCGTCTTGAGGATCACGCGCCCCGCGCGTTTGCTCACGGCGACGACATGTCCCTGGATGTGCGTCCTTGCGTCGGGTGCGTCTTCGAGCGGACGGATGCACTCGACGCCTGAGACCTTGAATATGCGTCCGGTGTATAGGCGCGGGCTGTGGTCGAATGGAACCACTACGCCGGTGACCTCGACCAGCCTCCCTATGAGCGCGTCCATCCTGTCGAACGCCCCAGCGTCGAATACCGGGGCCGTGGTGAAGATGCCTCGTCCATTTGGCGCCTCTATCATGAAGAGCATGTAGTCGGGGTCGGTTTCGTTGAAGATGACATCTTTTAGCACGCCCTTGAAGCGCACCAGCTTGTAGTCGCAGGAGCCGCTGAGCATCGCATCGTGTGTTAGCTCCATCGGAGTCGGCGCCTTGCCGCGTGATGCGAGCCTGTACGAGTCGAGGACGGCGAAGTTGCGTCCGAAGACGTTCTCCCTGACCTCCCCGGTGAAGCGCGCCGTATCGCCGGGCATCGGCAGGACGGCGGGACGAACCTCGTCGGACGTGCACACGAGGGCGGCTCCCGAGGCGTCCTCCGCCGCGATGTTGATGCGCTTGTCGAAGTTGTTGGTGCAAACGTATGTGACGACGGCGGAGAAGTCGAACTTCAAACCTGCGCCGTCCTGCGCAGTCAGCGCCCGCGCGAGCGAGGCGGCGTCGCGCGCGAGTTCCGCAGCGTCCGCAGGGGACACCAGCGCGGCGACGACGACCGAAAGGGCAACTATTCCGTGAAATTTCATTACACACAGATTATACCACAGCGTGCCAATGAAGGACAAGACCTCGACACACCCCCAATTCTATGGGTGTTGCGAGTGGGCCGGAAAGTGGTATAATTGGCGGCGTGCGGTGCGAAGGGTGCCGCGGCAAAAAAGGAGGCGTTGAAAATGAACACGACACGCAGGGCGTTCACGATACTGTTGGCGACCGCTTCGCTGGCCATCGGACTTGGCGGTTGCGCCACGGCATCCTGCAGGAGTGTCTCCAGGACGGAGATGATCCGCGAAAAGCTCATGTCGTCCGACAGGAACTATGTATTCGTCGCCATGCACCGCGGCGACTGGAGGAACTATCCAGAGAACTCGAGGGACGCGATACTCTCCTGCATCGCGCTCGGCGCGGACATCGTGGAGCTGGACGTGCAGATGACGAAGGACGGACGCTTCGTTCTTCTCCACGACGACAGACTCGACCGCACCACGACCGGCAAGGGGAAGGTCTCGGAGCATACGCTCGACGAGATAAAGAAGCTGCGTCTCAAGTCCAATCAGGGCGGGAAGGACGCCAAGCCCACCGACTACGAGGTTCTCACCCTCGAGGAGGCGCTCGCCCTTGCGAAGGACCGGATTCTCGTCAACATAGACAAGTTCACGCAGCATCCGTACGAGATACTCCAGGCCGTGGACAGGGCGGGCGCGATGCGCGGTGTCCTGGTGAAGTCCACGCTCCGTCCCGCCGACGCGAAGAAGATGCTCCGCGAATACTGGTCGCGCGTGGAGTCGGGCGAGTTGCTCTACATGCCGGTCGTCCAGTTCTGCTGGAAGCACGATGACTACGCGGCCGAGATGATGCCGCAATGGCTTGCGACGGAGCCTCGAAAGGCCTCGATGTACGAATTCTGCATGGAGTCGGACAAGGGTGCCGCCAAACTTGAGAACATACGTCTCGCGCCGGGTTCGCCCCGCATCTGGATCAACACGATGTGGGATGTCCTCAACTGCGGACGCGGCGAGGCTCGCGGCTTCACCAATCCGGCTGAGACCTGGGGCTGGAGCCTCGAGCAGGGCGCGACGATGCTCCAGACCGACTACGGCGCCGAGTTGCTCGTATACCTGAACAACATAGGCAGACACACGCTCTGAGGGACGCGAAATGGGCTTCTTCTCGCCAGCTCCCGCCCGTATTGTGTCCGCTTCCGCAGATGAGATAGGGCGTCGCTTCCGGCAGATCCGCATCCGGCAGGTCACCATAATGCTCCTCGGCTACGCGCTTTTCTACGTATGCCGGCTTGCATTCTCCGCAACGAAGAAGACGATGATCGAGGAGGGCGCCTATACGGCGCGCGAAATCGGCTATGTAGGATCCGCACTGCTGGTTGCCTACGCCATAGGCAAGCTAGAGTGCGGGTTCCTTGCGGATCGCGCCAACATCCGCCGCATGTTCGCCTTCGGGCTGTTCGTGTCGTCCCTCGCCACCATGACGGTCGGCTTCCACATCCCCGCCGCCATGCTCATGGTCGTCTGGTTCGTGAACGGCCTCGCCCAGGGCTCCGGCTCGCCCTGCTGCGTAGTCTCGCTTGCCCGTTGGTGGCCCAATCGGTCCCGCGGCACCTTCTACGGTATATGGAGCTGCTCCAACAATCTTGGCGAGGCGATAGCCTACGTCGTGACGAGCGTCATTATGGTGAAGGTCGGCGAGGCGTGGGGTGCCGACCTCGCATGGAGGAGCGGCTTCTGGGGCGCGGCTCTGTTCGGCTTCATAGGCGTCGCGCTCATCGCCGTGTTCATGCGCGACTCCCCGCAGTCGGAGGGGCTCCCCTCCGTCGCCGAGTGGGAGGGCGAGGTCAAGGGAGAGGCAGATCGCAAGACGGCCGGGGACGTGGGGCGTGGGCAGCGCCTCGCGCTCACGAACTGGGCCGTGTGGATGGTGGCGCTCGCCGGCGGGTTCTTCGCCATGAGCCGGTACGCGATAATAGACTGGGGCATCTTTTTCCTTGAGGTGAAGAAGGGCTATGCAACGGAGACCGCCGCGTGGATAATAACACTCAACTCGATAGTGGGGGCCGTCTCCAGCGGACTGTCGGGCATAATCTCGGACCGCCTCTTCAAGGGAAGCCGCAATGAACTCGCCCTGATGGCGGGAGTGCTGAATATAACGGGACTCTCCCTCATGATGCTGGTTCCCGTCAGGTGCATTTGGCTCGACGTCGTTGCAATGGTGTGCTTCGGACTCGCCGTCGGCGTCCTTTTGACGTTTCTGGGCGGGCTGATGGCCGTAGACCTCGTCCCGCGTGTTGCGGCAGGTGCGGCGCTTGGCATCGCCGGGATGGGCAACTATTTCGGCGCGGGCATACAAAGCGCGCTGTCCGGACTCCTTGTCGGGCGCGATGTCGCAACCGGGAAGGCGTACCTCCTTGGGCACACCTTCGCGAACGGCTACACACTCGACTACCTGTCCGTGTTCTGGATCGGAATGGCGACACTCTCCGTTCTATGCGCGCTGACCGTCTGGAGGGCGAAGCGATAGTCCCCACCCCCAATTCTAGGGGGTGGACGGATGACTCTTATTATAGTAAAATCGACTTGTAAAAACACTACTGGGAGGCAAAAGATGGAAAAGAAAGTTTGGTTGGTGAGATTCGCATGCGCTGTTGCGCTCGGCCTCTTGTGCTGCGGTGCCTATGGCGGGGTCGTAGCCCTCAATGTGCCCACGGACTATTCGAGCGGCGGCTTCTACCGCTACTGTCCGGCGACCCTTGTTGAAGGCGGTGTCAGGCACGTCTTCTACTGCAAGAACACGACAGCCGACCAGATCGTCGACTCCATCTACCATGCGACGGTCGACGCCGCTGGCAACCTCTCGGGCGAGTCCGCGGTGCTCGACCCCGCCGATTTGACGGGCACTGCGTGGGACTCGTACCACGTCTGCGATCCGTCCGTGATCAAGGGAGCGTTCGTCTACAACGACCATACGTACACCTACTTGATGGCCTATCTCGGCGTACAGGGTAGGGTCGGCGACACGGAGTCCGACGGCTACAGGGCCCAGAACAACAAGGTCGGTCTCGCGGTGAGCGACAGCCTCGACTCGGGCTGGGTGCGCATGGGCACTGACGCCGTGGTGGTGACCGACAAGAGCGGCACTTGGGGCGTCGGCCAGCCGAGCCTCGTCAGCCTCGACAATGCGGGCAAGGTGGCGCTTTTCTACGCGGGCGACTACGGCACACGCATGATCGCGCTCGACTTCACCGATGCGGCCAAGACCGCCGCGTCGCTGACGCAGAAGATTGGCAGCGAGGGAGCGTCCGTAAGCCAGGTCGGAGTCAGCGATCTCGCCGGCACGACCACAAAGATGACGATTACCAATGCCGACTTCGCCTACAATCCGTCCACCGGGCGCCTCTACATGATCGCGGATACGCCCGACAGGTCCGATTCCTGGTACGATGCAGGCGGACAGAACCTCTACATAACCAAGGCCGTCACCGTCTACGGTTGCACGCTTTACGCTCTTAATGCCAACTCTGTCACAAGCGCAATCTGGCACCAGCAGATGCGCATCCAGCCCGCAGACCTGGATGAAACTACCCTCGCCACCTCCGCCCGAGTAACCAATTCGGGTCTCGTCCGCACGCCCTACGGCGACATCGCCGAGAAGACGGCGATGGTCACCGTCGCGAACGTAGTTCCCAACGCGCTCTACACTTATCGCTTCATGCCGGTGGACTGGAGCGTCAAGGAAGCGACGGACGACCCCTATATCCAGTCCGTGAGACTGAACACCTACATCAACACCGGCTACTATCCGAAGCCGACGACGCGCGTCGAACTCGACTACGCCCTTGTGGAGCCGGGCGACGATGCCGAGACCTCCCAGGCGCGGATTATGGACAACGGCGGCACGAGCTCGACCTTGCCTATGACATTCTACATCGCCGGTCAGCCAGGAAGCGGGTCTCTCTCCGCCAGCTTTTTCTTCGGCGACCATACGAGCGGATGGGACGGAACGCTGACGACGCAGAAGGGAACGTCAACCGCCCTCAAAAACTACCTGGACGAGGTTAGGCGTACGGCCATCATCGACAATCCGAACAAGACGGTCGCATTGGCGCAGAACGGGACGCGCATATGGGAATGTACCCGAACCGAATATACATTCTCCAACACCTCGAAGTTCCCGCTTGGACTTTGCGCGGCGATCGGCAACCAGTACGGTACGTCTGCGGATCGCAAGTGCAAGATGCGCGTCTACGGCCTCAAGATATATGAGAGCGATAAACTCGTCCATGACTTCGTCCCCTATCTCCAGGCGGGATGGCCGGGGCTTCGCGACACCAAGACGGGGCGCTTCGTCTCCGACGACCGCGTCGACGCCTTTGCGCCGGCCTACGGTGGGAACATCGAGGAGGGCGACGATCCGTTCATCGCATCGGCTGGACACAGCGTCGTCAACACCCGCTACCTCCCCCAGCCCAAGACCAAGATCGAGGTCGACTTCGCGTTGGCGGAGGACAACGGGCAGGGAACGGCGATTCTGAGCGAGATTGCCAGCGGCCATCCCAGCGTCCATCTCTACGTCCAGAATTCGGCCGAAAAGTACCTTGCCATCGGTTTCGGTGACAGTTGGAACGTCCACAACGATATTCGGTTTACGAGCGGCGTCCGGCGCCGCAAGGCCATTATCGACGGTCCGAACGGCACCCTCGCCATCATTACCGGGGCGACGACCAATAAGATAAAGACCGGTGTCGCCGACATTGAGAGAACGGGTCCTTATCCAGTCGGAATGTTCGCATGCATCACCAATGCCGCGAGCGACCTCTATTCCATGGAGTCGAAATCAAAGATATACAGCTGTCGCATCTGGATCGACGGCACTCTCGCCCATGACTACAAGCCTTGCTTGAAGGGCGGCGTCGCCGGCTTCAAGGACCTCGTCGACGGCGCTTTCGTCATGAGCGAGGCGAAGACCGAGGATGAACGACTGTCCTACGGCGGAGACGTGATTGTCGAGCCCGACGACGGCTATCTCGAGGCCAGCGGCATCAATCAGGTCATCGACACGGGCTACAAGTGCACAACCAAGACGCGCATCGAGGCGGATTTCGCCTTGACGACGATCAAGAGCAAGGGCGAGGTCGTGGATGGCAAGGAGCTCTCTAATAACACGGCGCTTTTCGGCGTCTGGGGTGACAAGGTCAACCTCGGGTTCTACAACAACGCCGCCCATACGCATTCTTGGATGGGACAGACGAATGAAACTGACTGGACGGATTCCAAGTTCAAGGATTCCCTGGCCCGGCGTACCGTCGTCATCGACGGCCCGGCCGCCAAGCGCATGCTGATTACGGAGGGTTTCACGAACAAGGTTGCGTCCATGAAGTGGGGAGGTAATTTGAGTGGTCAGTATTCGCTCCCGATCTTTACGGTCCGGAACGCCGGTACCATTCGCAGCGACTTTTATCCGTTCGCCAAGCTGTACGGTTTCCGCATCTACGAGGACGGCGTACTTAAGAAAAATCTCGTCCCCTGCGTGAAGAGCGGCATTCCCGGACTTCGCGACGCTGTTTCGGGCGACTTCTTGACTTCTGGAGATGGTGCGTACCGACCGACCGCAGGCGGTGATATCAAGCAGATTGACGGCGAGGAGAGTGCGTATATCGAATCGGATGGCACACAGGCCGTTTCGACTGGTTATCGCATGAAGAACACATCCCGTGTCGAGGCTGACTTCCGATTGTTAGGAGACATGTGGAACGGAACGGTGGTCTTTGGCGCGAACGCGAGCGGAGAGAATCGTGTCCTCGGCTGTTATATGAACAGCGACTACAAGCACAAGATACTGCTGGGGCTCTACGGTTCGAAATGGGCGGTGCAGAACGTCGGCTCGAACGACCTTCAGCGCCACACGGCGGTCATCGACGCGCCGAACAAGCAGTTCTACCTGATTTCCGGCTCGACGACAAACACCTTCGCAATACCGAACAACTACTCAAGCGCAACGACCGCGGCGGATCCGCTTGCACTCTTCGGCTGCATTGCAAACGGTTCCATTTCGCGTCAAACATACGCCCGCATCTACGCCTTCCGCATCTACGAGAACGGGGAGCTGAAGCACCATTTCCTGCCGTACTGGAATGGCGAGGAGGCCGGCTTCTACGATGTCGCCGACCCGGACGATCCGGTCAAGCTGAAGTTCGGCGACGGCGGCCATCCGCTGAAGATCGGCGGATGCGGATGGGGCGAGGAGAACGCCGCGTTCTACACTGCGCCAAAGGACCTCTTGCTTCCGCCAGGAAAGACGAAGCGGATGGAGGCCTTCGCGCCGGGCGCGGTTGCGTATCAGTGGTATTGCGACGGCGAGCCGATTGAAGGCGCAACCGGACAGATCCTTGACGTGAGTTGGAGGAAGTCGAAGGAGCCTGCCGTGTACACGGCAAGGGCGACGTTCAACCGGTTCGGCGTTCCCTTCACGCGCGATGCGTCCGCAACGGTCAGCTTCAATCCGCTCGGATTGAAAATCTACTTAAGGTAACCTCGTTCTGGGGGAAAGTATGCATCGCAGGGAGTTCCTGAAGTCATTGGCCATTGCAGGGTCGACAGGACTGCTGCCGTCCGGCGAGTCCTGCGCCGCCGATGCCCCGCCGCCGGCCGCCGAGGTGAAGGCGTCCTTCGACCCCTCCGCGGGAAGGGATGTTCTCCAGCGCGAAATCAACGCCGTGCCCGTCGCGGTTTGCGGTTCGTATCTGCGGGACGAAGCGTCCGGACGCTCTGCCTGCGCGAAGTATCCGGCGCTTGCGCGCCTCGATGCGACGCTGCCGCGCGTGATGGAGGAGGTACACACTGCGGTCGTCGAGGACAGGCCTGCGGTCTGGCTTGTCTACAACATGGGCGTCGTGGTGAAGACGCATGAGTCGCTCTTCACCATCGACCTGTGTCATCCACGAGCCTGGCAGTATGCGAAGGAGTTCGACTTCGCCGTCATCACGCACAACCACCTCGACCACTACACGCAGAAGTTCTACAACGAGATGAACAGCCGTCTGCACAAGACCGTTGTGAGCAATTTCATGGACAACTACGGGGCTGTCTTCCACAAGGGCGTCGGGGGTTTTGCGAGAGGAGAGAGAACGTTCAGGATCAATGATGTCGTAGTCCGCACCTACCAGTCGGACCACAACGAATTCCTGCGTGGCTTCACGATGCCCGTCGAAATCGAGTGCGGCGACTATACGATCTTCCATGTCGGGGACACGGCTAACGTCGTCGAGCTGAAACCGACGCGTTCGCCCGATATCTGGATCCACCACTGTCTATGCAAGAGGCACATCACCGGCGCGGGCGCGGCGCACCTGAAGCCGAAGCTGACGGTCGTCGCGCACTTGCATGAGATGTGCCACCCCAGCGGCGGGAGCCGTTGGACGTTCGCAGACGGCGACGCTGCGAAAGGCGAGTCCGAGAAGGCGGGTGTCCCGGCGGTCGTGCCGTTCTGGGGTGAGCGGATTGCCTGAAATACGAAATCTTGTGTCGACCTCGCACAATTGCAAAAGAGTGATGTAAGCGGCGGTATTCGCTGCCCGTACATCTCCGCCTTCGTCAGCCGCCCTAAGCGCGCTTGTTTTTGCTATAATATCCGCTGACTAAAAAGGAATAGAAATGAAAATAGCGTTGCTTGCCGCGTACTTCGCGGTTCTTCTCTGGATCGGGTTCAAGTGCCGCCGCGGAGCGGGGTCGGTGGACGGGTTCGTGCTCGGCGGACGCTCCGTCGGCGCGTGGCTCACGGCGTTCGCATACGGCACGAGCTATTTCTCTGCCGTCGTGTTCGTCGGCTACGCAGGGCAGTTCGGGTGGAAGTACGGCATCTCGGCGACATGGGTCGGCATAGGCAACGCGCTGATAGGCTCCCTCCTTGCTTGGATAATCCTCGGGCGACGAACTAGGCTCCTGTCGCAGCACCTGGACTCGGCCACAATGCCCGACTTCTTCGCCAAGCGCTTCGACTCCTCGTCGCTCAAGCTTGCGGCGTCCGTGATTATCTTCGTGTTCCTCATCCCCTACACGGCGTCGCTCTACAACGGCCTCTCGCGGCTCTTCTCGATGGCGTTCCCCGGCTTCTCCTATTCGGCGTGCATCGTTGTGATGGCGGTGCTCACGGCGATCTACGTCATTGCCGGCGGCTATCTCGCGACGGCGATAAACGACTTCATACAAGGAATCATCATGCTTGGCGGACTTGTCGCCCTGATCGGGGCCGTGCTTTCGCAGAAGGGCGGCTTCGCCGCTTCTCTCGACGGCCTCGCCCGCATCACCGATCCGGCCGTGTCGACGACTCCGGGCATATTCACCTCGTTCTTCGGTCCGGACCCCTTAAGCCTCCTCTTCGTAGTGATACTCACCTCGCTCGGCACATGGGGGCTTCCACAGATGGTGCAGAAGTTCTACGCCATCAGGAACGAGGACGCGATCAGGAAAGGCACGATAATCTCGACGCTGTTCGCTTTCGTGGTTGCGGGCGGATGCTATTTCCTCGGCGGCTTCGGGCGGCTTTTTTCCGCTGAAATCGGCGTGACTGACAAGGGCCTGCCCGTTGGCGGATTCGACGCCGTGATCCCCGCGATGCTCTCGGGGCTCGGTCCGGTGCTCATCGCGCTGACGGTGATACTCGTCCTCTCCGCTTCGATGTCGACGCTTTCCTCGCTCGTGATGACGTCCAGCTCGACGCTCACGATCGACTTCATACGCGGGACCATCGTCAAGGACATGACGCAGAAGAAGCAGGTGCTCTGCATCCGCGTGCTCCTCGTCGTCTTCATCGCCGTGAGCGCGGCGCTTGCCCTGGTGCAGTACAACAGCAAGAACCCGATCGCCTTCATAGCGCAGATGATGGGAGTGTCGTGGGGCGCGATGGCTGGTTCGTTCCTCGCGCCGTTCCTCTACTCGCTCTACTGGAAGGGCACGACGAAGGCGGCGTGCTGGGCGTGCTTCGTCTTCGCAGTCTGCCTCACGACCGCTAACGTCTTCGGCTGGAAGCCCGAGCTGTGGTCCGGCGTGACGATGAACCCGATCCACTCCGGCGCGATCGCCATGCTCGCCGGGTTCGTGATCGTGCCCGTCGTGAGCCTCTTCACGAAGGCGCCCGACAGGCGCTTCACCGACGCGCTCTTCGCCTGCTACGACCGTCCGCGCCAGGTCAGCGCGAAGATGGACCTCGGCAACTGACCGCGGCGCCTCGGCTGTGAAACCGGACATGGAAGGATGGAATGAATGAATAGAATCGGCAAAGTGCTCCGCGCCGCCGCTGCGTGCGTCGCGCTCCTGGCTGCGGACGGGTGCGGTCCGTTCTGGGTCAATCCCTACATCACCGTCGAGGAGAGCCCCCTGAACTGGATGGAGATCCACTACTACAACACTCTCGACTCGAGCCGCAAGTCGACGCGCCGCGTGTCGCTGATGCTGAACGGCATGGGCCACGTCGAGGTCAAGAAGGGGACGAGCAAGCTCGTCTCGGACGACTTCGCGAAGGGCTACAAGGACGACGAATGGCACGACATCAAGACGCAGCGCATCGAGATCGACCCGAAGCACGTCAACGACATCTTCCAGGACCTCGTCAACCGCGGCGTCCTTGACCGCGAGAAATGGGGGAAGTCCGAGAAGAAGAAGTCGGAGTACAAGCGCTTCATCGCCGTCAGGGCGAACATAAACAACGTAACGTATTCGGAGCGAGAGAACATCTTCGAGGCCGATCCCGACCTCGCGGAGTACCTTCTCGACACAATCAGGCAGTTTGAAAATCCCGCACGCAGATGACAGTACAGGAAACAATACACGAAATGGCGGTCCGCGCGCGCGCGGCGTCCGCTGAACTCGCGCGGATGACCACGTCCGCCAAGAACGACGCACTTCTCGCAATCGCGAAGGCGCTTGAGGCGCATGCGGACGAGATCCGCGGCGCAAACGCCGCTGACGTTGCCCGTGCAAAGGAGAATGGCCTCGCTCCCGCCATGGTTGACAGGCTCACCCTGACCCCAGCGCGCTTCGACGCCATGGTCGCGGGCGTGAGGCATGTTGCCTCGCTGCCAGATCCGGTCGGGGAGACGATCTGGACCAGGGAGCGTCCGAGCGGCATCGAGATCCGCAAGGTGCGCGTCCCGATCGGCGTGATCGCCGTCGTCTTCGAGAGCCGCCCCAACGTGTTCATCGACACCGCCGCGCTCTGCCTGAAGACGGGCAACGCGGTCATCCTGCGCGGAGGCAAGGAGGCGCTCGAGACGAACAAGGCCCTCGCCGCGGCCGTGAAGAGCGCCGGTGTTGGCGACGCCGTGCAGCTCGTGGAGACGACGGACCACGCGGCGGTGACGGAGCTCGTCCGCGCGGTAGGGCTCGTCGACGTCGCGATTCCGCGCGGAGGCGAGAGGCTCATCCGCGCGATGTGCGAGGCGGCGCTTGTCCCGGTGCTGAAGCACTACAAGGGCGTCTGCCACATCTACGTCGACGACAAGGCGGACCTCGCGATGGCGCTTTCGATCCTCGACAACGCGAAGACGCAGCGCCCGGGCGTGTGCAACGCGGCGGAGTGCCTGCTCGTCCACGAGAAGCTCGCGCCTCTCTTCATGCCGATGGTCGAGGCGTGGGCGAAGGACAAGGGCGTGACGCTGCACGAGAACGAGGCCGGCACCGAGTACCTCTCGCTCGACATCAACGTGGCGAAGGTGGCGGACGTGCGCGCGGCGATCGACTTCATCAACGCGAACTCCTCCCACCACTCGGAGTGCATCGTCACGAACGATGCGGAACGCGCGGCGGAGTTCCTCCGCGACGTCGACTCCGCGTGCGTGTACCACAACGTCTCCACGCGCTTCACGGACGGCGGGGAGTTCGGCATGGGCGCGGAGATCGGCATCTCGACCGACAAGCTGCATGCGAGGGGTCCGATGGGGCTTGAGGAGCTCACCACGTACAAGTACCTCGTTACCGGAGACGGAGTGATCCGCAAGTGAGACGGAGGATTTCAATCGCATGAAGATAGTTGTGGCATGTGGCGGCACGGGCGGACACGCGTTCCCGGGGTTTGCCGTGGCGGAAGAGCTCAAGGGGCGCGGACACGACGTGACCGTGTGGGATTCGGGACGCGACATCGAGTCGAGCGTGATGCGCAACTGGCACGGCGCGACGTTCTCGACCGGCGCGCGCCAGCTGTCGATTCGCAACGGACTTTCCATACTCGCGTCGATATTGCGCTGCAGGCGCGAGATGCGCAAGGAGTCGCCGGACGTCGTCCTGGCGATGGGCAGCTACTCGTCGCTTCCGCCAGTCCTCGCCGCGCGCGGACGCCGCATCCCCGTCGTCCTCCATGAGGCGAACACGATTCCCGGTCGTGCCGTCGAGTTCCTCTCTCGCTTCGCCAAGAAGGTCGCGATAAGCTTCGACGTGACGGCGAAGCATCTGCCCGGATGCGAGACGGTCCGCACCGGACTCCCCGTCCGCGCCGACATCTCGTCCGGAAAGCGCTTCGAATTCATCCCCGCCGACGCGTTCGTCGTGTTCGTGACGGGCGGCTCCCAGGGCGCGCACATGGTCAACTGCCTCGCGAGCGAGGCGCTCGCGATGGCGAAGGCGGAGCTCGACAAGCGCTGGACGAAGGGCCGCACGCTCTACGTCATCCACCAGACCGGCGCAAAGGACGAAGGCGACGTCATGGCCACGTACGCGCACGTCGCGCTTCCCGCGCGCGTCCACGCGTTCGAGCGCGAGATGGCCAACGCCTTCGCGTCCGCAGACCTAGTGATCGCGCGCGCCGGCGCGTCGACGTGCTTCGAGCTCGCCGCGTGCGGCAAGCCCGCCATGTTGATTCCGCTCCCCTCCGCCATGCGCAACCACCAGCACTTCAACGCGGACGCGTTCGCGGCGAAGGGTGCGGCGGACGAGGCGAACCAGTCGCAGCTCACCGCAAAGCAGCTCTGCCGCTACATCATCGAGCGCTACGACCATCCGGAGAAGCTTGCCGCCATGTCGGAGAAGATGCGCGCGCTTGCGACGCCCGACGCCGCGGCGCGCGTGGCGGACCTCGTCGAGGAGGTTGCGAAGTGAAGCGGCTAGTCGAGGCGCTGAAGGGCGCGAAGTGCGTCGGATGCCTCACTGGCGCGGGCGTGTCTACGCTCTGCGGGATTCCCGACTTCAGGGGTCCGCAGGGACTCTACCGCCAGCCGAACGCGGAGCGGATCTTCGACATAGACTGGTTCGACCGCGATCCTTCCGTGTACTACTCGGGCTGTTCTGAGCTTGTCTACGGACTTGGCAAGTACCAGCCGGGGCCGGTGCACAGGGCGCTTGCGCACCTCGAGGACCTCGGGCTCCTCAAGGGCATAGCGACGCAGAACATCGACATGCTCCACCAGAAGGCCGGCAGCGCCAACGTCTACGAGGTGCACGGCTCGCCGATCCTGCACCACTGCCGCAGGTGCGGCGACGAGAAGACATACGACGAGATCCTCGAGATGCTGAAGAGCGAGCCGGTGCCGCACTGCAAATGCGGCGGCGCATACAAGCCGGACATCACGTTCTTCGGCGAGGCGCTCCCGGAGGCCGCGTTCATGTCCGCCCAGTCGCTCGCGATGAGGAGCGACGTCTTCCTCGTGCTCGGCACGTCGCTCACGGTATTTCCCGCGGCGGGTCTGCCGCGGCTGACGCTGCAGGCGGGCGGGAAGGTCTTCATCGTCAACGCCCAGCCGACGTCTCTCGACGAGTACGCGGCAGGCGTGTACCGCGACCTCGCCGAATTCGCGGACGCCGTCCTCGCAATATGATATAATATCCAAAAATGAAGACGCCAGAAGGCAAGACGATAATAATGACGTTCCATTCGCATCCGACGAAGGACATGAAGATGCGCTGGATCGCGAAGGTCACCTTTCCGCCGGGATCCACGGCGGAAACGGTGTTGCCGATAACCATTGTCGACGGAGAGGACCTTCCGGTGGAGTCGGGCGTCTTCGAGTTCGCGGGACAGAAGCTCGCCGTGAAGGACGGCGACGCGTCCATGACGTTTGCCCAGTTCGTCGCCGGAAAGCACTCCGTGCCGATCTGGCTTCACAGGGACGGCATGAAGCCGGTCCCGGGCGTTCCGACTTTTGGCTGATTCAGGGAGGCGGACCATGGACGACAGGGAATGGCACAGGCTTGTAAAGAACGGCGAGGACGCAGGATGGAAGCTCGTCTGGGAGCGCGTCGTCGAGCCGGAGTCGAAGTCGATGCGGTCCGCCGAGATGATGGAGCGCTTTTCGCTCACTGCGGGCGACTTGATGGGCATGCTCTACGAGGAGATGATCGGGAAGGGAAAGATCGATCTCTATCGCGGTGAGGGCAGCTTCGAGGGATGGCTCAAGCGCTATGTCAGGGGATATGTCCTCAATGCAGACCCCAACAAGCACGGCGAGATTTCCATCGAGGGCGCGCATCCCGACGCCGAGGGCGAGGGGGAGGCGATGGCGCTTCCGGTACAGGATCAGGAGACGCTGCGCCTCGAGGTGTGGCGTATGACGCTGTATTTCTTCCGCCTCCTCTGGAACGAAGACCCCGAAAGGTGCTACATCCACCTCCTCAAGACGCGCTTCCACCTCTCCAGCGAGGAGATAAGGGACTTTCTGGACGTTTCCTCGGCGGCAAACGTCGACCAGATATTTTCGCGTTCCATAAAGTTTATGCGCGAAAGCTGGCAGAAATGGGAGGCCGGCAAAAAAATGTGATTTTTTGTCGAAATCCGTGTCAGTTTTTCCGTGAAGGCATTCCTAACCGTGTGAACCGCGAGAAAGCGCGGAGAAAGGAACGACAAAATGAACAAGAAAATACTGATGACAGTCGCTACGGCACTTGTCGCGGGAACTCTTCTCGCGAGGCCTCACGGCGGCTTCGGCGGACCTCGCGGCGGCTTCGGCGGACCTCGCGGGCCGATGCCGATGATGCACCATCACATGGGACCGCGCATGCCGATGCACCGTCCGCCGCCTCCGCCCATGTACCGCCACCACCACTACAGCGGCTGGGGCCGCGGCGGAAGCCACTTCTGGCCCGGTTTCGTCGGAGGAGTGGTAGGAGGCGTGATTGCGGACGCGCTTGTCACGCCTGCGGTCGTGGCGAGCAGCGTGGTTAGCGCGCCTACGGTCGTGACCACTCCGGTCTACACTTCGCAGCCGGTCTACTCGACACAGCAGGTATGGGTCCCGGGAGCGTATGTGGACCAGGTCCAGCCGAACGGCACTGTTATCCGCGTGTGGCAGCCGGGACACTACGAGACGCGCAGCGTTCTGGTGCAGTAGCAGACAGGGAAAGTGCAGCATTAAGGCCGCCTGGCGCGCATTTCGGCGCGCGGCGGCCATTTTTGGTATAATCTATGGCGAAAGTGAGATCAAAGCCATGAACGTCGTATCCCTAGTCGGCAGGCCCAACACGGGCAAGAGCGCGCTCTTCAACCGCATAGCGAGGAAGCGCGTTGCCATCGTTTTCGACCAGCCGGGCGTCACGCGCGACCGCGTGACGCGCGAGGTGGAGGTGCAGGGCCGCAGGGTGATGCTCGTCGACACGGGCGGAATCGCCTTCGACCGCCGCGTCACGCACGATCCGCTCGACGAGGAGACGAAGGGGCAGGCCGCGCTTGCGGTGGAGGACTCCGCGGTCTGCGTCATCGTCGTCGACTCCCGCGAGGGCATAACCCCGCTGGACTCGGAGGTCATCGCGGCCGTCCGCAAGTCCGGCGTCCCGTGCGTGATCGCCGCGAACAAGTGCGACACTGCGGACGACGACTGGCGCGCCGCCGAGTTCGAGCGGTTCGGGCTCCCCGTCTTCGCGACGAGCGCGGAGCACGGCAGGGGCGTGGAGGCCCTTGTCTCCGACGTCGTCTCGAAGCTTCCGCCGGTGGACGCGGAGGAGGAGAGCTCCAGGAGGCCGCTCCGCGTCGCGATCGTCGGACGCCCCAACGCCGGCAAGTCGTCGTACGTGAACCGTCTTCTCAACGCCCCGCGCGTCATCGTCTCGGAGATCGCAGGCACGACGCGCGACGCGGTGGAGGTTCCGTTCACCATCGGCTCCGGTCCCGAGGCGCGGCACTACATGCTCGTCGACACGGCGGGGATGAAGCCGCACACGAAGATGTCCAAGACGTCCGTCGACAACTTCTCGCTGTTCCGCTCCGAGCAGGCGATCGAGGAGGCGGACGTCGTGATACTGCTCCTAGATCCCGTGATGGGCCCGACGATGCAGGACAAGCGCATCGCCGGCAAGATACTCGACGCGCACCGCGCGTGCGTGCTGATGCTGAACAAGTGGGACCTCGCGCTGAAGGAGGGAATCACGAACGAGAAGAAGGCGGCGGACGCGGTGCGGGCGATGATGCCGTTCCTGAACTTCGCGCCGATCGTGTTCTGCTCCAACAAGTCCGGGTACAACATCCGCCGCACCGTCGAGGCGATAGACCGCGCCGCGGCGTCCGCGAGCGAGCGCATCCCGACGGGGATGCTCAACAACGTCATCGTGAAGGCCACGAAGAAGACGCTTTCGCCGATGATAAAGGGCAAGCGGCTCAAGATATACTACGGACTCCAGGTGTCGACGAACCCGCAGACGATACGCCTCTTCGTCAACGACCCGAAGCTCGTGACGCCCGCGTACCTGAGCTTCATAGAGAAGAACATCCGCGTCCGCTTCGGACTCGAAGGCGCGCCGCTGAGGATATTCCTGAAGGCCCGCACGCGCAAGGACCCGGCGTCCTCCCCGCCGAAGGCCTAAAAACCCGCGCGGACGTCCGCGCGGGCTTCTGCCGCGTCAATTCTTCAGCAGCCCGCGCTCTCTGAGGGCGTCGAGTGTTTCGGAGAGGCGCTCGCGCTTCCTGCGCGATTCGTCCTCCGGGTCTGCGAAGAGCATCGGCTCCGAATCTTCGGGGAAGTCCTGCAGATTCGCGACTCCGAAGCCCACGAGCCGCACGGTGTACTTTGCGCTTCCCTCGGGCCACTCGCGGTCGAAGAGCCTCAGCGCCGCCTCGCGGAACGCGAAGTCGTCGCGCGCGGGGTGCGCGAAGGGCATCTGGCGCGTCAGCGTCTCGAAGTCGGCGTCGCGCAGCTTGAAGCGCGCGGTGCGCGCCCAGCGTTTCTCGCGGCGGAACCTTAGCCCGACGTCCGTGACGAGCTCCAGAAGCTTCTCGCGTACCGCCTCGCGGTCGGAGATGTCCTCGTCGAAGGTGTGCTCGCGCGAGACGGACTTCTCCTCGCCCGGTTCCCAGTGGACCTTGTCGTCCGACCTCCCGAACGCCATGTCGACGAGATCGTCCGAGACGAGCGCGTTGCCGCGTCCGAGCCGCTGGACGTCTCCGCACGTGGTGATTCCGTACGGCTTCAGCGCCTCTATCGTCTTCTTCCCGACGCCCCAGAGGATGCCGATCGGCTTGCGCGCGAGGAAGGCGGCGATCTCGTCCGGCTCGAACGGCATGAGGGTGAGTCCGTCGGGCTTGTGCTGCTCCGACCCTATCTTCGCGAGGAGCCTGTTCGGCGCGATCCCCACCGAGCACGTCACGCCGCAGACGCGGCGTATCTCGCTTCGCAGCGCCTCGCCGAGCGCGACGGCGCGCTCCGCGGCGGATGCGCCGCGGAAGAGGTGGAGCGAGCCCGCGATGTCGAGGAATGCCTCGTCCACCGAAACCCCCTCGACGTACGGCGTGTAGTGCGAGAAGACCTCGAACGCCTTGTCCGACACGGCCTGGTACTTCGCCATGTCCGGGTACTTGAATATCGCGTGCGGGCAGAGCTGGTATGCCGTGCGGGACGGCATCGCGCTGTGGATGCCATACTTCCGCGCCTCGTAGGAGCATGTCGAGACGACTCCGCGCTCGTGGGGCCCCGAGCCGACGACGAGCGGCTTCCCACGCCATTCGGGATGGGAGAGCAGCTCTACGGACGCGAAGAACGCGTCCATGTCGACATGCAGTATCACCGTCATGGGGCAATTATACCAAATCTGGCAATGTCCGTGGAAAAGACGGCCCCGTCCCCGCTGTGGGGGAAGACGGTATACCGTGGCAATATACTTCAGTATAGTGGATTCGGGGAGCCGTTCGCATAATTGAGATTTGCAACAACTTTAGGTAGAATATCCGCCAACCACACAGAAAGGTCCGCCATGTCACTGAAGTTGAAATTCCAGTTCGCCCGTTGCACCGTCGCCGCCTTGCTGGCCGAGGCCGCGCTGCTGCTGCCGATGGCCGCATCGGCGGACATTGTCATCAACGAGGTGATGGCGAAGAACGAGACGACTCTCGCTACGATGAACGGAACGCAGGGCATTGACTGGGTGGAGCTCTACAACTCCGGTGACGAGGAGGAGGACATTACGGGATGGTTTCTCTTCAACAAGCCCAAGAAGTCTCCGGACGAATGGACGCAGATACAGGGCGAGTGCAGAATTCCGGCGAAGGGCTATCGTATCGTGTGGTGCGACGGCGACGGAATCTGCACCGCGTGGGACGCGTCCGAGCCGCATGTCGCATGCAACATCTCGACCGATGCCGGCAAGCACACGGTGTTCATCGCGTCCGCCGCAGACAAGGAGTCGATTGTCAATCGCGTCGAGATGCCGCAGAGCCACGCGGACATCTCCTTCGGATTCGGACATCTGCCGGACATGCTCCTCGACGAGAGCGCTCCGGCGCAGTACAAAGTCGGTTCCGGCGCATGGAAGCAGGCGAGCGGTCCGCTCGGCATGAGCGCCTCCGCAGGCGTTCTTAGGACAGTCGCGTACAACCTGAACTACTACGGCGACCTCAGGATAAACAACCTCGAGGACGCGGAGCGCTACGCCGCCGATTCGAACTACTGGCGCACCGATGTCGCGAAGCCCGTCGCGGACGGAACGGTCGACTCGTTCGCGCTCCGCCTGAAGGGCGTGAGCCGCGGGGACTTCGGCTCGTACAACGACATCCCGGGATTCTCCAAGGCGAGCCTCGTGTGCAGGGTCTCCGGGGCGGTGAAGATTCCGGAGTCCGGCGAGTGGACCTTCTCGACCGGATGCTTCGGAGGCGCCGTCGTGCGGCTGAAGCGGCTGGGCGTCGTGTGGTCGCTAGGCGACACTGACAGCGTGCCGTCCGGATATGCCCGCTCGCTCGACACTCTCGATCTCGATGCGGGTGTGTATGAGATCGAGGTCGTGTGGTTCAAGGACTCGCGCGACGGACTCTACTACGTGCTGGACCTCAGCGCGGCGAAGGGACGTCACGAGTCCTTCAGCGCCGATGTCTTCAAGGTGATCGGCAGTGCCGGAAGCGACATCACGGTGGCGAGTCCGCTTGGCGCGCAGATCGCGAACGACATAAGCGGCGAGATGCTCGGCGTCTCCGGGACGCTCTCCTGGAAGTCGACGTTCTCCGTAGAGGATCCTTCCGCCGCGGGCACCGCAAAGCTCCGCATCCGCTATTCCGATCCGTTCGTGGCCAAGTTCAACGGCACGGAGGTCGCCTCTGTCGCAGATGTCGGCCAGCGCACGGCGGAGGAGATGGCGAAGGTCGTGGAGTTTCCGATCGACGCGTCGCTCATGCGGAGCGCGAACACGCTCGAGGTCACTATGACGAACAGCTCCGCCGACGATTCCGAGCTTCTTCTCTCCGCCGGCGTTGCGAGCATGGAGGACAGGCTTGTCGGGCTTTACTTCGAGGAGCCTACGCCGGGCGCGGCGAATTCCGACACGGGGCGCACCCCGTACACGCCGGAGGTGGTCTTCAGCGAGCGCCACGGATACAAGACCGAGCCGTTCCGGCTTGCGCTGAGCTGCGCAGGCGAGGGGTACGAGGAACGGAAGATCTACTACACCACGGACGGGACGAAGCCGGATCCATCCTCGTCCGCAACTCGCCTGTACACCTCGCCGATCGCCATCGACAGGACCACGTGCGTCCGTGCCTGCGCCTGCGACGCAAACAGTCTTTTCGAGACGCAGTGGTCCGCCACGTATCTGTTCCTCTCCGACATACTCCAGCAGGACTCGTCGGTTCCGGCGGGCTTCCCCGCGGACAAGGAGGTGAACGGGCAGTACATGACGTACGGACTCGACAAGGCGATCCTCGGCGACTCGAAGATGCTGGCGCGGTTCACGAAGAGCTTCACGAACGGAATCCGCACCGTCTCCATCGTGATGGACCCGAAGGACCTTTTTGACGGCACCAAGGGAATCTACTGCCACGCGCAGAACCGCGGCCGCGACTGGGAGCGTCCGACGATGCTCGAGCAGATACACCCCGGCGACCAAGAGGATGAGTTCTCCGCCATTTGCGGAATACGCATCCGCGGCGCCTACAGCCGCAACGCGAACTACAGGAAGCACAGCTTCCACATGATCTTCCGCGGCGAGTACGGAATGGACCGCCTGGAGCATCCGCTCTTCGGCGACGAGGGCGCGGAGAGCTTCAAGCGCATCGACTTCCGCACCGAGCAGAACAACGCCTGGGTGAACTACGATGCGCACTCGAGGAAGGAGACGATGGTCAACGAGGTCTTCTCGCGCGATTCGCAGCGCGACATGGGCCAGCCCTACAACCGCAGCAACTACTACCACCTCTTTATCAACGGCATCTACTGGGGAGTGTACCAGACGGAGGAGCGAGTCGAGAAGAACTACGCCGCGGACTACCTCGGGGGAGACGACGACAACTACGACGTCATCAGGACCACGAGCATGAACGGCGGCAACTACCACAACGAGGTCGCCGACGGAAACGAGGACGCGTGGAGTCTGCTGCATTCGATCACGCTCGAGGGCTACGGCGCGGATCATCCGGGCAACTACAACCGCGTGCGCGGGCTCAATCCCGACGGAACGCGCAACTTCGACTATCCGATCCTGCTCGACGTCACGAACCTCGTCTGCTATCTGCTGACTTCGCAGTGGGGCGCGGACGGGGACAGTCCGGCGAACGGACACAACACCGTCAACAACGTCATCGCCTACCGAAACCGCGTGGAGGGCGACTCGACTAGCGAGGGCTTCAAGTTCAATCGCCACGATGCCGAGAACTCCATGTCGTCGCGCAAGCTGACCGACGGATACACCTCCGGCGCGCACTACCTGACATACGGCAAGATCACGCCCGGCACAAGCACCGCCGACCTCAAGAACTTCAATCCCACCGCGCTGCATGTCGCGCTTATGGAGAACGCCGAATACAGGCGCACGTTCCAGGACATCGTCCAGAAGCAGTTCTTCTCCGCAGACGGAGCGATGACCGTCGAGGCGTGCGAGGCGCGCTACCGCGCCCGCATGGCGGAGATCGAGGACGCGGTGGTCGCGGAGCTCGCGCGCTGGGGCGATGGCAGGTTCGGCTACTCGACGTGGGAGAGCGCCTGCAACTCGGACCTCGAGTTCATCGAGAAGAGGCTTCCTTACCTCATGTCCAACTATCGCTCGCTCAAGTGGTTCCCGAAGACCGACGCGCCGACGATTCTAGACAGCCTTGCGGAGATGCTCAGAAGCGGGACCTATGTCGGAGGGAACGGACGCGTCTACCTAAACGGAGGCGATCAGGGGAAGATCTACTACACCACCGACGGAACCGATCCGTGGCTCGCCGACGGCTCGCGCAACCCCGCGGCGAAGGAGTTCACCGGATCCGCCCCCGGCAAGACGAAGGTGAAGGTTGTCTCCACCGGAGACCTCTGGAGGTATTTCGAAGGCGACGCCGCTCCGGTCGGGGAGTGGACGGCTGCAGGATACGACGACTCGGGATGGAAGGAGGGCAGGAGCAGCTTCGGATTCGTGAACACCGCCTCGTCTGACAGGACCTTCGCGACACAGCTTAGCCGCTACCAGTCCAACGGGACAAGCAACATAAAGGCCTTCTTCTTCCGCCGGAAGTTCACGCTTGGCGCGGAGGCGAACGCGGAGTCGCTGACGAAGCTTTTCGTCGACATCGACTGCGACGACGGCTACATAGCCTACATCAACGGCGTGGAGGTGAAGCGCGAGAACGTCGACACCGCAGGCTATACTTTCTCTGGCAACGGCCAGACCAACATCGACCTTCCGTCGCCGGTGACGCGATGGGAATTTTCCGCGGGGCTCCTCAAGACTGGCGAGAACATCCTCGCCGTCGAGCTGCACCAGTGCCACGGCAACTCGTCCGACGCGTGGTGGAATCTCGAGGCGTCCTATGAGAGCGCATCCGGCCAGAGCGAAGGCGGCATTGCGGTTCCCGTCGGCGGAATGGTCCTGAAGGCGCGCGTCTACAATTCGTCGCGCAGCGAGTGGAGCGCGCTCAGCGAGGTGAGTCTGCTCGGCGCGTCCGACGTCGAGGCGGAGGCCGGACAGGCGCAGCTGCGCTTCTACGAGATCTACGGTTCCACGAAGACGAACGAAACGGAGACCACTGGAGACGTCGGCGAATACATCGTCCTCACGAACATTTCCGCGAAGACGGTGAGCCTTGCGGGGCTCAAGGTCAACGTCGAGAAGCTCAAGGACTGGAACAAGAGCGGAGAGGAGGCCTCGAAGTGCCTGTTCGTCCTCACGAGCGGTTCCGTCGCCCCCTACGGATCGGTCCGCCTAGACCAGGATGCATACTGGGGCGGCGATCCCGTGAACAAGAAGATCACGAACGGCGACGTCTACGTCTGCCTGACAGACTGTGCCGGATCGATAGTGCAGCGCGGCGAGGCGGCGTTCGACAACGCGCTGTATCCGGGCGTGGACATGGAAGGCGCCGCGCTGAGGGCTGTGTTGTTCGAAAGGGAGATGACGAACGACGCGGACCACTGGTGCTCGTCCGAGGGTTCGTCTGTTCCGCCCGCCCCCGTCTGGGACGTCGCGGGGAAGTCCGGCGGCATCTCGGGCTTCTCCGACGGCCACGGCGGAAAGCGCGTGTCGTTCAGGTCGATTTCGCTGAAGGACGGGAAGATCGCGGTTGAGTTCGCCGCGGGCAGGGTCGATGCCGACGGACAGAAGTTCGCGCTTGTCTGCAAGCGCAGGCTGACGGACGCGGAGACGTTCACAGTCGCGGTGACGCTGTCTGACGACAAGAGCGGAACTGCGACGATCGGGACCCTTGAGGGGATTACGGACGAGCCGTCGCTCTTCATTTTTGGCATCGGTCCGGCAGATGAGTGATCGCTGCGGCGCGAGGGGCGGTATTTTTGATATAATATGCGCCATGAGAGTTTTGACAGGAATCCAGCCCTCGGGCAAGCTGCACTGGGGCAACTACTTCGGCGCGATGAAATCGATGTTCGACCTTCAGGAGAAGGGCGAGAACTTCATGTTCATCGCGAACTTCCACGCAATGACCACGGTGCGCGACGGCGCGCAGCTCAGGGAGGCCACGCGCGACGTCGCGCTGGACTACCTCGCCTGCGGGCTCGATCCAGAGAAGTCCGTGATATACAGGCAGAGCGACGTCCCTGAGGTGCAGGAGCTCGCGTGGTACCTTTCGTGCCTCACGCCGATGGGTCTCCTCGAGCGCTGCCACAGCTATAAGGACAAGATGGCGCACGGCTTCGAGGCGACGCACGGGCTCTTCGCGTACCCCGTCCTCATGGCGGCCGACATCCTCATCATGAACGCCGACCTCGTGCCGGTGGGGAAGGACCAGAAGCAGCACCTCGAGGTTACGCGCGACCTCGCGCAGAAGTTCAACAACGCGTACGGCGAGATATTCAAGCTTCCGGACGCGTACATCCCCGAGAATGTCGCGACGATCCCGGGCACGGACGGGCAGAAGATGTCCAAGTCCTACCACAACACGATCGAGCTTTTCGATCCGTCGGCAAAGAAGAAGATCATGGCCATAGTCACCGACTCGAAGACGATGGAGGAGCCGAAGGAGCCCGAGGGCAACTCGATCTACGAGATGTACAAGCTCTTCGCGACGCCCGAGGAGGTCGCGACGATGGCCGCGAACTTCCGCGCCGGCAACTACGGCTACGGCCACGCGAAGAAGGAGCTGCTCGCCGCGTACAAGCGCCTGTTCGATCCGTTCAGGGAGAAGCGCGAGACCCTCGCGAAGGACCCCGCCTCGCTCGAGGACATCCTCCAGGCCGGCGCGAAGAAGGCGCGCGCGGCCGCCGCTGTGCAGATGGAGAAGGTCCGCAAGGCTGTCGGACTCTGAGAAAGGCAGGAGAAGTCGATGAAGGCCAAGACGTTCATAGACCAGGTGGAGGTGATCGTCCGCTCCGGAAAGGGCGGCGACGGATCGATGTCGTTCCGCCGCGAGGCACTCGTCGAGTTCGGCGGGCCGGACGGAGGAGATGGCGGACGCGGAGGGGACGTCGTCTTCAAGGCGTCCGACCACATCAACTCGCTCCTTTCGCTATACTACGACCCGAAGTGCTTCGCGCAGGACGGCGGCCCCGGGCAGGGGCAGAAGATGTACGGCAAGCGCGGCAAGGACCTCGTCGTGCCCGTTCCGCTGGGCACCGAGGTATACGACGTAGACACGGGGCTTCTCGTGGCGGACATCGTTGAGCCGGGCCAGACGGCGATCGTCGCGAAGGGCGGCGCGGGAGGCTTCGGTAACGTCCACTTCAAGTCGTCCGTCAACCAGGCGCCGACGGAGCACACTCCCGGCGGAGCCGCCGAGGAGCGCAGGCTAAGGCTCGAGCTCAAGACGATTGCGGACGCGGGGCTTCTCGGCTTCCCGAACGCCGGCAAGAGCTCGCTTCTCTCCTGTGTTTCCTCTGCAACGCCAAAGATCGCGAGCTATCCCTTTACGACACTGAACCCCATTGTCGGCACGATAGTCTATCCCGACTACGCGAAGATAAGGATGGCCGACGTGCCCGGAATCATCGAGGGCGCGGCGAAGGGCGTGGGGCTGGGGCTTGCGTTCCTCAGGCACCTCGAGCGCTCGAAGGTGCTCATATACGTCATCGACATGGCGGGCACGGACAACCGCGAGCCGTGGAAAGACTACGAGGTCCTCAAGAAGGAGATCGACGAGTATTCGGTTGAGCTCGCGGAGCGTCCGTACCTCGTTGTCGCCAACAAGCTCGACGTAGAGTGCGCGAAGGAGAACCTCGAGCGCTTCGTGAAGGAGACGGGCGTCACGCCTATATGCGTTTCGTGCGAGACGCGCGAGGGCGTTGATGCGTTCCTCGATGAGCTAAGGAAGCTCGTCAACCCGGTGGTGAAGTTCCACCATACGCACGAAGTCGCTCCGGACATCTCTGAGATGCCCGACACGACGGGCGAGGAGATTCCCGAGGAGGCGCTCAAGTTCGCGACGTTCCTCAAGTTCGACGCGCCGAAGGCGAAGAGCCATCCGTCGCGCGGCAACATACATTGATTCATTGGGGACTGTCCCCTGTTGTTTCTGCAAAGGAGAGACGATGAAGGCAATAGCAGCAGCTGTTCCAGTTGTGTTTGTCGCGTTTGCGGCGTGGATATGGTGGGGGTGGCGCATCGAGCCCGAGAACGGGCAGATCGCCGTCCTCATGAAGAAGACCGGCAAGGACCTCCCGCCCGAGGCGATCCTCTCGCCAGGGCCCGAGTACAAGGGAATACAGGCGGAGGTGCTGCCTGAAGGCCGCTACTTCCGCAATCCGTGGACGTGGGAGTGGCGGTATTTCCGCGCGATGGACATTCCTGCAGGGAAGTTCGGCGTTCTCGTAAGGAAGTTCGGCAAGGACCTTCCCGCAGGCGAGATAATCGCCCGCGACGACTCCTTCAAGGGCATCGTCCGCGACGTTCTCGGCACTGGCCGCCACCGCATCAACCCCTTCGCCTACGACGTCAAGCTCTACGACGACATCACGATCAAGCCAGGCCACGTCGGCGTCGTGACGCGGCTTACGGGGTCCGACATCCTTTCCGACGGCGCGGACGACGCGACGGGAACCGGATTTCTCGTCGGGGAGGGCGCGAAGGGCGTGACGGACGGAATCCTCAAGGAGGGAACTCACCGCCTCAACCCGTTCCTCTACTCCGTCTCGATCGTGAACGTGCAGAGCCAGCGCTTCGAGCTCTCCGGCGCCGACGCGATAACGTTCCTAACCCAGGACGGCTTCACGGTGCAGGCAGAGGGAACGCTCGAGTTCAACCTGCAGCTCGACAAGGTCGCACTCCTCTCGCACGAGGTCGGCGACATGGATGACATCCTTCAGAAGATCATCCTTCCCTCCGCGCGCGGATTCTCGCGCATCGAGGGTTCGAAGAAGGTCGCGACCGAATTCATCGTCGGCGAGTCCCGCCAGGCGTTTCAGAATTCGCTCGAGGCGTATTTGAAGGGTGTCTGCGCGCCGTGGGGCATCTCGCTCAACTCTGTCCTCATCCGCGACATCTTCGCGCCGCAGGAAGTCGCGGCGATCATCCGCGCGAGGGAGCTCGCCGTCCAGGAGGCGAAGAAGATCGACCAGCAGATCGTCCAGGCGCAGTCGCTCGCCGAGCTCGGCCGCCAGAAGTCGCTCGCCGACCGCAACTCCAAGGTCGTGGCGGCGGAGACCGAGCGCATCCAGAGCAAGATCGCCGCGGAGCAGACGAGGGCCGAGGCCACAATCGCAGCGGAGACGAGACTTACGGTTGCTGCGACGGAGCTCAAGGCGGCGGAAGCCGAGGCCGCGGCTAAGCTTGCCAAGGCCGAGGCCGACCGTAGGGTCGTCGAGGCGAGGACGACCGCCGAAGCCGAGGTCATGGCGCGTGAAGTCGCGGTCTACTCGGACGAGCGCGACTACCTCAGGGCGAGGCTCTACGAGAAGACGGCGCCGCGCGTGACCGACGTCGTGACTGCCGACGATCCGCGCGAAATGATGGGAATCCCTGCCAAAAGCGCCTTCGGCAACGAGAAAGGGGGTGCGAAATGAACAACTTCGGAAAGTTTGCGTCTGCGATCGTCGCGGCGGTCGTATTGCTTGTGCTCGGCGTGTTTGCGTTCGTGTGGATATTCTGCAGGGTCTATGTCGGTCCTGGCGAGATGGCGATCGTCACCTCGAAGACCGGCGACGAGCTGCCGCCCGGCGCGATCCTCGCGGAGCCGGGCCAGAAGGGCGTCCAGCGGATCCCGCTTGGTGAGGGACGCCATTTCCTCGATCCCGTCACGCACGACTGGCGCATCGTCTCGGCGATCACGATTCCGGCTGGCTCAGTCGGCGTAGTCACCTCGAAGAACGGACGTGAGCTCGCGCCCGGCGAGATCCTTGCGCCGGACCGCGACTCGAAGGGCGTGTGGAAGGATGTCCTGGGTCCGGGCAGGTACCGCCTCAACCCCGAGGGATACGACGTCAAGGTGATGAGCGCGATAAACATCCCGATCGGCTATGTCGGCGTCGTGACGAGCCAGACCGGAAAGCCGGCTGCGGCGGGCTCTTTCGCCGGACCTGGAGAGAAGGGCGTGATGGAGAAGGTCCTGCAGCCGGGGCTCTACTACGTGAACCCCCGCGCCTACCAGGTTGACGTCGTCGAGATAGGCATGAACCAGGTCTCCATCGTCGGCAAGTCGGGAACTGTCGTCCTCACGAAGGCGCAGAGCCAGAGCGCGAACGGACTCGACGAGCTGCAGCGAATGACGCTTCAGAAGCAGGTGCAGAAGCGCGCGGAGTACGTGACGCAGAACGCCGACCTCGGAATCGTTGACGAAGATTCCGCCCGCAACAACTTCTCGCTCAATTCGCTCTCCCGTGCGCCGGCCGCGCGCAAGAGCGCGAGCGGCAACCGGTATCTGTCAACCGTTTCCTCCGCGGTCACCGGTGCCGCCGCGCCGGCGCAGCAGCGCGCGCCCGTCGGGCAGTCGCAGCTCCCGGCGAACGACTCGGTCGCGTTCGGCATGAACCAGTTCGTGCAGTTCCCGTCGTCCGACGGCTTCGCGATCATGCTCGACATGACGGTGGAGTTCGAGCTCATGCCCGAGAAGATATCGAAGATCTTCATGCTTTACGGAGACCTCCCCGCGGTCGTCTCGAAGATCATAATGCCGCAGATCCTCTCGATCTCGCGAATGAAGGGCTCGGACTACAAGGCCCGCGAGTTCATCGACGGCGAAGGCCGCCAGAAGTTCCAGGAGGAGATGACTGCCGAGCTCGTGCGAGTTCTCGGCGAAAAGCACATCCTCGTCAGGAACGCGATCGTCCGCCATGTCGAAGTCCCGGAGGAGATCCTCGAGCCGATCCAGTCCGCCGCCGTCGCGAAGGAGCAGGACCTCACGAACAAGACGCAGCAGGAAACTGAAAAGCGCCGCGCCGAGCTGAACACCGAGATCGCCAAGGTCGACCAGCTCAAGCGCGAGGTAGAGCAGGAGACTGCGAAGCTCGTCGCGACAGTCGCCGCCGAGATGAAGAAGGACGTCGCCGAGATAAACGCCGAGACGAAGCTCAAGGCGGCGGAGATCGACCTCGAGTGCGCGAAGATACAGGCGAAGATCACCGAGACGCGCGGCTCCGCCGAGGTCAAGGCGAAGTTCCTTGTGGAGAACGAGGAGGCGCTTGGCATCAAGCGGCGTGCCTCGGCGTTCAAGGATCCGTCGCTCTGGGCGGACCTCGTGTTTGCGGACTCGCTAAACCCCGCAGTCAACATCCGCGTGATCCACGCGGGTGAGGGTACGCTCTGGACGGACCTCAAGGGGGCGTCCCTCGCGGTTCCGGCGGCGAATAAGCAGTAGGGGGCGAGCCTCGCGCACGGCCTTTGTCCATGATGGGTTAGTCTGGGCAAAAATTGTTGCGTCCACCCCCTTGCGCGACGGCGCAGAAAAGGGTATAATATGTACTCAATTTTTGAAATAGGAAGATAAACAATGAAGAAAGACATCCATCCGAACTACGGCGACGCCACGATCACCTGCGCGTGCGGCAACGTCATCAAGACCCGCTCCACGAAGAAGGAGATGACGGTCAACACGTGCTCGGCGTGCCACCCCTACTTCACCGGTCAGAAGACCATGGTCGACACCGAAGGCCGCGTCGACTCGTTCAAGAAGCGCTACGCGAAGTTCGCGAAGTAATCTCTTGATCGACGAAAAACAGGTTGAAAGCGTTCTGGGTCGCCTACCGTCCGTAGAGGCGGAGATGGGCGACCCGAATGTTTTGTCGGACCGCAAGCGCTACCGCGCGGCCCTTGACGAGTATTCCTTCCTCAAGAAGCTCGACTACGCCTGGACGGCCTATCAGCTCGAGGAGGCGACGGAGCAGGAGGTCCTCGCGGCGCTTCTGCCGCCCGACCCGCTCGAGCGGCGCAACGCCGTCATGGAGATCCGCGCCGGAACAGGCGGCGAGGAGGCGGCTCTCTTCGCCGGCGACCTGTTCAGGATGTACTCGCGCTACTGCGAGAGCGTCGGCTGGAAGGTCGTCGTGATGCATTCCAACGCGACTTCCCTCGACGGATACAAGGAGATCGTCTTCACCGTCAAGGGCGAGGGCGCGTACGGGCGCTTCCGCTTCGAGTCGGGCGCGCACCGCGTGCAGCGAGTTCCCGAGACCGAGGCGCAGGGCCGCATCCACACGTCCGCCGCGACCGTCGTGGTCTTTCCGGAGGCGGACGAGGAGGATGAGCTCGAGATCCCCGAGAAGGACATCAGGATCGACCTCTTCTGCGCCGGCGGCGCAGGCGGGCAGCACGTCAACAAGACGGAGTCCGCGGTGCGCATGACGCATATTCCGACCGGGCTCGTCGCCGTCTGCCAGGATGAACGCTCGCAGATAAGGAACCGCGAGAAGTGCCTTGCAACGCTCAAGGCGCGCATTCTCGACTTCCGCCGCCGCGAGGAGGAGGCGAAGCTCGGCGCCGACCGTCTTACGCTGCGCGGTTCGGGTGACAGGTCGGACAAGATTCGCACCTACAACTTCCCGCAGAACCGCCTCACCGACCACCGCATCGGCCTCACGATCTACTCGCTCGACAGAATCGTCGACGGCGATCTCGGGCAGGTGCTCGACGCTCTTCACTCGCATGACGTCGAGGAGCGCATAAAGGTGGCGCTCGAAAAGAAGGGATGACGCCGTGCTTGCCTCCGTTCAGCACTGGGCCTTCTGGGAGATTTTCACCTCCCGCGTCTTCTGGTGCGGACTCGGCGGATGGATCGTCGCATCGACCGTGAAGATGGCGATCGCCGCCTGGAAGACGCGCCAGTTTGATTTCGTATACCTCGTCTCGACGGGCGGAATGCCGTCGAGTCACTCCGCCTCCGTGTGCGGGCTCGCCGCCGGAATCGGCTACACCTACGGCTTCGGCTCGCCGCTGTGCGTCCTTGCCGTCGCGTTTGCGGTCGTCACGATGTTCGACGCGGCGACCGTAAGAAGGGCGGCGGGCGAACACGCCAAGGTGCTCAATGCGGTAATCCGCGACCTCAAGGAGCTCAAGTTCAAGCCGAAGGAGCGCTTCCGCGAACTCCTCGGCCACACCCGCACGGAAGTCGTCTGGGGCATGATCACCGGCATCCTCTGGGCGACTCTTGTCTGCGCCGTGTTCTGACGCGCCCGTTTTATGGTATAATTTCCGCCATGGACAAGAGACTAAAAGAGTATCTGAAGTCGGGCGGAACGCTCGGCAGCCTCGCAGACGCGCCGAAGGGCCGCAGGGCCACGGCGCCTTTTCCGTGCGACCCCGCGAAGGTCTACGCGAAACAGGTCGACGGACTAGCCCTCAGGCTTTCTCGCATAGGGGTGAAGGACGTCGTCATCGGAATTTCCGGCGGACTCGACTCCGCTCTGACGCTTCTCGTTGCAGTCGGCGCGTTCAAGCGTCTCGCTCTGCCGGTCTCGGGCATACACGCCTATACGATGCCCGGCTTCGGCACGACGTCCCGCACGAAGTCCAACGCCGAACTCCTCTGCGAGGGTCTGCGCGTCAAGGTGGAGACGATTCCGATTGCGAAGTCCGTGCGCCAGCACCTGAAGGACATCGGACACGACGGCAAGACGGCCGACGTCACCTACGAGAACGCACAGGCGCGAATGCGCACGATGATCCTCATGGACAAGGCGAACATGCTCGGAGCGATCGTGCTCGGCACGGGAGACCTTTCCGAGATCGCGCTCGGATGGTGCACCTACAACGGCGACCACATGTCTATGTTCGGCGTCAACTCGGGTGTGCCCAAGACGGTTGTGCGCCAGGTCTGCGAATGGTGGGCGAGGAACGCGGGACGCGGCAAGGCCTCGAAGGCGCTCCTCGACATCGTCGCGACGCCCGTGAGCCCTGAGCTCGTGAAGGGGCAGGTCACGGAAGACAAGCTCGGACCCTACGAGCTGCACGATTTCTTCATCTGGAACTTCTGCCGCAACGGCCTTCGGCGCAAGGAGCTGTACGACGCCGCGGCGAAGCGCTACGGCGCGAAGTACGGACTTGAGCTTATCGGCAAGACGCTCGACACCTTCCTGTGGCGCATCATCTCACAGGCCTTCAAGCGCAACTGCGCGCCGGACGGGATTCGCGTCTTCTCGTTCGACTTCTCCAGGGACAGCTGGTGGATTCCGTCCGACATGCCCGTCGGCTGGCTCTGATACACTTCGCAGGAGAACCGCATGAAGCTTTTCGTCGCAACGCACAACCAGCACAAGATACGCGAGATATCGCAGATACTCCCCGAGTTCGAGATCGTCGCAGACGATCCAGAGGGCGTCGAGGAGAACGCGCCCGACTTCGCCGGCAACGCGCTCATCAAGGTGCACGCAATCGCCGAGAGGCATCCGGGCGAGTGGTGCATGGCCGACGACTCTGGGCTCGAGGTGAAGGCCCTTGGCGGCGCGCCGGGCGTGCACAGCGCGCGATACGCTGGAGAGCCATGCAACACGCCGGCGAACAACGCGCTTCTCCTGAAGAACCTCGAGGGAAAGACCGACCGCCGCGCGCGTTTCACGTGCTGCTGTGCGCTTGTTGATCCGTCGGGGGAAGAACTCGTAGTTCACGGACACTGCCCCGGGCGTATCGCGGAGAAGGCGTCCGGCAGCGAGGGCTTCGGGTATGATCCGCTTTTCATTCCCGACGGATACGACAAGTCCTTCGCCGACCTCTCCGCCGACGAGAAGAACGCGATATCGCACAGGGGGCGGGCGCTCGAGAAGGTAAAGGCGGTCATAGGGGACGGAAGCGCGGTAGATGATAACCGTGTAGAACATGTAGAACGTGTAGAAGGGAAAGGCGGTTCGCGTTTGCTCGCGTGGCTTAGGCTGTTCCGCGTAGTGAACCTTCCGACGGTGCCGGGCGATGTTTTCGTGGGCGTGGCGCTCTGGCCGTGCTACGCCGGCTGCTCATGGTCGATTCGCCAGGCCGCCGCCGCTGCCGCCGCGAGCGTGTTCCTCTACATGTTCGGACTCGTCGACAACGATATCGTCGGCGCGAAGGGCGACAGGGGGCGCCCGATTCCCGACGGCGAGATTTCGCTCGGCGCGGCGCGGCTTGCGCGCGGCTTCTGCCTTTTTGCCGCGCTCGTCGTCGCCGCGCTTGCGAATCTGCCGCGCTACTGGTGGCCGGTGGCGCTCGCGCTCGCGCTTTCGATCGTTCTCTACAACCGCACGAAGTGGAGCGCGCTCATGGGCGCGTGCCGTGCGCTCAACGTAGTGTGCGGTGTCGTGGGCGTGTCGCACGTCTACGACATGGACGCCGCGCTGATGGCGGGTCCTCTCGCTGTAGTGTCTGGAATCTGGTTCCTTTACATCACTGCCGTGACGTGGTATTCGAGCGGCGAGGAGAGCGATCCTGCGAAGAAGCGGCGCGTCGGGCTTCTCGTAGGCGGAATCGTCTACCTCCAGCTTGCGGCGCTGATCTGCCTGACGATGAAGGCCGCATCTGTGATGCCGCTGCTCGTGGCGGGCGCGGTGCTGCTCGTGGTCATGCGCCTGATGAAGCGGGTGCTGCCGCGCGTCAGCGCGTCGTAGCGACGCGTCGCTCGGACGTGCCCGGAATGCCGAGCGCGCCGCGGTATTTCGCCACCGTGCGCCTCGCCACATGGTAGCCGGCTTTCTTCATCATCTCGGAGAGCTTTTCGTCCGAAAGTGGATTCGACTTGTCCTCTGCGGCGATGATGGACTTGAGCTTGTCCTTCACTGCGTCGGTTGAGACCTGCTCGCCGCTGTCCGTCTCAACGCCGGACGTGAAGAACTTCTTCAGCTCCACGACGCCCTTCGGGGTGGAGATGTACTTGTCCCTGACGGTGCGCGAGACGGTCGTGTGGTGAACTCCGACCTTGTCGGCAACTTGCTGCATCGTGAGCGGCTTGAGACCTTTTAGTCCGTGCTCGAAGAACCCCGGCTGCGCGTCGATTATTGCCTGGGAGATTCCGCGTATCGTCTCCTGCCGCTTCTGGACGGCATCGATTATCGCCCGCGCGGCGGCAATTCTCTCGCGGATGTACGATTTCGTCTGCCTGTCCGTGTTTGGGTCGTTGAGCATTCGCTCGTACTTCGGCGAAATGTGGATTTCGGGGATGCTCCTGTCGTCGACGTCGGCCCACCATCCGTCCTTCGTGAGGACTGCGTGGACCTCGGGATTCACGTAGGCGACGGACTTCCCCCTGTGTGCGAAGGCTCGCCCCGGGAAGGGGTCCAGAGTCCTCAGCTCGCGCAGGATGTCGGCGTAGCGCTCGTGGGAAATCCCCATGTCGCGCTCGATCACCGCGATGTGCCCGGCGGCGACGTCCTCGAGGTGGCGCTCGATAAGCTCGCGCACGTCTTCCTTGAAGGGCGAGCCGTCCAGCTTGTCGAGCTGGGCGAGGAGGCATTCCTTCGCGTTGCGCGCTCCGCATCCGGGCGGATCGAGCTCTGTGATGCGCTTTAGGACGGAAAGTATCTTCGCTTCGCTCTCGCCGGTGACCATCATGAGGTCGGGGATCGACCCGGCGAAGAGTCCGTTGTCGTCGAGCTCCCCGATTAGCACTTCTGCAATCGGCATGTCCTCCTGCGGCACGTCGGAGAGCTCCAGCTGCACGAGAAGGTGCTCCTCAAGCGTTTCCTCCTTCGTCTGGTTATCGAAGAAGCGCTGACGGCGCTCGTTGGCCTCCTCGTCTCCGGTGATGGCCGCGGCGGTTCCGTACTCCGGCTCGTAGTCGTCCTCTGGATAGCCGTTCTGGTCGGAGTCCGGACGTTCCTCAGCCTCTTTGAGCTTGTCGGAGACCGTCTTGGTGACGAGTGTCTGCTCCACGTCCTCGATGCAGGGGTTTTCGCTCATCTCTTTGTCGAGCCTGAGCCTGAGTTCGGGGAGATTCATTGTGAGAAGCTCGATGCCCTGGCGCATCTGCGGCGCCAGGGTCATGGTTTGCGTCTGCGACTGGTGGACCGACATGTTCATCATGGCGCGGACACCTCCTGTATGGCTGAATCTCTCTCTCCTGATTTCATGCGGTATATTCTACCAAATTTTCCGACGTTGCGTTTGCCTGGGTGCGACGAGCGGTTTCGTGGTTTGCGCCTGCCATTGTTGCGGGGCGCGGTTTTTGGTATAATAGGCGGCCAAAAGCATGATTTAGGCCTGAATAGGCCGACAATAAGGAGAATCAGAAGAAAATGAGACCTGTAGTCTTCATCATTCGCGACGGCTGGGGCATCAACCCGCGTCAGGACGGCAATTCAGTGTATGGGGCGAAGACGCCCGTAATCGACCAGATCCGCGCGCGGTATCCGCACTGCCTTCTGGACTGCTGTGGCGAGGCGGTGGGTCTGCCGGACGGCTACCAGGGTTCCTCCGAAGTCGGCCACCTCAACATGGGCGCGGGCAGAATCGTCGTCCAGGAGCTCAAGAGAATCGACGACGGCCTCGCTTCGGGCGATCTCTTCAAGAGCCCGAAGTGGCAGAACCTGATCGCTCAATGGAAGAAGAACAACTCCCAGTTCCACTTCTTCGGACTCCTCCAGGACGAGGGCGTGCATGCCCATCAGGAGCATCTCTTCAAGCTTATGCGCAGGGCCCGCGCCGAGTTCCCCGAGGGGAAGATCGTCGTGCATCCGTTCCTCGACGGACGCGACACGCCGCCGCGCTCGACGCTTGAGTACATCGCCCGCCTGAAGCAGGAGCTCGCCTCCGTAGGCAACGCAACGATTGGCACGGCTATGGGCCGCTACTACGGCATGGACCGCGCGAAGAAGTACGAGCTTACCGACACGGCGTTTGAATGCATCGTCAACTGCAAGGGCAACCGCGCGGCGACGATCGAGGAGGCCGTCAAGAAGGAGTACGAGACTGGCAAGACCCCCGACAACACTCCGATGACCGACGAGTACATTCCGTGCTACGTGATCGGCGACTACGCCGGCATGAAGGACGGCGACGTCGTGATGCACACCAACTACCGCCAGGACCGCGCAATCCAGCTCACCCAGGCGTTCGTCTGCGACGACTATCCGGGCAAGCGCTCTCGCCGTCCGCAGGTCACCTACCTCGGCTTCTCGCGCTACTGGGACGAGTTCGAGGACTATCTGCTCGGCGCAGGCGGGGCTGGCGGCAGCATGGACAACCTCCTCGGCGAGGTCATATCCAAGGCGGGCCTCAGGCAGCTTCGCATCGCGGAGACCCAGAAGTTCCGCCACGTGACGAGCTTCTTCAACGGCAAGTCCACGACGCCTTCCGAGGGCGAGGAGCAGGTCGACATCCCGAGCCGTTTCGACCCCGCGACGTTCGCCTCGCATCCCGAGATGGACGCCTACACGGTGACGGACGCGCTCCTCAAGCGCCTCGAGAACAATCCGTACGGATTCATCGCCGTCAACTACGCGAACTGCGACATGGTCGGCCACACGGGTGACCAGGCCGCCGCGACTAAGGCCGTCGAGGTGACCGACGAGTGCATCGGCAAGCTCCTCCCGCGCCTTCTCGAGCTCGACGCCCACGTCCTCATCTTCGCCGACCACGGCAACGCCGAGCAGATGGTCGACTACAAGTCCGGCCTCACGAAGACGTCCCACACGCTCAACCTCGTCGAGTGCTTCTACGTCGCTAACGACGCGGCAGGAGTGAGGCTCACGCCCCTCGCGAAGCTCTCCGCCGTCGCGCCGACCGCGCTGCAGATGCTCGGCATCCCCGTGCCGCCGGAAATGACGACTCCGTCTCTCCTCGCGGGCAAGGAGCCCTGGTCGAAGACGGCGCTCAACGTCTGACGACGATATGAAAAAGGCACTTATCACCGGAATCACCGGTCAGGACGGAAGCTACCTCGCGGAGCTTCTGCTGTCGAAGGGGTACGAGGTACACGGCGTAATCCGCCGTGCCTCGACTTTCAACACTGAGCGCATCGACCATCTGTATCAGGATCCGCACATCAACGGCGTGCGGCTCTTCCTGCACTACGGCGACCTCGCGGACAGCGCGAACCTCGTGAAGCTCGTCTACGAGATCCAGCCCGACGAGGTGTACAACCTCGCCGCGCAGAGCCACGTGCGCGTCTCGTTCGACTCGCCCGAGTTCACCGGAGACGTCGACGCGCTCGGCACAATGAGGCTCCTCGAGGCGATTCACCTCACCGGACGCGACAAGCTCACGAAGTTCTACCAGGCCTCCACCTCCGAGCTGTTCGGACTCGTCCAGGAGGTTCCGCAGAAGGAGACGACTCCGTTCTATCCGCGCTCGCCCTACGCCGTCGCGAAGCTCTACGCCTACTGGGCCGTCAGGAACTACCGCGAGGCGTACGGAATCTTCGCGTCCAACGGAATCCTCTTCAACCACGAGTCGCCGCGCCGCGGCGAGACGTTCGTCACGCGCAAGATCACGCGCGCCGTCGGACGCATCAAGATGGGGCTGCAGGACAAGCTCTACATGGGCAACATCAACTCCCTGCGCGACTGGGGCTTCGCCGGCGACTATGTCGAAGGCATGTGGAAGATCCTCCAGCACGACAAGCCCGACGAGTTCGTCCTCGCGACCGGCGAGATGCACTCCGTCAAGGAGTTCCTCGAAGCCGCGTTCTCTCGCGTCGGGCTCGACTGGGAGAAGTACGTCGAATGCGACAAGCGCTATCTCCGTCCGACGGAAGTCGACCAGCTCCTCGGCGACGCCTCGAAGGCGAAGCGCGAGCTCGGCTGGGAGCCGAAGGTGAAGTTCCGCGAGCTCGTCGACATGATGGTCGACGCCGATCTCGAACTCGCGCGCAAGGAGCGCGTTCTGAAGGGTTCGTAGCCGCACATGGCAACGGTAGGGTCACGCGCCCAGCGTGACCGCTTCCACGAAAACTCCTGCCCCATTTCGGGCGGGAGTTTTGCTATAATATTGTCGTCCTCTCGTGGCGGGTGCTGCGCGGGGAACAGCCGAAGCGGGGGAGAAATCCCGATAAGGCGATAAGATTTTTTGCGCTGACACGCAAACGACGTTCAAGCGAAACTTGGCGGTTTCAATCGTACGCAACGTACGAGATGTACGAACGGAGTTTGACGAGGTCACGCTAACGGTTTATAGCCGTTTGCGTGTCCTTGTCGTCTCTTTCGTACATAGGCACGCCAAGGCCTCCAGAAGTAGAGAGAACGACGAGGCACGCATTTTTGTTTGTATTTTCCTCTCTCTCTCAAGTCCATCGCGTCGAAGCGCATCATGCGTAGCGACGGCGCCTCGCCGTCGCGCGTCAACGGTAGGGCGGGCGCGCCGCGCACGCCGCAGAGAGGACGGCTGATGACGACATTCATCGACTTGCTGGATAGGTACCGCGCCACTTCGCTTTCGGAAGCGGAGAAGGGCACGAACTCGAGGATCGTTCGCGCATCGTCTACAACGACCGCGTGACGATCCGCGGCATACCGCTTTCCGCCTACGGCTACGTCGTCAACGGCAAGAGCGCGATCGAGTGGGTGATGGAGCGATACCAGGTCACGACCAACAAGGATTCCGGCATCGTCAACGATCCGAACAAGTGGCTTGCCGAATGCGGCGACGAGCGCTACATGGGCGCGGCAGATGTGCCGCGCGAAATGGTATAATATAGGTGAAGCAGATGAAACAATTGGTGACAGTTCTGTGTATGGCATATGCAGCGGCGACGTTGGCGTCGGCGCGGATCGAGGTGTCTGCGCTCCCGGCGAGCGAGTACGCCGACACGGAGGTGTCGACGAACGTCGCGTTCAGGACGAGCAGGAGAGGCGTGAAGGCGCTTGACGTCAGGATCGAGTACACAGGATCGGAGTCTAACTGCGTCGAGATGGCGTTCGGGCGCGACACTGACGGGAACGGCGACCTCTCGGCGGAGGAGACGCGCCTTCTCCTCGGATGGCGCGGCGGCCGCCGCTTCGTCGAGGACGTTGCGTCCGACGATCGCGTGTACGAGGACGCGGAGCCTGCATCGGGGCGGCGCTTCCTCGCGCTGTCAGTCACGACCGATGGCGACCTTGTTCCCCGCACGGCGGCTTTTACGTGCGAGTCGGGCCCGTGCTTCGCCTCGTTCGCGGCACATCCGCCGCGCTTCCTCTGCGACTCGTCGTGGAACCTCGTCAAGGTCGTCCGGCGCGGCGCATTTGCCGCGGACGAGTGGTGCGAGGTCGAGAACTCGGGGCCGAAGTTCGAGCTACGGGTGAGGTGACGGCAATGATGGTCAAGTGCTTTACAGCTCTGATGCTCGCCGGATTCGCCGCAAGCGCGGTTCTTTTCCTCTGCGTCCTCTGCCGCGACGCGGGCGTTCGTCCGCTTCGTGCGGCGGCAAGATTTGCGCGAAGCCGGGGCGTCCTCGGATGCCTGCTCATACTGCCGCTCTGCGTCACGCTGTTTGTGAATGCGGTCGTGAAGCCGCCGACGAACGGAGTCAACGGCGTGTCAGGTCCGATGCGCGTGCGGCGGACGGGCGGCGTCCGGACGCCGACGGCGGACGAATATGCCGCGGGCTTCGCGCTTGTTCATGCAGGAACGGGCGAGGTGTTCGACTTCTCCCCTACGCCGAACGCCGAGGTATGCGAGGAATGGCGCAGGTTCGGGGCTGCAGACGACAGACAGCGGATCAGCCTTGTTGACGACGCATACGACGGCTATGCGGGCTTTCCGTTCGGGACGAACATGATACGGAAACTGACCGTGTTCTCCGACGGAGAGGCATGCGTTGCCACGACTAATGCGTCGACGACGATATCTCCGCTAAAATGCGTTTCGGGCATTCTCCCTGCGTCGCACTGGGGCTTGATTGGCGGAGAGGCTTCGCAGTTCTGGTCGTGCCTTACGCCGTCCAACTCGTTTGTGATGACGTGGCAGAATGTCGCTTTCGGCCGAAATCCAGGTTGCCTCGTCAGCTTCCAGTCGGAGCTGTACGAAAACGGAGACATGGAGTTCCGCTATGACCTGTCGGCTCTTGGCGACGGGACGGTTTCCAATGTCGTCGTCGGGGCAATGAATGGAGGCGCTGGAACAACCTTTGGCGAACCTCCGGCGGGAACGACTTCGCTGCGCTTTGCGCGTCTCGACCCGACGCGCGCCGAAGATCCAGACCCCGACGGCGACGGAATCACGACGGCCGACGAGCTTTTCACATACGGGACAAACCCGTACGAACCAGACAGCGACCACGACGGACTGGGCGACTATGCGGAAATCAACGAGACGAACACCGATCCGAACGACGCGTACTCCGCAGACGGAATTTACAATGACGGACTCGCCGCCGCGCTCGGCGGGCTCGATCCGCTGTCCTGTCCCGACGGCTCTACGAACTCCGTGCTGGAGCATGTGTTCTACTCCGGCACGACGAACGGTGCCTTCGCGTATCCTGTATCCACGGATGAAATCGGGGTCCTGAAGATAACGGTCTCTGGAAGCGGGAGCGGAAGACTTCTCGTTGGCGATGATGTCGTGCCGCTTGTTGGTTTTGAGACGAACACATTGCTTCTTGCTGTCGGAAAAGGCGTGCGCAAGGACTTGCGGTGGGATGTTCCCGATGGCCTCGATGTCGCGCTTGGTTCAGACGATTTGCTTATCGGCGAACTCCCGACGCACCTTCGGTGGAAGGGATGGATCGCGTTTCCTCACACCGACGCGGAGATTCCGTGCATTCATGACTTAAGCGCAAAGAGGAAAACCGTCTCGCTCGTCCACGGCGAGGAGTTCCCTGGGCTGACTGCTGAATGGTCGTGCGAGTCCGAGGATGTCGACATCGGGAATCGACCGCCCGTTTCGGCGGAGATCACCGGAAACTTCTCGACGCGCGAGTCGCGTTCGGTTTCCTATACGGTAGACCATCCGAAGCGGCTCACGCCGTCGCCCCTTGTGGTTTCGCAGACCCTTCGCTTCTGTCCGCATCTTTCCGCGGCAGCCGAGGATGAAGTCGATGCTGTTAACGGGGAATGCGAGCCTTATTCGTGGGGCGACGATCCGACTGACAGCGAGGACGCGACGAGCGAGGAGGATGCGGCGGGCGAGTACGCGAGGATCGCCGCGCTTCCGTCGGCGGGCGGTGTTCTCCAGCTCCACGGCACGATCGGACGCACGGACTTGGTTTCGCTCGCCGCGCCGGAGGGCGACCCGGTGCGGTGCTGCGAATGCCCAGACCACTGGCGGAGCAACTACGTCGCGCTGGCGTGGCGGTCGTGGAGGCTTGCCGTCGACGACATGGCCGGGGAGGAGTTCTCGACATCCCGCGAGGACGTGCAGGTGTCGGCGCGCGGGACGAGCCCGAGCAGGGAGCCTGACGGCGACGGAGTTCTTTTCGTCACAAACGGTGCGCCGTATATCGCGAAGACGTACACCGTCCTCGGGGTAGGAATCGAAAGCCCGACGGGAGTCCCGCTTGTCGACTACAATGCACTTAGTCCGTCGTTTGGCTTCCCCGTCACCGTCTGCACCAATCTTGAACGCGCGGCGCGCCTTTTGTTCCGCACGGATGTGCTCCTTTCAAACGGCGTATTCCGCATCGCCGTAGAGGACGCGACGGCTCCGTTCCAGCTCTGGGCGGAAGGATGGGCGGAGTGGGACGAGTTCGCTGGGGCGGAAGTCTGGCACCCGCCTATGCTTCTGCTCGACAGTGAGGATGTGAGTGAACGGCACTTCACGACGCGGCAGTGGCGCGGGCTCGTCGGCGAACGAGGGGCCGGGCGGTCGCTGCCGTTTATGGTCCTCGCGTCCGCAACTGGGCGCTGCGACGTTGTTGTTTCCTATGTTTTCGACGACGACGGCTCGGCGATACAGTCTGCGGCCCGCCAGCGTGTCACGTCGGTGAATCCGCCGTTGCTCCCTGACTACGACCGCGACGGACGCATAGACATGGCGGATATTGATGCGTATCTCGATGGTTGCGCGTTCCAGTACTGGACGAACGAGGACACGACGAAGGGCGACTATCTTGGGCAAGTTTCTGACGATATGCCTAATGCCGCCGATCTTCTTGTGAACGGACGACTCGATCTTGTGAACTTGTTCCCTCTGAGAATTGACCTGAAACCGCTCATCGACGCATGGGGGAGGCGGGCGACGTTTGTACTTTGGGAACCGGGTGATTCCCTCCATTTCTGCGGAACGGACATGAATGTAGATGATGTATGGGAGCATCAGACGAATGAAGTGTATGCCACGACCGGAGAGAACATCGCCGCCGCAACGCTGAGGTCGATAAGTGTGGATGGCGCTGAGATTGTTCCTGAAGACTATCTGGGCAACGGCAACGTGCCGGGAATACTGGCATTCGAGGCGGCGAATCCCGTGTATGAATACAATTCTCCCATGCTTCTAGTCCTTGTGGACGGGATCGCGATGTACAGCTTCCGACTGCCTCTGTCGATATCGCCGGTAAAGGAGATGTACGGATGGATCAACAGTCGGCATCTCTCTGACGAAAACGAGGCAAGAACTACTGTGCTTAACAGGACGTGGGGAGAGGAGAACGTCAAGTCGCTTCTGTTTCTGCACGGAGCAAACGTATCAGAGGCTGCTGCCGAGAAATGGGGCGACGCGCTCTTCAAGCGGCTGTGGCTGTCAGGGGCGCACGTCAATTTCTACAACGTCGACTGGAGAAGCGACATCGGCACCCCTGCGAACTACCAGCAGAACGCGTCCAACGCTTTCGAAGTGGCGAGTCGACTCTTCTCCGTGATAACGAACGCCATACCGGGGGAGAAGGTCGTCATGGCGCACTCGCTTGGCAACATGATTGTTTCGTCGATGATTCAGGACCACGGCCTTCAGGTATCGAAGTATCTTATGTGCGATTCGGCGGTCCCGTCAGAAGCCTACTATGCTGCAGACGACGAGTCGATACGGGTTCCGCAGCTCGTGCATCCCCAATGGGAGGAGTATCCGACGAACTCGTGGGCGTCCAACTGGCACAAACTGTTCGCAGGCGATCAGTCCGACGACAGGCGCAAACTTGGCTGGCCGGGGCGCTTTTTGAACGTGCCCGGTGTCGCGGTCAACTTCTACTCGACGGGTGACGAAGTCCTTGAGCTTTCCGACGACAACGACATCCATGTGTGGACAGGGGTCACTTCCGGTTTTGTGCAGTATTCGTGGCACCACCAGGAGCTTTGGAAAGGACGGGGTGCCGCAAATGCGCTGGGCGGCACTACTTGGTCTGGCTGGAACATAGAGGAGGACTTGCTTGGCGTCAACAAGATATCCGTGTCGGAGGCGCTGCGGATGTCGCCAGAAGACTTCAAGACAAATACCGTGTTCTACTGCTACCCCACAAGCATGAATTCGACGAACATCAGCTTGCTTGTCCGCGCGGCACACCTCACGCAGGGGATTCCCGCGTTGGCAAGACCGACTGGAGGATGTGATTTGTATAATGTGCTGGAATGGCGGGATTACTTCAATATGAACATGCCTGCAGAAAGACAGGTTGGCAACGATGGACAGACTATTACCCAAGGCATACAACGACCAAATGGTTGGCCTACTCGATCCAAATGGAATGACCGTTGGCTTCATTCTGACATGAAGGACGTGGCATATTTCTACAATTTTAAGTTCTATGAAAAGTTAGTAGAGAAAGGAGAATTGCAATGAAGAAGAAAATAATCTTTATGATTATGGTTTCAATGGGAAGCCTCTTTGTATTTGCGCACAAGAAAGATCCAGACTATCTAAATGCCAGAAGGAACGGAGGTGATGCACGTATTGTGCTTTCAATCATCGAAGACGATGGTCGGGCTGTGCCGAATGCCAGTGTGCGCGTATTGATGGGTATGAATTTCCGAGAGCGGGCATATTACATCAATGGTATGACAGATGAAAATGGAAAGTTCGTCATTGAAGGAAAGACAACAGGCAATGAAATTGAAATCGAAGTTACTAAGGATGGTTACTATCGCACATCCGATAAAATGTGTTTTGTAGCGATGGGACATGAGTATGACGTAAAAAACGGGAGATGGCAGCCATGGGGCATGGAACTTCAATTGAAGTTGCGCGCTATTCGCAATCCAATTACACTTGTGGGCGATGTAAACGGCTATTACGTTCCAGAAGCAAACAAATGGATTGGCTTTGACATGAAGCATGGGGATTGGGTGCTCTCGGGGCACAAAGGGAACACGTCTGATTTCGAAGTATTCCTTGAATGGGATGGCCGTCCGACACAAGATTCGAAGTTGCTGAAATTACATTTCAGATCTATTGAGCCAAAAGGAGGATTCTACTATGCCGACTTGACAAAGGAGAGCAGTTTCCGTGGTGTGTATACGGCATCGACAAATGATGTTCTTCAACGAGCATTTTCTTGCCAGTCGACTCAAAAAGAAGGCCGTATAGTAAAGGTTGGATTGCCGCACTCGAAATTACTTGTGCTTCGTAGCCGATGTGTTTGCAATCAAGAAGGCGTGTTGATGGAAGCTAATTATTCTGCAATAAATTGGATTGCCGTGGAAGGAACTCGGAAGGGAAACGTTGAAATGCTATTGGCCTATGCTTTCAACCCCACCCCCAACGACACGAACCTTGAGCCAAAATGATAAAAGATGAAACGGCAATGTCAGCGATCAAGGTTCATGGCCGACAATCGGAGCAGGCTGACGTGGAAGGGCCTGTTCAGGGACGTTGACAACACCGTGAACTTCTACTCCACGCGGGACGAGGTTGTGGCGAACGGCGACGGCAGATGGAAGTGGCCCCTGGCGGGATGGAAGTTCAGCACATACTACATCAAGACGGATGTCGTCGGGCACCTGCAGGGCGAGGTAGTGTACGGCCCGCGCCGCTACACGTCGGCCGAGACTTTTGCGTCGCATGCTCCACATGTCGTTCGGAATTATGATACAATATGCGCCATGAGACCTGAAGACAGGATATTCGTCGCGGGGCATCGCGGCATGGTGGGCTCGGCGTGCGTGCGCGCGCTGAAGGCGGCGGGATTCAACAACATCGTGACGCGCACCCACGCTGAGCTGGATCTCATGGACCAGCGCGCGGTGCGCGAGTTTTACGAGGCGGAGAAGCCGGACGTCGCCATCATCGCGGCGGCGCGCGTCGGCGGAATCGGCGCGAACAGCGCGGCGAACTCCCGCTTCCTCTACGAGAACGAGCTCATCGCGCTCAACACGGTGTGGGGCGCGGCGGAGGCGGGCGTGAAGAGGCTCCTCTTCCTCGGCTCTACGTGCATATATCCGCGCATGGCGCCTCAGCCGATTCCAGAGTCCGCTCTGCTCACCTCCGAGCTTGAGAAGACCAACGAAGGCTATGCGCTCGCGAAGATATCCGGCCTCAAGCTCTGCGAGTTCCTCCGTCGTGAAAGGGGCCTTGTCTACCATTCGCTGATGCCGACGAACCTTTACGGGCCTGGCGACAACTACGATATAGAGCACGGACATGTCCTGCCGACGATGATACGCAAGTTCGAGACAGCCCGCACCGGAAACGAGCAGAAGGTGACGCTCTGGGGCTCCGGCTCGCCGCTGCGCGAGTTCCTCCACGTCGACGATCTCGCGTCTGCATGCCTCTTCCTCCTGCAGATGGAGAATCCGCCGGACCTCGTAAACGTCGGCTCGGGACGCGAGGTGACGATTCGCCAGCTCGCGGAGATGGTGAAGGGAGCGACGGGCTGCAGGGCGTTCATCGAGTGGGACCGCACGAAGCCGGACGGCACGCCGCGCAAGCTCTGCGACACACGGCTCATCCGCTCGCTCGGCTGGTCCCCGAAGATCGATCTCGCGTCCGGACTCCGCCGCACCGTCGACGAATACCGCGCCGAGCTCGCCGCCGGACGCCTCCGCGTCTGATAAACAGGAGTAGATAATGATCTCGATAGGCTCGATTGCGCTTCTGGCGCTTACGGTTGGCTTCGGTCCGGTCCCGAAGCCAGGTCCGGCTCTCGCCGCGCGAATCGCTGCACGCGACTGCGAAGTCTACGGCATCGTCCACTGGGGGCTCAACACCTACACCGACCGCGAATGGGGCTTCGGCGACGAAAACCCGGAAATGCTCGCGCCGGCGCATTTCGATGCTGACCAGATCGTCGGCGCGTGCCGGGACGGCGGGCTCGCCGGACTCATCGTCGTCGCGAAGCACCATGACGGCTTCTGCCTCTGGCCGACGAAGACGACGGACCACAACATCTCGAAGGCTGTCAATTTCCGCGGCGGAAAGGGCGACTACGTGAAGGAAATGTCCGACGCCTGCCGCCGACATGGACTTAAGTTCGGCGTCTATGTCTCGCCCTGGGACCGTCACGACGCGGACTACGCGACGCCAAAGTATGTCAAGAAGTACCACGCGCAGATAAAGGAGCTTCTCGGCGGCGAATACGGCGAAGTGTTCGAGATGTGGTTCGACGGAGCGAACGGAGGCGACGGATGGTACGGCGGCGCGAAGGAGCGGCGGCGGATCGGCGTCGCATCCGACTACTACCGCTTCCCGGAGGTGTTCCGATTCGTGCGCGAGCTTCAGCCGAAGGCGTGCATCTTCGCGGGCGAGTCGGACGAGTCGGACTTCCGCTGGCCAGGCAACGAGAGGGGCGAGCTCGATCCGAATTCCTGCGCGACGATCTGCACCGTCGGCGGCTTTGCGGACGGCAAGTACGGCAACCCAGAGTACGGCAGGCGCATCAACCGCGGCATGAGGAATTTTGAAAACACTGCGGGACATCCGATGTTCTTCCGCGTCTGCGAATGCGACTTCCCGATGCGCCCAGGCTGGTTCTACCACACGAAGGAGCGCGGTCGGACGAAGAGCGCCGCCTACCTGATGCAGCGCTACCTCAACACCGTCGGCAACGGCGGCACGATGAACATAGGCATCGCGCCGAACAAGGACGGACGCCTCGACGAGGAGGATGTTAAGGCGCTCAAGGGCTTCAAGACGCTGAAGGACGCTTTCTTCGGCGATTGCCACGGGAAATGCAACGTGATCGTCGCGTGGGAGGATGTTTCGAACGGCGAGGTGTCGAAAGGCTGGTCGGTCAAATACAAGGGCAAGGTCGTCGCGTCCGGTGGCACCTTGGGAATCAAGCGCATACGCGTTCTTGACGAGGCGGTGCCGAACAACGACCTCGAATGGAATGGCGTAGACACGGTTGACGTTCCGGGTTGCGGTTACAGCGCCCGTGTGAGCTTCTACTACGCCGATCCCGACCTCGTGAAGCTCGTCAAATCCGCGACGACCGAGAGCGGCGAGACGGACACTGCGAAGTGGATGACCGCCGGCAGGGAAGGGAAATGAGCGAGAGCATATTCAGGCTCAAGTCGAAGTTCAAGCCGACCGGCGACCAGCCGGAGGCGATAGAGAAGCTCTACCAAGGCCTGAAGCGCGGCGACGACAGGCTTGTCCTGCAGGGCGTGACGGGCTCCGGCAAGACGTTCACGATGGCGAACCTGATCGCGAAGTGGAACCGTCCGACGCTGATCCTCTCGCACAACAAGACGCTTGCCGCGCAGCTCTTCGCGGAGCTGAAGGAGTTCTTCCCCGAGAACGCCGTCGAGTACTTCATCTCGTACTACGACTACTACCAGCCGGAGGCGTACATCCCGCAGACGGACACCTACATCGAGAAGGACGCGTCCGTCAACGAGGAGATCGAGCGCTACCGCCTCGCCGCGACGAACGCGCTCATCGGACGCCGTGACGTCATCGTAGTTGCGTCCGTGAGCTGCATCTACGGACTCGGCGAGTCCGACGAATACCGCGACCTCGCCGTGCGGATCGAGCGCGGCTATGCGCCCGGCGGACGCAACGCGCTCCTCGAGCGCCTCGTCGAGGCTCAGTACACGCGAAACGACTACGACTTCTCCCCCGGAGCGTTCCGCGTGCGCGGCGATGTCGTCGACATCTTCCCCGCATACGAGACGGAGGCGATACGAGTCGAGTTCTTCGGCGACGAGGTTGACTCCATCTGCGCGCTCGATCCGCTCACCGGAAAGCGCGGCGTCTCCATGCCCGCTGCGGTCGTCACTCCCGCGAAGCAGTTCGTGATGGGCAAGGACAAGTTCGAGGCGGCATTCGCGCGCATCGAGGCGGAGCTTGCGGATAGGCTAAAGTTCTTCGCGTCGAAGGGGAAGCTCCTCGAGGCGCAGCGGCTCAAGGAGCGGACGGAGTACGACATCGAGATGATGCGCGAGCTGGGCTACTGCAACGGAATCGAGAACTACTCGCGCCCGCTCTCCGGCCGCGCGCCGGGCTCCCCCCCGGAGTGCCTGCTGGACTACTTTCCCGACGACTTCCTCACGATCATCGACGAGAGCCACGTGTCCGTCCCGCAGATTCGCGCGATGTACAACGGCGACCAGGCGCGCAAGTCTAAGCTCGTCGAGTTCGGCTTCCGCCTTCCGAGCGCGAAGGACAACCGTCCGCTGACCTTCGACGAATTCAACGCGAAGGTGCACCAAATCGTCTTTTGCTCGGCGACGCCCGGCGACTACGAGTACGAGCAGTCGAAGACCGTCGCGGAGCAGGTGATACGTCCGACCGGGCTCCTCGACCCCGTTATCGAGATCCGTCCGCTCGCGAACCAGATCGACGACCTCGTTGCGGAGATCGGCAGGGTCGTCGCGCAGAAGGACCGTGTGTTCGTGACCACTTTGACGAAGCGCTCGGCGGAGGATCTTTCGCAGTACCTCCACAACGAGGGCATACGCGTCGAGTACCTGCACAGCGACATAGACGCGATCGAGCGCGTCGCGATTCTCCAGCGACTGAGGAAGGGCGAGTTCGACGTGCTCGTCGGGATCAACCTCCTCCGCGAGGGGCTCGACCTACCGGAGGTCGCGCTTGTCGCGATACTCGACGCGGACAAGGAGGGCTTTCTCCGCTCCACGACGTCGCTCGTCCAGACCGCTGGCCGAACGGCGCGCCACGAGAAGGGGCGGGTCATCCTTTATGCGGACCACAAGACGGACGCGATACGCGACCTGCTGCGCATCACGAACGCGCACCGAAAGAAGCAGATCGCGTACAACGAGGAGCACCACATAACGCCGAAGTCCGTGAAGAGGGCGATCAACGAGTCCGCGTATGTCTTCGCCGCGGGGAAGAACGTCGGCGCGAAGGGTGTCGCGGTGCCCTCGGAGGAGCTCGACCGCGGCGAGGTGATCCTCGAGCTCGAGCGCGAGATGCTCGAGGCTGCGGACAATCTTGAATTCGAGCGCGCGGCGTACCTGCGCGACCAGATTAAGAAGTTGAAGGGCGGTACTGCGGCGCCGAAGGGGCGCGGACGCGGCACCGGGAAAAAGACTGTCGAAAAGAAACGGGGGATAAAATGATAAGGACTTTAGCTGTCTTCTACCTGCACAAGCAGAGCCGCTTCGACGCGAACCGGCTCCCCGTGATCGAATACGGACTCACCGACGCCTTCCGCGACTTCTGCCGCGAGACGTTCGACACGCGCGGCGCGCTGGACTATCCGCCGATGAAGCTCGTGACCGTCCATGACGGACAGTCGCTAGCGAAGGCGCTCTTCACCAGCGGGGGTCCGCGCGGCGTTCTCACCGAGCTTGGACGCGCGTGCTGCCTGTTCCTCATAGACGACGATCTGATGTCCGTCCAGCTCGAGGGGCTTTCGCTGCGTTCGTGGCTGAAGCTGTTCTTCCCGGCGATTCCGAAGGTCGTCCTCACGCGCCCCGGCCACGCGCCGGTTGCGCTTCCCGCGCGCCGCTGGGTGAAGAAGGCTGCAATAGTCCTGGAACATCCGTCCCGCTACCACGAGCGCATCGTCCATCTCTTCAAGAGCTTCTGGATGCCGCGCTTCTCGACTGCGCTCAAGCAGTACGTCACGCTGAAGGCGGGGACGAACTGGCACACGCCGGGGCATAACGGAGGCCGCGCATTTGCGAACTCGCCGTTCCTTCGCGGATTCCACGAGGCGTACGGCGACACGATCTTCCGCACGGACCTTTCGGTTTCCGTCGAGTCTCTTGGCGACCTCTCGAGCCCCGAGGGCCACACGCCGCTTTCGGAGGCGCAGAAGCTGACGAGCGAGATTTTCGGCACTGCGCAGAGCCGCTACGTGACGAACGGAACGTCGACGTCGAACAAGGCGATGCTCATGACGCTACTCAGGCCGGGCGAGACTGTTCTCGTCGACCGCAACTGCCACAAGAGCGTGCACCACGCGATCGTCACTTCCGCCGCGGTGCCGCGCTATCTTCCGGCGCGCTGGAATTCCGCGCTCGGCGTGTGGGGTCCGGTGACGCTCGAGGACATCCGCCGTGCGCTGCGTGCCGTGGACGGCTCGAAGCCGCGGCTTCTCGTGCTCACGACGTGCACCTACGAGGGCGTGCTGTATCCGATCTGGGAGATCGCGCGCGAGTGCGAGAAGGCCGGAGTCTTGTTCTATGCGGACGAGGCGTGGGCGGCGTACCTGAACTTCCATCCGTACTACACGTTCGGACGCGGAAAGGGCGACACGGTGCGCTACGCGGCCGTCAACGAGACGTGCGGCGCGCACTTCTCCGTGCAGTCGACGCACAAGACGCTCGCTGCGTTCTCTCAGGCGTCGATGATACACGTGTCCACGCGTTTCAAGCAGCTGCTCGAAGAGGACAGCACTCCGCAGTTCAGGTGGCTGAGGAAGCGCTTCGCGCTGCACGGACGCGGAAGCTACGAGAAGTTCTCGCACGACCTGCACGAGTTCCTCAGGTACTGGCACTCGACGTCTCCGCTGTATCCGTTCCTCGCGGCGCTGGACGTCGCTGGCGTGCAGATGCGCCTGGAGGGGATGAAGCTCATCGACGAGCGCATCCGCTGGGCGGCGGCGTTCAGGAAGCGCGTCGCGGACGAGTGCGGGCGCCCCGAGAACCAGTGCTTCGCCGGGCTCGAGGAGATTGCGGGTCCGGGCGTCGATTGGCGCGAGAAGGGGTATATGAAGGATCCGCTGAAGATCGTCCTCCAGCTGAGGTCCGCGAAGGCGTGCGCGACATTCCGCAAGGCTCTCCTGAAGGCGCACATCCAGTGGGAGAAGGCGAGTCTCACGACAGTCCTCTTTCTCGTCACGGCTGGAACGGCGCAGGAGCACTTCGAGTATCTCTTCCGGGTGTGCCGCCAGCACAAGGGGCTCATCGGCCCCGCGACGGCGTCGTCTGCCGCCGGGAAGAACGTCGTCGAGGCGGTCTCGGGCCAGGCGGAGGTGCTTCCGCACGACGCGGCGCTCTGCGACGGCGAGCTGGTGACGATCGAGGAGTCAGAGGGGCGCATCGCCTCGCAGTTCGTGGTGCCGTATCCGCCCGGCGTCCCCGTCTTCATTCCGGGACTTCGCATCACGAAGGCGATGGTGAAGCTCATAAAGGACGTCATCGCGACGGACGGAGTGGACGCGGTCCACGGGCTTTTCTGCCGCGGTGGACACGCCCCGTACTTCGTCGAGGTCCTGAACCGCGACGAAGAGCTCCGTTCGCGCCGGTCGTAGCGTTACCGCCAATCGCAAATTCGCCCCCCACAGCGCGGCGAATTTGTGGTAAAATATACATTTCAAGGAAAAAATAGCCATGAAGAACCTGACTGCGGACGAACTCCGCGAAGAATACCTGAAGTTTTTTGAATCCAAGGGGCACAAGATCATCCCCGGCGCGTCGGTCATACCCGAAAACGATCCGACGGTCCTCTTCACCACCGCGGGGATGCATCCGCTGGTGCCGTATCTGATGGGCGCGATGGAGCATCCGGCTGGAAAGCGCCTTACCGACGTGCAGAAGTGCGTCAGGACCGGCGACATCGACGAAGTCGGCGATGCAGCGCACCTCACCTTCTTCGAGATGCTCGGCAACTGGTCGCTCAACGACTACTTCAAGAAGGAGGCGATCTCCTGGTCGTTCGAGTTCCTCACCCAGCGCCTCGGCTTCAAGCCCGAGCAGCTCAACGTCACCGTGTTCCGCGGCGAGGGCAAGGAAGGCGAAGACGGCTACATCCCCGCAGACGAGGAGGCCGTCGCGATCTGGAAGTCCGTCGGCATCCCCGACGAGCGCATCTTCCGCCTGCCGCGCGAGGACAACTGGTGGGGGCCTGCGGGCACGACGGGCCCCTGCGGTCCCGACACCGAGATGTTCATCGACACCGGCAAGGAGAAGTGCGGACCCGACTGCCGCCCCGGCTGCCACTGCGGGAAGTACATCGAGATATGGAACGACGTCTTCATGCAGTACAACAAGAACGAGGAGGGCAAGTTCGTCCCGCTCGGGCGCCACAACGTCGACACCGGCATGGGCGTCGAACGCACCATCTGCATGATGAGCGGCGCGCCTACCGTCTACGACACCGAGATCTTCGCGCCGATCATGGCGAAGATAGACGAACTTAGGTCCTTGGGCAATGGTGCGGGAGCGCAAGAGCTCCCGTCCATTCCTGCGGAAGATGTCCTCCGCGCGCGCCGCATCATCGCCGACCACATGCGCACGGCGACGTTCATCCTCTGCGACCCGAAGGGCGGCGTTAAGCCGGGCAACGTCGGCGCAAACTACGTGCTCAGGCGTCTCATCCGCCGCGCCGTCCGCTATGCGCGCCAGCTCGGCATCGCCGAGGGCTTCACGGTGAAGCTCGCGGAGGTGATCTGCGACAAGTACAGCCATGTCTACCCAGAGCTCAAGGTGAACCTCGACCAGTGCAGGCTTGACCTCGAGGCGGAGGAGAAGCGCTTCAACGCGACGCTCGACAAGGGCGAGGCGATGTACAAGAAGGTCGCCGAGCAGCTCAAGCTCCACGGTCAGTCACAGATCAGCGGCAAGACGGCCTTCAAGCTCTACGACACGTTCGGCTTCCCGTTCGAGATGACCGTCGAGATGGCGACGAAGGACGGACTCACCGTCGACAAGGAGGGCTTCGAGGAGGCGAACCGCAAGCACCAGGAGCTCTCTCGCACGACGAGCGCGGGCTCGTTCAAGGCGGGACTCCAGGACAACAGCGTCGTCGTCACGCGTATGCACACCGCGACGCACCTCCTGCACGCGGCGCTCCACAAGGTGCTTGGTCCGACAGCGAACCAGAAGGGCTCCAACATCACGGCCGAGCGCCTGCGCTTCGACTTCACGTGGCCCGAGAAGATGACGGACGCGCAGATCGCGGAGGTCGAGAAGCTCGTCAACGGATGGATCGCCGACGCGATTCCCGTCACCAAGAAGACCACGACCGTCGAGGAGGCGAAGAACGAGGGCGCGATGGCGCTCTTCGGGTCCAAGTACGGCGACCAGGTGACGCTCTACTCCATCGGGGACGTCTCGAAGGAGATTTGCTGCGGACCCCACGTCGAGAACACGAGCGAGCTCGGCAGCTTCAAGATACAGAAGGAGCAGTCGTCCTCGGCGGGCGTCCGCCGAATCAAGGCTGTCATCGGCAACATGCAGGCTTGACGGTCTCGTCGAGCTGCACAACCAACGTAGGTAAGATATGAAGACAATTGGTGATCCCATTTTTGCCAAGGATGCGGGAGGAGCGCTTCTCAGCCGCATCGGCACGATCTTCTTCAGGACGCCCGGACTCGTGACGAAGAGGGGTGTCCATGCGATGCAGCGCATGTGGTGGATCGAAAGCCTCAACGCGATGCGTGAGGCGGAGGGGCTCCCTCCGCTCACGGAAGCCGAGGAGAGCGAGGAGCTCGCGCAGTCCGCGGACCTCATCTTCACGGAAGATTACGTTCTCATCCGTCCCGACCCCGACCACATGGATCTCGCGTTCAAGGCGGACGAGGAGCTGCAGAAGCTTGTCAACAAGCGCAAGATCCGATTCCTCAACACCCACGCCGCGAAGGTGCGCAACGCGCTCCGTGCGCGAGGCGAGAACTGGCGCATGGCGCGCGCGCCGATCTCCCAGGACGACATGAAGCGCATTGTCGAGGAATCGCGCGTCGCCATCGACCACGAGAACATCTACTTCTACAACCAGGCCGTCGGCACGCGCTATATCACGGCGGGCGGATACACCATCGTGTCGCAGCTCCCCGCCGACGAGTTCCGCGCCCAGGTGAAGGAGACGGTTTCGTTGCTCAAAAAACGCAACCGCATGGGCCACCCCGAGGTCGATCTTTTCCCGACGACGACGCCAATCGACGTCAAGAACGCGATGAAGGCGCTCGACGTCGACGCGCTTGGAGACGCCGAGCTCAAGGCGGCGACGGACAAGATCGCGCTTGACTGGCGCATGTCGCTCCCCGCGGAGCTCCGCGAGGAGTCCGTCGAGAACTTCGACTGGCGCAACGCCATGTGCGCTCTCGTGACGGCCGGGCCCAACGAGACGAACGCCTCCGACCAGGAGCTCATCCAGGGCATATCGCCGGAGTTCTTCCGCCAGATCGAGTGGCTTCCCGGCGCTCGCGTCGACCGCGGCGAGGTGATTTTCGATCCGCTCTGGGACGAATTCAACCGCACCCGCGATCCGGAGCTTGCGGCGCTGTGCGACTTCCGCGTGCGCAACATCATCTTCGGCCTTATGCGTCTCTTCAGCGACGTCGAGTTCATCAACGTGGGCCGCATCGCCCGCTCGCTCGCCCGCCGTCCGATCGAGGGTTCGCGCCACGGCAGCGTCTACGTCGTCCAGTGCAAGACCGCCGTGTCCGACGAGGTGAGGCTGTTCCTGCTCCGCTTCCAGAAGTGGGGCGTAGCCGAGCATCTCGACGAGGGAAAGGACCTCACCCAGGCGATGATCGAGGCGAACGAGTATTCGGACTACATCCTCGACCGCCGCCTCATGTGCAGGCAGCTCGGCATGAACCTCCCCTCGCGCGTCGGCATCGCGACTTTCCCCGAGACGTACCACGGGCACAACGAGTACAACGGCACGACGGTCCGCGCCTTTGCGTACGCCCGCCACTACATCCCCGGGACGGCCTCCGACAAGATCCCGCCCGCGCGCTTCAGGAACCCGGCGTTCGCGCTTGCGTTCGCGTGGCTTATGGGCCAGGCCGCCGCCTACGACCTCATCGTCGGCAGACGCTCGACGGAGACGAAGGAGAACCTGTTCGACAAGAACTACGAGGTGGTGCAGTTCGGCGACGACGGACTTCCCGTGCGCGTCGTCGTCACTGACCATGCGGGCAGTTTCGTAAACTACCTCCACACGTTTGAGGATTCCGTCGTCCCGTATGCGAACGTCATAAGGAGGCGCGAGAAGTTCGTGACGGACAAGGCCGCCTTCGCGAACGCCTACATAACCGCCTTCGAGCGCACGCTCGCAGACGCACAGGCGAAGTACCGCGAGCGCCGCCGCGCTTTCGAGGACCTCTTCGTGCACCGTCCGTTCGACGCCGCCGGCTCGGGCGCGTACCGCTGGGCGAAGACGCTCGAACGCCTCGATCGGTGCGACCCCAAGTCTGTCGCGGCAGTTCTCAAGTCCGCCATCGAGCTGGCCTGATGCTCCGCTACGCGCTGAGGAGGATCGCCGAGGTGATTCCGACCACGGTCGGAATCCTCCTCCTCACGTTCGCGCTCTTCAACGTCGTCGGAGGCTCCCCGGCGGAGGCGATTCTCGGCAAGAACGCCTCCGCGGAGTCAATCGCGGCGTTCAACAGGAAGTACGGATACGACAAGCCGCTTGTCTTCGCGCGCGACAGCCAGTTCGTCCGCTTCGTCACCAGCTTCGCCAAGGGCGACTTCGGCTACTCGGTGGAGATGAAGGAGCCGGTCGCGGACGTTCTCGCGCGTGGCGTCGGACCTAGCCTCTCGCTCACCGTCCCGATCCTCGTCGGCGGCACTATCCTCGGGCTTCTGCTCGCGATGCTCGCGGCGGCGTGGCGAGGGCGGCTCGTCGACAAGGCGATACTCTTCGGCTCGACGATACTCATGAGCGTCAACTACGTCGTGTGGGTTCTTGCCGGACAGTTCCTGCTCTCGTACAAGGCGGGGCTCTTTCCGATATGGGGCTACCGCGGCTGGTTCTACCTCGCTCTCCCCGTTATGATCGGCATCGTCTCTTCGCTCGGCGTCGACGTCAGGTTCTTCCGCACCGCCATCCTCGACGAGATATACAGGCCCTACGTCCTCACCGCGCGCGCGAAGGGGCTGCCGCGCTGGACGATTCTTACGCGACACGTCCTGCGCAACGCCCTGGTCCCCATCGTCACCTACGTTTCGCTTTCCATTCCGTATCTCTTCACCGGCTCGCTGCTGCTCGAGTCCTTTTTCGGCATCCCCGGGCTCGGGTCGGTGTCGCTCAACGCCATACATTCCGCCGACATGGCGGTTGTCCGCACGATGGTCGTGCTTGGCGCGCTTTTGTACCAGTTCGTAAACCTCGTCACGGACCTCGCATATGCCGCGCTCGATCCCCGGGTGCGCATGCGCGGATAGTCCGTGGCGTCAAATCGCGGTAACAACGATATGAAGAAGTCACTCGTCGCATCCGTCGCCGCTGTCGCGTCCGTGGCAGCCGCATTCGCCGCCGCTCCCCGAGCAGAGCGCACGGCGCTCGCCCGCGAACTCGCGGCATCCGGCATTGTCCTCCTCGAGAACAGGGACGGCATCCTCCCTCTCGACACAAACGAGGAGATTGCCCTCGTCGGCATCACCGGCTACTGCTGCCACCGCATGGGCTGGGGTTCGGGCGACATGCTCGCGCACGAGCCTGTGCAGATCGACGCCGGACTCGCCAGGGCAGGCGTCAGGCTTGACGCGGGCTTCGCCAAGCTCTACAGGGACGAAGTCGCGAAGCGCGACCTCACGCGCCTCAACCGCGACTGGTTCAAGTGGACCCGCCGCTTCGACGAACCGAAGATTTCCTCCGCCGACTTCGCGAAGCTCTCCGTAGGGAAGCGCGCCGAGAAGTGCATCGTCGTCATCGGGCGCTGCACCGGCGAGTCCGAGGACATTCCCGAGGCCCCGGGCGGGTGGCGTCTGCACCAGGAGGAGGAGCGTCTCCTCGCAGACGCATGCGCCGCGTTCGAGAACGTAGTCGTCGTTCTCAATGCGCCCGGAGTTCTCGACACGTCCTTCATGGACCGATATCCCGTGAAGTCTCTCGTCTTCGTCCCGTTTCTCGGCGAGACGACGGGCGACGCCGTTGCCGACGTTCTCACGGGGAAGGTCAATCCGTCCGGAAAGACAGTCGACACTTGGGCGAAGGCCTACAGGTTCTATCCGTCCACGGACTGCTGGCAGTCGAGCGAGATCGCGTACGAGGAAGGGCAGTTCGTGGGATATCGCTACTTCGATCTGGCTGAGATGGACGCGGAGGCGTTCAAGGGACTCAGGGACGCGGTGAGGTATCCGTTCGGCTACGGACTCTCCTACACGACGTTCGAAGTGACGAGCTCGAACTCCGTCCGCCGCCTTGACGACTCGCGCTCGTCGGTGTCCGTGACTGTCCGCAACACCGGACGCGTACCCGGCGCGGATGTCGTCCAGTGCTATGTCTCTTTCATCCCCGCCCAGCCAAAGCTCTTTGCGCGTTTCGCCAAGCGCCTCTGCGCCTTCGCGAAGACGCCCGTGATCGCGCCCGGCGCATCCATGGAGGTGACGCTTTCCTTCGACGCCTCCGACATCGCGCGCTACAACCGCGAGACCGCCACCTGGGAGATTCCGTCAGGAGAGTACACGCTTCTCGTCGGCGATTCGCCGTCCTCCCTCGCCGTCGTCTCGAAGCAGACGCTTGGCACGCCTGTCGTGGTGCAGAAGGTTTCGCCACGCTTCCGCGGCAAATGCGCCGCGTGCGCGCGCGAGGAGTTCGCGAAGCCGGCGTCTCCGGTCAAGATGGCGGACGTCGTGGCGGGGAAGGCGAAGGTCGAGGATCTCGTCGCGCAGTTCACGGACGAGGAGCTGGCTGCCGTCGTGATCGGGAGGATCTTCGACGGACAGGGCTACAACGTCGAGGGCGGGACTGGAGTCGGCGGCGTCAAGAAGGGACGCGTCGACTGCGAGGCTGGCGAGACGTGGAGCTCCGAGAAGTACGGCTTCGGCGCGATAACGACGTCCGACGGCCCCTCCGGCGTGCGCCTCTCCAACTTCAACGAGCCTGCCGAGAAGTACAATCCGCTTTGCTCCGCCGTCGTCTCCTGGCCGTGCGCGACCGCGCTCGCCCAGAGCTGGGACGTCGCCGCGGCGGAGCGCTTCGGACGCGCCGTCGCGTCCGAGATGGCGCTCACGGACATCGACTGCTGGCTCGCGCCGGGAGTTAACATCCACCGCAATCCGCTCTGCGGACGCAACTTCGAGTACTTCTCGGAGGATCCGCTCGTCGCCGGGCTCATGGGCGCGGCTGTCGTGAAGGGCGTGCAGACGAACGAGGACGGCACGCCGTCCGGACGCTCCGCAACGGTGAAGCACTTCTGCGTCAACAACCAGGAGTTCGAGCGCGCGACAGAGAACAACATCGTCGACGAGGTTACGCTGCGCGAGATATACCTCAAGCCGTTCGAGATCGTCGTCAGGCGCGCGCATCCGAACATGGTCATGTCGAGCTACAACAAGCTCAACGGAGATTTCTGCGCGACGACGTACGATCTCATGACGGGAGTGCTGCGCGAGGAGTGGGGCTTCGACGGATTTGTGATGACCGACTGGTGGAATTCGGCCGACAAGCTGCGCCATCCCGCCGCCGGAAACGACCTGGTGATGCCCGGCTCGCGCGGCGAATACGACGCGCTCGTTGCGGCGATCAAGGACGGACGCGTCCGCCGCGCCGACGTGCAGCGCGCCGCGGCGAACATCCTCGGCGTCTACGCCCGCATCACCGCCGCTAAGGGTAAGTGAGATATGCACAGACTGCTCGTGGAGTCGTCTCTCCTTGAATCGGACGCGCCGGCGCTTCCGAAGGACGCCGCTCGCCACCTGAAGGTGCTGCGTCCGGAGGAGGGCGAGAAGTTCGAGCTCTTCGACGGAAAGGGCGCATGGCGCGTCTATGAGCATTCCGGCGGAGCGCTCCGCGCGTCCGGCGCGCTGTCCCGCGAGGAGCGTCCGGCGCTTCCTCCGCTAACCTTGTTCGCCTGCGTCACGAAGGGTTCGCGCTGGGACTGGACGATCGAGAAGGCGACGGAGCTCGGCGTGTCGCGCATCGTCCCGGTAATTTCCGAGCGCACGATCGTGCGCGTAAGGGCGGACGAGCGCGAGGCGAAGCGCGAGCGCTGGACTCGCATCGCCGAGGACGCAGCCCGGCAGTCCGACGCGCGCTGGGTGCCGGAGGTGCTTGCGCCCGTGGATTTCGGCGATTCCCTTGCGATGGTCGCGCAGACGGCGTGCTTCGTCGGAGCCCTCACGACGCCTCCGCCGCGTCCGGTCCTCGCCGAGTTCGCCGCGTGGCGCGGCGAATGCGCCGCGCCGAAGGGAGGGGTCGCGGTGTATGTCGGACCCGAGGGCGACTTCACCCCGGACGAGCTTTCGCGTCTCCTCGCGGTGGCGCGTCCGGTGAGCCTCGGCCCAACTGTGCTCCGTGCGGAGACGGCCGCGATATTCGCCGTCGGCGCAATCGCCGCGGCGCTGCAGACATGATCGAGCTTTTCGACACGCACACGCACTTCGAGGGGACGCGCGAGGAGACGGACGCCGCCGTGGCGCGCGCGGCCGCGTCGGGCGTCACGCGCATAATGGCCGTAGGCGGGAGCGAGAGCCTGAATGCCGGAACCGAGGGCTTCGTGTACCGCGCGATAGGATGGGACCGGGATCAGGCGGGAAGGGAACTCCCCGAACTCGACTACACCGGTGTCGCCGCAGTCGGCGAGATAGGGCTCGACTACCATTACTCGCCCGAAACGCGCACGGCGCAAATGGAGCTCTTCGCGCGCCAGCTGGAGCTTGCGCGCAGACTCGACCTGCCAGTCGTCATACATACGAGAGACGCGGACGACGATACGCTCGGACTTCTCCGCGAGATTCCGTCGAAGGGGATAATCCACTGCTTCACCGGGAACCCTGGGTTCTGCCGTGCGCTTCTCGACCTCGGTTTCCACATCTCGATCTCCGGCATCGTGACGTTCAGGGCTGCGGACAACGTCCGCGAGTCCGCACTGGTAGTTCCTGATGACCGCATTCTGGTCGAGACCGACTCGCCGTTTCTCGCGCCCGTGCCGATGCGCGGGAATGCGAACGAACCGGCGTTTGTGGTCCATACGGCGAAATTCCTCGCCGAACTGCGCGGGACGACATTCGAGGAATTCGCCGCGCTGACGACGCGGAATGCCATCGCGCTCCTCGGCGAAGGTTGTCGATAGTGCAATCAAAAGTTGTTAACATTATAACAATTCCCCATTGATTGCCGCGCGTTCATATGGTATCATTTTAGCATGGACTATGTGCTGTCTCCGGTGAGGCGGCGCTTCCAGGTTCAGAAACAAGGAGAAACAAATGGCCGTACTTGACTGGATAATGATTCTCGCCTACTTCGGCGTCCTCGGTGGCGTCGTGTGGTGGAGCATGAGGCGCAACAAGATTGAATCCGAGGAGGATCTGTTCCTCGGCGGCAGGTCGGTCGGCTGGCTCGCCATCGGCGCGTCGATCTTCGCGGCCAACATCGGCTCCGAGCATTTGATCGGCCTGGCGGGCTCCGGCGCGGTCGCGGGCCTTTCGCAGTCCCACTGGGAGTTCCACGCGTGGGTGCTTGTGATGATGAGCTGGGTGTTTCTCCCGTTCTACTACAACTCGGGCGTTTCGACGATGCCGGAGTTCCTTGAGCGGCGCTTCGGCGCACGGGCGCGGTGGATTCTCTCCCTCGTCTCGCTTGCGGCGTACGTCCTCACGAAGATTTCCGTCACGGTGTTCGCCGGCGCGCTCTTCTTCGAGGTGATGATGCCCGAGGTGCAGATCACCATCGGCGGCACGGTCATCAGCTCGTTCTGGATCGGCGCTGTGACGACGGTGATTCTCGCGGGCCTCTACTCGTCGATTGGCGGACTCTCCGCCGTCGTCTACACCGACCTCGTGCAGACTGGCATCATCCTCGCGGGCACGCTCTCGGTTACCGGCTTCGCGCTCTACCACCTCGGACACTCCGGCGCGGTTCTTCCCGACGGGCAGACGGCGCAGAGCATCTGCGACGGCTGGCAGGTCCTCAAGGCGACGATCAAGTCGACGGGCAACGTCGAGCAGTTCGGCCTGTGGCACTCGCTCTCGCACAAGGCGTTCCCGTGGCTCGGCGTCGTCGTGGCGTCCGCGACGATCGGCGTCTGGTACTGGTGCACTGACCAGTTCATCATCCAGCGCACGCTCGCGGCGAAGGACATGACGAACGCCCGCCGCGGCGCGATCTGGGGCGGCTTCCTCAAGCTTGCGCCCGTGTTCCTCTTCCTCGTTCCCGGCATGCTCGGCTTTGCGCTGCACCATAACCACGTGCAGATCGGCGGCAATGTCTTCGCGATTCCGATGAAGACGCTCGCGGACGGAACCCAGGCGCTCAACGGCGACACGGTGTTCCCGACGCTCGTGCAGACGCTTCTCCCGGTCGGCTTCCGCGGGCTCGTCGTAGCGGGCATGATCGCGGCTCTTATGAGCTCGCTCGCTTCGCTCTTCAACTCGGTGTCGACGCTCTTCACCGTCGACGTCTACCAGAAGCTCAAGCCCGACACCCCGCAGAAGAAGCTCGTCCTCATCGGGCGCACCACGACTGTCGTCATGACCGCGCTCGGCCTCCTGTGGCTGCCGATCATGAAGGCGATCTCCGGCGGCGGACTCTACCAGTACATCCAGTCCGTCCAGTCGTTCCTCGCGCCGCCGATCGTCGCGGTGTTCCTTACGGGCCTCCTCTGGAAGCGCATGAACCTTCGCGGCGCGTGCTGGGGTCTCGGGCTTGGCTTCCTGCTCGGAATGGTCAAGCTGACGCTGAACGCCACGATGCCCGGTCCGGACGGATACGCGTTCATCCAGGACTTCTACTTCTCTGGAATCCTGCTCGTCACGTCGTTCATCATCGTCATCGTCGCGTCGCTCACCGCGCCCCCTCCGGACCGTGCGCATCTCGACGGGCTCAACTTCAGCTGCCTCTCTCCGGAGTACAAGAAGGCGAACCGCGAGTCGTGGAACTGGATCGACGTCGTCGCCTCGATCGTCGTCGTCGGCTGCGTCATCGCGGCGTACGCCTACTTCTGGACCTGGCTCGACTAACAGGCAAAATCCACTTGAGACCGGGGGCCTTTATGCCCCCGTGCAACGCAACCCTCCCACAGTGCGCATCGAAGCGCAGGGAGGGTTTCCTGTAAAATTGCGCCGCGTTGAAAAGTAAACGCACGTTCTGAAAGTAAACGCAAGAAAGTTAACTCCGACCGTTCGGGCTCTCGCTACCGCTCCGCAGCTTCGCACCTCACAACGACTGTATATGTGCCGGCAGGAGTGTTTGGGGATGCGACTGCGTCGCATAAATCGGCCGAAGGCCGCTATAATCACTGCAAAACA